>NZ_JBIVHM010000010.1:0-149212 GCF_044749185.1 Paenarthrobacter sp. NPDC089675 | reverse complement strand
GTTTCTGAGCCAAAGTGAACTGACTCCGCTTCGAAGCACGCAAGGGAATAACAAAATCCATGACGGAC
The DNA here is from genome assembly GCF_044749185.1 of Paenarthrobacter sp. NPDC089675. Taxonomy (NCBI): domain Bacteria; kingdom Bacillati; phylum Actinomycetota; class Actinomycetes; order Micrococcales; family Micrococcaceae; genus Paenarthrobacter; species Paenarthrobacter sp. NPDC089675. The sequence goes on along the minus strand of NZ_JBIVHM010000010.1, from coordinate 149,144 downwards.
CTTTCCCCGCCCTGTGCGTCAGACCGCGAGCGACACACAACCTGTCACACGACAGCCTGACACACAGGGAATTTCCGGCTTGCTGGCAGGATTCCCACGAACTCGGCGAGGACGGTTGGTTTCCCGCGACCTCAGTAACCCGTGGACGCAGCCCCCTTGATCATTTCCCCGCTCGGGCTTACCAGGTACCAAACGTTGCTCACGCCCTGGCCCGCGACATCGCCGGGGGCCTTGTCCTTGGCGTAGTAGTACAGGGGCATGCCGTTGAGGGTTACCTGCTTCTTCCCGTCAGGCGTTGCAATGGTTCCCACCTTGCCGGTGACGCCGTCAACGGTGGGAGTGCCCGACGTCGTCGTAAATACCGGCCACGCCGCGAGGCAGGCTCCGGTGCAGGCACTGGTTCCGGAGTCCTTAACGTCCTTGGTGAAGACGTAGAGGCTCTTGCCCTGGCTGTCCACCACGATCTGGCCGGCACTGGATGACGCGGTCTTCATGTCCGCGGCTGCGGCAGGAGTGGAGGAAGCCGCAGACGACGACGACGAAGGCGGTGCCGACGCTGAAGAGGTGGACGTACCCGGGCTCCCGCCACATCCTGCCAAAGCGGCGGCGAGGAAGAGTCCCCCGATTCCCAGGCTGAGTTGCTTTTTCATCCTTAGCTCCTTTGACGAGCCGGCCGGACGGGTCGGCGCTAACCCGTACGACGCCGGCCGCGCAAGAATGGTTCAAGGTGAACCTTTTCGGGACGAGGGGCGTCGTATGGGGTGACACAGCGAAGGAGGTGGCTATGCCGTTGGACGAGGACGTGGTGGCAGCGATTTACCGCGACCACGGCGTAGCCCTGAAACGCTTCGTCCTCAGCTGCACGCCTGACGCAAACCTGGCCGACGACGTGGTGCAGGAAACCATCCTCAAAGTGTGGCAGCACGCCCCGCAGATCACCGGAAGCCTGCGCAGCTACCTGTTCAGGACCGCGAGGAACGTGATCATCGACAATTACCGGAAGTCCCAACGCCGCCCCAACGAAACCGGCGAGCACGACCTCCCCGACCATGCCGCCACGGAACGAGTGGACGAACTCCTCAACCGCGTGCTCATGGAAGAGGCGTTGCTGCGGTTGAGCCACGAACACCGCGAGGTACTGGTGGCCTTGCACTACCAGCGGTACACCGTGGTCGAGGCCGCGTTGCAGCTGAATATTCCTGCGGGCACCGTGAAATCAAGGGCTTTCTACGCTGTGAAGGCCCTCCGAACGATCCTTGATGAAATGGGGGTGGAACGATGAACGGCGAGACCGTCCACCAATTGCTGGGCGCCTATCTGCTGGGTGGCCTGGAACCGGAGGAAGCCCGGGCCTTCGAAGACCACCTCAACGGCTGCGCCGAGTGCCGGCAGGAACTGGAAGGACTCGAGAGCCTCCCTGCGCTGCTGGACGCAGTCCCGGCCGCTGACGCCGTCGCCCTCACAACCTCCGGCGGCACGCAGCCGCTCGCACCCATCGAACCCGCACCGCAAGCACTGCTGGTGGACTTGTCGGCCCGCAGGCGGAAATCACGACGGCGGTGGGCCGCTGTTGTTGGTGCGGTGGCTGCTGCATGCCTGGCTTTGGGTTTCCTCGCCGGGCCGTTGCTGAACCAGCCACCTAAGCCTGATGCCACCTACTCCGTGGAGTCCGGGAACGGCCTGCAACTCACGGTGGGCATGGTGAAGAAGACCTGGGGCACGGAGTTGGATGTCGAGGGCCGCAGTATGCCCCTGGAGGGGACGCTTTACCTGTGGGTGAAAGGCCGCGATGGTGCCGAGGAGCGGACCTGCGGATGGACTGCCACCCCGAGCGGGCGCATTAAGATCACCGGTGCCACCCCGGTGCAGCTGACAGGCATCGCAGGGGTGGAGCTCAGGGACGAGTCCGACAAGACGGTTGCCTCAATCTCGGTTCCCTGATGGGGCTTGGAGTTCGGCGACGAGTTCCGGATCCTCGCATGCACGGGCAAAGGCTTCGATCCGTCGTTCGATCTCGCGGCCAAGCACCAGCATGCCGATCTTCTCCGCGACCGGGCCCAGCCAGGCAGGCCTGCAGGAGAACGTGTATTTCCAAACCGCACGGGTCCCGCCGTCCTCGGGGGTGAAACGCCAGCCACCGCCGAAGTTACGGAAGAACCAAGGCCCGGCAACCATGGTCATGCCTACGTTCCGGGGCGGGACGTAGGAAACATACTCGGTGACCATCTTGAGGCCCATGCGGGAAACGGTCCTGGTGCGGACACCTTTGCCGGCCTTCGCCGCCCCGTCAACGAAGGACTGCGCCGAAATGAAGGGGTCCCATTTGAGCCTGAACGTTCCCGTGGTTTGGGAGAGGGCAAACGTGGTTTCCGGGTCCAGCCGAATGAACCGCTCCGCGCGTACTTGTGGCATGTCAGGCGCCCTGTCCCGAACCGAGCAGCAGGATCACCAGGAACGCAACACCAAACACATTTACGGCCATGATGGATAAGCCGATGATGCCCGTGATGCGCCCGGCGTTCATGCGTCCCGAGCGGAACACTGCAAACAGTCCGGAAACCATCGCCGTAATGGCCAGCAGTACCGCGGCGGCGGCGAATGCCAGAGCTCCCACCCACCACGCGTCATTTCCCTGGTTGTACCTGCTCACCGATGACGCGAAGGCCGCGATGCCAAGGGGGATGCTGACCACGGCTGCCACAGGGGAGAGCACGGCACTGACGATGCTGGTGATACCCGCACCCAACCCGGGCGTCCCCGTACGTGGTGGCTTTTGGTAGTGCTCTGCCGGCGGCTGGTAGTTCATGCTTCCCCCCAAAAAGTCCCGGGCTAGATCTTGCGGTAGGTGAGGTCGAAGATCATGCGACCGGCTTCGTGCGCCTTGTTCTCGAAGCTGGTGCGGATCCGGCCATCGAAACGTGGTGCCCAGCCGCCCACCTCGTCGATGCCCTGGTTCGGCCCGGTGTGCTCGGTACTGACGGGCGCCCGGCCTTCCTTGACGGGTGCGCCGCCCACCACGGATTCGACGCCGGATTGCCACACGTGCGTCAGGGGGCTCTCCTCGCCGCTGCGCTCGCCTTCGTGCATGTTCTCGAATTCGGTGGATCCGGCGAGGACTTCGCGGACATGGATTGCGTAGTTGGACCAGTCCGTGGCGATGCGCCAGTAGCCGCCCTTCTTCAGGGCCTTGGCTGCAACGGCCGCAAATGCCGGCTGGATCAGCCGGCGCTTATGGTGGCGGGCTTTGTGCCAGGGATCCGGGAAGAACACCCAGAGTTCGCTCACGGAACCGGCCGGAAGCATGGATTCGAGGACTTCAGGGGCGTTGGCTTCCACCACACGGACGTTGGTCAGCCCGCGGCTGTTGATCTTCATGATGGTGTTGGCCAGTCCCGGCGTGTAGACCTCCACGGCCAGGAAGTCCTTGTCCGGGTTCTGCTCGGCCGCGTGCACCACGGCGTCGCCCAGGCCCGAACCGATTTCAACAATCAGCGGAGCTTTCCGGCCGAACACTGCCTCGGCGTCGAAGACATAGTCCGGGTGCACGGAGGTGTTGGCGACGTGCCGCGGGACCTGGATGGCCCAGCGTTCGGCGTGCTCTTCCCAAGCGGCCTGCCTGCGTCCCTGAAGGCGCGTGCCGCGGCGCACGAAACTGACGGGCCTGCCGCCGTACGTGCCGTAGGAAGCCTGGCTGCCGGGGGTAATGGGGCGCGGGGAATCTGGAGTATCACTCATGTCCATTCAAGAATACTTTGGTTCCAGCCAACGGGTCTTTCCGGGGAATGGAGATCCTGGCCGGGGAGGGGCGCCGTGGTCCCACCCATCCGTGCGCCGGCCCGCTCCGAATCATTGACATGGCTAAGCTCCCACCCCGATCCAAAGGCACCTACTTCATGGCCGCACTGGCAGGCGTGGTGTCCGCCGCCGTCGTGCTCGCTGTTGCGGAACTGATCGGTGCGTACTTCACGGCCAGGGCAACGCCGCTCTTTGCCTTGGGGTCCACGTTCATCGACTTCACTCCGCCGTGGCTGAAGGACTTTGCGATCGCCACGTTCGGCACCAACGACAAGGCTGCCCTGTTCGTGGGCATGGGCCTGACCATTGCCGTGCTGGCTTGCGTGCTGGGCGTGGTTGCCTACCGGAAATGGGCGTTGGGCGTCCTCGGCGTGCTGTTCCTGGGAGCAGTCATCGTGGCGTGCGTCCTGACCCGCGCAGGGGTTCGCCCCGTGGACTCTATCCCGTCAGTGCTGGGGACCCTGGCCGGCCTGGGAGTACTGCGCATGCTCATGGTGCCGTTGTGGCGGCTGGACACGTCTCAGCAAGCAGCCGACGCCGATGGCGGGTTTGAACGCCAAGGCACCAGCCGCCGTCGTTTCTTCGCTGCTGCCGGCGTCACGGCCGTGGCGGCGGGAATCGCGGCCACTGGCGGCCGCTTGCTAAGTGCCGCGCGGAGCAACATAGCGCAAGCACGCGAGGCCCTCCGGCTCCCTGCTCCGGCCAAGCCGGCGGCTGCGGTGCCGGCGGGCGTTCAGTCCCCGGTGGAGGGAGTGCCGCCTTGGCTGACCCCGAACAAGGACTTTTACCGCATCGATACGGCCCTGAGCGTCCCGGAAATCAATGCGGCTGACTGGCAATTGAGGGTCCACGGAATGGTGGAAGAGGAAGTCACCCTTAACTTCCAGGACCTTTTGGACGGCTCGCTGATTGAATCGCACGTCACCCTTACCTGTGTCTCCAACCCGGTGGGCGGAAAACTGGCCGGAAACGCCAAATGGTTGGGCCTGCCCATCCGCGATGTCCTGGCCAGGGCCAAACCCAAGGATGGAGCGGATATGGTGCTTTCAAAGTCCATTGACGGCTTCAGCGCGTCCACTCCGCTGGAGGTCCTGCAGGACGACCGCGACGCCATGCTGGCGATCGGCATGAACGGCGAGCCGCTTCCCTTGGAACACGGTTATCCGGTGCGGATGGTGGTTCCGGGACTGTATGGCTTTGTCTCCGCCACCAAATGGGTGGTTGAACTGGAGGTCACCCGCTTCGCCGACAGCAAGGCTTACTGGACCGAGCGCGGATGGTCGGAACGTGGACCCATCAAGACGATGGCACGCGTGGATGTGCCGGGATCGTTCGCCAAATTGAAGGCGGGGAAGGTCGCTGTCGGCGGCACCGCCTGGGCACAGACTAGGGGCATTACCAAGGTGGAAGTCCAGATAGACGACGGCGAATGGGCCGAGGCCACGCTCTCTGCCGAAGCATCCACCGTCACGTGGCGCCAGTGGTCCTATGAATGGAATGCCACGCCGGGAATGCACTACGTCCGGGCCAGGGCGACCGATGGCACGGGAGAAGTCCAAACAGACAAACGAGCCGATCCTGTACCTGACGGAGCTTCGGGTTGGCCGTCGGTGATGGTAACCGTGGAGTGACGTGGGAACCGGCTGACAGAATAGGACGTGTGACCTCCTCCCAGAAGCCCGTCTCAGAGAAGCCCGCCTCGGCAAACACATCCGGCAAGCGCCCCCTCCCGGAGGTCGCCGTCGACGCCGAAATCGACGAACAGCCTGCGGCAGCTCCCACAGAGCTCAAGGGAAAACGCGGCCTGGTCTACCTGGCCGTTTGCCTCATCCTCATTGGCCTCAACTTGAGGACAGTATTCTCCAGCTTCTCCGCCGTTCTTCCCGAAGTGACGTCCGACGCCGGCCTGCCGGGATGGTCGGTGGTGGTGCTGACCACCGTGCCCGTGACATTGCTGGGTGTCTTCGCGCCCCTTGCCCCGGTGCTGGCTCGTCGCTTCGGAGCGGAACGGGTCCTGCTCGGGGCAATGGCCATCCTCACGGCGGGCCTTCTGGTCCGCCCGAGCGAGCTTCCGGGAGCGGGCCACCTCCCGAGCCTTCTTGTGGGAACAGCGGCTTGCGGCGCGGCGATCGCGCTCTGCAACGTGCTCCTGCCCGGCGTGGTCAAGAGGGATTTCCCGCACCGGCTGGGCCTCATGGGTGGCCTCTACACCACTGCGATCTGCGCCTCGGCAGCCCTCGGCGCAGGATTCACGTATCCGGTCTTTTCGGCAACCGGCCACTGGACATCGGCGCTGTGGTTCTGGGCGGTGCCTGCCGGCGTCGTGCTTTTGCTTTTCCTGCCCCTGGCGGTCCGCCAGCGTGCGGTCCGGCACCAGGCAATGCACGGCGGAGTCAATGTGTGGCGTTCACCAGTGGCGTGGCAGGTCACGGCGTTCATGGTTCTTCAGGCGATGATGTCGTTCAGTGTGTTTGCCTGGCTCGCGCCGATCCTGCGCGACCGGGGTGTGGACGGGGGGACGGCGGGGCTGATCGTCTCGGTCTCGATCGTGCTGCAAATGCTTGGCTCGCTCTTCGCGCCGGCGCTCGCCGCGAGGTTGAAGGACCAGCGGGCCATCAACCTGGTGGTGGCGCTCATGACGGGCGGCGGGTTTGCCCTGAGCATTTTTGGGCCCACGGAACTGATCTGGGTCTGGACAGGATTGCTCGGACTGGGCCAGGGCTCCCTCACGGCCGTTGCCTTGACCATGATCATGCTCCGAACCCGCGATGCCCACACGGCGGCGCACTTGTCCGGAATGATGCAGGGTGTTGGCTACGGGGTGGGCTCCACGGGGACGCTCCTGGTGGGGCAACTCCATCAGGCGACCGGTGGGTTCGCCGCCGCAGGAATCCTGTTCCTGGTTGTGGGTGCCCTCGCGGCGTTCTTCGGCTACCGCGCAGGCCGCGACCGCTTCGTTTAACGTTGCGAGGCCCGCTCTGCGTCCCAAAACCAGGGGATAGGGCGCAGAGCGGGCCTCGCAACGAAGCTCAGACGGTCAGGTCCTTGCCCTTCGTCTCGGGGATCGTGAACACAAACGCGATGCTGATCACCAGCAGGATCACGGCGTACACGTTGAACAGGTATCCCTGGCCAATCGTGGTCAGCCACGTCTGCAGGTAGGGAGCCGTGCCACCGAAGGCAGCAACGCAGATGGAGTAGGGAACGCCGACGCCGACGGTACGGATGTGCGTCGGGAAGAGCTCGGCGTACACTGCCGGGACGATCGCCGCGCTGCCTGCGATGAAGAACAGCATCACGGCCATGGACACGGTGAGCTGCCATGGCGAATCCTTCAGCAGCCACGTCATGGGGAAGTGGAACAGGGCAGCGCCGGCCGAGGAGAGAATCAGCACAGGCTTGCGGCCGATCCGGTCCGAGAGCTTGCCCCAGAACGGCAAGGCAGCGATGAACACGATGTTGGCAATGACGCCGGCCCAGAGTGCGGCACCGCGGTCCATCTTGAGGGTAGAGGCAGCGTAGCTCGGAGCCACGACTCCCCAAATGTAGTAGACAACCGTGAGGCCAACAGTCAGCCCGATGACCTGCAGTGCTTGCTTGCGGTACTTGACGATCTGCGGCCACATCGGGGCGCGCTTTTCCTTGGGCGCCTCTGCCTCGAACGCCTCGGTTTCCTTCATCTTGGCCCGCATGATCAGGGCGTAGATGCCCAGCGCGCCGCCGATGAGGAACGGAATACGCCAGCCCCAAGCACTCATGTCATCCTTGCTCAGCACGGCCGTCAGGATGGCGCCGAGCAAAGTGCCGGCCAGGATTCCCGCGGTACCCGAGGTGTAGATGAGGGTTGCCCAGAAGCCGCGGCGCTCCTTGGGTGCCATCTCGGACAGGTACGTTTGCGACGACGGCAGCTCACCACCGTGCGCCAGGCCCTGAATAAGGCGGGCCACCAGGAGCATCACGGACGCAAGGGCACCAACGGCTGCGAACGTGGGAGCGATACCGATGAGCAGGCTGCCCACCGCGCCCAAGGCAACGGCGATGGTCATGGAGGTCTTGCGGCCGATCCTGTCGCCGATCCAGCCGAACACGAAGCCGCCGAACGGCCGGGCAACGAACCCGACGGCGAAGATCGCCAAGGTGGACAGCACGGCGGAGGTGGGATCGGCCTGGCTGAACAGGGCGCTCGCGATGAACGGCGAGAACGTGGCGTAAATCGCCCAGTCGTACCATTCAACGGCGTTGCCGATGCCGGTTCCCACCAGCGTGCGCACGTGGGATTTGTGGACCTTGGCGTCGGGGGACGTTCCAACGGTAGTGGTCATGGGGTTCTCCAAGGGGGCGGTGGGGCTAGTTGGCGGAAAGGGTGGCGATGCGGGAAACGGCGAGTTCGGCGTAGAGCGCCGCGCCGTCGGTGAGGACGCCGTCGTCGAACGTTGCGTAGGGCGAGTGGTTGAAGGGCGACGTCGCGTGGTCGGCTCCCGGGGCTACGGCACTGAGCCCCACGAAGGTTCCGGGAACCTCGGCGAGGACGCGGGAGAAGTCCTCGGAGCCGCTCAGGGGAGTGGCCATGCGGGTGAGGCGCGACTCCCCGAACATCCCGGCGATGACCTTTTCGGCCGTGTTCGTCTCGTCCTCGTCGTTGATGGTGAGGGGGTATTCCTGCTGGTAATCCACGTCCACCTCCAAACCGTGGGCCGAGGCGATGCCTTTGAGGAGCTTGGGTACTGTAACCATCATCTTCTGCCGGGACTCTTCGGAGAAGGTCCTGATGGTGGCTTCAATCCGGGCAGTTTCGGGGATGACGTTGCGCTTGGTTCCTGCGTGCAGCACGCCGACGGTCAGGACTACGGGATCGAACATGTTGAACTGCCGGGTGACCATGACCTGGAGTGCGGTGACCATCTCGGCCGCGGCCGTCACGGGATCCTTGGCGGAGTGGGGTGCTGAGCCGTGGCCACCGGCCCCGAGGACCGTCACCACGAGGCCGTCGGAGGAGCTGAGCATCACGCCGTTCTTGGTGACGAACTGGCCGTGCGGTTCCAATGAAGAGAAGACGTGCATTCCGTAGGCTGTGTCCACGCGGCGGCCGGCAGCATCCAGGACGCCTTCGTTGATCATGTAGCTGGCACCGTCGAATCCTTCTTCGCCGGGCTGGAACATGAGGACCACATCCCCGGCCAGTTGGTCTTTCCGTTCGGCCAGCAGGGTGGCGGCGCCGGCCAGCATGGAGGTGTGGAGGTCGTGGCCGCAGGCATGCATCGCGCCGTCCAAGCGGGACGTGTAATCCACTCCGGTGGTTTCCTGGACGGGGAGGCCGTCCATGTCCGCCCGCAGCAGCACCACGGGCTTCTCCGCCGAAGCGTGGGCCGCCCCGCCCCGCAGGACTGCGGTGACCGACGTCGTGTCCTTGCCCAAGGTGATCTCGTACGGAAGTCCGTCCAGCGCCTTGAGTACCTTTTCCTGCGTGCGGGGGAGCTGCAGGCCGATCTCCGGTTCGCGGTGGAGGTCGTGGCGGAGGCGGACGATGTCGTCCTGCAGTTCCTTGGCGTCGGCGGCGATGGTCATTCGTTCTCCTGTGGTGCTTGGCTACGGGTTCCTTATGCCATTCTGTGGTGACCTGATTCACAATGACGGAAACATCTGGAAATTTGCATTCAATGGGAGAAAACGCAGGATTCATGCATCGTTGACGGACAATAGAGCTATGGAACTCAGTGAAGAAGATCTGCGGCTCATCAATGCACTGCAGATTTCGCCCCGCATCAGCTGGTCCGACGCCGGCGATGTCCTGGGCGTACACGCCACCACCTTGGCCGCACGCTGGGACCGCTTGCTGGCGCAAGGAGCGTCTTGGACCACCGCACACCTCATGGGCGACCCCAAGAACATGTGCCTGGCCATGGTGGACATCGATTGCGAAATGGACCTCCGCCCTGAGGTGACAGCCGCCGTGGCCGGCCTGCCTGAGGTGATCACGGTGGAGGAAGCCGCGAGCAACCGCGACCTCACCCTGACAGTCATCACCCAGGACCTGGACGAGTTCAGTACCGGCCTGTTGCCGCGGCTGAAGGAAGTCCGCGGGCTCACCAAGTACCACACCGCCCTCTGCACACGGATCCACACGAGCGGCTACGCGTGGCGGCTCAACGTATTGAGCAAGGCCGAACAACAGGCTGTCCGCGCGCTCGCAGGACCCGAGTCGGCCAACCCTTCTGCTCCGGATGCCATCGTGGTTCCGCTGCCGGAGAGCCACCTCGCCCTCATCCCGTTCCTTGCCCGTGACGGCCGCGCGTCGGCCGCCGAGATCGCGCGTGCCCTTGGCCGCCACCCGGCCACCGTGCAGCGCCAGCTGGGACGCGTACTGGCCAGCCGGATGCTGTCCTTCCGCTGCGAGATCGCGCAGAAATTCTCGGGTTACCCCGTCACCGTGCAGTGGTTCGCCAACGTCCCGGCCGGCCAGCACGAAGCAGCAGCCACGGAGCTCAGGGCCATCAGGAACGTCCGATTCTCGGCCTCCACCACGGGCAGAACCAACTTCACCATGATCATGTGGCTGCGCACCCTGGCCGAGGTCATGGAAATGGAGCTGGCTATCCAGCAACGCATTCCGGGGGTGGAGCTCGTGGAGAGCGTGGTGATGCTCAACACCGCAAAACGGGTCGGCTGGATGCTCAACCCGGATTCGACGGCGACGGGTACGGTGGTGGCGCCTTACGGTGAACTGCTGCCTGAAAGCGCATAAAGCACGACGCCGGAGCGCGGCTTAGGTGCCGAGGCCGGGTTTCGGTGTGGCAGCCTCGGGCTAAGCGTTCTTCGTGGCCCGCAGAACGGTGTCCAGGATGGTCGCGGGAGTGCCTTCGGGACTTTCGATAGTGCGTTCGCGGGCTTCCAGTACCTCAACGGTCCATGGCCCTGTCTTCAGGTCAAGGGCTTCCGCGAGTTCCTCCGGCGTGTAGAACATGTCCGACTCGTGGTGGTGGCTCCAGGGAGCCAGGCCGTGCGGGTGGTGCCCCACGATCAGGAGCGTGCCGCCCGGTGCAACCGCAGCTGCCGCCTTCGCCGTGGAGTCCTGCCAAGGCAGCAAGGGGGAGTGGAGGAACTGCGCCGAGACGAGGTCGAAGACGGGCTCCGGAGTCCATTCGGCCAGGTCCTGCTGCTGCCACGTGATTCGTTCTTCCTGGCCATTTTCGGCTGCGTGCGCGGCGCCACGTTCCAAGGCCACGGAAGAGACATCCACGGCGGTCACGCGCCAGCCCTTCCTGGCCAGCCAGATGGCATCCCCGCCCTCGCCGCAGCCCAGATCCAAGGCAGTACCCAGGGGGAGGTTGCCGGCCTCCGCTACCAGTTGGGGATTCGGGTTGCCGCTCCAGATCTTGGAGCGCTCACGGTACATACCGTCCCACATGTCCACGGCGTTGCCTGCGTCTTCGTGGAGGTTCAAGCGGCCTTGCTGGTCGCCGTGCTGGTGGGTGCCGCCGTCGTGGGTGTGTTGAGTCATGACCCAAGCGTGCCGGGTGCCGTCAACCCCAAGCAAGCCCCGTTGCCGTTTCGGCAGGGGTCAAGCCGGCGTGGTCCACCGCTGAGCACCGGCGCCGGTCGCCCCTAATTCGTCCGACGGGTTCTGCAGCGTGCACGACTTCAGGCTCAGGCATCCGCAGCCGATGCAGCCGTCCAGGTCGTTCCGAAGGTGCTCCAGGGCAGCGATTCGTTCGTCGAGTTCCTTCCGCCAGCGCAGGGATAACCGTGTCCAATCACGCTTGGTGGGCGTTCGTCCGTTGGGCAGCGATTCCAGGGCCTCGCGGATGTCCTTGAGCGGCAGGCCCACGCGTTGCGACGTCTTGATAAACGCCACCCGCCGCAGCGTTTCACGCGCATAGCGGCGCTGGTTGCCGGGGGTGCGGTATGCGCTGATGAGACCGTTGCGCTCGTAGAAGTGAAGGGCCGACGGCGAAACTCCGCTTCGTTCAGAAAGCTCACCAACGGTCAGGGCCCGGTGGGCGTCGCCGGATACCTGCGGCATGATCCAACCTCCAGCGGCGTGTGAATTGACCTCAACAATAGTTGAGGTTCTAGGGTAGCGTGCATGACCCCTGACAACCCATCGGCCGGTATCCTGCGCCGTCCGTACCTCTTGGCCACAGTGGGAACGTGTGCGCTGGTCTTCTTGAGCGCGTTCGAATCCCTCGCGGTGACCACGGTGATGCCGGTGGTCAGCCGGGACCTGGACGGAGCCCGCCTGTATGCGTTGGCCTTCGCCGGGCCGCTGGCAACGGGTGTGCTGGGCATGGTGTGTGCGGGGAACTGGTCCGACCGCCGGGGGCCGCGGGCGCCGCTGTACGCGTCCGTGGCGTTGTTCGTGGCGGGCCTGTTGATCGCGGGAACTGCCGGGACCATGGAACTGCTGCTCCTCGGCAGGCTGGTCCAAGGGCTTGGGGGCGGTGCCATGACGGTAGCCCTCTACGTCCTGGTGGCCCGGGTCTACCCGCCTGCCCTGCACGCCAAGATCTTCGCCGCCTTCGCCGCGTCCTGGGTGGTTCCCTCCCTGATAGGTCCGTTTGCCGCGGGCGTAGTGGCCCAGTTGAGCAGTTGGCATTGGGTGTTCCTGGGCGTCGTGGGCCTGGTCATTCCGGCGTTGGCAATGGTGGTTCCGGCAATGCGTGGCATGGCCGCTGCAGCTCCAACCGAACCGGTCCCGTGGGCATTCGGCCGGATGGGCTGGGCGGCCTTGGCTGCCCTGACCGTCCTCGCGCTGAACCTCTCGGCTGAGGTGCCGGGAGCCGGTTGGGTGATTGCCGCCGTCGCGCTTCTCGTGGCGATGCTTGCCGTGCGGCCGCTGGTGCCTCGCGGAACGTTGACGGCACGACGCGGGCTGCCCAGCGTCATACTTTCCCGCGGCCTCGCTGCAGCCGCGTTCTTCGGCGCCGAGGTTTACCTGCCGTATCTGCTGACTGAACGCTACGCCTTCACGCCCACTTTCGCGGGCCTCACCTTGACGGGCTCGGCGCTTGCCTGGGCCGGCGCCTCGGCACTGCAAGGCCGGCTCGGTTCCCGGCTTGCCGATGCGTTGGCAGTGAAGATAGGAGCCGCCCTGGTGTTGGCAGCCATTGCCCTCGCGTTCGTTACGGCTGCGCTTGGGCTGGTTCCGGCCATTGCGATTGGCGGCTGGTTGTTCGCGGGGTTCGGCATGGGCCTCATCTACCCGCGGCTCAGCGTCATGACCCTGGCGCTGTCCACGCCCGGGAACCAGGGGTTCAACAGCGCTGCCATGTCCATTTCGGATTCCCTGGGCGGGGCCTTGGCACTGGCCACCACGGGGCTCGTCTTCGCCACATTTACGACGACGAACCCGTTCGCGGCGGTTTTCACACTGACGGCGTTGATCGCCGTCGTCGGGGTTCTGGTGGCGCCGCGGGTCGCCGCCCGTTCGGCGCTGTCCCAAGCCCCGGACGCCGAAGCCGAGCTCGCCAACCAGCCATAACACCTCCCCCGTTGTGAGGCCCGCTTTGCGCCCTTTGAACGCCCGAAAGCACGCAGAGCAGGCCCCACAACGCTGGCGGATGCGCGGTGATGGCTCCAACACTGCTAGAATGGGATCACTTGATGTGCGGTGACGCCCTGAAGGCTGGCTTGGAAGAGCGGGCAACAGGGCATTTTTCATGTGAGAGGCACATCCTGCGTCGATGAACGCGTTCCATTTGGTCCCGGCCACCGCTGTTGCAGCGAACCGGTAGACCACCTGACTTTTCCTCGGCGAACCCCTGGCCCAACCGGCGTCGGGGGCCGATGTCCGCTACTGGACACCGCCCGAAAGACATGAAGTAATGACTACTTTTGCTGCCCTTGGCACGCCCAAGGCAATTGCTGAATCCCTCGCCGCAGACGGCATCGAAGAAGCATTCCCCATCCAGGTCAAGACCCTGCCGGACACCCTCGCAGGCCGCGATGTCCTGGGCCGTGGCCGCACCGGCTCCGGCAAGACCATCGCCTTCGCCATCCCGCTCGTTGCCCGCTTGGCAGAGCGCGAGGCAGGGTACTTCCGCAAGCCGGGCCGTCCCCTGGGCTTGGTCCTCGCACCGACCCGTGAGCTCGCAACCCAGATCAACGCCACCATCGAGCCGCTGGCCAAAGCCATGGGCCTGAACACCACCGTGATCTTCGGCGGCATCTCCCAGGCACGCCAGGAGAAGGCGCTGCGCGCCGGCGTCGATATTGTCATCGCTTGCCCGGGGCGCCTCGAAGACCTGATCCGCCAGCGCATCCTGACCCTCGAAGCTGTTGAGGTCACCGTCCTGGACGAGGCCGACCACATGGCCGATCTCGGCTTCCTCCCCGTGGTCAAGAAGCTCATGGATATGACTCCCAAGCAGGGTCAGCGCCTGCTCTTCTCCGCGACGTTGGACAACGGTGTTGACAAGCTCGTCAGCCGTTATCTGTCCAACCCGCTGACGCACTCCGTGGACGATCCCCAGGCCGCGGTCACCACCATGGAACACCACGTCCTGGTGGTCAACGACCAGACAGTCAAGAAGCAGCTCATTGTGGAACTGGCGTCCGGCGCAGGCCGTCGCGTCCTCTTCATGCGGACCAAGCACCACGCCCGCAAGCTCGCCAAGACCCTCACGGACGCCGGCATTCCCGCGGTGGACCTGCACGGCAACCTGTCGCAGAACGCCCGTGACCGCAACCTCGCCGAGTTCTCCAGCGGTGAAGTGCGCGTCCTCGTGGCTACCGACGTCGCCGCCCGCGGCGTCCACGTTGACGACGTCGAACTGGTCATCCACGTGGACCCGCCCACAGAGCACAAGGCATACCTGCACCGTTCGGGCCGTACGGCACGTGCAGGTTCGGACGGAACCGTTGTGACGCTGACGCTCCCCGAGCAGCAGCAGGACGTCAAGAAGCTCATGCGGGCAGCCGGCGTCGACGTTTCGTTCGAGCGCGTCACGGCCAACTCCCCATTGGTTGCCGAGCTAGTGGGGGACGTCGCGGACAAGGTTGATCCCCGTACCCGTGCTGCCCTCCTGGCCGCCAAGCTCCCGCAGCAGGGCGGTGGCTCGTCCACCGGCGCCAATGCCCAGCGCAAGCGTGCACGCCGCTCCGGCCAGGCTGCTCCTACGGCTGGCGGCCGCGGTGGACGCGGCGGACGTGGCAAGGTTTCGGCCGAGCCGGTTCGCACGGACTTGAGCCGCGCCGAGCGCCGCGCAGCAATGAACGACGACGTCGCGCGCAACTCCCGCGGCCGCGGCAAGTCGGGTGCGACTCACCGTAACGACGTTCCGGGCTCGCAGGGGCAGGGTGCCCGCAGCGGTCGTCCGGCCACGGGCCAGCGTTCGGCGTCGGCTCCGCGTTCGGCGTCCACCACTACCACCCGCACCAGCGGAAACAAGGCCGTGTGGTCCTCCAACACCGGTGGTACTTCGGGTGGCTCCTTCGGTTCGGGCAACTCCGGCCGCGGTGGCTCCGGCTCGGGTCGTCCGGCCCGCAGCGGCCCCCGTCGCGCGTCGGCTCCGGCCTCGAACGAGCGCCGCGGCCGCTGAGCCAGCGTTGTGAGGCCCACTCTGCATCCCCACCGCCCCCCTAACTTCGCAAGCTCAGTCAGGGAACCCGGGCGGCGTGGGCCCTGCTACGGGAATACCGCGCAGAGCAGGCCCCGCAACGCAGGCCTCTACCAGCCCCGGGCGCGCCACTCTTCCAAGTGGGGCCGCTCGGCACCGAGGGTCGTGGGCAGTCCATGTCCGGGATGCACGATCGTGTCATCCGGGTAGGCGTCGAACAGCCGTTCCGTGACGTCGTTCAACAGTGACGTGAAGCGTGCGGGGTCGTTCTGTGTGTTGCCGACGCCGCCCGGAAACAACGAGTCGCCACTAAAAATGTGGGCGGGCCCGTCCGGATCCTGGTACACGAAAGCGATCGAGCCAGGGGTGTGTCCGCGAAGGTGGATCGCCCGGACCTCGAAGTCGTCGAACCGCTCAACGTCGCCGTGACTGAGCCGAACGTCCACCGGAACGGGCAGCGCATCGGCGTCGTCCGCTCCTGCAGAGGTGGTGGCCCCGGCGACCTTCACCAATTCGGGAAGCGCACGCACGTGGTCCCAGTGCTGATGCGTCGTGGCGATCCGGAGCAGCTTGGTGGGTTCGGGTGTGTCCGCCGCGGAATCCTCCAACAGCTGCTTGATGGCGGGTAGATCGTCTGCTGCATCGATCAACACCTGTGCACCTGTTGCCTTGGAGGTCAGCAGGTACACGTTATTGTTCATTTCGCTGACGGAAATGCTGCGGATGGTGACGTCGCGCAGTGAATGAATAAGCGAATCCATCTGCTCAGCCTACGTTGTTCGCTTCGCGGCCCTGCGACACCCAGTTGGGATCGGCGGAGCGTGAACCCACGACGGCGTCAGCGGCTTGGTTGAGTACCTCAAGATGCGTTTCGCCCAGGTTGAGGGACAGTGCGCCGAGGTTCTCGTCGATGCGCTGCGTTTTACGCGTGCCGGGGATAGGAACCACCGGGATGCCGATGCGTCGGCCCTGTTCAAGGAGCCACGCCAGGGCCACCTGCGCCGGGGTAGCTTCGAGTTGCGCGGCTACTTCCCGGACCGCGGCAACCACGGCCTGGTTTGCGTCCAGGGCTCCTTCGCCGAAGCGGGGGATCCTGTGGCGGAAGTCGTTTTCGCCGAGGTCGCTTGCACTGACGGTTCCTGTGAGGAATCCGCGGCCCAGCGGCGAATACGGCACAAAGCCAACACCGAGTTCCTTGGCTGCAGGAACAACATGTTGCTCAACATCCCTGCTCCAGATCGACCATTCGCTCTGGACCGCGGCAATGGGATGTACGGCGTTGGCTTGCCGGAGCTCCTCGGCTGTTACTTCGGACAGCCCGAGGTGCCGGACCTTGCCCTCACGGACCAGCTCCGCCATGGCCTCCACGGTTTCCACAATCGGAACGCGGAGGTCGCGGCGGTGCATGTAGTAGAGGTCAATGACGTCAGTGCCAAGGCGGCGAAGGCTCGCCTCGGCCGCCTGCCTGATGTAGGGAGCATCCCCGCGGACGCCCGTGTACCCGTCCGCGGGGTTGCCCTCGATCCCGAACTTGGTGGCCACTTGGACCTCGTCGCGGCGGTCCTTGAGGAGCCTGCCCACGAGTTCTTCGTTGCTGCCTGCGCCATAGATATCCGCGGTGTCAATGAAAGTGATCCCTGCATCCACGGCATGCCTCAAGGTTTGGAGACCCTCTTCCGGATCGATCCCCCCGTACACCGGGGTGAGGGCCATCCCGCCAAATCCGAGCGGGCTGACGGTCAGGTCATTGCCAAGGTGAACTGCAGCCATGAGAATCTCCAATGCGCATAGGTATCCAAAATGCCCTTTGCTGGCGTGAACTCCGTGTGCGCGGCAGGTATTCCTTGGTTGCGCTGAGCCGATTCGATGACTCACTGCGCATTCGACGGCAGGACACGTCTAATGCGCAGCGAGTCATCTAAAGGGGCGGAGATCCCGGGGCGTGCGCGAGGCTACTCGGCGTTGGTGCCCTTGTCAGCCGGCAGGGCCTTCAAACCCGCAGCACAGCCCACGATCCCGGCAATGAACAGCAGCTTCAACGGACTCGCCGGCTCAACACCACTGATCATGGCCCAGCCAACAGTCAGTGCTGCACCGATGCCCACCCACACCGCGTAGGCGGTGCCAAGGGGGATGCGTTTCACGGCAATGCCGAGGCCCAACATGCTGAGTGCTGCGGTGACCGCGAAAACCACTGTGGGCAGCAACTCGGAGAAACCGTTGGACAGTCCCAGGGCCGTAGCCCAGACAGCCTCGAGGACGGCGGACGCAAGGAGGACCAACCAGAACAGGCCGGTCTTGGTCGTGCGGCTCTCGGCAATGATGTGCGTACTCATGGCTATGCCACCACCTTCAGGCCAACAACACAGGCGCCGATTCCGGCCAGCAGCAGGAGGCGTGCCGCCGTCGGGCGTTCAACTTTGGTGACCATGGCGTAAGCCGAGGTCAGCACGACGCCAACCCCAACCCACACCGCGTATGCCGTGCCGGTGGGAATGGATTGCATGGCGATCGCGAGTCCGCCTGTGCTGGCGATGACCGAAACCAGGAACACGATGGTGGGGACCGGCTTGCGGAAGCCCTTGGAGCGGTGGAGCGCTGCTGCCCAGACGGCCTCGAGGGCTCCGGAAAGAATGAGGATTAACCACGACATGACTTTTTCCTTTGGCCAGTCTTGTCGCGTGCCGGGTACTGAACCGTCGTCCGGAGGTTCCAGAGCGGAACCTTGATTTCAGGCTAGCAACTCCCGTGCGCGGTGGCCACCTCCGGTGGTTAACGTCACCACGTGCACGGTTACACCGCGTCGATGGAGATGACGGCAACGAAGCCGCGGCCGGAGATCTCCGGGCTGCGGACGTCCGAGCCCACCACGGCGTCGTAGCGGGACAGTTCCTCCGCTTCACCTGTAGCTGGATCTTCACCTTCAGCCGCGCCCGGAAGCACGGAAGCCTTGCCCTCCAAGAGCACCGCCAGTTGGCCCTCAAAGACGGGGTGGGGGCGCTTCTTGGAAATCTCCACGATGGACGTGTAGCCCTTGAACGCCCCTTCACGGGCAATGACGTTCAGGTCCCGGACATCGCCCGTGGGAAGCGTCGCCGAGGATGCTGCCTCGCCGGAGAAGCGGAAGGGGCGGTACTTTTCCAGGGGGTGCTCGGAGCCATCCACCGTCAGCAGCATCAACTCGCCGTCGATGATGGTGATGACGCGTTCCATGCCGGGGAACTCCGAGAAGTCACCTGCCTTGGAGACGTCCGCGATGCTGACCCGCCAGTCCCACGCTCCGTCCTGTTCCGATGCGACTTTCGGGTGGCTGGCCAGTTCACGCGTGACTCCGCCGCCATTGCGCCAGGGCTGGGGACGGATATCGGCAAAGCGGATGATTTCCATCCTGCCAGCCTAGTGCCGGCCCCCGGTTCTGCGTTGGCAGGCAACGCTTGCTAACGTCATATAGGGGCCGAATAGGGCGGGAAGGCTGGAGGCGCGGAATGTTCGTCAAAGTGTGTGGTTTGAGCACGCCCGAATCCGTGCGTGAAGCCGTCGACGCCGGTGCGGACGCGGTCGGTTTCGTCCTCACCTCAAGCCCGCGGGAAGTGAGCCCGGAAACTGTCCGTGAGTTGCTGCCGTTGGTGCCTGCTGGGGTCCGGGCAGTCGCCGTCTTCCGCCACGAAACCGCCGCCGACGCCATCGCGATCGCGCGCACCGCCGGCCTGTCCTGGGTTCAGCTGCATGGTCACCGCACTGCGGCCGACGTTCAGGCGGTGCACGACGCCGGCATGCGGCTCATCAGGGCTGTCACCATGGGTGCCTCCCCGGAGGAGTTCGGTGACCTGGGCGAGGACCTGTTCCTGATCGACGCCGCTGTGCCGGGCTCGGGCGAATCCTGGGATTACGCGTCCGTTCGCGAAAAGGGGCTCGACGGCCGTTCCTGGCTGCTCGCAGGTGGACTGGAACCCGGCAACGTTGCCTCGGCTGCGGCTTCGGCCAGCGCTTGGGGCGTGGATGTGTCCTCCGGAGTCGAGTCCTCCCGTGGAGTGAAGGATTTGGCCAAGATCCGCGCGTTCGTCGAAGCCGCCAAGGCCTAGCTTCCTCTCTCACGTCCCGTCGCCTTTCGGCGGTTCCTCTCTCACTTCCCGTCGCCTTTCGGCGGTTCCTCTCTCACGTCCCGTCGGCTTCTGCTCGTCAAAGGAGAGAGGGACGCCCGAAACCGGTGATTATGTGAGCGAGGATCGGGGCGGCGAAAGTCAGGGACGAGTCAGGGCAGACCCCTACCCATTTTGTCGGTCCGCCACGAGAGAATGGGGAGTATGAAAACTCTGCTCAACATCATTTGGCTGGTTTTTGGTGGCTTCTGGTTGGCCTTGGGATATTTCGCGGCCGGAGTCATCTGCTGCGTGCTCATCGTGACGATTCCCTGGGGCATCGCGTCGTTCCGCATCGGCTTCTACTGCCTGTGGCCCTTTGGCCAGATGGTGGTGGAGAAACCTGGAGGAAGCGGTGTCTTCGCCCTGCTTGGCAACGTGATCTGGCTGTTGGTCGCAGGTATCTGGATTGCGATCGGCCACGTGGTCACCGCCTTTGCCATGGCCATCACCATCATCGGAATCCCGCTGGCTATTGCAAACCTGAAGCTGATCCCGGTCTCGCTGATGCCCCTTGGCAAGCAGATCGTCCCCACCAACAGGCCGTTCGCCAGCAACTACCGCTAAGAGAGCTACCGCTAAGAAGCCGCCACGTCACCGGTGCGCATATCGAACCGGAACCTCCGCTCTGAACGTGACCTTCCGCCGTCGGCTTCTGCCGTGAAGGTGAGTTCCAGCGCGCCCGCTTCAACATCGGCGTCCGTGACCATGTAGCTCGGTGTGAAGTAGAGGGTGTGCTCGCCGGGAGCCAGGTCGACGGCGGGGAACTGGTGGTGGTGCGGTCCCTGAAGCACGACGCCGGTCATCGCCTGATTGCCCCGGTTCCGAATGCGTCCGGTGAAGGCGAGGATGTCCCCGGCCTTGTAGCCGGGAATAATGGGCCCGTAGTTGAGGTCCTGTGCCTCGCGTGTGCCCAGCACTTGGTCCGAGCCGTTATATCCCTGGCCGATTTCCTTCCAGGTTTGGACGTCCCATTGGCCCTCGCTGTTGGAGGGGATCACATGGAATTCGCCGGCGTTCTGCCACTCCTCTGGCCGGCCGGGCGTGACGGACCGGAGTTCCATGTGGAAAGAGAGAGGCTCCATAGCCGGAACGGCGGCAGGAACGGATGCGAGCTGCCGATAAAGCTGCTCGGCAGGAACGGAGGCAAAAACGATTTCCCTATAGCCCTGCCGCTCGTACAGGACTCCGATGTTCCCATCGGGCAACCGGGTTGCCGTGGAATATGCGGAACTGCCCTCGCACAGCACCAGCTTGGCCGGCCACGAAGCGCCATTGTCCGGGGAGAGGCTGAGCACGGTGTTCCGGCGCAGATGAGGATCTTGGTTGTTGCTGGCGATCAGCCAGTGGTCGGTCTCCGGTTTGGCCAAGGAATCAATGGTGGGCAGCCCATCAAAACGGGTCAGTGAGCCGTTGTCGCTGGGGTCCGGCAAATCGGGAACAGGGGCCAGGGCACTCCAGGACTGCCCGCCGTCGTCGGAAAGGGAAGCCAGCCGGCATGGCGTGGCCCTCGAGTGAAGCAGCAGCCGGCCATCGGACAGGCAGACCACCTTGTTCTCGTTGGGCCCAACCCCCGATGTGCCTGCCCCGATGAATTCCCCCAGCTGCCAGCTGTCCCCATGGTCGTCGCTGTAAGCGGATGCGGCCTGGATTTCTCCGTCCACCAGGAGGACGTATTGCTGGACCAGCCGACCCGCATAAGGGCCCGTGTGTACTTGGATGCCCTGACCCGCCGCAGCGAACAGGCCCGTGATCCCGGCGTCGGCCGATTTGAGCGAGGCGGTGAGCCGACGGTGCTGCCAGGTTTCGCCGTCGTCGTCCGAGTAACTGACATCAGCGTGTTGAACGTCGTCGTCGGGCGCCAGCCCTGCTATGGCTTCGAAGAAGCCGGCGTGCGTTCCCGCAGCCTGGAACATGAAGATGCGGCCTGTCCGGGCGTCCACGAGGAGGCTCGGGTCGCCGTAGCCGTTCAGGCCGCTGCCTGTACGGACCAGTTGCTGCTCGCCCCAAGTGACGCCGTTATCGAAGCTTCGGCGGAGGAGGAGGTCGATGGTGTTCGGCAGGTCGTCCAGGTTTGGTCGGCCGTCGTAAGCCGCAAGGAGGGTTCCGCGTCTGCTGACGGCGAGGGCCGGGATGCGGTACTGCCGGTATCCGCCGACGCCTCGGACGGCGAGGACATGCTCGGTCTCCGGCAGAGCGTGCGGTAAGAGGTAGGAGGTCACACCTCCTAGTGTAGGCGGCAGTGTCAACCGGCCTGGAATGCCCCATCCCGCAACACTGCAACCACTGAACTGCCGTCCAACTCAGCCGCAATGACAACGTCTTCCGAGAACCCCCGGTCCACAAGTTCCCGGCCACTGGAACACCCTCTGAGCACAGCCGCCAGTCGAGGTTCAGCGGCGTCGAATGCCGCGGCCGCCGACTGGGCTTCCGGTGCGAAGTTTCGCCTCCCCGCAGCCGCGAGCCCCGCGATGAAGGCCCCGGCGCCGAGCTCGTCCTCCAAAGCCGGTCGCAGCGAACCCCCAGTCCACTTCTCACCCGCAGCGATCACGGCGATCACGGCGTCCTCAGGCAGGGAGGTGTGCACCCAATCTGCGGTGGCGGCAGCGTTGCGCAAGCACACGGCCACCACTTGCCTCGCCGAGGATGCCAACTCATGGCTTAGCGCGGAACCGTTGGGGGAGGGCAACACCACGCGTTCCAAACCTTGAGCGCGGCGGATGCTGACGGGCGAAAGGCTGAGGCCCGCCGAACCCCTCGGCCCGGCCAGCACAGCACCATGATGGGCCGCGAACTCACTGGCCGCCGCATCGCTCCACGGGTAGGGAAACACCCTCGCCCCGCGATCCACGGCAACACTCACGCACGTGGTGAACGAGAGGACGTCGACCACCACGGCAAGGTCGGCGTGCGGCACTATGGCGCGGGCGCCGTCGAGCCCCCACTCAAAACGCACCGAATACGGCAGCTGCCGCTCCGGTGCTCCTGGCTCGCTCATAGCGCTCCGCTCATGATCCTTGGCTCACGCCAGTTCGGCGGCCAGGTTGCGGCGGGCGGCGTCCAGCCAGAGGGCTTTGGCCCGGTCGCCGTGGAACAGCGGGTCCAGCCCCAGCAGATGGCGCACGACGGCGGAACGCCCCTTTGCGAAGTCGTCGTCACTGACGTGGGCATAGTCGTCCCGGACGGCGGAGAGGTAGCGCGCATAAGACTGTTCGTCGCCGCCGAGCACTGAGAGGTCGGCGTCGCACAGGAGTGCTCCTGCGTGGTCGTCGGGTTCAGGGCTGTGGTCCGTGGTGAGCCGGACGAGGCGGGCCACCTCGGCAACGTCCGAAGGGGCCAGCCCTGCGGCGGCCAGGCGGTCTTCGGCAAGGCGCGCGGATTCCTCCTCGTCCTGGCCGGCGACTCCTTCATAAACGGCATCGTGGAACCATGCGGCGAGGGCCACTGTGCGGGCGGGCAAGGCCGGCTCGGTCAAGAGATCCAAGGCTTCCAGGACTGCAAGGAGGTGTGTGCGGCCGTGATACTTCCGGCTCTCCTCACCCCAGCGCTCCAAGAGTTCCAAGCCCAGCTCCTCGTGACCGGGAAAGGTGCTGTTCCATCGTTCCATCAGCGGAACCGTAAGAGCTTTGCTGCGCTCCCGGGCGGGAATGCGCAAGCCGCTGGCAATGAGCTTGCGCACCAGCACGCGGGCTTCCACCGGAACGGCCCCCGCTTTAACAAGATCGTCATACCGGCGTTCCGGAACGTCGTAGTGGTCGCCATCGAAAGCCCGTTCAGGTATCCCGGCAGCGGTTGCGAAGGCGTGCAACTCATCCAGCGACTTGTCCGAGACCAAGTGTGAAAAGACGGTTCCGTGGGCGGGCCATAGCGGTGGATCGATGTAGACGGCCATGGGCAAAGTGTAGTTTTCCGGTGGCCAAACGCGAACGATCCTTCCCAGTTGCCGGTCATCGGGGCGCGTCTACCGCCGAACCACAGCCCCGGAGCCACAGGCTTCTCTGCCGTGACGATCACGGCAACTGGGAAGGAGCGCAATGCCTGAGATCAGGGTACGGCAGTTGTTCGGCGGGGCGTAAGGTCACAATTGGTTTACGGATGAATCGAATAAACACTGCCGCATTTGAGGATCTAGACTCATTCCATGCCGCAAATACGAATCTCTGAGGCCGCCCGCTTCCTGGGTGTCAGCGACGACACCGTCCGTCGCTGGACTGAGAACGGGACCCTCACTGCCCGGAAGGATTCAGCCGGCCGCCTTGCAGTGGACGGCCTGGAACTGGCCAGGCTTGCCCGCGACCAGTCCCACCTCCAGGACGACTCTTCGCGCGCAGGCAGTTCGGCCCGCAATCGATTCGTCGGCCTGGTTACTGGGATCACGGCGGACAAGGTCATGGCCCAAGTTGAACTGCAGTGCGGCCCGTTCCGCGTCGTATCACTCATGAGCAGTGAAGCAGTCCGGGAGTTGGGCCTGGAGCTCGGGTCCGTAGCCACTGCCGTGGTGAAAGCCACCACCGTCATCATCGAAACGCCCCAAGGAAAGAGCGTCATATGAGATCCGCCCCGAAGTCCTTCGCTGCCTTCTTCCTTGCTGCCGCCATGTCCGTCGGCCTGGTTGGCTGTGCCTCTGCCGGCAGCCCGGCAACCCCAAGCGGCAGCACCTCCAGTGAGGCCGGCAAGCCCTCCGGAACCCTGACTGTTTTCGCCGCGGCCTCCTTGAAATCGACCTTCACCAAGCTCGCCGGCGAGTTTGAAGCGAAGAACCCGGGCACCAAGGTCACGCTGAACTTTGCCGGTTCATCGGACCTGGTCACCCAAATCAGCCAAGGTGCTCCGGCTGACGTCTTCGCATCTGCAGACACCAAGAACATGACCAAGCTTGCCGATGCCAAGCTGTTGGACGGCGGGGCCACCAATTTCGCCACGAATGTCCTGGAGATCGCGGTGCCGCCGGCCAACCCCGCCAACATCGGATCGTTCGCGGACCTCGCCAAACAAGGCACCAAAGTGGTGGTCTGCGCTCCCCAGGTCCCCTGCGGCGCAGCAACCGAAACGGTGGAGAAGGCTACGGGCACAACGCTGAACCCGGTCAGCGAGGAATCTTCGGTCACCGATGTCCTCGGCAAAGTCACCTCCCAGGAGGCCGACGCCGGGCTGGTCTATGTCACCGACGTCAAAGCGGCCGGGGACAAGGTGCGGGGAATCCCTTTCCCGGAGTCGGACAAGGCGGTGAATACCTACCCGATTGCTACAGTGGGCGCGGGCAAGAACAAGGAACTCGCCCAGGCGTTCATTGCGTTGGTGACCGGCAGCGAGGGAAGGAAAGTCCTGAACGACGCCGGTTTCGGCACCCCGTAGTCACGGCTACAGGCACTTCCCCCTTCCCGTCCGTCGGAACGGCCATCGACCCCGCAAAGTAAGGCACCCATGACTCGACGCAGCGGCATCGGCTATACGGGTGTTCCCCGCTGGGTGTACGCGGTGGCTGTGGCAGGATCCCTGTTCATCCTGTTGCCGCTGGTTGCCATGGTGGCCAAGGTGAACTGGCCGCAATTCATCCCCTTGGTCACGTCGGAATCGTCCCTGACGGCACTTGGCCTGAGCCTCCGCACCTCAGCGGTCAGCACTCTCCTTTGCGTTGGCTTGGGAGTTCCACTGGCGCTCGTGCTGGCCCGGACCCCGTTTCCCGGCCAGCGACTGCTGCGGGCGTTCGTCCTCTTGCCGCTGGTGCTGCCACCCGTCGTCGGCGGCATCGCGTTGCTTTACACCTTTGGCCGGCAGGGCCTGCTGGGAAAGTCCCTGGAAGTGGCGGGGATCCACATTGCCTTCTCCACCACCGCCGTCGTGCTTGCCCAGACGTTCGTGGCCCTGCCGTTCCTGGTGGTGAGCCTCGAAGGCGCCCTCCGCACGGCGGGCAACAAATACGAGGCCGTGGCAGCCACCCTCGGCGCGAGGCCGGGAACGGTTCTTGGAAGGGTGACCGTTCCGCTGGTTCTGCCGGGGCTGGCATCCGGGGCAGTGTTGTCATTTGCGCGGAGCCTGGGCGAGTTCGGTGCCACGTTGACGTTTGCGGGGAGCCTGCAAGGTGTCACCCGCACGCTGCCGCTTGAGATTTACCTCCAGCGCGAGACCGACGCCGATGCCGCCGTCGCACTGTCATTGGTCTTGGTGGCCGTGGCTGTCGCGGTGGTTGGCCTGAGCTACGGTCGGCGCCGGACCGGCAGCAAGGCACCCGCGGAGGTCCAGCCATGACATTCGAGCTTTCGGCCAGCCTCCCCTCCCGGAACTTTGAGCTCCACCTGCACCTTGAGGAGGGCGAAACCCTGGCGGTCCTGGGCCCCAATGGCGCCGGCAAGTCCACCCTGCTTGGCGTCATCTCCGGCCTGCTGCGGCCGGATTCGGGCGTGGCCCGGATCGCGGGCAGGGAACTCTTCAGGCTCGACGGCGGCAGGGGCCATTGGAGCGCACCGCACCTCCGCGGCACCGCCCTGCTGGCCCAGGATGCGCTGCTTTTCCCGCATATGAACGTCCTGGAGAACGTGGCGTTCGGGCCCCGCAGCACGGGTTCATCCAAGGGGAAAGCGCGGGAATCGGCGCGCAGGTGGCTAGCCGAAGTGGACGCGCTGCAGCTCGAGAAACGCAGGCCCGCGGAATTGTCCGGCGGCCAGGCCCAGAGGGTAGCGGTGGCCCGCGCCCTGGCAGCCGAGCCGGAACTGCTGCTCCTGGACGAGCCCATGGCAGCGCTCGACATCCACGCCGCACCGCTCCTCCGAAGGGTGCTGAAGAGGGTCCTGGCCGGGCGCAAAGCCATCATCGTCACCCACGACGTCCTTGACGCCTACATGCTCGCCGACCGCGTCATCGTCCTTGAAGACGGACGCATCACGGAAGAGGGCCCTACTCGACAAGTGCTGGAGCGCCCGCGCAGCCATTTCGCTGCCGGGCTCGCGGGGCTGAACATCGTCACCGGGACCATTGCGCGGGAGGGAATCACGACGCCGGATGGGCGGCTGTTCGCCGGACAGCACGATCCCGAGTGGTCACCCGTGCCCGGCCAGGCCGGGGTGGCGGCGTTTCCGCCGTCGGCAGTTTCCGTCTTCCTGGGTGATGTTCACGGAAGCCCTCGCAACTCGTATCCGGTGACTGTGACGGAGTTGGAACCGCATGGCGACCAGATCCGGGTCCATGCGGGGGAGGCCGGCAGCGTCTTGGCTGCGGATATCACCCCGGCGGCGTCGGCAGATTTGGGGCTGGAGCCCGGGATGGAGGTCCGGTTCGTGGTGAAATCGGCCCTGGTGTCCATTTATCCAGCCTGAAACCTACTCGCGGTACATGCGTTCCGTGTAGGAGGGTCCGTAGTAGGACTCGAGTTCCTCAAGGGGTGTGTCCGGCTGGACGTAGGTCTTGGAGAGGACCGCGATGCTCGGCAGGGCTTCGGGATTCCAACTCTCCGGGTCCCAGAGCCCGCTGCGCAGGAAGGCCTTGCCACAATGCGTGAAGACCTCTTCGACGGAAACCACCACTGCAACCCGGGGTCGGTGGCCCTTGACCACCATCCGGTCGAAGAAGTCGCCATCGCTGACCAGTTGCGCCTTCCCGTTGATCCGCAGGGTGTCCGTCCTGCCAGGGACTACCGAGAGGATTCCTACGTTCGGGTTTTCGAGGATGTTCCGGAAGCCGAACGCCAGCTTGTTTCCCGGCCTTTCCGGAATCGCGATGGTGTTGTCGTCCAGCACTTCGATGAAGCCGGCGGGATCGCCCTTAGGTGAAGCGTCCACGCGGCCTTGGGCATCCGCCGTCGAAATAACGCAAAAGGGGCTGGCCGCAAGCCACTGCCGGTCGAAGGCGCTGAGTTCGCGGCGGACTTTCTTCCTTACCCTGTCCAAGGGTTGGCCGATCAATTGGTCCAGCTCGTCCGCGGTGTCGATGGGTTTCATGGCCCCAGCCTACGCGGAGTGCTGGACAGCGGTTTCGCCTTGGGCAAACATGGAAGACGGTGGGCCAAATCCAAACTTGAGCGTAGTAGACTCAACTTTGAAACCAGTTGGTCCTACTCCAGAAAGGGAGCTCTCTTTGGACGTCAAATTCACCACCAAGAGCCAGGAGGCCCTCTCTGCGGCCGCCATGAACGCTTCAACCGCCGGGAATCCACAGCTGGAACCGGCCCATCTCCTGAAAGCGCTCATGGACCAGCGGGAAGGCGTAGCTGTCGCCTTGCTCCGTGCCACCGGTGCCGATCCTGACGCTGTGAGCGTCCAGGCGAGTGCGGCCATCAAAGCCCTGCCGTCGTCATCGGGAAGTTCGGTCCAGCAGGCACAGCTTTCCCGCCAATCCATGCAAGCCATCCAGGCGGCCCAGAACGAGGCCGAGAAGCTGGGCGATTCGTTCGTTTCCACCGAGCATCTGCTGTTGGGTCTTTCGGCCGGCAGTGACGCCGTGGGCAAGTTGCTGCGCGACGCCGGTGCTTCCCACGAGGCACTGCTTGCTGCCCTGCCGGGTGTCCGCGGTGACCGTAACGTCAACTCACCGGACCCGGAGAACACCTTCCAGGCATTGGAGAAGTTCGGCACAGACCTCACAGCCGTGGCCCGTTCCGGCAAGCTGGACCCCGTGATCGGCCGTGACAGCGAGATCCGTCGCGTAGTGCAGGTCCTGAGCCGTCGCACCAAGAACAACCCGGTGCTCATCGGTGAGCCCGGCGTCGGCAAGACCGCCGTCGTCGAAGGGCTGGCCCAGCGCATGGTTGCCGGTGACGTTCCGGAGAGCCTGCGGGGCAAGACCCTCATTGCCTTGGATCTTGCCTCGATGGTGGCCGGCGCCAAGTACCGCGGTGAATTCGAAGAACGGCTGAAGGCTGTCCTGGAGGAGATCAAGAACTCCAACGGCCAGATTGTCACGTTCATCGACGAGATCCACACCGTTGTTGGCGCAGGGGCCACGGGCGAGAGCGCCATGGACGCAGGCAACATGCTCAAGCCCATGCTGGCCCGCGGCGAACTCCGCCTGATCGGTGCCACCACCCTGGACGAGTACCGCGAGAACATCGAGAAGGACCCCGCCTTGGAGCGCCGGTTCCAGCAGGTTTACGTTGGCGAGCCGAGCGTGGAGGACACCATCGGCATCCTCCGCGGACTCAAGGAGCGCTACGAAGCGCACCACAAGGTGGCCATCGCGGACTCGGCGTTGGTTGCCGCCGCGACGCTTTCCAACCGGTACATCTCCGGGCGCCAGCTTCCGGACAAGGCAATCGACCTCGTGGACGAGGCCGCGTCCCGGCTCCGCATGGAGATCGACTCCGCTCCGGAAGAGATCGACCAGCTCCGCCGCGCCGTCGACCGTTTGACCATGGAAGAACTTGCCCTCCAGAACGAGACCGACCCCGCCTCCGTTGAGCGGCTTGCCGCGCTCCGCGCTGACATGGCGGACAAGAAGGAAGAGCTCAACGCCCTCAACGCAAGGTGGGAAGCGGAAAAGGCCGGGCTGAACCGCGTGGGTGACCTGAAGGCCAAAATCGACGAGCTGCGCTCCGCTGCCGACAAGCACCAACGCGAAGGTGACCTGGAATCGGCGTCGCGCATTTTGTACGGCGAGTTGCCGGCCTTGGAACGTGAGCTCAACGCGGCGGCCGAGGAAGAATCGGCACGTGGCTCCAAGCCTGACTTGATGGTGGCTGAAGAAGTCACGGCTGACGACATCGCCGAGGTCATCTCCGCCTGGACCGGTATCCCCGCCGGCCGCATGCTCCAGGGCGAATCCCAAAAGCTGCTGCACATGGAGGAGGAGCTCGGCAAGCGCCTGATCGGCCAGACCAAGGCAGTGCAGGCAGTCTCGGACGCCGTCCGCCGTGCCCGCGCCGGAATCAGTGACCCCAACCGACCCACGGGTTCGTTCCTGTTCCTCGGCCCCACCGGCGTCGGCAAGACCGAGCTGGCCAAGGCCTTGGCTGACTTCCTCTTCGACGACGAGCGCGCCATGATCCGGATCGACATGTCCGAGTACAGCGAGAAGCACGCCGTGGCACGCCTGGTGGGTGCCCCTCCGGGATACGTCGGCTACGAAGAGGGTGGCCAGCTCACCGAGGCTGTCCGCCGCCGGCCGTACTCCGTGGTTCTGCTGGACGAAGTGGAGAAGGCCCACCCTGAGGTCTTCGACATCCTCCTGCAGGTGCTCGACGACGGTCGCCTCACCGACGGCCAGGGCCGCACAGTCGACTTCCGCAACACCATCCTGGTCCTGACATCAAACTCGGGAAGCCAGTTCCTGGTGGACTCCAGCCTGGACGCGAAAGCCAAGCGGGACGCGGTCATGGCTGTGGTCCAGGCATCCTTCAAGCCCGAGTTCCTGAACCGGCTGGATGAGATCGTGCTGTTCGATCCGCTGTCCGTGGAGGAACTGGCCCGGATCGTTGAGCTGCATGTTGACGAGCTCAGCAGGCGGCTGCGCGACCGGCGGCTCACGCTCGAGGTCACCGACGGTGCCCGGGCCTGGCTGGCCATGTCCGGCTACGATCCCGCCTACGGTGCCCGGCCGCTGCGTCGACTGGTCCAGCGCGAAATCGGCGACCGGCTGGCCAAGGAAATCCTGGCCGGTGAAATCAGCGACGGCGATACCGTCTTGGTGGACACGGCTGCGGACGTGGACGAACTCACCCTGGCAGGGCTTGAGGCCTTGGAAAATTCCGACGGCGGTACCCCTGCGGGAACCGGGCTCTCGGTTCGCCGGAAGTAGCTGGGTAGGAAACAGGCCCTGAGGAAATAGGCCGGCCGGAGTTACCGGCCGGCCTATTTCTGCAACAGGTCGTCTTTGATGGTGTTCCCCGGGTTCACCACGATGAAGCAATCCACCCGACGGTCGCCACGTTCCCAACTGCTGGTGCTGGGGTAGACCGCCTGCTTCAGCAGCGTGTTGTATTCGTTGGCTGCGGCGTTGAACTTGATGCCCGTGCACACCTCGCGGCCCTTCTCCTTGAGCGCGTTCGTTCCGGGAAACGAACCCTCCTGCGGGTAGGTGTAGGCGGCACCGAGCTGGGCGTTGTGCTCGGTGTCGCAGGCCACCGCCCTGGCTTTTGAGGCGTTGGGGTCGAACTCCGCGAAGCAATCGCCCACTTGGAAGTCCTTGGAATCCGTGTCGCGCGGGAGGGGGCCCAGGGATGCGGTGGCACTGGGCGTGGATACGGCGGCTTCAGGCCGGGTTCCCAGCAGGTTCAGCAACACCCAGATCACCACCCCCATCAGCACCAAGGCGCCCACCACGATTCCGCCGATCACGAGCCGCTGGCGCTTGACTGGGTCACCTTGGTGTGGGGGCTCCGGCTGGTTCTCCTCCGGATGTTGGAACCCATCCGGATTGAATCCGCCGGAGGGAGCATAAGGCGGCGGGGGCGGCGCTATGGGCGCCGGGGGTTCGTTCGGGGCTGGCGGGACCTTGGCCGCATCGTGATCCGGACCTGATTCATCCCGGGGTGGAGTGTTGTCCTGACTCATTCCAGTGCTGTGCCCTCCTGCTCCGATGCCGCATTGAGGCAGACTCTACCCAATTTTGTTGGTCCGTTGGAGGTTCTGGACGTGCTTCAAGAGGTGCGCGGCCCCGGCTCGGCTCCCGGTGGCACACAGTCACCCCTGAAACCATGTAATCTAGACATACGACAAATTGACCAAACATTCCGGGGCCTCACCGATCGCCATGGTGACCACCTCCGGTCCAAGTACAAAAGGGGGTCACGCCATGGGGCGCGGCCGTCAAAAGGCAAAAGCTACCAAGCAGGCTCGGGACATCAAGTACTACTCCCCGAACACTGACTACTCGGCACTTGAGCGTGAGCTCACGGGCCCATCGAGTCGTGCAAAGAGCCACTTCCCCGAAGATCCTCCGGAGCCGGACTACTCGGCTTACGAGGACAAGTACGCGGAAGACGACGACGACGAGGTAGACACCCGCCGTCTCGGATAGCTGTCGTAACCAAAAGGTGCCTCCAGGCACTGAGTTACGTACCGCCGTCGTACTTCCTGGTTGTTGCGCATCCTTCGATGCCACACATCTTGAAAAGCCCGCAGGGCACGCCGTTATTTGGCGTACCCAGCGGGCTTTCTTGTTTAAGCGTTGTATGGGACCCCCGCGGGTTGAAGGCTCAAAGCGTTGTCCTTGCTTGGGCCCGGTACTAAGTTGATCTGGGGCCAGTTCATCGAAAGGAACACCATGCCGCAGGTTGAGCGGTACATGCAGGGGACACCATGTTGGGTGGACCTTTCCTCCACCGATATCGAAATTTCCAAGCAGTTCTACAGCCTGCTGTTCGGCTGGGAGCTGGACTCCATGGACGCAGGCCAGGGCATGACTTACTACATGGCCAAGCTCAAGGGCAGGTACGTGGCCGGCATGATGCAGCAGATGCCCGACGTTCCCGAGGGAATGCCTTCCTACTGGGCCAATTACCTGGCAGTGGACTCCGTCGACCAAGCCGCTGAACGTGCCGTCGCCGCTGGAGGGGCCATCGTGGTACTTCCGGATGCCGTTCCGAATGGCAGTGGCCGGATGTTCTTCGCCACGGATCCGACCGGTGCGCAGATCGGTTTCTGGGAGGCCGGCAGCCACCCCGGATCAGGCTTGGTGAACGAGCCCGGAACCATGATCTGGAACGAACTCCAGACCGACGATGTACCCAAGGCTGTTAGCTTCTACGAGGCCGTTACCGGCTGTACGAGCAATATCCGGCCGGCCGGGGATCTTCAGGAGTACACCGAGCTGGTGGTTGACGGTCGGGCTGTTGCCGGCGCCATGAAGCTGCCCATTGAGGGGCTCTCGCCGTTTTGGATGACCTACTTCAACGTGGACCAAGTTGAGCGTGCCGTTGAACAGGCAGTCGAGTCTGGGGGCCACGTCATCTCGCCTGCCTTCGACGTCCCGGGGATCGGCCGCATGGCTGTCCTCATGGACCCGGCCGGCGCGGCCTTCAGCGTCATGACGGGGCTATCGGCATGACGGCCAGGACACACTACGCCCACGGCGAACCGTGCTGGGCGGACCTCCAAACGCGGGATGTGCCGGCCGCCAAGCAGTTTTATGGCAGGGTCTTCGGCTGGACCTTCACCGACTTACCAACCCCGGATGGCCGCAGTTACGCGCAAGCCTTCCTGGGCCAGGACCTCGTAGCCGTGATCGCCCCACAAAACCCGCTCCAGGAAGCCGCCGGCACCCATGGGCAATGGAACGTCTATCTCGCCGCTACCGATGCCGAGGAAGTTGCGGAGGACGCCGTCCATGCCGGGGGTAAGCTCGAGTTCGGGCCGGAACATGTGGCCGACACCGGGGTCTTGGCTTTCGTGTCACCACCCGGCGGGGGAACCACCGGAATCTGGCAGGCCGGCACGCACACGGGGAGCCATCGGTTCAACGAGCCCGGTGCCCTGGCTTGGGCCGAACTGCTGACTACCGAGCCGCAGGCCGCCGTCGGGTTTTTTCAGCAGCTCTTCGGGCATGACGTCACCGAATATCCCCAGGACGACGGCGGCAGCTACTGGACGCTGATCGTGAACGGTGACGAGGTGGCCGGGATTGTCCCCGCCGAAGAAGGGGACGACGCAGGGTGGCAGGTCTACTTCGGAGTCTCTGACCTGCGCAAGGCCGCCGATGCGGCTGTCGAGGCTGGGGGAGAGCTCCTGGTGGAACCCGACGACAACCCCGAAAAAGGCTCACTTGCCACCATCATGGACCCCCAGGGCGGAGTGCTTAGCCTGATCCAGGTTTAGGCTATTGGTCCTTCTCGTGGCACAAATCCAGGAGTGGAATCAGCGCGTCCACGTCAGAGGCCCGGGCCGCGGCCACGATTTTTCGGTGCGCGTCAGCGACCCGGTCCAGCTTGTCCTGGTCCAGCGGATAGGAGCGGCTGATAAGGCGCTGAACCGGGTTGTCCCACACGGACTGCAGTGTCTTCAGCAGGAAACTGTTGGGTGACGTGGAGGCCAGGCACAAGTGAAAAGCGCGGGTTGCGGAGAACAGTTGCTCGGCATCCGTGCTCTCTGCGCCCTCGGCAATGAGGAGTTCCAGCCGCGCGAGTTCGAGGTTTGAGTATTTTGCGCCGCCTTGCCTGATGGCCATGACCTCGAGTGCCTTGCGAACCTCGTAGACTTCCTCCACTTCCGAGCGCGTCAGGGTAGTGGCGAAGTAGCCTGACCCAGGCTCAAGTGTGGCCAATCCGTCGTGGACCAAGCGGTTTAGGGCATCCCGGACTGGAGTGCGGGAGACGCCGTACTCCTCGGCGATTTGCTCCTGGACCAGTGCTGCGCCGGGAGCAATGACTCCTATGACGATGTCGTTGCTGATCCTGTCATAGACGTGTTCGCTCAGTGGCCGCACTTTCCTGGCTGCTTGCGCAGGCATTCGCCCCATCCCCTCATCAGAAAAAACTCATTTAAGTCTATGTAGTTTACATCACGATATTCACTGTATACAGTGAATCCAATTCTAACGAACTGACGAGAGTTGTTCCATGACTTTGCACATACCCCGTATCCCCGGCATCGACTTCGCCGCTGTCGGCAAGCAGTTTGGTCACTTGGAGATCGAACACTCGGACAATGAGAATGACGCCGCTGTCATTCCGTCCCCCCTTGCGGTAATCGGTGGGGGAGACGGCCCAACGGTCCTGCTCATCGCCGGCACGCACGGCGACGAATATGAAGGACAAGTTCTGCTGCAGGAACTGATCCGCACCGTCCAGGCCGAGGATGTCACGGGACGTTTGATCGTTCTGCCGGCCCTGAACATCTGCGCCGTGAGGGAGGGCCGCCGTGTTGCCAGCGTGGACGGCGTCAATCTCAATCGTGCCATGCCTGGCAGCGCTGCCGGAGGCCCGGCGCAGCAGATCGCCTCTATTGTGGCCGAAGAACTTATCCCCATGGCGGACTACGTCATGGACATCCACTCCGGCGGAAACGCTTCGGAGTACGTCCCATCGGCGTTCGTCTACCTTGGCCCGACTCCGGAACTTTGGGCCGCGAAAGTAGCTGCCGTGACGGCCTTCAATGCGCCCTACTGCGTGGCGGTGAAGCCCATGCTCAAAGCTGGTTCCATCAGCGGAGCTGCTGACCTCGCCGGAGTCCCCATGATCTCAACCGAGCTTGGAGGCCGCGGAACGGTCTCCGTGCCCATCCTGCAGAGAGCCAAGGAAGGACTCCGCTCCCTTCTAGGCCATTGGGGCGTGCTCAAGGACGAGTCGAAGCCCCTGGCAAGCCAAAGCGCCGAACGGCCGATCCACTGGGTCCAACTGACCGCCGAAGCAGCGGTGCATTCCACCATGGCCGGGCTTTTCGAACCCCTGGTCGTCCTCGGACAGAAGGTCAGCGCCGGTGACGTCGTGGCCCGGGTCCATGCAGTGGAAGAGCTCGACCGGCCTGCCAAAGAATTCCATTCACCGATTGATGGAGTAGTCGCAATCGTGCGGCACCCCGCAATCGTCAACGTCGGTACAACCCTGGTCAACATCGCCGTCGACCACGGAACTACACCCCCGGAAGGTAACCATGTCCCGTCCTAACCTCATCAGAACCGGTGCTCTGCTCATGGCTGCAGCTATCGGAATGTCCGGCTGTACCACGGCCTCCCTTGACGCCGGCAAGGAATCCGCAGCCTCGTCCGGTCCCAAGGATTCGATCCCTGCCGCCAGTTACAACAAGGCAGCAGCTGATCTGTTGCCGGCGGACATCAAGGCCAAGGGAACCCTGGTGGTCGGCACTGACCCCACTTTTCCTCCGTACGAGTTTTACGCGGACGACAACAAAACAGTCATTGGGTGGGACGCCGACTTCGCCAAAGCGCTGGGAGAGACACTCGGCCTGGAAGTCACCATGACGCCCGCAACCTTCGACACCATCCTCCCGGGAGTCAGTTCGCACAAATACGACGTCGGCATTTCCGGCTTCAACGTCACGGCCGAACGCCAAAAGAATGCCGATTTTGCTGCCTATCAGAGCAGTGGTTCGGGTTTGGCGGTCAAAGCGGGCAACCCAAAGAATCTCTCCCTGGACCCCATGAAGCTGTGCGGCACCAAGGTTGGTGGCGAGAAGGGCACGACGCAGGGAATCGAGACTCTTCCTGCCTTCTCGCAGAAGTGCACGGATGCAGGCAAAGCACCCATCGACATCCAGCTCTTCCCTTCCCAGAATGAAGCAAATTTGGCGTTGATTTCCGGGCGGGTGGACAGCGTCCTGTCCGGTCTGATCGGCACTGGATACGCCAGCAAACTCTCCGGAGGAGCGTTCGAACTTGCCGGTGACCAGGATTTCGATCCCACACCGGTCGGCATTGCGCTGCCCAAGGGTTCCCCGCTCACGCCTGCCGTCGTGGCCGCGGTCAAAGCACTGGTTGTCAGCGATACCTACAAACAGATCAATACGAAGTACGGCATTCCCCAAACAGTCGCCATCAGCGCTGACGCTGTTGAGGCCGGTGGTTCCCGATGAGCGGACTCATGTCTCCTACCGTGACATCAACGGGGCACGATCGATTCACCGTTGTACCGGCCCGGCACCCCTGGCGCTGGGTGGCAGGGACGGCAGTTGCCGCCGTCGTGGTTCTGCTGGTGGTCTCGGCAGTCACCAACCCGCGCTTCGGCTGGGACAAGGTAGCGCTCTACTTCCGAGACGTCGCGATCGTGAACGGCATTGGGATCACGCTGTTCCTCACGGTGGTGTGCATGGCATTGGGTGTGGGGCTCGGCGTGGTCCTGGCGGTCATGCAGTTGTCTGCAAATCCCGTGGTCAAAGCCTCGGCAAGTGCCTACGTCACCATCTTCCGAGGCACACCAGTGCTGGTGCAGCTCCTGTTCTGGTTCAACCTGTCCGCCCTGTATCCGGAAATCACCTTCGGCCTTCCAGGGGTCAGCCTCGATGCCAACCAGCTCATCACCCCGTTGGCCGCCGCAATCTTGGGCCTCGGCTTGAACGAAGCGGCGTACATGTCCGAAATCGTACGAGCTGGCATCCAGTCGATAGACCAAGGGCAGAGTGAGGCCGCGGGCGCCTTGGGAATGTCCCGGATCCAGACCCTCACCCGGGTGGTGCTGCCCCAGGCCATGCGCGTCATCATCCCGCCCACGGGCAATGAGTTCATCGGCATGCTCAAGACCACGTCCCTGGTCAGCGTGCTTGCCGTGCCGGAACTTCTCTACTCCGCGCAAATTATCTACTCCAAGAACCTGCAGGTGATCCCACTGCTCCTGGTAGCGAGCATCTGGTACATCATCATCACCACCGTGTTCAGCATTGGGCAGGGCTATTTGGAACGTCGCTTCTCCAGGGGCACGTCCCGTACCGTACCGCCCACTCCAGTGGAACGACTTCGGAAATTCTTCAGGGTCCACTCGCCGCTGGCTACAGGAAAGGGCAACGCATCATGACCACCGAATCCACGAGCGCAACCGATGCCCCGCTGGTGCGGGCCCAGGAAGTCCGGAAGAGCTTCGGGCCACACGAGGTCCTCAAGGGCATTGACCTGGAGGTCAGGAAGGGCGAAGTAGTCTGCCTGATCGGCGCCTCCGGTTCGGGAAAGAGCACTTTCCTGAGGTGCGTGAACCATTTGGAGAAGATCGACGGCGGTTTGCTCTGGGTTGGGGACAGGGTGGTGGGATACCGGATCAAAGGCGACAAGCTCCACGAACAGTCCCACAACGAGATCTGCGCCGACCGGACCGATATCGGAATGGTCTTCCAGCATTTCAACTTGTTCCCACACATGACGGTCCTGGAAAACCTCATGGAGGCCCCACTCAGGGTGCTCAAACAGCGCAAGGACGAGGTCCGGCGTCGGGCGCTTGTCTTGCTGGAACAGGTGGGCCTGCAGCAAAAAGCGGACGCCTACCCGCGGCACCTTTCCGGTGGCCAGCAGCAGCGTGTAGCGATCGCGCGGGCCTTATGCATGCAGCCGAAGCTCATGCTGTTTGATGAGCCGACGTCGGCGCTGGATCCGGAACTTGTGGGGGAGGTCCTCCGTGTCATGAAGGACCTGGCAAAGTCAGGGATGACCATGATCGTGGTGACGCACGAGATGGGCTTTGCACGGGACGTCGCGGACCGCGTGGTGTTCATGCACGATGGCCGCATCATCGAGGAGGGGGCGGCGGAGGCCGTCATCAACCGCCCGCAGCACGAACGTACCAAGGCCTTCTTGTCGGCGGTTCTGTAAGCGGCATCGAGAAAAAAGCGGCCCGGCAGTTGATCCCAACTGCCGGGCCGCTCCTTTATGCGATATGACGCTTAGGCGTACGCGTTCACCAAACGGACAGCGCCGCCGTCGACGCCCTTGGCACCCTGGACGTAGTCCGGGCCCGTCTTGTCGATAGAGTTCAAGTCAGCGTCGGCGGAAACCGTACCCATGACCCACGACGGCAGGCCGCGCTCGTTGAGGCGTGCGACGGCTGCGTCAGCTGCTTCCGGGGAAACAATGGCAACCATGCCCACGCCGAGGTTCAGCGTGCGCTCCAGGTCAGCCAATGGGACGTTGCCCAGCTCGGAGACCAGCTTGAAGATCGCGGGAAGCTCCCAGGTGGCGCGGTCAACTGTGGCCACGAGGCCCTGCGGGAGGACACGTGCCAGGTTGGCGGCCAGGCCACCACCGGTGACGTGGCTGAAGCCGTGGACAGCTGCTCCGGCGGAAACCGGGAAGGCACGGGCCAAATCCAGGCAATCGGCTGCGTAGACGCGGGTGGGCTCCAGTAGCTCTTCGCCCAGCGTGCGGCCCAGCTCGGAAACCTGACGGTCCAGCGCCCAGCCGGCGTGGTTGATGACGCGGCGGACAAGGGAGTAGCCGTTGGAGTGCAGGCCGGAGGAAGCCATGCCGATCACCACGTCGCCGGCGCGGACGCGCTCCGGACCGAGGAGGGCGTCTGCTTCGACAACACCGGTGGCGGCACCCGCGACGTCGTATTCGTGCTCACCCAGGAGGCCCGGGTGCTCAGCGGTTTCGCCACCTACCAGGGCGGTACCGGCCACGGAGCAAGCCGATGCGATGCCGCGAACGATGTCAGCGATGCGCTCCGGAACAACCTTGCCGCAAGCGATGTAGTCCGTCATGTAGAGAGGCTCCGCGCCCACCACAACGATGTCGTCCACCACCATGCCCACGAGGTCGAAGCCGATGGTGTCGTGGATGTCCATGGCCTGGGCAATGGCGACCTTGGTACCAACACCGTCGGTGGACGTAGCAAGGAGCGGCTTCTTGTAGGTCAGCAGCTTGGAAACGTCGTACAGGCCAGCGAAACCGCCGACGCCGCCAATCACCGAGGCGTTGTGGGTCGCCTTGACGGCGTCCTTCATGAGTTCGACTGCGCGGTCGCCCGCTTCGACGTCGACACCCGCGGAGGCGTAGGTGATACCGGAGTTGTTCTCAGCGGCGGGGGATGCGGAGGTCATACAGACTCTTTCTTGTCGGCGTCGGTCAAACGATCAGCGTCGGTAAGGAGGTTCTCGAATTCGGCGTCCGGACCCGGGTCACAGCCCGTGGCACCCGGCTTCTCAGCCGGATCCTGGGTATCGGAGGGATCGGAAACTGCGTCTCCCGTGGGCTCGGCTGGAGCCAGGCCGCCGAGGTCGGTGCGCTCCAGCAGGTTCTTGCCCAGCTTGTCTGCGTGCGGCAGTTCGATCGGGTATTTGCCCGTGAAGCACGCGGTGCAAAGGCGCTCGCGCGGCTGTTGGGTGGCACCGATCATGCCGTCCTCGGAGATGTAGGCCAGCGAGTCTGCGCCGATGGCCTGGGAAATCTCCTCGATGGTGGCTCCGTTGGCGATGAGCTCGGCGCGCGAAGCGAAGTCGATGCCGTAGAAGCAAGGCCACTGGACGGGCGGCGAGGAGATCTTGACGTGGACTTCCTTGGCGCCCGCTTCCCTGAGCATGCGCACAATGGCGCGCTGGGTGTTGCCGCGGACGATCGAGTCATCCACCACCACGATGCGCTTGCCGCGGATCACGGACTCCAAGGCGTTGAGCTTGAGGCGGATGCCCAGCTGGCGCAGGGTCTGGGACGGCTGGATGAACGTACGGCCAACATAGGCGTTCTTCACGAAGCCGTGCGCGAACGGAATCCCGGACTGTTCGGCGTAGCCAACAGCAGCAGGCGTACCGGACTCCGGCACGGGAATGACGAGGTCCGCCTCGTGGGTGTTCTCGCGGGCCAACTGGCGGCCCATTTCCACGCGCGACTC
The DNA here is from genome assembly GCF_044749185.1 of Paenarthrobacter sp. NPDC089675. Taxonomy (NCBI): domain Bacteria; kingdom Bacillati; phylum Actinomycetota; class Actinomycetes; order Micrococcales; family Micrococcaceae; genus Paenarthrobacter; species Paenarthrobacter sp. NPDC089675. Next base: position 109,467 of record NZ_JBIVHM010000010.1, on the reverse strand, counting down.
GTACACGGAGCGGCCGGCGATGGCAGCATCAGGACGGGCCAGGTAGACGTACTCGAAGACGCAACCGGCAGGGGTCGGCTCGGCGAAACGCTGCGAGCGGACACCTTCCTCGTCGATCGCGATGAACTCGCCGGGTTCGATCTCGCGGATGAAGCTGGCACCGACAGTGGCCAGGCCGGCCTGCTCGGATGCCACTACCCAACCACGGTCCAGGCGGCCCAGGCAGAGCGGACGGATGCCGTAGGTATCGCGGGCAGCGTAGAGCGTTCCTTCGTCCATGAAGACAAAACAGAAGCCGCCCTTGATCTTGGGCAGCAGCTCCAAGGCGGTCTGCTCCAGGGTCTTGCCTTCTTCGCCCTCGAGCAAAGCGGTCACCAGCGCGGTGTCCGAGGTGTTGCCCTGCTTCATTTCACCGGTGAGCTGGCCGTTGTTGCGCTGGAGGATCATCTCGCGCAGCTCGGCGGTGTTGGTCAGGTTGCCGTTGTGGGCCAGGGCAACGGTGCCCGTAGCGGTCGCGCCCAGGGTGGGCTGCGCGTTGGCCCAGTGGCTTGCACCGGTGGTGGAGTACCGGCAGTGGCCAACGGCCAGGTGTCCGGTGAGGGTATTGAGGGTGGTCTCATCAAAGACCTGGGACACAAGGCCCATGTCCTTATAGACGTTGATGCGCTTGCCGTCACTGGTAGCGATACCAGCCGACTCTTGTCCGCGGTGCTGCAGCGCGTACAGCCCGTAATAGGTGAGTTTTGCTACTTCTTCACCGGGAGCCCACACCCCGAAGACGCCACAAGCGTCCTGGGGGCCTTTTTCGCCGGGAAGAAGATCATGAGAAAGTTTTCCGTCGCCACGTGCCACTGGTCGATTGTCTCATGTTGTGGCCGTGGTAAGTTCCCGCTCCGGTTATGTGACCCCTCCAACGGCGCGAAACGCCGTCGAAAAGCCCTAAATGCGGCGTGTCTCACATCCTTAGGCTCCTGAAAGGTGCCTTTGGATGCCCGACTCAGCGGCCGCCGTCGTACTCCGGGCCCTCATCCGGAACGGAATCCGGCACGGCTTCCACCACAGCGCGCCGGGACTTCTTGACGCTGAGCCGGTCCAGGACCAGGGCGAGGATGGAGAAGAGGATGACGCCGCCGGCCGCGCAGGCTACGAGGAAGAAGCCGAAGACGGTGCTGGCGTCGAAGGCGGGATCGGCCGGGCGGCCGTAGGCGATGATGGCGGCCACGATCGCACCGACTATTGCTCCGAGGATCATGAACGGCACGAACCTCGGCGCGCGGCGGACGGTGATGTCGCGACGTGCGGGCGGTTCGTTGTTCGGTGCGGGGGTTGGGGTGTCCTCGGAAGCCATGCCTTCCAGCCTACCTTTCCGGGTTTGGGTACAAGTAACGCCCTCCGGCGCGTGCCGAAGGGCGTTACGGGCGGCAGACTTGGTCAGCTGCCGCGGTAGGTGGAGAACGCGAACGGGCTGAGGAGGAGCGGCACGTGGTAGTGCTCGCCGGCGTCCGAAACTGTGAAGTTCAGGTCGACCTCGGGGAAGAACGTTTCCGTGCCAAGGCCCTCGTAGTAAGCGCCCGTGGCGAAGTTGAGGCGGTATGCGCCGCCGGGGATCCGCTCGGGTCCGAGGTTCTTGATGCGGCCGTCGGCGTCGGTTTCGCCCTTGCCCACCAGCGTCCAGTCCTCGCCTTCGCGTACGTAGAGTACGACGGCGACACCCGCCGCCGGGCGGCCGGAGCCGGTGTCCAGGATGTGCGTGGTGATTTGTGAAACGCTCATGCGTTGGCTCCTTCGCCGACTCCTTCGCTGACCAGGCTGGAGAGCCGCAACAGTGCGATCTCCCGCAGCTGCTCAGCCACGATGGTGTCTTCTTGTTCGGGGGTGTGGGTGAGGCGTTCCTGGAGCGTCGCAAGGATTTCCTCGGCGCTGCGTCCGGCTGCGCGGATCAGGAAGACCCGGCCGAACTTTTCCTCGTAGGCACGGTTGCCTTCGGCGAGTGCGGCCGTGGTCTGGTTGTCACCGGGGTCCACGCCCGCCTGCTCCGATCGGGACATGGCGGCTTCGGTGGTCCGGGCCTTGGGCCGCTCGCCGATCCGGGGGTGGTGGGCCATGGCGGACTCCACCTCTTCCGGGGTGAACGGTTCGGCCGCCTGGTTGGCCGCTTTGAGCAACTCGTCCACGTTCGCGAAGGGGCGGCCGTCCACGATCGTCTCCACCCAGCGGCTGATGTCCAGGCAGGGCGTCAGGACCTTGACGGCCTCGTCACGTTCAACGCTGTTGAATACTGCAAGCTCCATGCTTGTGTCATCCTCGTGCAAATGCTGGCATCCATGGTGTGGGCTATGCGGAACTCCTGCTTGGTTGGCAGGAGGAAGCTTTTCGCCTCTAGCTTCCGCATCATGGAACTGTTATTTCAGCATACGTAATAAAGTGAAACCGAGTTCTTGGGCTGGTGTCAAGAGAGTACCGCTTTGTGGTGCCGTGTCCTGACAGTCAGATAGAGGCGATGGGCAGTGATCACCAGTGACAGCCAAGCGATGCCCAGGGCCCAGGCGGCGAGGACATCCGTCAACCAGTGGTGGCCGAGGTAGACCCGGCTCAGGCCCATGGTGAGCGCGAAGACCGACGCGACGACGATCGTGATCACCCTCGCTTTCGCAGTTTTTACGCGGAGGATGACCAAATAGGCCACGATTCCTGCGATCACGATCGAGTTCAGGGAATGGCCGCTGGGGAAGGACGCCGAGTGCTCGTAGGGCGGGATGGCGTCACTGAGATCCGGGCGCGTCCGGCCGAAGAGCGGCTTGCCAAGGATGGTCATGAGGAGCGAACCCAGCCCTGCAGCCAGCATTAAGATGACCGGTGTCCACGACTTCCTTCGGACAGCCAGGAAGATCATGATGGCAACGGCGATCAGCGGCATGCCCACTGTGCCGCCAATGTTCGTGTAGGCGGTGGTGACTGCGTCCAGGGCGGGGGATCTCACTGCCTTGGCGGCCTCCAGCACGGGGTGGTCCAGGCCGGCCACACCATCGGCATCCACTACGGATTCGTAAACCTCCCCGAACGTTGCCGCCAAGGCAACGGCGATGACCAGTCCCACCGCCAAGGTGATGATCAGCGCGGCATAGGGACCCAGGAATGTGGTGATGCGTTGCGCGGCAGAGGCCAGCGCCCGCCCTATGGGGGATTTCCACCGGGTCAGGTCCTGGCCCGCGACGAACCGGTCCTGCTGGACTTCCCCGCGGACGCCCTGCTCCGGCGTTTCTCTTCCTTCGGTAGTCACTCCCCGTTCCCCTCGTTCGAAGCGGCTTCGATAATGGTGAGTAACCTTAGCATTTAAGTCTTGGAGCTTCCCTTGCGTGGCCCGCTCTGCGCCCTCTGTTTGGGTTTTGGCGCGCACAGCGGGCCCCGCAACGCTGAGTGCGGCAGAATGACCTCAACCCCGTCGAAGGAGCGCTCCGTGCAAGACATATTGACTTCCCGGTTCCTGTTCGGTCCTGGTCCGAGCAATTGCTACCCCGAGGCCATGGCCGCCCTGTCATGGCCCGTGCTGGGGCATCTGGATCCGTTGTTTATTGAGCGACTTGACCGGGTCTGTGACGGCCTTCGTTCGGTGTGGGGAACGGCGAACGCCCGAACCCTGCCCTTGAGTGCCACGGGTTCGGGCGGCATGGAAGCTGCCTTTGTAAACACGGTGACGGACGGCGATGTTGCGGTCATTGCCGTCAACGGCTTATTTGGCGCCCGGATGTGCGAGGTCGCGCGGCGCTGCGGAGCCACCGTGGTTCGGGTTGACCATGAGTGGGGCCAGCCCGTGGACGCGGAGAGGGTTCTCTCGGCACACCCGCATCCGAAGGTCATCGCAGCTGTCCATGCCGAGACCTCCGTCGGCGTGCTCTCCGACATCTCAGCACTCGGCGCCGGAAAGGGCGACGCCCTCCTCATCACCGACGCCGTGACATCCATCGGCGGACTGGAGCTGCTTGCGGATGACTGGGGGATCGACGTCGGATACGCCGGAACGCAGAAGTGCTTGGGCGTGCCGCCCGGACTCTCGCCGTTCACGGTTTCGGACAGGGCTTTCGAACGACGCGTCAAGGATCCCCGTTCCTGGTACCTCGATATCGGGCTTCTGGGCGGGTACGTCGGTGCCGCTTCGGGCGCCCGGACCTACCACCATACGGCGCCGGTCACGATGATCGCGGGGCTCGACGCTGCGTTGGGCCGCATCCTGGCTGAGGGGCTCGACGCCGTCCAAGCCCGCCACCGTTCCGCCGGCGCAGCGCTGCAGGACGGGCTTCAGGAAATGGGCCTTGAGCTGTTCGCCGCTGAAGGTGCCCGCCTGCCCAGCCTCACCACCGTCAAAGTGCCCGACGGCGTCAACTCGGCTGCCGTCCGCGCGTACCTTTTGGAGCACTTCAGTCTGGAGATCGGTGCCGGCGTCGGCGAGTTCGCGGACACCGTGTGGCGGATCGGGATGATGGGCCCGAACGCGAACAGTGCATCCGTGACCTTGGTGCTCGGCGCGCTGAAAGAGGCAATCGCGAAGGCTTAAGTGAGAGAGCGTTTGCCGGAACGCGCCGTGATCTGAGCGAGGATCGGCAAATACGGTTCCTCTCTCACGTCCCGCCCGGATTTCCCGTTTCCTCTCTCACCTCACGGGGTGGGCCGGTCGGCGTCGTACGCCAGAACAGCGGAGGCTTCCGTGCTGCCGTCGGCGGGGCGGATCGAAGCGATACGCAACGTTCCGGCACCCGGCAGGGCCACCGACTGCCCCTCGCGGAAGGCCTGCTTCCGTTCCTGTTCCGCGGTGCGGATCCAGAACTGGATGGCCGGCCTGCCGTCGGCGACTCCGATCTTCACGACGCCCACCTTCACGTCCCCGAACGAGGGCTGCATTCCCTGCTTGACTGTCACGAGCTGTTCCACGGCCATCCCTACTTGGTGTCCACCGAGTACACGGAATCAAAGTTCTCCTTGTACTCGTCCTCGGTCAGTTCCAGTGTGCCCGCCTTCTGGTGGTCGTCCCCGCTCATGTAACCACCGGAAGGCCCCCAAGGGTTGGCCAGGACGATCACCTTCTCGCCGGCGTCGTTCGACTTCACGTCCACCACCATGTACGCGTGGTTTGGGACGACGTCGTCGCGCTTGACCTCATCAGCTTCCCAGAACCAGTCGAAGTCGTCGTCCTTGACGTCCTGTGTCCCCACGGAAACCGCTTGGCCGTTGGCGAGTTTGTCCTCGATCGTGTCCAGATCCAGCTCGCCGTCCTTGTTGGCGGAGCGCCCGGTCATCAGCTCCATGGCGTCGCTGCTGTAGCCGCCGTCGATATCGTCGTATGAACCGCCCCGATGCTCGGCCGCCGCCCGCTCGTAGATGGAGAGCCAGTTGGGCTGCCCGTCAGCGCCACGGACCCCGCCTTCGGTCGACTTGGCCTCAACAGTGACGTCCACCGGTTTCCCGTCCTCATAAAGTGTCACCACCCAGTGCGTGGGAGGATCGCCGACCGGGCGCATGTGCGATTGGAGGAACTCGTCAAGCTTGCCCTCTTTTTCCAACGTCTGAGCCACCGAGCCAATGCCGGAAAGCAGCCAGCAGTCGCCGATCTGACCCTGTTTGATGTCGCGAGGGTCGCCGGCACTGGGATCGTTGCGGACATCGCCGGGAACGTCGACGTCGGGCTTGTTCGGGTCCAAGGGGCCGGGATCGCCGGGCGGGTTGGAATCGCCCCTCCCGGAATCGCCGGTACCAGTGGAAGCTGCGCTGCTCTTGTCCTGCTGGTCCGCGTTCCGTTCAAGCTCCTTGGCCTGGGTCTGCAAGCTCGTAGCCGCCCGGCGCAGCATGGGACGGTGCTCGGCTTCCCAGGCCTGCCGAAACTGGGCTGCGTCGCGTCCATCCCAGCGGGAAGAAGCGATGAGCTGCCCGAGCTCCGAGGAGAGGGAGTTCATCTTGTCCGAATGCCGGGACATCGTCTTGGCCAGTGCCCTGAGCTGTTCAATATCGGCACCGTAGAATCCCGGCATCGCGTCCCCCTCGTCAGTTGTGCGGTTGTACGGCCACCGTATCCGTGCTTCTGCGTGGCGGCCATGGGCAGAACTTCCCTTCAGCCTGCCGGGATTTCCTTGGAGTCACAGGTGGCCGAGTCCACCGGAACCGAGATCCGAAGGTACGCCGGGCTCTTCGACTCGATGCTGACGGTGGCACCCGAGCCGTCGGTGCTGCGGGCAACCACCCAGCCGCCGGGGACGTCGTCCGTGCCACCAAATGCCGGGAATCCGTGTTTGCCGAGGACGGGATTACCGGCCGTGAAGACTTCCTTGAAGTGGTTCGACGGTTCAACAATGTCTGCGCTGCTTTTCATGCTGGCCGCTTGGAGGATGCAGCTGCCATCGCTCGACTTCGCGAGGCGGGCCGGGTTGTCCACGTTCCATGTGATCCCTGGCAGTTTCTGTTCCAGGGCGGCAACGAGTTCGGCGCGCAAAGCATCGTATTTGGTGAAACTCTCCGCCACCGGCGCCGGGCTCGCGGTGACGGGCGGGGCGCTGCTTGGTTTTCGAGTGGGGCCGTCCGGGGTTGCGGCGCAGCCAGCGAGGGCCACGACGCCGATAAGGGCAGCCGGGAGGGCCAGTTGTACAAGGGCTGTGCGGCGCATTGTTCCCCGGTTCTTTTGGATGGTTCGGACACGACCGTCGTCGTACCTCACGGCTTGAGGCACGACGGCGGTCATCACCGCATGCTTTCACACCGCCTCACGCCCGGCGATGGGGAGAACACCCCGCGCCCCCTTTATGTGAGCGAGGGATGCCCCGGGTGGGGGTGGGATGTGCGAGAGGGACCGGCAACTACGCTTGCTCTCTCACATACCGGCAGGCTTCCCCGGATCCTCGCTCACCGGTGGGTTAGGTGTCGCGGGTGAGGATCCAGGTGTTGGTGCCGTCCTGGCGCTCGAACGTCACTGTTGTCACCAAGGCCTCGATCAGGGCCAGCCCGCGGCCGGACTCGGCTTCCGAATCCGGCATGGACGCCTGCATGTCCTCGGCAAAGGGCTCACGGGCGTTCAAGGCGCTGATGCGGGCAACCAGACGCGAAGGCCATACCCCGATCTCCACGTCGATCTCCACGGGATTCTCCGCCACGGGCTCGGCGTGCTGGACGATGTTCGCCGCGGCCTCGATGACGGCGGTGGCGAACGTCATCCGGTCCATGTCCGGCACGAATGAGGCGTCGTCCCACAGGGCATCGAGCTCGTTGTGGATGGCCTCGATGGCTTCCTCGTTGGAGGGTCCGTGAAAGCCCCGACGGGCGATGACATCAGTCATCGCCGAAAGCCTCCTCGGCGGTGGGGTAGGCCGTCAGGACTCTGTCCATGTTGGTCAGCTCCAGGACCATCTTCACCTGAGGCTGGACGCCGGCGATGCGGAGGTCCCCGCCGGCCTGGCGTGCGGCCTTGAGGCAACCGATGAGCGCGCCGAGCCCGGACGAGTCCATGAAGTCGGTTTCCGCCAGGTTCACCACCACGCGGCTGGACCCGCCGGCTACAACCTCGTTGACCACCTCGCGAAGCTTCGGCGCGGCCACCATGTTCAAGCGGCCAACACCCTTCACTTCGGCGTAGGTGTCTTTGACCTCGTAGCTAAACTGCATCGGCGTTCCTCTCCTCGGTGCTTCCGGGCCCAACAGGCCCTACTTCTTCAGGGACGAAGCCCTTGTACAAAACTGCCTTGACCAGCACGCTCAGGACCACGAGGTCGAACGCCACCCAGAAAACGTTGACGAGCGTACCGAGCGGCTCTGCCAAACCTGTCAGCAGGCGGGCCATGCCTACCGCCATCGCGATGGCCAGCAGGACCGCAACGATGATCTGCGGACGGATGAGGCTCCAGCTCGGGCCGCCGCTCTGGCGCGCCTTCGGGGTGACCGCAAACCCGAGGGGACGGCCGAACCAGACGTTGCGCGCCGCCGTCGTGCATGACTTGATCCAAGTAGGGAACAAGGCGAGGCTGTACTGCTGGCCGCGCCAGGTGGGGATGCCATGGCCTGCCACCAGGAAGAGCAGCTGGTTCACCACCATGAACGGGATGAAGCGGATGAAGAAGTCCCAGCTGAGGCTGCTCACGGGCAGGATTCCGAGCGTCAGATAGATGATCGGGGCAGCGAAATAGACGACGGCCGCGAAGCCGCTCAGGTAGGTCCACATGGTGGAGAAGTACATGAGCCGTTGGCCCCAGGTCAGGTTGCGCTGGGTCAAGGGGTTCTCCCAGAGAAGGACCTGGATGGTGCCCTGTGCCCAGCGGAGGCGCTGCGTGAGCATGGTCTTGAGGTCCTCGGGGGCAAGGCCGTTGGCGAGGATTTCGTGGTGGTAGACGCTCTTCCAGCCGAGCCCGTGCAGCCGCATGGCCGTGGCCATGTCTTCGGTGACGGAGATGGTGGCCAGCGGCATGATGGGCTGGGCCTCGTCGGTGCGTTCCACGGAGATCGCGTCGAGGACCGCGTGGACGGATTCGAGCGCACCCAGCGGCGACCAGTCGCGACCGGACATACGGTCGACGGCGTCACTCGCCACGGTGGTCACGCCGCCTTCGCCGACGTGCGCGAGTTCCATTGCCGCGATTTCCTCGAGGTCCGCTTGCAACGCGGAGAAATCGGCTGCCACAAGGGTGCGCACGGCTTCGTCCACCTTGCGGCGGACGCGGTACGTGATTTCGCTGAGGGAGACCCGGGCTTCGAGTTCCTGCTGGGCGTTGTTGGTGGCAGCCTCTACCTCGTTGAGCATTTGCTCCACCAACGGGTTTTCAGCCTCGGGGGACTTTCGGGCCTTCTTGATAGCTTGCTTCGACGCGGCGAGGGCACGCTTGATGCTCTGCTCCGTGGCTTTTACGTAGCCCACCAGGCCCAGCTGCATGAGGGCTTCGCGGCGGAGGATTGCGTTGGAGCCACAGAAGAATGCCGCGTTCCAGCCGTCCTTGCCCTGCTGGATGGGTCCGTAGAACAGAGGTGCCTGGCTGCCGAGGGGATCGTCGGCGGGGACGTTGATGAAGTATTGAGGTGTCTGGACCAACGCCACACGGTCGTCGTTGAAGTAGCCCAGCGTTTTGTCCAGGATGTCCGGCTCGGGGATCTGGTCGGCGTCGAGGATCAACAGGTACTCGCCCGAGGTGAGCATGAGCGCGTTGTTGAGATTGCCGGCCTTGGCGTGGCGTGGCATGTCTGGTGTCCAGTCCGCGGTCCGCGTCACGTACCCGATGCCGTTGGATTCAGCGAGTTCGCGCATCTCGGGCCGGTTGCCGTCGTCGAGGATCCACGTGCTGTGCGGCCACCTGATGGCCTTGGCCGCCAACGCAGTGGTCAGGACCAGGTCCAAGGGCTCGTTGTACGTGGTGATGAAGACATCCACGGTGGCATCGGCCGGGGCAGGGGGTGGCGGCTTGCGGATCTTCAGGTTCCACACCGTGAGCCCGAACAGCATCACGTCAATGAGGCTGTACGTCTCCGCGATCACCAAAGGAACGGCGATCCACCACGCTTCCCAGTTGAGCGAGGCCAGCCACCGCCAGGCAACGTAATTCACGCCGAGAATGACAGTGAGGACAACGATCAAACGAGTCCAGAAGCGAGTCACGATCCCCCTTTGTGTGGCTTAGTGTCCAGTCGGTTTCCGTTTAACCACGACGGCGGTCACGTCGTCTTCCGCGGTGGATGCGGGTGCGAGTTCCAACAGCGCGGCGCACACATCTTCCGAGGTGGCTTCGTTGCGGGCGGCCTTCTCCACGTTGCGGATGAAGTCCTCCAGCGTGGCGTGGGCATCCAGGACGCCGTCGCTGACGATCACCAAGGAGTCGCCGGGCTCCAATGTGACTTCGGCGGCCGGCCATTCCTGGTCCGGAAGTATGCCAACGGGCGGCCCGGCCGAAACAAGCCGCCGGGCCGCCCCGTCAGCGGGAACATGCAGCCCAAGTCCGTGACCGGCGTCGATATAGCTGAGCCGGCCGGACGCACTGTCCAGACGCGCATGGAACATGGTCACGAACGAGCCCGACTGGTCCAGGTCCGTCGCGATCGTGGCGCCCGCAGAGGCAAAAGCGGAGTCGATCGCGGGGTTGTCTGCCACGGACCGCATTACGGCCCTTACCGTAGCTGCGATGAGTGCTGCGCCCATGCCCTTGCCCATCGCGTCTGCGAAGGTGAGGTGCATGCCGCCGGTGGTCTGGTACCAGTCATAGAAGTCCCCGCCCACGCTGCGCGACGGTCGGAAGGCGCCGGCGACGTCGTAATCATCCAGCCTTACCGTCTCTTGCGGCAGGAGGCTTTTCTGCACGACGGCGGCGCGCGCCAGTTCGTCGCTTTGGCGCGGGTCCTCCGTGGGCTGCGCGGGGGTGCGTGCCCGGCGGAAAAGGGCCCTGATGCGTGCCTGGAGTTCCTTGGGGCTGAAGGGTTTGGTGAGGTAGTCGTCGGCCCCGGTGTCCAGGCCCGTGAGCCGGTCCAGTTCGTCGGCGCGGGCGGTGAGCATCAGGACGTATGCGTCGGAGAATTCGCGGACCCTGCGGCACACCTCCATGCCGTCGATATCCGGGAGGTTGATGTCCAGGGTGACCAGTTCGGCATTGGTGTTCTTGATGGCCTCAACGCCGGAAAGTCCGTCGGCGGCCTCCGTGACGATGAAGTCCAGTTGTTCGAGGACCACCACGAGGAGGCCGCGGATGTCTTCGTCATCTTCGACGACGACGGCATGGCGCTGGGGCGAGGTTGAGACCATGGCTCCATTAACTAATGCGGGCGGTGTTTTGTCACGTTTAGTCAACCAACATGAACGCCCGCTCACTTTGCGCGAGCGGGCGTTACAAAAGTTGTTCAGTCAGGTGAGAGAGGGCTCTCCAGAAAGGGTGATTTCGTGAGAGAGGGATCCACCGGAAGGGCGGTTCCGTGAGAGAAGGTTAGACGCCGAGTTCTTCGCGGAGCGCCTGGACGTGGCCCTGGGCCTTCACCTGGTACTGGGTGAGCTTGACCTTGCCTTCGCCGTCCAGGACCACCGTGGAGCGGACGATGCCTTCAACGATTTCGCCGTTCACGAGCTTCTCGCCCCATGCACCGTACGCGAGGGCCACTGCGTGGTTTTCGTCGGAGAGCAGCGGGAAGGTCAGGGCAAATTCGCCGGTGAAGGAGGAGAGGGCTTCCTGGGCGTCCGGGGAGATGCCGATGACCTCGTAGCCCTTGCCCTGGAGGCTGGCGAGGTTGTCGCGGAAGTCGCAGGCCTCGGTGGTGCAGCCCGGAGTGGCGGCCTTGGGGTAGAAGTACACAATGACGTTGCGTCCGCGGTAATCGGACAGCGAGACCTTATTGCCGTCGGCGTCGAGAAGCGCGAAATCAGGGGCTTGCGTTCCGACGAAAAGTTTCTGGGTCATGGCGATCCTTTACATTCAACCGGTGTGCACCGGCGTTTGGTCATTCAAAAGAGCGGAACTCGGGTTCCTAAGCGGATTCGAGATGTAGAACAGCGAAATCAGATGCTGTATTCCGCAGGTCCGCGCACAGTGGCATAAGGGCCGGGCACGAACTGGTAGCCACCACCACGGACGGTGGCTACGGTGTAACGGGCATTGCCAAGCTTGCGCCGCACCCTTCCAACATAAACGTCGATGGACCGGAATGCCGCGCCGGGGAGGTCAAATGACTCGAGGAACCGTTGCAATTCTTCACGTGCAATAGCCCGGGAGCAGTTCACCACCAGGTAGCGCAACAGCTTGTATTCCATGCCGGTAAAGGCAACGGGCACGCCGTCGAGCAGGACTACTTCAGCGGCAAGGTCGATTGCAAGCTGGCTGCGGCGGGCGGCCAACGTTACGGGCTCGACGGCGGTGCTGCCGTTGGGGTTTTGTCCCCCGCCAACGGACTTTTCACCCTCGCGTGCGGCGGTGAATTGTCCGTTGGCGGGTGAGTTTCCGTCGGCAAGGGCGTCCGCGAGCGAGACCGAGGCCGAACGGGAGAGGTGGTTACCGGCGTCGGCGGCTTCCTGCGGAGTGCCGCCCCAGGAAGTGTCGCCGACGCCGGAGTGCTCTGCTCCGGGGGCAGGCCAGATGCGGACTTCCGCCTCCGGAGCAAGTTTCATGGCCCGTGCCAGCACCAAGCGCGCTGCACGTTCCCAAATTTCGGGGTCCACGGGATCGCCCTCGGCGGGGTTGACCCAAAGGGCCAGGCCGTGGGCCGTGAGAGCCGGGGAGGTAAGTCCCTGTGGTGTGGGGCCCTGCCGCCGCGCGGCCCCCGGCGCTCCTTTGCTGGAGCGTCCCGGGAAGCGTGCGGGCGGGGGACCGTAGGCATTGACTGCCATGGCGGTTGGTCCTAAACGTTACCGCGGCGGATCAGCTTGCCGCTGGGGTTCTGGAAGTCGATTTCCGAGCCCCGCAGGTAGGTCTTGCGGACGACGCCGGAGAGCGGACGTCCGTCGTAGGGGGTGATCGGGTTCTTGTGCTTGAGCTTCTTCACGTCCACCACGTAGGCGTCGTCGTGGGCGAAGATCGAGAAGTCGGCGTCGTAGCCAAGGGCGAGCTGGCCCTTGTTGTGCAGGCGGGCCAAGGCAGCGGGCTTCTCCGACATCCAGGCAACAACCTGTTCCAGGGAGATGCCGCGGTGGCGTGCCTCGGTCCAGATCAGGGACAGGCCCAGCTGGAGGGAGGAAACGCCGCCCCAGGCAACTGCGAAGTCACCGTTTTCCAGGTCCTTGAGGTCAAGGGTGCTCGGGGAGTGGTCGGAGACGATGCAGTCGATGGTGCCGTCCTGCAGGCCCTTCCACAGGAGCTCGCGGTTGGAAGCTTCGCGGATGGGCGGGCAGCACTTGTACGCGGTAGCGCCGTCGGGGATTTCTTCGGCCATGAGGGTCAGGTAGTGCGGGCACGTCTCAACGGTGAGGTTGACGCCGTCGCGCTTTGCCGAGGCGATCATGGGCAGCGCGTCGGAGGAAGAGAGGTGCAGGATGTGGGCGCGTGCGCCGGTCCAGCGGGCGCGCTCGATAACCTCGGCGATGGCCTTATTCTCGGCGCCGCGGGGGCGGGAAGCGAGGAAGGTCTCGTAGTGGTCGCCGCCGGGGTGTGGGGCGCGGTCGATCGCGTGGGAGTCCTCGGCGTGGACGATCATGAGGGAGTCGAAGGACTTGAGTTCCTTCATGTCCTCTTCCATCTCGTCCGCGTCCAAGTGCGGGAACTCGTCCACGCCGGAGTGGAGGAGGAAGCACTTGAAGCCGAAGACGCCCTCGTCGTGGAGCGGGCGGAGGTCGGCCTTGTTGCCCGGGATGGCACCGCCCCAGAATCCGACGTCAACGAACGCCTGGTCCTTGGCGACCACGCGCTTCTGCTCCAGTCCGTCCACGCTGGTGGTGGGCGGGATGCTGTTCAGCGGCATGTCGATGATGGTGGTGACACCGCCGGCCGCGGCTGCACGGGTGGCCGATGCGAAGCCCTCCCATTCCGTGCGGCCGGGCTCGTTGACGTGGACGTGGGTGTCCACCAGGCCGGGGATGAGGGTCTCGTCGTCTGCGAGGTGGATGACCTCGGTACCCGTCAGGCCGTTGCCCAGGGGTTCTATGGCGACGATCACGCCGTCGCGGATGCCAACCTCGCGGGGGGCGATGCCGGCAGTGGTCAGGATGCGCTGGCCCCGGATAACGAGGTCATAGGCGCCGAATGCTTCAGACATTGAGGTACTCCTTGTTTTCAGTCCGTTCCGCCAGGTACACGCCTATGTGCTTTCCTAATTGTTCAAGCAACGGACCCGCTTCAGCGATACATTTCTGGACATCTTCTTCCAGGTCCGTCAGAGCGTGGACCGTGTGGAATCCGGCATCCGTGAGTTGTTCCCGGCTCAGGGTACTCCGGCCGCACACGGCGATCACGGGAACCCCGGCTTTTGCGGCCGCCCGGCTGACACCCATGGGCGTCTTGCCGAGCAGGCTCTGTTCGTCAAGGCTGCCTTCGCCGGTGATCACCAGGTCGGCGCCCTTCAGTTTGTTCTCCAGCTCAGTGAATTCAAGGACGACGTCGATACCCGGCCGCCGCTGCGCCTTCAGTGCCGCGATGGCAATGTAGCCAACGCCGCCCGCCGCGCCTGCGCCCGGTGCCTTGGCTGCGTACTTGGCGTCCGGTCCGGTGCTTGCTGCGAGGACGTCGACGAAGTTCTGCAGCGCCTTATCCAGTTCGGCGACGTCGTCCGGCGTCGCGCCTTTCTGCGGGCCGAAGATCGCTGGGGCTCCGCTGGCCCCCAAAAGGGGATTGTCGACGTCGGACGCCAATACGAACTCCGTTGCCTCGAGCCGGACGTCGAAGTTGGCGAAGTCGATGCTGTCCAGGTTCGCGAGGGCCGCGCCGCCGCCGGGGAGTTCGTTCCCTTGCCCGTCGAGGAACACTGCGCCGAGGCCCTGCAGGACGCCCGCGCCGCCGTCGGTGTTGGCGCTGCCTCCAACGCCAAGGATGATCTTGCGGCAGCCGAGGTCCAGCGCGGCGCGGATGAGTTCGCCCGTGCCGATGCTGGTGGCGGTCTTTGCGGTTTCGCTCGTGGGGCCGTCCGGGAGGAGGGCCAAACCGGAAGCTGCTGCCATCTCGATCACGGCTTCCTGGTCGCGAACCGCGAAGTCCGCCTTGACCGGTTGGCCGAGCGGGCCGGTGACGGTGGTGGTCCGGCGGGTGAAGCCGGAGCCGATGGCGGCGTCGATGGTTCCTTCGCCGCCGTCGGCCACCGGAATGCGTGTTGTCTCAAGTCCGTTGCTGCCGAAGCCGGCCAGCAGGCCTGTTGCCAGGTGCTCGACGACCTCGGGCGCGGACAGCGAGCCCTTGAATTTGTCCGGGGCGATGACCACACGCATTCCGGTGCCTCCTTTACTGTTACTTACGCTTTGGCGAGGATCGCGGTGGGGGCGTCCGCCGCGGTTTCGGCCAGCTCTTCGAACTCGTTCACGGCGTTGATTTCCAGGCCCATGGAGATGTTGGTGACCTTCTCCAGGATCACTTCAACAACCACCGGAACCTTGAACTCGTCGCGCAGGGCCTTGGCCTTGTCGAACGCAGCAGGCATGTCTGCCGGGTTCTCCACGCGGATGGCCTTGCAGCCCAGGCCCTCAACGACCTTGATGTGGTCCACGCCGTAGCCCATGGTCTCGGGGCTGTTGATGTTATCGAAGCCCAGGGACACGTGGTAGTCCATGTTGAAGCCGCGCTGGCTCTGACGGATCAGGCCCAGGTAGCTGTTGTTCACCACAACGTGGATGTACGGCAGGTTGAACTGTGCGCCCACTGCCAGTTCCTCGATCATGAACTGGAAGTCGTAGTCACCGGACAGGGCAACAACGCTGGCGTCCGGGGTGCCGCGAACGACGCCGAGTGCTGCCGGAGCGGTCCAGCCCAGCGGGCCGGCCTGGCCAGCGTTGATCCACTTGCGGGCACCGAACACGTGCAGCATCTGGGCACCGGCGATCTGGGACAGACCGATGGTGGACACGTAGGTGGTGCCCTTGCCGAAGGCCTTGTTCATCTCCTGGTACACGCGCTGCGGCTTGATGGGCACGTTGTCGAAGTTGGTCTTGCGGTGCAGGGAGCCCTTGCGCTCCTGGCACTCGGCAACCCAGCCCGAGTAGTCCGGCAGGGTCTTTGCAGCCTGGCGCTCGCGGGCCAGCTCCAACAGACCGTCCAGCGCCGCACCGGCGTCGGACGCGATGCCCAAGTCCGGCGAGAACACGCGACCGATCTGCGTGGGCTCGATGTCGATGTGAACGAACTTACGGCCCGCCGTGTAGGTTTCCAGGCCGCCGGTGTGGCGGTTGGCCCAACGGTTGCCGATGCCGATCACGAAGTCGCTCTGCAGGAACGTCTCGTTGCCGTAGCGGTGCGATGTCTGCAGGCCAACCATGCCGGCCATCAGCTGGTGGTCGTCGGGGATCGCGCCCCAGCCCATCAGCGTGGGGATCACGGGAACGTTCAGGATCTCGGCCAGCTCAACCAGCTGTGCCGAAGCGCCGGCGTTGATGATGCCGCCACCGGCAACGATCAGCGGGTGCTGGGCTGCGGTCAGCATGTCCAGGGCCTTTTCCAGCTGCTTGCGGGAAGCCTTGGGCTTCTCCACCGGCAGGGGCTCGTAGGCGTCGATGTCGAACTCGATCTCGGCCATCTGAACATCGATGGGCAGGTCCAGCAGAACCGGGCCCGGACGACCCGAACGCATTACCTGGAAGGCCTTCTGGAATGCACCGGGAACCTGGCCCGGTTCCAGGATGGTCATGGCGAACTTGGTGACCGGCTTGGCGATGGACTCGATGTCCACAGCCTGGAAGTCTTCCTTGTGCAGCTTGGCAACTGGTGCCTGGCCGGTGATGCAGAGCATGGGGATCGAGTCCGCCTGGGCTGCGTACAGGCCAGTGATCATGTCCGTGCCGGCAGGGCCCGAGGTGCCGATGCAGATGCCGATGTTGCCATCAGCTGCGCGGCTGTAACCGTCGGCCATGTGGCTGGCGCCTTCAACGTGGCGGGCCAGCGTGTGGCGGATGCCGCCGTGGGCACGCATCGCCGAGTAGAAGGGGTTGATTGCTGCGCCTGGCAGGCCGAACGCCTCGGTGGCGCCTTCCTTTTCCAGGATGGCGACTGCCGCGTCAACGGTGCGCATCTTAGCCATGGTGTACTCCTTGAAATCTTGGGTTCGCCCCGCGTTGGGGGCGGAAAAAGGGTGTGGTGAGGGAGCCGCCGTCGTAATTCACGACGGCGGGTTCCCTTGCTTCTTGTTTCTGTCCGGCTTTAGCCGGGGTGCTTACTTCCGGCCGCTGAGCTGGAGGACCTGCTTGAAGAGGCCCGAGTGGTCCAGGCCGCCGTCGCCCTGGTTGACGGTTGCGGCGACGAGCTGCGCGACGACGGCGCCGAGCGGGACGGCGACGTTGGCTTCGCGGGCTGCGGAGGTGACGATGCCCAGGTCCTTGTGGTGGAGGGCGAGGCGGAAGCCGGGGTCGAAGTTGCGGTCGAGCATCTTCTGGCCCTTCTGGTCCAGGACCTTGGAGCCGGCCAGGCCGCCGCCGAGGACCTTGAGTGCTGCGTCGGTGTCGACGCCGTAGGCCTCGAGGAAGGCGATGGCCTCGCCGAGGACCTGGATGTTGACGGCGACAATGAGCTGGTTGGCTGCCTTGACGGTCTGGCCGGAGCCGGACGGGCCGACGTGGACGATGGTCTTGCCCACTGCGTTGAGGACATCCTGTGCTGCCTCGAAGTCTGCTGCGTCGCCGCCGACCATGATGGACAGGACGGCGTCGATGGCGCCCTGTTCGCCGCCGGAGACCGGGGCGTCGAGGGGGCGGATGCCGGCTTCGACTGCTTCTTCGGACAGGCGCTTGGCGACGTCCGGGCGGATGCTGGATGCGTCGATCCACAAGGTGCCCTTCTTCGCGTTGGCGAAGACGCCGTCCTTGCCGCTGACTACACCCTCAACATCGGGGGAGTCCGGCACCATGGTGATGACGACGTCGGCGTCCTTGACTGCGTCCGCGATGCTGCTGGCGCCCTGGCCGCCTTCGGAGACGAGCTTCTCGATCTTGTCCTGGCTGCGGTTGAAGCCGGTGACCGTGTGGCCTGCCTTGACGAGGTTGATGGCCATGGGGAGGCCCATGATTCCGAGGCCGATGACTGCAACGTTGCTCATTGTGGTTCTCTTTCTGAAAGTCTTTTTAGCTCAGGTGTGCTTGTTGAGCCGGGTGCTTAGTTGGCGTTGGCGCGCTGGCGGATGGCCCAGCTGAATGCCGTCTCCTGCGGTTCCTTGTATTCCAAACCGATGTAGCCCTCGTAGCCGAGTTCGCGGCTGCGGGCGATCCACTCGCCGAGGGGGAGGTTGCCGGTGCCGGGTGCGCCGCGGCCGGGGTTGTCGGCGATCTGGATGTGGCCGAAGTCCTTGGCGTGGTTCTCGATGACGGATTCGACGTCGTCGCCGTTGACTGCCAGGTGGTAGAAGTCGGCGAGCAGCTTGATGTTCTGTGCGCCGGATTCTGCCTTGACGCGGGCGATGACCTTGAGTGCGTCTTCGGCGGTGAGGAGCGGGTACTTGGGTGCGCCGCTCACCGGCTCGAGGAGGACAGTTCCGCCAATACGTGCGACGCCGGCAGCTGCTGCGGCGAGGTTCTTGGCGGCGAGTTCGTCCTGCTCTTCAGGGGTGAACTCGTCCTGGCGGTTGCCGTAGAGGGCGTTGAAGGCCTTGCAGCCCAGGCGCTCACCGATGCCGGCTACGACGTCGATGTTGTCCTTGAACTCGGAGCAACGGCCCTTCCAGGAAACCAGACCGCGGTCGCCGCCGGGCATGTTGCCGGCGTTGAAGTTCAGGCCCGTGAGCTGAACGCCGGCGTCCTTGATGGCGGTTTCAAACTCGGTTACTTGGGCGTCGGTGGGGACGGAGGTCTCGAAGGGCCACCAGAACTCGACGGCGTCAAAACCGGCTGCCTTCGCGGCGGCGGGGCGCTCGAGCAAGGGCAGCTCCGTCAGGAGGATGGAGCAGTTCACTGTGTACGTCATCGTAGGTCCTTCCGAGGAGGGGCTTTGATCTATCTTCCTCTGTGCTTGTCTTGGCCGTAGTGTTTGGCTTCGATTTCCGCTTTATGGAATTTAGATTCTGCTTTATGAAAAGTCTAGGGAAGGTGGGGGTGCGAGTCAAGGGGGTGGGTGGGGAGGTGAGGGTTTGGGATACCAAGGTTCTTCATGTTTGACCCCCGCAGGCTTGGTGCTCAATGTTCGGTTATCAAGGCAGGTCGGATGGGGTGTGCCGCGGGCCGCTCCGCCGCGTGGGTCAAAAGACGAGCAATGTGGTTGGTGTGGGCGCCTGGTTCGCACACGATTCCAAGGGGCTTGGGGCTTGGGGCTAGGGGCTAGGGGCTACGCCGCCGGGCCGTGCGTGTGCGTCGTGGTTACGACACGCGTCGAGATAGTGGGCTCCGGAGGTGCTCGTCGGCGCCTAACGACAAGTCTTCTTTGACAGCTCACCCGAGTGACGCGCCTGCCCAGCGCGAGGTGAATGGCGCCCGCCTCATCTATTTCTTGAGCAAAACTTGAGGAAATCTTGCGACGATCCTGCGCGCGAAATGACAGCCTTGTAACTACAACATGTGGGGACTGATGACGGAAGGTGCTACTAGATGTAGCTCCAACCTAGATGCCCCAGTTGACAGACCATCTCGCGTAGCGCGTCAAACAGGGGGATTCATGCCGAGCACACCAAGAGTTGTTTTTATTGCATTTGCGATCGAGGACGCGACACAAAGGAACTTCTTGAAGGGGCAGTCCCTGCACCCCCGTGCGCCCTTCGAGTTCATTGACATGTCGGTAAAGCAGCCATATGACACGGAGTGGAAGAGTAAGGTCAGGACACGCATCAGGCGCTCACATGGAGTCATCGTGCTGGTCAGCAGGAACTCTCTCACCTCAAGTGGGCAGAAGTGGGAGATTCAATGCGCCCGGGAAGAGGGTGTTCCAGTTTTGGGCATTTGGGCATACGCTGGCGACCGGACTGACATCAGCGGTGTCAGGACTCTCGTTTGGAGTGACAGTAACATCAACAATTTCATAGAGTCCCTGTAGCGAAATGTCTCGCAAAGCCTTGATCGTTGGAATTGATCACTACGAAGCTATTAGAGGCCTCAGCGGTTGCGTAAATGATGCGTATTCCGTCAAGTCAGCTCTTGAGCGCAACGCCGACGGCACTACAAACTTTCCTTCACCGTTGATGTTGCTTGGGACGGGCCCTACGAGCCCGGTCTCGAAGAAGCAGTTGAAAAGCGCCGTCCGCGAACTATTTGCTGACGAAGTGGACATCGCCCTCTTTTACTTCTCGGGTCACGGTTATATTGAGGATACCGGTGGATTTTTGTGTGCCAGTGACTCTGAGACGGGCGATGACGGGCTCTCTCTGACAGAAGTTATGCAACTAGCCAACACGTCGCGAGCCCGCAACAGGATTATTATCCTGGACAGCTGCCACAGCGGTATCGCAGGCGGCAGAAGCGGTACAGGAACCATGGCCGAAATCACGGACGGTGTTACCATACTTGCAGCCTCCAAGGCTGACCAATATGCGCTGGAGGTGGGCGGTTCGGGCGTTTTTACTGCCCTGTTCACCGACGCACTTTTGGGGGCCGCTGGAAATTTGGTTGGAGACGTCACTCCAGGCAGTATCTATGCGCATGTCGATCAGTCACTCGGCCCTTGGTCACAGCGGCCAGTTTTCAAAACAAATGTGAAGACCTTTGTGTCCCTAAGAAAAACTGAACCCCCCATCGGGTTGACTGACCTACGAGAACTGACACGAATCTTCCCGTCACCGGATCATGTGCTTCAGCTGGATCCGTCCTTTGAGCCCGAACGCTCAAGTGAACAGCTCACCGACGCCTCTGTCCCGGAACCCGACCCGGCCAAGGTTGCCACCTTCAAGATTCTGCAAAATTATGTTCGCGTGAACCTTGCCAGGCCGGAAGGAGCGCCGCACATGTGGCACGCAGCGATGGAGAGCAAGGCCTGTGAGCTTACAGTGTTGGGACAGCACTATTGGAGGCTAGTTAAGGAGGAACTGATCTGATGGAAAAGAGCGGTGGCACACTTGCCAGGCTTCGAAGCCAGGAGTTGCTGGATGAGCTGGCGTCTTCCGAGCACGAAAGATGGTCTCATTGGCAACGATACTTGCACTCACAATGTGACGCTGGTGAAGGTGGCACCCTCGTGATTCCCGCAGACCTGGTCCGGCGATGGAAACAGCAGTCCAATACGCAATTTGCGGACCTCTCCGAAGACGAGAAGGAAAGTGACCGGGAGCAAGTGCGGTCTTACCTTCCAATCATCGAGCAAGCGCTCACTGCTTGACCCGGCGCCAGCCTTCTGAAGAGGCAGGCCGTGTTCTTCTACTTCACTCGTGTCAGAGTTAAAGTCGGGCTCTAGGCACGGAAACCAAGTACTCGATATCGCTTGACTGCAGAACCATCCGATCGAAGTGTTCAAGTTCCTTCAGGTCTGGGGACTCTTTGTCTCTGACCCTTAGCGGCCCCTGTAGTACTAGCGCCCGGTCGGTCGAATCATCGTCAGTATGCGTATGATGGGCGAAGGTACCCTGAACCCATATACCGCTCTTAAGTTGGACACCAACGACAACATCGTTGTTAACGTCTTTGAGCACTTTTTCCCAGGCCGAACCGAGGAAGACTTTTTCGTTCTTGGGGATCAGCTTGTCGAGTTGTGAGTATATGGTGTGGCTTCCGGCCGTGTAGCCGACGATACCAGTGGCGATGAAAAAGACGCCTGACCAGAAGGCCACTTGCCTTGGATGGTCACTCGCAACTTGGGACGGCTGCTTTATAAACGAACTGGCACCATCGGCGAGTGCTGGAAAGAACACGCTAGCTACGAGGAACAGCGCGATGACGATGCCGCTGCAGACCGCGCTCACGACAATCACGAGGGCAGTTTCACGAAAGGCGGATCGAGAGCTTTTGGGTCTGTGTGACTCGGCGCGCATGAGGAAGAGGATCCCCGGAGTCAGCATAAAAACGTAAAGCAAAACGGCGATGGGCGTTGAGGGCATAAACTGTTTGTACCACTAGAGAGGACACAACATGGCAGACGCCGGCAACACCGAACAGAGAACGGACAGCAAGCAGGTATTCGAGAAGGGCCTGACCTCAGCCGCCTACGTCCAGCCCCGCGTCGTGGTCCCGGCTTCCACAGAGCCCAAGCCTGCCCCCGCATCTCCCAAGAAGTAGTCAGGCGAGCGGTAGTCGATTGAGAACTCCGATACGACCAGTGATGCCTGGCTTCTCCCTGCGGAGAATCGGGCAAGGCAGTCTGCTAAACAGCATGTGAAGTGCGACCTTGCCTCATTTCCCTCAGTTTGGAGCACGCCTACTGGGCTTAGTGAGCCCTTTGGCGTCTGCGACTTAGAGGGTTGGACGCGGGCGTGTCACTCGGAATCGCACTAATCACGCAAGCGCAGACTGGGTAACCACGCCATTCGCAACCGCAAACAGGCTAGGAACGATTAGCTCTATCGTTCATTCTGCTTACCTTGACCGCCACCTTGGTACCCTGTCTTGCTTTGGATGGAAACAGCTCGGCATAAATCTTTACGTCAAAGTATTGCTCCTTAATATTCAGTTTTGAAGGATTCTATGTAGTTACGGAGCTGCAACCACCAAGCGACGCCTACGAGGGTGGCTGCCACGCTGAGTGCTGTGAGACGGGCGCGTACGACGCCGAGATGTTGCCCAGATGCTGCGCCATGATCGGCGCCCGACAAGAACGAAAGCTTCCGTGTCGGACGCTCCTCTCCGGGCCGAAAGCTGTCGGACATCTCCATGGCAAGCTAATACACCTCATAGGAACAATCCCAATATCCTCGCTGGCGGTGGCCGGTAAGAAGACCGCCCGAGCTGTAACGGTATCGTTTAAGATGGTTTGAAAACTTTCGTTTCCGGATTTTCGATCCGGCTATTCTATGTAATACGTCAAGCATCAGATAACTGTGTGCGACAAAGAAGTAGATTTTCAAGCCATGTCTTATCCCGTTTACTGGAGTCGCTATCCGATCAGCGAATATTGGCATCGGTATTCATCATTAGGTCGATTGTTTAGGTAATTTCGGCTTGAACCCCGAGACGTCTCTCTTGTGGAGTTGAGTGCTGGGTGGATGACGGATGGGCTGCTCGATTATCGTGGAAGAATACGCGTCTTACAAAGACTCAGTCTGTCACTTGATAGTGGACGAGGGTTGTAACTTCAGGTGAGCCCGTGGCCACGGTCGAATTCCCGTTATGCGATTGGTGACCTTGCCGACATGCAATATTTCTGCCGTGAGGCAACTCAATAGTAGTGTTGCGACAGTAACCGAGCCATAGATTTTCGATCAGAGGCCTTAGATGAGAAGAGAGCCGAGGCGTGTCCCAGGAGACCATTGAAGACGTTAAACCATCGATGCTTTACAAGTATCGAGTGTATAACGACTACAGCATACCAATGCTGACGTCGGGCACCTTGTGGGCAGCGAAGCCATCGACACTAAATGACCCGTTTGAATGCCAGAAGATGCTTCGTGGGTTCGCAACGTCGGCTGCGAAAGCCAGGGAACGGCACTGGGCTACATTCGTATTTTTTAAGATGAATGAGTTAAAGTCTCGTGTGAAAAGTGGGCAGGGGTGGAATGGGATATCAAATCGCGGTCTTCGCATTCTCCAAAATCGACTTGAGAGTTCAGGCTCCTTAGATGATGCCTTGGCCATCATGAGGATGGTCTTCTCGGATGGCAATGGGAATCCTGACCTGAAAGAGCCCACTGATTTTATGGATCTTGCCGAGCGTACTTTACGCGAAGTCGGCATTGTCTCACTTTCAGCTCGAGTTGACGAAATGCTCATGTGGTCTCATTATGCGGGCAGTCATCACGGCTATTGTCTCGGCTTTGAGGTGAGTTCCGGTGCGCCCCTCGCGGACTCCGTGCATACATCGCAGGTGGAATATAGTGCTGACGTTCCTGAACTTGATCTGGATAAGCTTCTAATCAAAAAGGCATTCTATCCGGTCGGCCCGTTTGGGCGTCCTCACTTTGAAACTTCGCTTCAGCTTGAGACCGAGTCGCTGAGGAAAGTTCTGTTCAGGAAGTCACCTGAATGGGCTTATGAAGAGGAATGGCGGCACGTCGTCGAGCGCGGTAATAGGGAAATCCAATATCCTGGGCGTCTACGCGAGGTAGTTTTTGGCCTTAGGATGGCGGAAGCAACGCGGCAGTCGCTCAAGAATGCTCTGCCTTCTACTAGCGGCATCACGTTCCGTGAAGTTGTCGTAAGCTCCACTTCAGCTTTGGAGATACGAGATTTGTGAGGTGACGCGTCATGCAGTCCCCCCACTAAGTTGATGGAAAGTGACTGAGCCTGCATAACTTGCGCGCGACTGAGTTGTCCGTTCTGGCCTGCTGATCGGATCGTCTGGATGTTGCGTGCAGCTAAGCTGATGAACCCCGGTGGGAACGATAGTGATGTGGCGGCAGGTATCATACGCGGAAGGACGACAATGGCTCGGCCGACAGTGCAAGACGTCGCAAGGACTGCTGGTGTGTCCGTTGGGACGGTGTCGCGCGTTCTGAACGGGAGCTCATCTGTCAGCGCGTCGGCCAAGGACAAGGTCAACGCCGCCATAAAGGAGCTCAGCTACCGTCCTCTCGCCTCGGCCCGGGATCTCCGACGAGACCGCACAATGCGTGTCCTCGCCCTCGCCAAAAACCTCGATTCCCTCGTCATCAGCGAAGTATTCCGCGGGGTCGGTGACGCGGCCGCGGACAACGGCTACGTCAGCCTGATCGCCGCCACAGACGGAGACCGCGACCGGGAACAGCAACTCGTGGACATGCTCCGCAACGGCTCAGTGGACGGCTTAGTAATCTTCTCGCCGACCATGCCGGACGAGGACGTCAACACCGTCGCCGAGCAACTGAGCGTCATCCAGGTCTGCGAAATCGTCGACGCAGAAGCAGCCTTCGGAGTGTCCATTGATGACCGCCAAGCAGGCTATGACATCACCAAACACCTCATCGACACGGGCGCCAAGAAGCTGGCCATGCTCGCCCATAGGGGTGCACGCTCGGGTCGGCTCAGGGAAGAAGGCTTCCGCCAGGCGCTCACGGAGCAAGGGCTGGAACCGGACCAGATCCTCTTGGGCGAGGGCAACTTCGGTTTCCACGCCGGCCGTAATCTCACCAAGAAACTCCTCGAAGCCAAGGACCTCCCCGACGCCGTCTTCTGCGGGACCGACGTCGTCGCTGCTGGGTGCGTCCGTGAGCTCACCGACGCCGGACTAAGAGTCCCGCAGGATGTCGCGGTTGCCGGCTTCGATGACTCCGCCCAGGCGGAAATGTGCGTCCCGGAGCTGACCACGGTCAGGCAGCCTGCGTACGAGATGGGCCGAGCGGCCTTCGCTGAACTCCTGGAGCGGATGACTGTCGAGGGCGCACACCGCAAGGGCAGGGCCGTCTTCCCACACGAACTTGTAGTCCGGGGCTCCACAAAAGGCTGAGAAACGTTATAGCCGAGCCGACATCATTCAGTCCGTGAGTAGGAACAAAGAACTGGGGCGATGACTGACCAAGCGGTCTTCGTCGATATCCCTGCACAGTCAGTTCGGGCCCCATAGGAGGCGTGGGGTACGGAGCAGGTAGGTCATGGGTCTCAGCCCGAAAGAACGCGGATATGTGGCAGTTCGATTCGTCAGATCCCCGGTTGCACCCGGCTCATCGCGAGGTAAGATTCCCACCGCTGCACAGCAAAGCCAGAGCCGCAAGAGCAAACATTAGCGCCCAAACCTATCTGGTTACGGATGTGCTGGTGCCCCAGGAACGAAGCTTCCAAAGAAGCAATCGTGGGATCGGGAGTGGACGTTCACAGCAGAGATCAAAGCAGCTTGCCTGTCTGCGGCTCCTATCAAAACAAAGGCGATCCCACCACCAGCCATCCTCTGGGTTATCGGTCTCGATGCGTGACGCATCAGTGTCGCTGAACGTCATCAGTGGGTCCCCGCCCCGGGAAGGCGGTGACCCACTCATGACGACTAACCCTGGAACATGTAGAGCGCCGTCGCGCGTCCGTCCTCACCCAGCAGGAGGAAGTCGCGACCGGAAGCAACCGTCTGACCGTTCGGCGCTGCCACTGTCCACTCGACCTGAACCGAGTTATGGTTCGGAATAATCTTTCCCTTTTGGAACTGGAGCCCAGCCTTCTGGATGTTCTCTGTGTTCACGCGAGTAATGTTCGCTTCGATCGCATCTGCTCCCTCAAGGCTTATGTTTGCAGGGGCAACATATTGCACGGCCGAATCCACGAAGACCTTTTCGATGAGCGCGTGCCGCTCTGCATCGTCCGTTGTCTCCCAGAGATCGAAGTAGTCATTCCCCAGTTGTAGTTCAGTCATTGGTTGTACCTTTCTTGTTTGGTTTGTTTGTTGAGGGCGCGGCTGAAGTAGCCACTAGGAGCCCTCGACGGGCAGGTCCTGGTAGGTCAGGTCGCCCGCGTGTGATTTCGTGGCACTACGAGGAGGACCACGAACGCACCGACTACACCGACGGTCGCGCCGACAATCATGGCGGGGGCCGCCCCTACGGTCGTCGTAGAGGTTGTCGCGCTTCCTAAGATCGCGATTCCAAGGGCACCGCCGAACTGCATTGCCACATCGGCCACAGCTGATCCGGCGCCCGTCTCGTCGTCCGGCATCGCCCGCAGGATCGAGTTCACAGAGGGCGGTGCACCAAGGCCGATGCCAAGCCCGAGTAACGCGAGTGCGATTAGCACCTGCGGCGTGGACGGCGAACTTCCAAATGCCAATACGAGCATCGATGCGCCGACCAAGAGCGGACCGAACATTGATACCGGCCCAAGTCCAAAACGCTCAACAAGTCGAGGAACCACAGGCGCTGCCAAGACGGCCGTGCAGATTGCAAGCATATGAAGGCCAGCGACGAGCGGACTATAGCCGAGAGCGAATTGTAGGTACTGCGTAACGACGAACAACCCTCCGAAGACACCGAAGAAGATCGTGAAGATCGTGATCAGAGGTGCACCGAAGCTGCGGTCACTGAAGACTGCCCTGCTTAGCATGGGGCGAGATGAACGTCGCTCCCAAATGATGAAAGCAGCAAACAACGCCGCGCCCACCACGATCAATGCAAGTGTGGCAGGCGACAGCAGGCCCCATTCCGGGGCTTGGATGATGGCGAAAACGACGAGGGAAGGGCCCGCAATAGAGAGCGCCAGGCCCGCGAAATCAAGGCTTTCCTTTTGAGCTGTCTGTGATTCCGGGATCAGGACCAGGCATCCGACGATCGCAACTGCGATGACCGGAATATTAATTAGGAAGACCGAGCCCCACCAGAGGTTTTCTAAGAGAGCACCGCCGATGATCGGTCCCAGAGGAATTCCGAGCGAGGATATCCCCACCCAGATCCCCACGGCCTTCGCGCGCTCGTCTTCCGGAAAGACTTGGCGGATTATCGCGAGGGTCGCAGGCATAATGAACGCCCCTCCCAATCCCATGCACGCCCGCGCCAGAATCAACGCCGCAGGATCTCCCGCAAACGCGGCAAGGCCCGAACCAGCGAGAAAAACGGTCAGGCCGAAAAGGAATCCGCGCCGACTGCCAAATCGGTCGATCATGGCTCCGGCAAACAGAAGGGGAGCGGCAAACGCGAGAGAGTAGGCCGCTACCACCCACTGCAACTGACTGGGTGTGGCCCCCAATTGAGTCTGGATGGACGGGACCGCAATGGTCACGATCAGGGTGTCGAGACCCGTTAAGACAAGCGCGAGACACATCACGGCGAGTATCAGCCATCTACGGGGGTGAGCTGCCGGCGCGCACGCAACGGACCCGTTTTGGGGGGTGGAGGGTAACGTAAGCATCGCTTGAATGTATTAGGCGTAGGTTGACGCTGTCAACATGAAAAGGTGCATCATTGTGAGTAAAGGTCCCAGCACGCGCGAAACATTGCTGGCCGCTGCCAGCGAATTGTTGAAACAGGGCGGCCCGCACGCTGTTACCCTCCGAGCCGTGGGAGCAATGTCCGGTGTCTCGCGGACGACGCCATATCGGCACTTCGAGGACAAGGAAGACCTGCTTAGTGCGGTAGGAGCCGAAAATCTCGTGTTCATCGGCGAGGCGATGAGATCCGCGGCTAACGACGCTACCGCGAGCGATACTCCGTTGGAGCGTGCCGCGAAGGGGTATATCAAGGCGGCGATGGAACGACCCGCACACTACTTGCTGGTGTTCGGAGACTTCCAATTCGAGAGCCCCAGCGCTGCCTTGGAAAGCGCCGCCAGCGATTGCGTTGATCTCCTTTACCAACTCGTTGCCGACGCGCAAAGAGAAGGCACTGTTGATCATGGTGACGTCCGTGAAATCGCCGCGATGATTTGGGCGGCTCTGCATGGCATCGTAGATTTGACGCTTTCCGGCCATTTGCGCGAGCCTCGAATGGTGAACGGTTCCGATGCTGCGCCACGCCTGGTGCAGCTTCTGCTTCGCGGTCTGGCGCCGGCCACGCGCAACTGAACAACGGCTCCGCTTCTCGAGCGGATGACCGTCGAAGGCGCGCACCGTAAGGGGCGGACCTACTTCCCGCACGAGCTTGTAGTGCGAGATTGCACAAAAGGCTGAGAATGTGGACCTCATGATGAATCCAATCCAAAGGCGGAATGTGGAGTGGACTGAAGCCCTGCACCAGCGCGGGACAGGGTGGCAGTGCGCGGGCGTTCTATTTAGCTAGCAAATCGATGGTGCGTGCAGGGGGAGCCCGAGAAAACACCGGGCTCCCCTAGGCCTGCCATAGCTTGTCACTTCTGGGAATAGAGCCTTCTTTTTTCAACGGCTACAACGGCTATCCCCAACAAAGGCCCGATAAGAGGGACCAGCAAAGAAACTGCTGCAAGGACTGCCTTTAGAACAGGAGAGAGAGCCTTCGACAGGAGGATGAGAACCAACGCAGCTACGGCCAGGATCAAGAGACCAAGCCCAGCGGCTATTACCGTTACATCCCAAATTGGGGGTATATCGGGATTATTCATTTTCTTGCCTTCCGAAGGTTCCCAGGCAACATTTCAGGAGTTTGACACCCAGGCACTATCTCCACCTACGTTCAAAGCCACCCATATTTCATAGGATCGACCTGCGCCGGACACTGTTGACTGGGCGCTCACGACAGCCGCTCCGTAGCCGTCCTCACTAAACTTCTGAACGACATACTCCGGTCGGCTGCATGTGTATCCAGAACAGTTCTGGGTGGTGGCTCCGACTCCATCAATCGTGTCATATGTTCCGTTGAGAATCGAAAAGTTTGCAACGAAGGCAATGGCTGTAACACCCCAACTATTGGAGATGCTGCAGTTTCGATTGACGGAATATCCGCTGCCGTTGTAGGCCGTGCAGCCCATCATGGTGCCTCTTGTGCTGACCGAGGCCCGCGCTTTTGCGGCCTCCAGAGACATATCACCCAGGTCGACGACCTGCGTCGCTTTTGAAACAGTCGCCGCTTGGAACGAGCCGTCAGCGTACCTGGAAATGGTGATGTTGGCGTCGGCTTCAACTCGAGTCTCGGTGCTCACGGGCGCCGCTCCTGTGAGAGAGTCCCAGACCCGTCCGTCCCTTAGGTCCTTCATAAGTCGGGCTTGGTCGGCGGCTGGGACTCCCCACTTTTCCAACTCAGCGCGTATTTGAGTTTGTTCGAATGAACTATTTGAAATACTTGAGCGGTTTTCGGCACGATGGCCAGTTGCGTCTGCAGTAGCCATGCTGGCGCTTCCGAGGATTAGGCTCCCTGCCATCAGCAAACATGAAATTCCCGCGGACAATTTTCTGTTTCTCATCGGACTTCCTAACTCGCTGCACATTGAAATATTGTGATCTGCATTTAATGGGGCCCGAGTTGGACGTATTACTCCGACGGCAATGGTGCAATCAGTTTATGGAGATACGGTGGTACAAGTGGACTGATGGGGCGTTCGTCGAGACCGGGCTTACCCCGGCGGTCACTTCGAAGTGGCTCCGAGCCCACGCCTTGGCAAATGATGATTGGCTGGGCGGTTCGTCCTAGGAAGACTTCTGGGGGTTGACAGCCACGAGCAACCACTGCAAAACTACTTTGGAATCGATTCCACGGGACGTAAGGCCTTTTTTCAAAGCATCATTTGGAATCGATTCCACCACTCAGCACAACACCCGGCAATGAAGCCAGGCTCAGGGCACGCAAAAGCCAAAGCGAACCCCGAGCCACCATCCCCACAGTCACCAAAGGAGCCACTTGTGGACTTGAACCGACCTGCTCTCCCGCTCCAGACCAAACCCCGCAAAGCCCTCGCCGCCACCGCCGTAGCCGCAGCCCTCCTCCTCAGCGCCTGCGGCGGGGGAGCAGCTCCCCAAGGTGCGGAGCAAGCGGCAGCCGCCGATCCGTCGTCGGGCGCTAATGCCAGCGGTGCCGTGAACATCTGCGGCGTGAAGGACGCGAGCGGCATCTACAAGGGCACGGCGGAAGCGTTCACCAAGGCGAACGGAAAGGTCACGGCCAAATACACCGAGATCGGCGCCACTACGGACGAGGCCCGGACGCAGATTGTGCAGCGACTCGAAGGCAAGTCCACCGAGTGCGACATCTTCCTCTCGGACGTCATCTGGACCTCGGAGTTCGCTTCCCAGGGCTGGCTGCTGGACCAGACCAAGCTGGTGGAGGCCAACAAGGACCGTCTCATTCCCTCCACTGTGGAAACCACCAAGTACCAGGACAAGTACTGGGCCTCGCCGTTCTTCACCAACGCCGGCCTGATCTACTACCAGAAGGACAAGGTAGCCAAGCCGGAGACCTGGCAGCAGCTCTACGCCGAGGCAGCCAAGGCTCCCGGCAACGGATTCGTCTACCAGGGCAAGCAGTACGAGGGCCTCACGGTGAACTTCCTCGAAATGCTCTACAGCGCGGGCGGCGAAGTCCTGGATGACCAGGGCAACGTCAAGATCGACTCCCATGAGACCCGCGACGTCCTCAACTTCATGACCGACGGCCTAAAGAAGGGCTCGGCCGACCGCGCCGTCCTCACCTACAACGAGGACCCGGCCCGCCTCGCCTACGAGTCCGGCAACTTCGGATACCAGCGCAACTGGCCGCACGTGTACCGGCTGTTGAACGCGACCCCGCTGGCGTCCACCTTCGGCGTCGCGCCGCTGCCGGCATGGGAAGGCGGCAAGGCGTCGGGCGTGCTCGGCGGCTGGAACCTCGCAATCTCGGCACACTCCACCAACCAAGCAGGGGCGGTTGCCTTCATCGACTTCGCCACGACGCCGGACTGGCAGAAGCACGTGGCCATGGACTACTCGCAGGCCCCGGTGAATGAAGCCGCGTACTCGGACCCGGCCGTGCTCGCCAAGATGCCGTTCGCTACCGAACTCCTGGCCTCGGTGAAGGGCGCCAAGCCGCGCCCGATCTCCCCGGTCTACCCGCAGATCTCGCAGGCCATCTACAAGAACGTCTACGCCGTGCTCTCCGGCACCGCCTCCACCGAGGACGCCGTAAAGAAGATGGCCGACGAAATCTCCACCGCCAAGGCGAGCTTCTAAGTCATGGTCACCAGAACAATCCCGGCAAGCCGCGGCCCAGCGAAGACAAACGCCCGCGACCGCGCCGAACGCCGTCTCGCCTTCCGCATGACGGCACCGTCGCTGGTCCTCATGGCGCTCGTGGCGGCGGTCCCGATCGGCTACGCGCTCTGGCTCTCTCTGAACCAGTACAGCGTCCGCACCGCAGGGCTCTCCCGCTTTGTCGGGCTGGAAAACTACATCAACGCCCTCGCCAGCCAAGAGTGGTGGGCCGCGTTCGGCCAGACCTTCCTCTTCGCGGGCTTGTCGGTCTCACTGGAGCTGGTCCTCGGCACAGCCATGGCCCTGCTCCTGAACCTCGCCTTCAAGGGCCGCGCGGTCCTGCGCACCGTGGTGCTGCTGCCGTACGCGATCATCACGGTGGTCAGCGCCATCACCTGGCAGACGATGTTCCAGCCCAACCTGGGCCTGGTCACCAACGTCCTCTCCGCGCTGGGACTGCCGGGTGGCGACGTCGTCTGGCTCGGTGAGCACGGCTACGCGATGGCCGTGATCGTCATGGCGGACGTCTGGAAAACCACCCCGTTCGCGGCGCTCATCATCCTGGCCGGCCTGCAGGTCATTTCCGCCGAAACGTACGAGGCCGCCGAGCTCGACGGCGCCAGCAAGTGGCAGACCTTCCTTCACATCACGCTGCCGCTCCTGCGCCCGGCAATCGTCCTCGCCGCGATCTTCCGCACCATGGACGCCCTCCGCGTCTTCGACCTGCCGTTCGTCCTCACCCGTGGTGCCAACGGCACCGAATCGATGTCCATGCTGGCCTACGGTGAACTCCGCGAAAACCGGCTGGTGGGCGAAGGCTCGGCCCTGTCCATCCTGACCTTCCTCACCGTCATGGTGGTCTCGGTTATTTACATCCGCTTCGGCGGCGGCAACATCCGCGACGTCGCGAAGGAGGAACAATGAGCACGTTGACTGCAGAACGCACGACGCCGGCACCCGCCACCGGGCGGAAGGCACCCAGGCGCCGGCTCAGGGGGGAAGCGAAACTCCATCCCTTGGTATGGGTGTTCGTGGTGGCCGTCATGGGCTTCTCGCTCATCCCGTTCTACTGGCTGGTCAACACTTCCCTCAAGAAGGGAGCGAGCCTGTCCAAGGGCGAGCTCTTCCCGAGCCAGCCGACCTTCGAGAACTACGCGGTCGTTTTCCAGAACCCCGAATTCCTCCTGGCGCTGCGCAACTCGGTGATCATCGCCGTCGTGACTACAACAGTGGCGCTGGTGTTCGCGTCCTTCGCCGCGTACGCGCTGGCGCGGCTGAAGATGCGCCGCAAGGCGATGATCCTGACGCTCATCCTCTCGGTGACCACGTTCCCGGCCATCGCGATCGCGGCTCCGATGTTTTCCATCTGGCGCGAAATCGGGCTGTACGACACATTGCTGGGCCTCATCATTCCGAAGCTCACGTTCGCGTTGCCACTGGCGATCTACACACTGACGTCGTTCTTCAAGGAGATCCCGCGCGAGCTCGAGGAATCCGCGTACATGGACGGTGCCACGCCGTTCACAGCGTTCCGCAAGGTCATCCTGCCCCTGGCGGTCCCGGGCCTGGCAACCACGGCGATCCTCGTGTTCATCTCGGTCTGGAACGAATTCCTCCTCGCCGTCACGCTGACAACGTCACCGGAAGCCCGTCCCGTCCCGGTCGCGATCGCGTTCTTCAGCGGCACCAGCGAGTTCGACCAACCCCTGGGCACCATCAGCGCGGCCTCCGTGATCATCACCGTCCCGCTCGTGATTCTGGTGCTCCTGTGCCAGAAGCGGATTGTGTCCGGCATGACCGCGGGCGCGGTCAAGGGCTAAGCACCTCCAAAAACCATCAAGAAACCCAGAAAGAACAGGAACACAGTGAGCATTCAGCAGCAGGCCCCATCCGCAACCCTCAAGGTGGGAGTTGTTGGTATCGGTTGGGCCGGCCAGCAGCACCTCAAGGCGTACAGCAACATCGACGGCGTCGAAATTGTCGCCGTCGCGGGCATGGAGCCGGAACTCCTTGCCCAGCTGAAGGACGAGTACAACATCCCGCACGCGTTCCCGCGCTGGGAAGACATGATCGAGCTTGAAGACCTCGACGCCGTCAGCATCGCCGTGCCCACGTTCCTGCATGCGCCCATCGCCATTGCGTCGCTTGAGCGTGGACTGCATGTGCTGAGCGAGAAGCCGATCGCGCGCAACGCCGTCGAAGGCCAAGCGATGGTCGACGCCGCCCGCAAGGCCGGACGAGTTCTGGACGTCGCGTTCAACCACCGCCGCCGCGGCGACATCCAGGCGCTCAAGAAAGTGATCGACGACGGCACTCTCGGCCGTCCCTACTACGCGAAGGCATCGTGGCTTCGCCGCCAGGGCATTCCGATGCTCGGCAGCTGGTTCACCAACCCGGCGCTCGCCGGCGGTGGTCCGCTGGCTGACATCGGCGTGCACGTCCTGGACTACGCGCTGCACCTGCTGGGTGAACCGAAGGTCCTGGCAGTTTCCGCGTCGACACATTCGGAGCTCGGCCCGCGCGGCCTCGGCGGCAACGCGCGCTATACGGCGTCGAACTCCAGCCATAAATTTGAAGTTGAGGACTTCGCCTCCGCGTTCATCCGCTTGGAAGGTGGCGGCACTTTGATCCTAGAAGCTGGTTGGGCTGCGTACCGCGACGAGCGCGACCTGATGGACTTCACCGTTTACGGGACCGACGGCGGCGCGGACCTGCGCTCGGTGGGCGCGTCCGAGAACCCCGTCGCAGATGTGCACATCTTTACCGAGAAGGACGGCGAGAATGCCGACTTCGAGGTGGTGGCCGAACCCGGAAAGGCGCACCAGGCCGTCGTCGACGATTTTGTTGCTGCCGTGCGCGGCGGCGAGACCGTGTGGGGAAGCCACGACGGATCGCTCGCCCTCAGCCGTGCGCTGGTGCTCGATGCCTGCTACAAGTCCGCCTTGGAACAACGCGAAGTGAGCCTCTGAAATGACCGAGTCCAAGTTGAAAATTGTTGTCTGGAACGAAGGCGTCCACGAGGCCCGCAACGAGCCCGCCACCATCGGCGAGATGTACCCGGAAGGGATCCACGGCGCCATCGCGGCCGGACTCCGCGGCTTCTACCCGGACTCCGAAATCACTACGGCAACGTTGGCTGACCCGGAACATGGATTGTCCGAGGAAGTCCTGGCGCAGACTGACGTGCTGCTCTGGTGGGGCCACATTGCCCACGGCGACGTCTCCGAGGAAGCGGTGGAGCGCGTGCAGCGGCATGTGCTCGGTGGCATGGGCCTGGTGGTGCTCCACTCCGGGCACTTCGCCAAGATCTTCACCCGCTTGCTGGGAACCACATGCTCGCTCAAGTGGCGCAACGAAGGCGAACGGGAGCTGGTCTGGACCGTCAAACCGTCGCACCCGATCGCGGCCGGGATTGAAAGCCCAATCGTGATTCCGCAGCAGGAAATGTACGGGGAACTGTTCGACATCCCTGAGCCCGATGACCTGATTTTCATCAGCTCGTTCACCGGGGGAGAGGTGTTCCGTTCCGGCGTGACGTTCTCGCGCGGCAAGGGGCGGATCTTCTACTTCAGCCCCGGCGACCAGGAATACCCCGTGTACCACCAACCGCAGATCCAGAAGGTCATCGCCAACGGCGTGGGCTGGGTGGCGCAGCCGGGCGTCTTCCGGGAGGCGCCCGAGGTCTCCAACCCTGCGCGGGACTGGTTCGCCTAAGCCATGAGTGCTTCCTTTCCTTCTGACCGTCCCCTAGGCGTGGCCGCTATTGGCTATGCGTTCATGGGCAAGGCCCACTCGAATGCGTGGCGGAATGTGGCCAGCTTCTTCGACGTCCCGGCCTTCGAGCAGCGGGTGCTTGTCGGCCGGGATGCCGCGTCGGTGGCCGAGGCCGCCGTCAGATACGGCTGGGCTGAGTCCGCCACTGACTGGCGAGCGGTGATTTCGCGGGAAGACATCGACATCGTGGACATCTGTGCTGTGGGCTGGATGCACGCCGAGATCGCTATCGCCGCGCTGGAAGCTGGGAAGCATGTGCTCGTGGAGAAGCCGCTGGCGAACACGCTGGACGAGGCTGAGCTGATGGTTTCCGCCGCAGCTTCGGCCCGGGCGCGGGGCGTGCAGTCGATGGTCGGGTTCAACTACCGGCGCGTCCCGGCGCTCGCCTTGGCCCGCGAACTGATCGCCGAAGGCCGGCTCGGAACCGTTCGGCACGTCCGCGCCGCCTACCTGCAGGACTGGCTGTCCGACGTCGAAACCCCCATGAGCTGGCGGCTCCGGAAGGAGACCGCCGGCTCCGGGGCCCTCGGCGATATTGCTTCCCACGCCATTGACCAGGTCCAGCACCTCACCGGGCAGACCGTCACCGAAGTGACAGGGACGCTGCGGACTTTTGTTGCCGAACGGCCCGGTCCGTCGGGCCTTGAGAAAGTGACAGTGGACGACGCCGCGTGGGCCACTTTGGGGCTGACCGGAGGCCTCAGCGCGTCGGTTGAAGCGTCACGGGTGGCTACCGGGCAGAAGAACTCTTTGAAGATTGAGATCTATGGATCGTTGGGTTCGCTGTCGTTCGATCTGGAAAACCTGAATGAGCTCGGCTTCCTGGACGCTACGCTGCCCGTGCGGGAGCAGGGGTTCCGGCGGATCCTCGTGAATGAGCCGGAACACCCCTACGCTGCGGCGTGGTGGCCGCAGGGGCACATCATTGGGTGGGAGCACACGTTCACACACCAGGTCCGGGATTTCCTGTGCGCGATCCGCTCCGGTGAGGCGCCATCGCCGTCGTTCGACGACGGGCTGCAGGTGCAGCGGGTGTTGGCCGCCGTCGAGGAGTCGGCGCGGAACCGGAGTGTAGTGACGGAGGTTGCCGAACCAGCCCCGGTCCAGGGTGAACGGGCGTTGGCCTGACGTCTTTAGTGCGGAGCCGGCCGCGACGAGTCCGCTTCGCGGCGGATGATTGCCAGGCCGTCCCGAGGGGAAGTTACCGCGAACTCGGGAAACCGTGAAGTGAACTTATCTGAGCTGAAGCGGTTGTGGTGTTCGTAGCGCGGAAGAAGTTCCCGCAGCTCTCGCACCTGGGCTGAGAACACTCCCGCGACGTTCAGGACCCATCGGGGCACAACTGTGTAGCCGGCGTTCTGTCCGAACGCCTCGCTGGCGATGTTGGCGAACTGACGGTAGGTTACTGGCTCCGCATCGACCGGGAGGTGCCACGTCTGCCCGAAAGCGTCAGGCGTGTTGCCCAGAAGAGCGAGAGCCCGGCTGGCGTCCGGTGTCCAGATCAGTGTCCTTTCGCGGTCATCGCACACGGGAACGAAGGGCTTCTTGCCTTTCTTCAGGCGGTCGATGAGCAGTGCATTCGTGAAGCTCTGCGTGCGGCCCGGTCCGTAGAACTCGGGGGCGCGAGCGATAAGGACGGGAATGTCGCCCTTGGCCATTTCCTCCAGCACCATCGATGCCATGTCCGCGCGGACTTTTCCCTTACGGCCAACGGGAGTGAACGGGGTTTCTTCGGTCTGGACGCGATCGTCCTGGGGGTACATGTAGGTGTTGTCGAAGTAGACGAACTTGGCGCCGGTGGCCCTTGATGCCTTCAACGCGTTGCGGAGCATAGTAGGAAATTGTGCTTCCCAAAGCTCCGTGTTCGCCGGAAGGCCCGCTGTGAAGTAAACGATATCGCTGCCCTTGACCGCCGCAGCGGTCTGTCCGGCGTCGAGCAGGTCGGCTTTGACGAGGGAGTCCGACTCGTTGACCTTGCGGGGGTTCCGGCTGACGAGCCGCAGGTCTTCGGTGTAGGCGCGGTGCAGCACTTTGGCGAGTTCCATCGCAATTTGGCCGTTGGCGCCCAATATTGTCTGCATTTTCATCCTCGGTTTCGTGCGTGTTTTGTGCGTCGGCGTGGATCTGCCAATCCGCTATGTGTACACTGCTTACATCAGCGTAGGAGGCGAAGTTAGCAGTGTCAACATCAGCAAAGCCCTATCATCACGGTGACCTTCGTGCGGCACTGGTCGCTGCCGCCGTCGAGAGCCTGGAAGCGGGGGAGCCGTTCTCCCTGAGAGCCGTGGCCCGCCGCGCGGGGGTCTCTCCGACTGCGCCTTACCGGCATTTTGCTGACCGGGAGGCGCTCGACAATGCCGTGGCAGTGGAGGGTTTCCGGGATCTTCTGGCGCGCCTGGAAGCTGCGTCGGGTAAGTTGCCCGCGGCTGCTGCACCCGAGGAGGTGATCACGGCACTCGGGGTGGCATATGTGGCGTTCGCTTTGAGGCGGCCGGCTGTCTTCCGGTTGATGTTCGGCAACGAATGCGACGAGGAGGACAGCGAACGTGTCCAGGCGGCGGGACAACTCCATGGGATGTTGAACCAGACGTTTGAGCGCCTATTTCCAGGCAATTCAGGCCTTTCGGTCGCGCTGTGGAGCATGGCGCATGGCCTGGCCTTCCTGCATCTGGACGGCAAACTGCGGCCCCAAGGCAGCGACGACGTTGAAGCTCGCGTGAAGTTGGCGGTTGCGGCGATCTTCGCGCTCAACGGCAGCAAAACGACAGCCGGCTAAGCCCCTTTCCGGCAAGCAAAAAGGAGAACCAGCATGACCAAACGCATCCTCCACGTCGTCACCAACGTCAGCCACTACGACGACCCGTCACACCCCACCGGCCTTTGGCTCTCCGAACTGGTTCACGCGTGGGAGGTCTTCGAGGAAGGTGGTTTCGAGCAAGCCATCGTGAGCCCCCAAGGCGGAGCGGTCCCCTTGGAGCCCCGATCGCTGAAGTTCCCCACCTTCGACAAAGCTTCCAAGTCCTGGCACGCCGATCCGGAGCGCATGGCCCTCCTTGAAAACACTGCAAGCCCTGATGGTATTGACTCGGCCGACTACGACGCCATCTACTTCACCGGCGGCCATGCAGTGATGTACGACTTTCCCGACAACGAAGGACTGCAGAAGATCACCCGCGAGATCTGGGAACAGGGCGGAATCGTGTCCTCCGTCTGCCACGGATACTGCGGCCTCCTCAACACCAGGCTTTCCGACGGCAGCCTCCTGGTGGAGGGCCGGAAGGTCACAGGCTTCGCGTGGCAGGAAGAAGTCCTTGCCCGGGTGGACAAGCTGGTGCCGTACAACGCCGAAGAAGAGATCAAGAAGCGTGGGGCGCTGTATGAAAAGGCCAAGCTCCCGTTCGTCTCCTACGCAATTGCGGACGGGAAACTGGTCACCGGGCAGAATCCTGGATCGGCCAAGGAAACGGCGCGGAAGGTTGCGGGGTTGTTGTGAACCGTCCAGCGTGACAGCGCCATATTCTAATTAGCGGCTGACGGTTGACCGTTAGCGGTCGCGCGATCGGCTTCCTGGACGCTACGCCGCGCGTTCGGGAGCACGAGTTCCGGCGGATTCTGGTCAACGAACCTCAGCATCGCCACGTTAACAACGCGTTGAACACGGCTTTGCGCAGTTGGTACCTGGTCCTTCACTGAGGCAAGAACATCGGCGTAAGGACCTGGCAGCTCGGGATCAATCGACGTCATAGTGGGAACCGTAGCCTGCCCCACCGACAGTCAGGTCCAGTGCCCATCCGCAGCCGGCCGGGCGGGAACCCTAAGTGAAGATCCTCGGACGTAATTGTGCAAAGGGACTTTGCACAATTTCGGGAGCGAGCGTTCCAGCGCTCATTTGTCTCTGGTCCGTCCAGCGGCGCGGTGGAGGCAGTTGCCATCTTCCGTGCAAGAATCACGGGATGGACCAGTATGAGAGGCAGATGAGGGAAGAACTGGCAATTCTCGAAGCCCTTATGTTGGCGATTGATCGACGCGAGGAAGTCTTCCTAATGATTGAGGATTCAGAACACGTGAATGAAGCAATTCGTCGCGTCGCTCATCTTCTGGGAGTGGGGATGGTTGCCAGTCGGGCGGTCCTTGATGTGCAGGCCCGGAGATTCACCCGCGACCAGCGCGAGAAGAGCGCCTTCCGTGCGGCAGAAATAAGATCCATGTTGGGTGAAGGGGACTGACCAGATGTTGCCTCGCCGACGAGCTTCACCCATGCCCACCAGCCCCCAACCCGGCTCCCACAGCTTCCACAAACGCATCAGTCTCCGCTGACCGTCGACTCTTCAGCCACAGCGCCGAAGTCCGCCAAGCCAGCGGATCGCCAACAAGCGGCCGCCACACGATCCCGGATGGAAGCGGCGTCCAAGGCTCCTCGTTGAAATGAACGCCCCGTCCTGCCAGGACCAGCCCATGCGTGAAGTGTTGGTTGCGCGCATGCACTATGGCAGCAGGCAGGTAGCCGGCATCCCGGCACGTGTGCAGGAACGAGTCGTACAGGGTTGGGGCCATTTGCCGCGGGAAGATGATCAACGGGCTCCCGGCCAGGTCACCCAACTGCACCGAAGACGAAGCAGCCAGTGGATGCGAAGCATTCAGTACCACTCCGAGCGCCCGGGAGAACACCTGGCCGGACTCGAAACCCACGCTGCTCAATGGGTGACGAACAACCGCAACGTCAAGTTCGCCGTCGCGCAATCGCTCAACCTGCTCAACAGTGGTGAGTTCGTGCAGGTTCAACAGAACGTCCGGCGCGGATGCAGCAAACGAAGAGACCATGGTGGACAACGCCACTGGATTCGTATCCGGTGGCACCGCTACCTGTAACACGCCTGAAGCGCCCGGCCGGATTCGGCGCATGGACTCCTGCGCCATTGCAACGTGATCGAGCACCCCGCGGGCATGCTCCAGCAGCAACGCACCCGCCTCGGACAGCTCGACGCCGGTCCGTCGCCGATGGAACAACAAGACCCCGAGTTCCTTCTCCAAGTCCTTGATCCGTTGGGAAAGAGGCGGCTGGGCCATGTGCAAACGCTGTGCCGCCCGGCCGAAATGCAGCTCCTCGGAGAGCACCACGAAGTACTTGAGATGGTGAAGATCCATCCGCGCACCATATCAGTTTGGTATCGCCGCAAGTAGATATTGATGTTAGACGCGTCACAATCACCGGTGGTCAGATGGACGAAAGCAAGCCCTAGAGATCAAAGGAAACACCGTGTCCCAGGAAGTCCTCTTCGAACAAAACGGCCCCATCGCCACCATCACGCTCAACCGCCCGGACAAGCTCAACGCGTGGACCAAGGCCATGCGCGACGAACTCATCGCCCACCTTGAAAACCTCAAAGGCAATGACGAGATCCGCACCGTGATCCTCACCGGAACGGGTCGCGCCTTCTGCGCCGGACAGGACCTCGCCGAAACCGCCGGAATGAACCCCGAAGACCATGCATCCGCCGAGGCCTGGATCGACGGCTTCGACCGTCTCTACCGCGCCGTCCGCAACCTCGACCAGATCACCATCGCCGCGGTCAACGGCGTCGCAGCAGGTTCCGGCTTCCAGTACGCGCTCCTGGCGGACCTCCGCGTCGGCGACTCCCAGGTCCGCATGGGCCAACCCGAAGTCCTCTCCGGCATTCCCAGCATCACCGGCATCTGGGCCATGTGGAGCATCCTCGGCAAGTCCAAGACCTCCCAGTTTGTCCTCACCGGAGAACTGGTGGACGCTGTTGAGGCGCAGCGGCTCGGCCTCCTTAACTACCTGACGGACGACGGCGGCACCTTGGCTTACGCCCAAGAACTCGCCTCGCGCTTGAGTCTCCTTCCTCCGGGTGCGGTCCGCCTCACGAAGAACCGCCTCCGGAGCCTGGAAGACGACGACCTCACCGACGCCATGGCCGAAGCCAAGCGTGTCCACCGCGAGGCCTACGGCACCGGCGAACCGCAGCGCGAAATGGCACGGTTCCTCGCAGGCCGCCGCTGAATCGCCGCCGAGCATTCCGGCCCAAACCACAGGAGGCACCCACACATGACAACCGCAACCCAAGACCGCTACACGGAGCTGCGCAGCAACCACCGCTGGGAGGTGCCCGAGCTCTACAACATGGCCGCCGACGTCGCCGACCACCACCCAAGGGACAAGCGCGCACTCATCCTGGAGTCCGCCGTCGAAGGTCAACGAGAGGTGAACTGGGGCGAAATCCAGGACCGTTCGCGGCAGATCGCAGTCGCGCTCCAAAGCGCCGGCATCAAGAAGGGCGACCGTGTCGCCGTCCTGCTGCCGCAGCGATCCGACACCCCGGCCGCGTACCTTGGCGTGCTGCGGACCGGCGCGATCCTGGTGACGATGTCCCTGCTGTGGGCCGCGGAGCCGATCCGTTTCAGGCTGGAGGACAGCAGCGCGTCGGTGATCATCGCCGAGGAATCCGCCAGGTACCTGTTTGAGGGTTTCGAAGGCAGGTTCATCGACATCGACGGCCCCGAAATCGCAGTGGCACCAACGGAATTCGAGAACGTCGAAACCACAGCGGACGACCCCGCGCTCATCTTCTACACCTCGGGCACCACGGGCCGTGCGAAGGGAATCGTCCATGCCCACCGCACGCTCCTGGGCCACAACGAGTTCGAGTACTGCCACCAACTCGGCGACGGCGACGTGTTCTACGGTGCGGGGGATTGGGCGTGGTCGCTCGCCAAGCTGATGGGCCCGCTGCGGCTCGGCGCCACGCACCTTGTCTTCCGGCCTGAAGGTGGCTTCGACCCCGCGGCCCTCCTGGACGCCATGAGCCGCCACCGCGTCACCAGCGCGCTCGTCAACCCGACGTTCTTGCGCAAGATGCGCGAAGACGTGCCCGACGCCGGTACTCGCTTCCCGCTGTCCCTGCGGACCGTTTGTTCGTCCAATGAGCCGCTGACACCGGACCTCATCACCTGGTTCGACGAGCAGTTCGGCGTGACGCTGCTGGATTACTACGGTTCCACGGAGTCATACCCGCTTCTCGGGAACTACCCGGACGTGCCCGTAAAACCGGGCTCGATGGGCAAGCCGCTACCCGGCTGGGACGTCCGGCTCCTGGACGAGAATGAGCAGGAAGTCCCGAAGGGTGAGACCGGTGAGATCTGCCTCCGCGCCCGCACCAACCCGCAGTTCCCGTTGGGATACTGGAACCTGCCGGAGGCTTCGGCCGCCGCGTTCGGCGGGGACTGGTACCACACCAAAGACCAGGCCTACGCGGACGAGGACGGCTACTACTGGTTCCTGGGGCGGACCGACGACGTTATTAAAACCTCCGGCTACCGTGTGGGGCCCTACGAGCTTGAGGCCGTTATCCGCGAACTCGAATCAGTGAAGGATGTCTCCGTGACGGGCGTCCCGGACGAGCTGCGCGGACAATCCATCAAGGCATGGATCGAACTGATGCCGGGTACCGCCGGGGGAGCGGACCTGAGCAAACAAATCGTGGCGCACGTGAAGGAGAACTTCTCCCGCTTCGCGTACCCACGCTTCATTGAATACGTTTCCGCGTTGCCGAAGTCCGCCACGGGCAAGGTCCAGCGAGCCCAACTCCGAGAACTCCCGCACACTCCCCGTGAAGGACAGTCATCATGAATACTGTGACCCAGAATTCCGCAGCCAACACTGAGGCGTCCCCGCGTCGGAACCTTAAGCGCGTTGCTGCGGCAGCCGCCGTCGGGAACTTCGTCGAGTGGTTCGACTCCGCCGCGTATGCGGTCATGTCCGTCACTATCGCCAAGCTCTTCTTCCCCGACTACAGCACGACGGCGTCACTTCTGGCCGTCTGGGCCATCTTTGCCGGCGGCTTCATTGCCAGGCCCCTTGGGGCGGCCTTCTTTGGACGCTACGGTGACCGGATTGGCCGGAACAAGATGCTCGGGCTCTGTGTGGTCATCATGAGCGCGGCGACATTCTGCATTGGTATCCTGCCCACGTTTGCAGTGATTGGGGTCTGGGCTCCGATCCTCTTGTTCCTGTTCAGAGCAGTGCAGGGCTTCACTACCGGGGGTGAGTACACAGGTTCTTCCGCCTTCATCGTGGAGTACGCGCCAGCCGGAAAGCGTGCAA
Organism: Paenarthrobacter sp. NPDC089675; assembly: GCF_044749185.1. Classification (NCBI taxonomy): domain Bacteria; kingdom Bacillati; phylum Actinomycetota; class Actinomycetes; order Micrococcales; family Micrococcaceae; genus Paenarthrobacter; species Paenarthrobacter sp. NPDC089675. The sequence goes on along the minus strand of NZ_JBIVHM010000010.1, from coordinate 66,438 downwards.
CGTACGCGAGTGTCATTCCCGCGACGGTGGGTTTGGCGTCCGTTGCCGGAGCGTTGCTGGGTGTGGCTATCACCTCCACCCTGAGTTCGGCCGATCTGCAGGCTTGGGGCTGGCGGATTCCGTTCCTGCTCGCGGCGCCGCTGGGGCTGATCGGGCTGTATATACGGTCCAAGGTGGATGACACTCCAGTGTTCCGGGGCCTGGAAAATTCCGGTGAGGTTGCAAAGCGGCCCCTGGGGGATGCTATCCGGCTGTGCGCGCGGCAGATCTTCACCTTGTTCGGGTACAGCATCACCAATGCGATCGCCTATTACCTGATGAGCAGTTACATGATCGCGTACATGACCTCGAGCTTGGGGTACTCATCGGCAGAGTCGATGCTTACCAGTGTGGTGACAATGCTCGTTTACACGGCAGTCTGTCCGGTTGCCGCACGCCTCAGTGACCGGTATGGCCGGAAACGCATGCTGCTGGTCGCCTGTGTTGGCTTTGTGGTGATGACGATTCCGGCTTTCTCGATCATGCCACTGGGACTTGGGTTCGCAATTCTTGGGACGAGTGTCTTGGGCGCCTTGGTTGCAGTCATTGGCACCTCGAACGTGCCGGCTCTGGTGGAGATGTTCCCCTCTTCTGTCCGGGCTTCAGGCTCGGCTATCGGCTACACCTTGGCTTACGTGCTCTTCGGAGGTACTGCTCCGTTTGTTGCGACCGGGTTGGTTGCCGGTTTCGGAACTCCGCTGGCTCCGGCGTTTTACCTGATGGGGATGGCCTTAGTTTCCGCAGTGGTGGTGGTCCTTTTCTTCCGGGAGACGAAAGACCTATCGCTTTCGCGGACGACCGTTTTGTAAGGCTTGATCCTTGGCCGCCCCGCGTGGGCGGCCAAGATCGCCATGTGCGCCAACCTCCCCGTTTGCCGCGTTCAGAAAACGTCCTCGCCAATCGGAGATCTCTGTTGGCTTTTTCCTCCCGGCCCGCGGTGACAGTTCGTCGTGACCTTTCTGAAGGCTTCGTCAGAGCATGCGCAGCGCCGCGCACTTGGCGGGAAGGGGCAATCCAATCACACCTTCGCGCTGCGCAGGGACACAGGAGGGCTACGTCAATTTTCCGGTTTTCTGCACTATTATGAGGAGATTGAAAGGAGTTCGTGTGTCTGTTGAACCGCTTCGGCTGGAACCGTTTGTCTCCTCCGACGATGCTACAAAGGCGCTGGCATCGCTAGGCTTGGAGAGCGCAACTTTGACAACCTCAGTCCTCAGGGGAGTGCGGCAGGCTCAGAATGTCACTAACTTTCACCCTGTCACCGCGCGCGGATTTGTGCAGTGGTCCGAAACGGTTGGAGCTCTGCGTGAGCAACTGAACGAGCAAGAATGGACGCAAGCAGACCCGCAGAACTCGCCTCGCGTCTTTTCTCCTGACGGCTTAACTTCAATTATGGTCATAGGCGGGAATGCGAATACCGCGCTCTCGAAAGACGTCATTCCTGGGACGGCCCGGCGCCGAGGTCCGGCAACGGACGCAGCTGTTCAGTGCAATGGCCAACAAGTGCTTGACCTGGTCTTTGAGTTGCCAGTGGTCAAGCAAACGCAGGTGCCCCTTACGTGGGTCCTGCTATACCACTGGTCAAGGGATGAACCGGTGGTACGGGCTGAGCTTTCACTGCCGGCCCAGATCACGAACGGTGACATTACGCAGTGGACCCAACGCATCATCCTGCCACCTATAGATTTGTCTGACTTTGAAATTTCTCGCCGACCCATCGGGCCGCAGGACGATGTCGACTTTAGGATTGTTGAACTGCCATGACGCTCGAACCCTCTCGGATCACTCTTGCGAGGTTGCGGGCGGGCATTAGCAAGGCTCAGTTGGCTGAGCGCCTGGACGCTACTTCGCGGACGATTACCAATTACGAGACACATGGTGCGCCCGACCGAATGGCCGCACCCCTCGCCATGGCTATTGGTTGCCAGCCCTCATTCCTCTCGCTCCCACCGGCTGCACCTGTGGAGGAAGATCGAGTCTTCTTTCGTGCGCGTCGTCGTTCCAGTGCGGCTCAGAAGCACGCGGCCACGTCGGCAGCCCGGACGGGTGTGGAATTGTATTCGTTCCTGCTTCAGCACTTTGCGTTGCCTGACCTGTCTATCCCCGATCTTGCTCCGCTGGAGCCTCGGCAAGCGGCCCAACAACTGCGAGCCGAATGGGGGCTCGGAATAGACCCCCTGCCGAACTTGGTTCGGCTGGCCGAAGCACATGGCGTCCGTGTGCTGACTCTTCCTGATGGAGCGAAGGAAGTTGATGCATTCAGTCTGTGGGAAGACGGAGTTCCTTTTGTCTTCCTTTCGACCATGAAGACAGCGGAAAGGTCGCGTTTCGATCTGGCGCACGAGCTCGGGCATTTGGTGCTCCATGCCGGACTGGATATGTCCCTTACAAGCGAACGCAACGCAGAGAAGGAGGCAGACCAATTCGCATCAGAATTACTCATGCCTAGAGTCTTGTTGCGTTCGATGGTGGGACGGGAGCCATCGGTGGAGAGTCTGTTGAGGCTCAAAGCCCATCTCGGCGTTTCCGCTATGGCGCTCGCCTACGCGTTCCATAAGGGCAGCATCTACTCAGACTGGTCGTTTCGCCAGGCATGTATCGAGTTGAGCAGACGCGGCTACAGGTCCGGTGAGCCTGATGGCATGCTACGGGAGACGTCAAGAGTCTTTGCCGTCGTCCTTCCTGCCCTGCGGCGGTCAAAGGGGGGCCCCGATGAGATTGCTCGGCACCTTGGAATATCGAGTGGTGAGCTACATGGTCTGACGTTCGGCCAGGCTTTGAGCGTGGTCGGGCACCAAGTTCCTGACTACAGGCCGAAACGTTCTGACGCCCACCTATCTCTCGTCTTGTAGACGTTCCCCGATCGGCCGGTAGAAGTAGCCTGCCTTCTTTAGGCACAGGTACGAGACTGCGAAGCCGACGAGCCCCAGGAGCGGTCCAGCCCAAACAGCGATATCTGAGCCTCTTATGAGGATGGAAACGGGGAAAAGGAACGGCATGGCTGCTGCTGACGAGGATTTTCCGTAGTTGACGTCCTGAAGGACACCTCGCCCAAATTGTCCGTAATAGATAGCCTGGAGAACCAAGAACAGCATCGTGGCCCCGAGTACGAGCCAAATCCATGGAAAGTCGAGCATGGTGGTTAGTGCCATGAAGAGCCCGACCGCAACCGAGAGACCCAGCCAGTAGTTGGTGGCTGATGTTCCACGCGCCACGACTCAGACCTCCGAGGCAGGTGGCGGGACGGCTGCCTGCTCCCTTTTCCTGGCCAGAACCCACAGTGTCATGGAACAAGCCGCGGCCACCGCATTCAGTACAGCGACGCCTGCGTTGCCGCCGAAGTAGGAAGTAACGGCAGCCAAGACCTGCAGCCCCCCAGTCACGAGATACCAAACCTTCATTACCGAACCCCCAATGTCGTTACGTCTCCTCGTGCCACAGCATGCACCACGATTCCGGTACTAGGTGGCGAAGATGACCCTTCACAGCCGAAATGCGAAGAAAATAGGTGCTGTTTTGCCAAAAATAGGTGGTGGCAAAATTCATCTAGGTGGTATTCAGCGTTTGTTGCCGAGTCGCAACACGAAGTCCTCGATCGCCTCAAAGACCTCTGCCTGGGCTCTCTGGGAAGCCCGCCAGTCATCGCCGACCTGCAACGAGTGGTCTGCCCCGGGCACTTCGAGGAACGTGCCGTTTGGCTCCGACCTGCGGCCGCCATCCCAGAGCTTGTCTTTGGAACCACCGATGAAGAGGTCGTTTTTCGAGGAGTTGGCGATTGTAGTGCGGACTCGTTCGTCGTTGAGGAGAGGGGTGAGCCACACACCGGAGGTTTGGGTCTCTTCCGCCCACGGAATCGAAAGAGTGCTCACGGACTTGGCCACGATCAAACGCTGATCAGCTGGAGGTGAATCCGCGAAGGCCTTCTCGGCCGCTCGTGTAGCCAGGTAACCCGGATCTACATTCAGCTGGTCTTCCGCGGTCCACCTCACTGCTTGGACATGCCATCCATGTGCGCCGAGCATCTCCCCAACCCAGAACAGCACAGGGCCCTCAACCGGATACCCGGAGCCGGGAAGAAGCACTGCGACTTTGGTCTCTTCGGTGCGTGGCTTTGTCCAGGTGAAGGTCTGCATGAGCACATGCTACCGACAGAATACGGGAGCCCAACCATTTACCCCAGTCGATGGATAAAGCAGCCTCCTTACCGTATCGTCCCTTGGATGGGAAAAACAAAAGCACCGTTGCGAGCCCTGCCCGCCGCCGCCGTCGTACTTCTCGCGTTGGTGAGCTGCGGTGTTCCGCCAGCGACGACGCCGGCAAACGAAACCACCACCCCGACGGCCGCCTGTCCGAGTGCCGGCACGGAACCACGGCACGCGAACTGCTTCGCCTACGACGGTGACGCCGCGATGGCGCAGAACGAAATGTACCGGCAGCGGCGGAAGCTCAGTCCGGACGTTCAATCGCAACTCGAACAACACATCGAGCCCGCCAAGACGGCACTCTCGGCGCTGCCGCAACCCGTCACGGCAAACGAAATAGAAACGGCATTCGAAGCACTCGGCCTCCGCGAAGTACAAACGGACGACGGCGGCAACGGCGTCCGGTTCGGCGTCGCGGTGCCCAGCGGAGGCTGCATATACGGCGTTATCCCGCGAGAAGGCGAGCTCACTCTCCAGGCAGGCGGCAGCATCATGGACGGTGGCTGCCTTGAGATGTTCGGGCATTGAAATCCACCACCTAGACCCACCCGTCAAAACACCTAGTTGCCCGTTTTCACCACCTAATTTGGCCCAAATCACCACCTAATTTGGATTTCTCCGATCGTGGGGCCGCTTCGCCCCCATAGTGTCCTTTCCATGAACGAGCCCGGACAGCAGGGCCCGCTCAGGCGAAACGCAGACAACTATTGGGGGTTGGCAAATTGGCGTTGAATCGGCAACAGACTGTTGCGGCGGCCGTGGATCAGTGGGTGACGGGAATCCCGGGTCGTATACCCGGCCACGTGGTCTTCGCGGAGAACGCCGCGCACACGGACTATGCCTTGAAGCTCGCCGGCGAAGGCTCGGTGGTGCTGGTGGTGGACGGCGACTCGGACCACCCGGGCATAGTCAGCCTCAAGGGTTCCTTCAATGACCCCGGGGGTGAACTGCTGGTGGACGGCACGCTGAGCGTGGAGGTCCAGGATTACGTGGCCGTACCGTTCATCAACCTTGTTGGGGTGACGATTGTCAGGCTGACGAGCCAGGATGATTGGCAGGCCTTCTTCGCTGATGCCGAGGAAGCCCGCCGCTCCGGCCACTTCGTGCGACAGCTGACGGAGGTCAACGCGGTCCTGGGGGAACGCGGATTGCTGGCCGGATACGGCTGCCTGGACAGGAACCTGGGCCGGATCCACATCACCGCAGATGGCACGGTCCTCAACGGTCCCTACGGCACGGTGATTGGGTGGGCCGGGGACACCGTGCATGATCTCCGGCTCAAATCCGTGCCCTTGAGGCCTGAATCAGCGGTTGCTTCAGTGACTGATGCGGCCGAAATCAGGAGAGCCCTCAACCAGCGTCCGTGGATCCCGCGCTACCTGGCGGCCTTGGACGCCTGGAAGTTCATCAAGCGGGAGGACCGTCCGGAGACCCGCTTGGTTGGGTTCGGACTCAGTCTCTACGGAGCGGCTGGAACCCACAGCCTCCCCTTGCCTGGTGCTCCTTTCATCCTTGAAAAGCAGGGTGAGTACAGACTTCTGGACACCACAGCGGGCAGGCTGTTCCAACTCGGGTCGGACGCCGCGACCATCGTTGAGGCCGTCTTGAACCTAAGGGATGTTGAAGCAGCGGCTACCGTCAGCTCGGCAGCCCTGGGTATTTCGCCCACAGCCGCAGAGGAAGGCGTTCGGACAGTGGTGGCAAAGTTCGGTGGCCTGGGCATCCACCTCCTGGGCGCCATCTGATGGGGCGTTCCGACCTCCCGATGTGGGTGCCGTTGGTACCGCAGCACAATTTCGAATCGGACAGCTTCACCGCAGTGACGGCCGACGGCGTCCACGTCACCTTTGAGGACGGGCGCCGGAGGCTGTGTGCCAAGAGCGGCCTGTGGAACGCCAACCTCGGCTACGGCAACCAAGCCATCGCCCAGGCGATCGCGGCAACCATGGAGAAGGCCTCGTACCTTCCTTTGTTCCGGACAGGGCACCGCAAGGCTTTTGAAGCAGCCCGCGCATTGCTCGCACTGCCGGCACACCCTTACCAGCGGGTGGTCTTCTCCACCTCCGGAAGCGCTGCCAACGATGCCGTGATGAAGCTTGCCCGCCAGTTCTGGGTGCTCAATCAGCAACCCGAACGGAAACTGGTCGTCGGGCTCAAAGGCAGCTACCACGGCCTCACCTACGGCAGCCAGGCCCTGAGTGGAGACGAACTCGGTCAAGGGATATACGGCGTCGACGGCCGGAACATCCGCCATATCGCGTTTCAGGACCACGGCGCGGAACTGCAAAACCTTTTTCGCCGCGAGGGTCACCGAATTGCCGCCGTCGTGATGGAACCGGTCCTGGGTTCCGGGGCCGAGGTGGTCCCCGCGGACTTCCTGGAAGAGCTCCGCAAGCAAAGGGAGCAGCACGGCTTCCTCTTGGTAGCCGACGAGGTGGCAACAGGTTTCGGGCGCGTGAGTTCGTGGTTTGTCTCCGATGAATGGCCCGACGCCCCGGATGTCCTGGTCACCTCCAAAGGTCTCACCAACGGGACAAGTGCCTGCGCCGCACTGCTGGTAGGCAAACGCATTGCTGACATCTTCGACGCGACGGAATCCGTCTTTGTTCATGGCGAAACCCAAGCCGGTACCCCTGCCACTTGTGCAGCGGTCCTGGCCACCATCCAGGAAATGAAGCGGCTGAACCACCAGGACCTCACCCTCAAAGTAGCCGCGGGCTTGGATGGCTTGATCGACGAACTGGGCGAAATGGCAGGGGTCGGCGATTCCACGGGCCGGGGCTGCATGCGCGGCGTCAAGCTCTACGACACCAACGGGCTCCCGCTCTCGCCCGATGCCACGCTCGCGGCGGTGCAGCACATCCACCAAGCCGGGGCGATCGTGCAACCGGGTCCCGGACGTATCCAACTCCTGCCCGCCCTGACCTATACGGAGGAAAACGTCGAGGAACTGCGCAAAGCAATCACCCAAGGGCTCATTACGGCCCGTGCGGCAGGGGTCTTCGCATGATCGCCGACCGGACATGGAAGACCCGCTGCATCATTTTGGGCGAGGGAATGACAGAAAAGTACGTCGGCTCCGTCACGCGCGGACGCGTGGGGCTCGTGGCCGACACTGCTCTCGAAGGTCAGCGGCGCCGGCTCTTGGAAGGCGATCTCAGGGGAGTGCCGATCTTGAACCTCGACGCCGCTCCGGTCACTGTCCGGACGCTGAGGGACGTGGTTGGGTTCGCCCATTCGCACCGGCTGGATACGTTGGTGGGCCTCGGTGGCGGCTCCATTCTGGACGCGGTGAAGCTTGGTGCATTGTTCTCCGCCGATCCCAGCCTGGCCATCTTCGTGGAACGCCATGCCAAGCGTTCAGGGCTTCTCGTGTTGCCGCCCCTGCCGCATTCCAACAGGCGCCCCAAGACTGTCCTCCTCCCCTCCACCGTGGGAACCGGGGCGGAAGTCAGCGCGGTAGCGTGCCTGGACACCGCCGTCGGACGCCGATTGCTGGCGTCCGGGCAGCTGTCCGGCGACGTTGCGATCTTGGACCCGGCCCATCTCGCCACCTTGCCGCTAACACTGGTTCTTGAAGGGCTGTTGGAGGCGTTCCTGCGGGTTGCCGGGACGATGATCGGCAGCACGGCGAGCATGTTCGACGACGACGGTCACCAGCTGCTGGCGCGGATCCTCCGCGTAGGCGAACAGTTGCGAGGCAACGATTCCGGTCCTGCACGGTTGGCGGCGGCGCGGTTCAGCATGGAAACGCACACGGGGTGGTCGCTGGTTGGCCGAAATCCCTACGGCGCCAGGCACTGGTATGTGGCCAACGAGCTGGCGTACCTGACGGGTGCCCGGAAAATGACAGCGACTGCCGCGCTGATAGGGCCTGTCTGGGAGGAAATCGCCGGTGGCAACGCCGCCTGGGGCGATCCCGCGAGGTTGCACCAGATCTGGTCCGAAGTGGCCCCCGGCCTGGCTTTGGACCCCGATCCTGCCCCGGGCATCGAGGAGCTCATGGTGCGATGGGCCATCCCGAAGCTCCGTGGGGCCAGCGAGCAAACCATCCAGGACACTGCTGCCTCGGCAATCCGGAACTGGGGCGGCGTGCTTCCGATGTTGCGCGGGCTCGACGCCTTCCGAGTGCAGCACGTCCTCCGGAATTCCCAGGCAAAGGACTTGCCCAAACCATCAACACAGGCAGGGGGAAGGAGGTGATCACATGATCAGCACTGCACCGAAGGCCCTGGACCTCGGCATCCAGGAACTCGAAAGCATCGACGTCCCGGACGACTGGAGCGAACGAATCCACGGAATCACGGTGGGACTCGCTTTGGTGGGCATCGCCGTCAGCATCACCTGATGTCCATGCCGCGCAGAAATCCGCAATGAAGGGAGGTGAATGCGCATGCAAAAACAGCTCAACCTCGCCATCCAGGAGGTCGAGTCCCTGGACACTCCTGACTTCCAGAACTGGTTCATCGGAGTCAGCCAGGGAGTAGCCATAGGCATCATCGCGGTCAGCATCACCTAAACCGCGTCCGAGCAAAGAGAAAGGAGGCCCATATGGGTCTTCAACTGAACATCGAAGAACTCGAGAACCTCGACACCCCGGATGACACCCCTTGGTACATCCGCGTTGGCGACGTGATCATCATCGCCGGCATCGTGGTCGGCCTCGCGGCTACCTAGCCGGCATCTGGCTGCGCACGCGGGTGGTTTCCTTCCTCGACCGCCCGCGTGCGCACCGCACTCGGACACCACACCCAAGGACAAGCTGATGAATCCCGCACCTGACAAGACTGCCGACGCCATACTCCGCGTCCTGGGACACCTTGACGCGCCGGAGGACCTCTACAGTGTTTCCGGCTCCCGGCTCTATGACCGGATCACGGCCGATGACCTCACGGAGCTCCCGGAAATACAGGCGGCCGCCCGCACAACAGCAGGCCGGATCCTCGAACTCGCGGCGGGCTCGGGTCGAATCACCCGTGCCCTGCTGGCGCTCGGCCGCCCAGTCACGGCCGTCGATTCCTCCGCCGAGATGCTTCAGCTCCTGCAAGCCAAGGTATCCACTCCCGCGTTCAACCCGCGTGGAACAAAGGTAGAACTGCTGACGGCGGATATGTCCCGCCTCGATCTCGACGGCGAATACGGTTGCATTGTTCTTGGAGCCAGTTCGGTGACGCTGCTCCACCGTGAAGACCGGCGGCAACTATTTCGCCGTGTCCGCCGCGGTTTGACGCCTGATGGCCGTTTTTTGCTGACCGTCCTGAACGCCGACAGCCAGCAAGGGACAGAAGAGTACGACGCCGGAGCAACAGTCTCGCCGATGGGGGACGATGCCTTCCTGATCACCGCGGAAAGCCGGGATCCCGTGAACGGCGCGAGGCACGTGACCATGATCCACGTCAGCTTCAACAATGGCGGCACTTACCATTCCACGGCCTACGCCAGCGATGTCGCGTTCGTCAGCAATTCCCTGATCGAAGAAGAACTTCTCGGCGAAGGCCTCACCATCTTGGATCGGCGGCCGGTCAGGATTGCCGCACCAACCCCGGCCCTGAAGGACATCGAGCTGTGGGTTTGCGAAAAATGAGCGTCGATCCCGTACTCACCTTGGACCCTTCTTCCGGACTGGTTTCCCAATCCTCCGTCTATGCGCCCAATGAGTCAGGGCTCTGGCGGACCGTAGCCACGCTCGCCAACGGGTCCTGCCACGGCAGCGGGTTCGCATCCGCCGTCGGAGCCTTTGACGTCAGGCGGCGCGGCTCGTTGATGAGGGGCGCCGGAGAAGCCGTGGAACGGTTCGCCCTTGTTCCTTCACCATCGGATGCCGCGCACCTGGCGGCAACCGACGCAGCAGGCCGCCGCATCGACTTTGTCACAGCAGGCTTGGGACGTGCCTCCGCGCTCGCCTGTGATGTCCCCTGGTACCGCGCCGTGGACCTGTTAACCGGGCAAGAGTCGTTGGTTCCGGCGCCGGTGGTTGATTACCGCGCAGGAGGCCCGGGGCCAGAGCCTTGGGAACGGTTTTTTGATCCCTCCCCGAACGGGGCGGCGTCCGGCCCGTCGGAGCACTTCGCCCAAACTTCCGCCCTGGCCGAAGTGGTGGAGCGGGATGCTTTCCTTGCGGCCTGGCAGACGATGGAGCCGCTTCACAAAGTGGATGCGACCGGGCTCTCGGAGTCTCCAAAGGCCTTGGCTCTGAAGGTCCTCTCTGATGCAGCGCTCGCGGCTGGGATTTCATTCACGTTGGCGTTCGTTCCCTCCGAGGCATCGCCCTTGATGACGGCTGTCTGCATCATCATCGGAGCCACTGAGTCCGCTCCTTTTGGAGCTGTGGGCCTCAAAGCGGCAGCAGACCCAGCCACTGCAATGTTGGGAGCACTCCAGGAAGGGCTGCAAATCCGCGAGTTGTTCTTGTCGCGGGAACCGGGTGCCTTCCGGTCCGGCGCTGCGGTGACGGACGATTCCACGAGGGCTGATTTCTGGAGTACTGCACCAGCCGTATCCGCGCTTCGGGACTGGACCCAAACCTTTCCCACGGTCCCCGTCCCGGATGACCAGGCCTTGCCCGACGCCGACGTTCTCGTGAAGTACCTGGCTGGTCGTGAGATCAGCTCCCACTGGGTCAACCTCACCCATCGCCTGCCGACAGCCATCAGGGAGCTTGGCTGGGTGACCGGCAAGGTGGTTTGTCCGGGAGCCGTGCAGCTAAGCATGGACGAATCCAAGGGCCTAAACCTCCTGCGTCAAGGCATCGTGCCTTCCAAGCAACTGCCCCATCCGCTGATATGAGGGCCATGGACAAGCGCCGCGTAGCCGCTCCCGAGTGGCCCCTGCGACTGGCGGCTGCTGCCTCGGTTGATCGTCCCATGCAGGAAGGCGGTCCTTGGATCGTGGCACTGAACGGTGTGCCCAAAGCCCGTGTTTCCTGCGATGTGGCTGCGGTGCTTCAGACGTTGGACGGCGAGAAGGCCCCCGATCAGGTGGCAGCGCAGCTCGGCTCCCCGTGGACAACGGAGGACGTCACAGGGGTCGCAGAACAGTTGGTCCACACAGGGATTTTCGACGCCGGCAGACGCCCCGCCGCGGTCCGCCGGGTCCAGTTCCGGGCTCCCCTTACAATCCAAGTGACGTTGTTCAACCCCACCGGCTTCCTCCAGGCTTTGACGCCACTGGCCGCGGCCGTGGCACGGCGCGAGTTCCTGGCCGTAGCAGGCTTCTTGCTTCTGGGTGCCATCATCGGACTGGCCACGGCCGGGCCGGAGGTCGTTCGTGTACTCTCCACACCTCTTCCCATCGAGGCCTACTTTGGCGTTGCAGCTGCCATGTTTGGTTCCACGCTGCTTCACGAACTCGGGCACGGCCTGGCGCTCACTTATTTCGGTGGCAAGCCCCGGCGTATCGGAATCATGCTGTTCTACTTGTCTCCGGCTTTTTTCTGCGACGTCACGGACGGTTGGCGCCTCGCCTCAAGGAAGCAGCGGGTCCTGGTCGCTTTGGCCGGACCGCTGGTGCACCTCGGCCTGGGCAGCATTGCACTCTGCGCCCACCCCCTCATCAACGGGTCCACCTTCAAAGACGGGGTCCTGCTGTACGGGGTGCTTTGTTACACGGTGGCGATCCTCAACCTTTTTCCCTTCATCAAGCTGGACGGCTACGTGGCGTTGATGTCAGCACTGGACACACCACATTTGCGCCGCAAGTCGATGGCCGCCGCTGCCGAATGGGTGGGCCGGTATGCGCTGGGAACAAAGGTGGCACTGCGGAAGCAAGGTGCGCTCCGTTGGTTTGGCGTGGCCAGCTTCGCGGCGGGGCTAGTATTCATGGTCGTAGGCTTCCAGCGGCTTCTTCCCCTTTTCTTGCAATTGGGCTTGGCAGGGCACGTGTTTGTCGCTTTGGTCCTTCTTTTGCTCATCGTGCTCGCCGTGCGGAACGTGTTCCGGTTTTTCCGTAACGCCGCTGCGAAGGGGAGTCCCTTCGGGCGACGGGTGCTGGCCGGGGCCATGGGCGCAACGATCATCGCCGGCGTCCTCGCGGTGGTGCCGGCGGCGCCCACCACCGTGGCCGGGTACCGGTTCATCGACGGCCACGTGAGCCTCGTTGTCCCTGCCGACTCCGCGGCGCCGGTGTTCGCAGACGGTGACCATGTCTCCCTGCAGTCCCAAGGCCTGCTGTTCCACAACGAACTGGGCCTTGCCACCGTGGGTTCCCTCCCGCCGTCGGACTCCACCGCGCCTATGGAGACGCTGGTTCCCGCCACCCTGCCAGGCCTGAAGCTGCCCGTAGTTGCTTACGACGCCGAGCTCCGGTCCGGTGGGCCGCTCCCGGCCTACGGCCGAGCCGAAGTCAGCAGCATTGAACGCGTGAGCTTGGGGGAGTGGCTATGGAACACCATGACGAACTCACCGCTTTGGCCGGGCTGGACCGGCCGCACATAACCACCTATAGGAAGGAAGCAATCGTGAACCAAAAATCCCTGACTTGGCTGTTGCTCGCCCTGATCCTGGGCTCTTATGCCCTGTACGCCTTCATCTCAAGCGGTGCAGAATCAGCGTGGTCGATCGTCACTGGAGTGGTCTGCGTCCTGGGGGCGTGTACCGCGTTTTGGCGTTCCCTGGTGGAGATCAGGGCGGACCGGGAATAGGTCCGCCCTGCAGATCCTACTTCGGTTTGGGGCCCTTACCGTTGTCCCGGCGGTCCCCTGAAACCACCATGGCTGAGCCGCCGCCACGTCTTTCCGGCTCGGCGACGGCGGTCAGTTTTCCGTCCTTCCCGAACTCGATGGCCGTCGCAGCACCAATTTCAGCGGCTGAGGTAAAGGCATCGCCGGACTTGACCAGGGTGTGTCCGAGCGCCGTCAACCCAGGACCGTAGGCGTCAATGAAGGCCGGCTCTGCAGTCACGTTGGCAGTATTCCGCTGGGCTGCCCTGGGCGCAGCGAGGGCATCCGAGATGTTCATGCCGAGGTCAACACGGTTCACGATGGTCTGCAGCACCGTGGTGATGATGGTGGAGCCACCTGGCGAACCGAGAGCCAGGAACGGCTTGCCCTCGTCCAAAATGATGGTGGGCGACATGGAGGAACGCGGCCGCTTCCCGGGTTGGATGCGGTTGGGGTCGTCCTCTTTGTACACGGTGCTGAAGTCCGTGAGTTCGTTGTTGAGCAGGAAGCCGCGGCCCGGGACCACCATTCCGGAGCCGCCTGTCTGCTCGATGGTGAGGGTGTATTCCACCACGTTGCCCCACTTGTCGGCGACCGTCAGGTTCGTTGTGGAGATGTTCTCGGTGTCCTTCTCGTCGGCGAGGGGCGCCGTCGAGGCCGGGCACGCGCCGTCGTAATCGGTGACGTCACCGGGCTTCACAGGCTTGGTGGCCGCCGTCGGGCCGATCAGGCATGAGCGTTCCTTGCCGAACACAGGGTCCAGCAGCGCCTTGGCAGGTACGTTGACGAACGCGGGATCCCCGACATACTCGCCGCGGTCCGCGAAGGCGAGGGCGCTCGCCTCGAAGTAATGGTGCAACGCATCGGTGGGCTTCATGCCGTGAAGGTCGAACGGAGCCAGGATATTCAGGGCTTCACCCACCGTGGTCCCGCCGCTGCTTGAGGGAGCCATGCCGTAGACGTCGTAGCCGCGGTATGTCATGTGCGTGGGGTCCCGGTCCAGTGCCTTGTAGTTCGCCAGGTCCTGGGTGGTCATGAAGCCGGGCGGAACAGGCAAAGCCGCCTTTTCGACTTTTGGTGGCGCCTGCACGGTGGCTGCGATCTCTTGAGCAAGCGGGCCACCGTAGAACCCGGATGTGCCTTCCTTGGCAAGCAGCCGGTAGGTTGCCGCGAGCTCGGGGTTCTTGAAGACACTTCCGACGGCGGGAGCCTCACCGCCCGGGAGGAACAGCTTCTGCGTGGAAGTGAAGGCCTTGAACCGCTCAAGGTTGTCCTTGGTCTGCTGGTTGAACGTCTTGTCCACCACGAAGCCACGGTTGGCTACCTGGATGGCAGGCTTCAGTGCTTCGCCAAGGTCCATGGTTCCCCAGCGTTCCAAGGCCCGCTGCCAGGTGGCCGGGGTGCCCGGAACGCCGACGGAGACGCCGCTGGTTACCAGTTCAGGGGTAAAGCGGTAGGGCTCCTTGGTTTTCGGATCGATGAACGCATCGTTGGGCATTGCTGCGGGGGCCGTCTCACGACCATCGATGGTCCCGACCTTGCCCGTCTTGGCATCGTAGAAAACGAAGTACCCGCCGCCACCGATGCCCGCGCTGTAAGGCTCGGTAACACCCAGGGTGGCGGCAGCCGCGACCGCTGCATCGGCCGCGTTGCCGCCCTTCCTGAGTACTTCGATGGCTGCTGCGGAAGCCTCCGGGTCAACTGTGCTCACGGCACCGCCGTAGCCGGTGGCCGTCGGATTCTTCTCGGTTTGCCGCGGCTCGGCGAAAGCCGGACCGGCCACCGCTCCGCTCGTGACGCTAAGGGCCAACGCTGCAGTAACCGCAGCAAATCGACGTCTCACATTTGTCATGGTGTCTCCCAGATATTTCCCAGACGATGTTGAGGGCAGGCGGTCCGGCCACCCTACTCCGGGGCTCCTGGAGGTACAACGGTTGACTCTGCTGGCGCGACTGGGTTATCCCGCTTGGCCATTCCACATATCGCCGAGCTTCTCTCCGAGGCTTCTTCCCAGTTGGTGGCCCGCCCTGGCCGCAGCGGGTCGAAGGGAGAAATTCATGGCGTTGGTACCGAACATGTGCTCTGAAGCGCTGTCCGGGAAAATCGTTTCCACCCGGCTCCCACCGTCCCGAAGGTCCCGGACCTGTGTGTCCAGATCCAATCCCCACGCCGCAGGAGTCCGGGTTCTCCCACCGAAAGGTGACAAGACCAAGACCCTTCCGTACCCGGCAGCGAGGTCGGCGTTCTCGGCATTCGTGCGGTAGCCGCCGTCGACATAAGCATGGCTGCCGATCGTATACGCGAAGCCACTGGAACAACTGGCGGCCACGGCATCGGCCAACGTCACGCCGCTCTCCCGGTTGAAGTCCACCGGTTCTCCGGTCCGGGCATTGACGGCGGTGATGATGATGCTTTGCGCTGGCCACTCCGGCCTCGGCAGCCGCGAGGCAACCGTCGCCCGCCACCGCTCCTGCGTGGACTGGTCGAGCTCTGCCTGCAGTTGCAGTGCCGACGCGCCCATCTTGCGGCGCATGTCCGCGGCGTCGGTGGAGTCAGCGATGATTCTCGCTGTCCGTTCCATGTGGGTGGACACGCCCCCGGCCCCGGAACTGCCTGGGCGGCCTTGGCCCGCCCTGGCTTGGTCCGCCCTGCTTTGGACCGGCCTGTTCTGGCCCGCCTGCTCCGGGGCAGTCAACGTGGCCTCATAGAGCTCTGCCAGGGATGCGCCGGTGATCTGGGCTGCAGCCGTAGAGCCTGCCGAGGTGCCGATGATCAGATCCGCCGTTGTGACGTCAACGCCCGCTTCGAAGAGCCCGGCAACGACGCCGATGAGCCAGGCATTGCCGGTGGAACCGCCGCCGCCAAGGACCAGGGCGCGTTTGTTGTGGAAAAGTGTTGTGTTCATTAGGAGTCGCCTTCCGCGATGTGCGATTTTGGCGCTCCGATGGCGACTACTTCAGCCGCAAAATCGTGGACTCCCGTGGAGCGCCCATTACTGATACTGCGTACATGGGTCTCACCTCCTGAGGATTGTCACGATCTCCCGGAATGCTAGCACGCGGGGTGCTCGCCTGGCACTAGCGTGCACCCGGATGATAGATCAGTTCCTTCCCGGGAAGTGTTCCGTATATACAAAACACTTCCTTCCCCGGTAGCATATCGTCTATGTCCTTGACCTATCTCACCTCCGCGCAGGCTGCCGAACGATTGGGTGTGACGCCGCGTCAGGTCCGCAACATGGTTCATCAGGGGCAGCTGGAAAGCGAGAGGGCCGGAAGCCTCTTACTAATTAGTAGCGACTCATTAAACAAGGCGCTCCACAGGCCGCGCCGGACCGGCAGGGCTTGGAGTTCCCGAGTGGCTTGGGCTGCGCTGGCAATGCTTAGCGGCGAGGAGGCGCCTTGGCTGGAGGCTTCCGAACGCTACCGCCTCCGCGTCTCCCTTGGAACCCGTTCCGTGGACGACTTGATGACGGCAGCCCGAAACCGAGCTGTCGTCCGAACGTTCCGGGCAACGCCGGAGGCTGTTGAAGAGATTCGAGGCCATGTCATCCCGGCGGGTGCCAGCGCGATGCGTGACCGCAAGGTTGCTGCATCGTTTGGGCTCGCTGAGGGTTCAGGTTTTGTTGACGGCTACGTTCCCTCGGGGGTGGCGGACCAGATCGCGGTGGCGTTTCACTTGGCAGGGTCGTCCGGTGGCAACGTTACTCTTCGGGAAGTCGAGTTCGAGGATGCGATGGGCAAGGGAGTTCCTGCAGCAGCCATCGCCCTTGACCTCGCGGAATCCCTCACGGCCAGGGAGCAAGCGGCCGGCCGGTCTGCGCTGCAGCGACTGCTCGGGGAATGGGCTGATCATGGCTGAACAACGTCACGCGGACGGCCGTGAAATCCGCCCCTGCCCCTTCGGGGGAGGGGCTTGGGACATCCTTGGCCACAATGCCTCGAACTTGCCAGAGCGCTCCCTTCGAACCACTGGACTCTGGTAGGCGGACTCATGGTTCAGCTGCACTCGGCTATGGCTGGGCTAACCGTCACGCGGCCAACCGTAGACGTTGACATTGTCCTGCACCTTGAGGTTCCGGCGACTACGGTTCCTTACGTACAGAGCGTCCTGAACCGGTTGGGTTACTCCCTCCGGGCCTCCATCGATTCTTCTGCGCCGGCGCATCGTTTTATGAGGGGTACCGAGCAGATCGATGTCATGGTGGCGGACCGCCTTGCCCCTGGCGTACACCAGCGCCTGGGTGGCAGCCCCATATTTGCCCTCCCTGCCGGTACGCAAGCGCTCCAGAGGACGATGTACTGCAGCGTTGCCGACGAAAGCGGCCCCACGCTCATCAGCATCCCGAATTTGCTTGGCGCACTCGTTTTAAAAGGCGCTGCCTACCGTGAGGACAGTCGGGATTCCCGGCGCCATCTGGACGATGCTGCTGTACTTGCCGCATGCGTCCTGCAGCCTATGGCAATGCAGGCGGCCATGAAGGGAAGCGATCGGTCGAGGATCATCCCTCTTTACAACACTTTGAAGGAACAGAGTCACCCGTCCTGGATGCTCCTTGACAGCCAGGAACGTGAGCGCGCCATCATGAATCTGCGGATTCTCGCGGAAAACCCTCAGAAAGTACCCGGGTTCAGGAAA
Source organism: Paenarthrobacter sp. NPDC089675 (assembly GCF_044749185.1). Taxonomy (NCBI): domain Bacteria; kingdom Bacillati; phylum Actinomycetota; class Actinomycetes; order Micrococcales; family Micrococcaceae; genus Paenarthrobacter; species Paenarthrobacter sp. NPDC089675. Next base: position 48,903 of record NZ_JBIVHM010000010.1, on the reverse strand, counting down.
GTCGGACAACCGCCGCTGGAGTGAACGCCGATCGGTCGAGGCCGACCGACGTTAGTTCACTCGCCGGGGTGGTGTTTTACAGATAGCTTTTCACGCTGGCACGAAGTGCCTCCGTGTGTTCGTAGATCTCCTCCAGTGAATTGATCGGAACGCGCGTTTCTTCCTTGTTTCCGTCGAATAGTCCAAGGTACTTCTGTGTTCTGTTGAAGTGCAGGCGTGCAATCGGCTTGCGGTTATTGTCATCCAGCAGGATCGCGAAATAGGACTTCGCGTCCCGCTGCACCACACGGGTAGGCTTCACTTCGCTACAGACGATAGCCCGGACAATTTGATAACCCTCAATCTCCTCCAAGGTCGTTTCGATGCCGTCAGCCTCCACAAGGTCTGCCTCGGCCACCGGCTGGCTGGAGACGGCTGCGGCCGATACTTGTTCATCTGCGGGTGCAAAGGCCTGGGCGCCTAGTGCTTTCTTCAGGCGTTCGTTTACCTGGTCGTTGAGGTATTGTTTCGATGCTTTGGACACCAAAGCTGTGAACTGTTCGCGGACTCTTTGGGTGTAGGGCCCGGAGTAGACGCGGGCAGTGAGGAACTTGACCCACTCATCCTCTGGTTCCCTGAACTGCGCAGCCAGCGTCCTCTTCAGTTCGGTGCGTCGAGCCTTTCAACATTATGCCTATCGATGGCCCCGGAAGTTCCCCTACTTCCCCTGCGGCTCCCCTGAGAGAACCCCTGTAACCGCTTCGCCCGGGATGCGGGCCGTTCGCCAGGTGTCCACGGCGATGACGGCACCAAGGATCACCAAAGAGAGGGATACCGAGGCAATGGTGTCGCTGACCCAGTGATAGCCCAGGTAAAGCCGGCATGCCACGATCAGGAAGATTCCTGCCACCGCCACGATGAAACTGGTCACGGCAGCCTTCGGATTCCGGTATCGCGAGAAGATCAGGAAGGTGGTGACCAGCAGGAAGTCCGAGGCTCCGAGGACATGCCCGGAAGGAAACGAGGCACTGCCATCAGGCCCGAACAACATTAAGTCCAGCGGTGGCCGTTGCCTGCCCACGATTCGGCTGATGACTTGAGCCAGGATCACCCCGGTGAGCATGGCGGCTGCAAGGAGCAAGGGCCGCCAGGCGTGCTTGGCAAAAATGCTCCAGGCAACGGTGACGGCAAGGATGATGACGGGAAGGGCTACGGGGCCGAAGACCACGGCCAGAATAATCATTATCGTGGTCAGTGGTTCGGATCGCACGGTCAGGAGCCACTGTTCCTCCGACTTATCGGCCGCCGCCAGTCCGTCGTTGTTGGTAACGCCAATGAGGGCTGCAATGAATACAGCGAGGCCGACGGCCGCCAACACAGTTGCCGTGCGATAGAGGGCGGTGCGGGCCTTGGGCTCCATGTACCGTTCCTCCACCACGAATTTCTCGTGGAAGACGCGCCACCACCGGGGCTTGCCTTGGGGTAGTTCTGACAACTGGACCGCCTGTACATGGGGACGTCTTTGAAGCTGCCGGTGGCTGGACAGCGTAGTTAGTCCCCAGTATCTCAGAGTCGGGTAAGGCCCTCTCTTGTTCGGAAAAAACGAGTACTAAGTTTCCACGCAGCCTACTTCGCCAAAACTGAAAGCGTGCTTATCATGATGCTGTGAACGTGCTTCCTGTACTGGTTGCCTTGTTTGAAGTGCAGCTCTTATGGGTAAGTACGGAATAAGGAGAGAGAAATTTCTCCGTACGGTGCCCGTTGCTATGGGGTGGAACTCCAAATGGAGTCCCAGCGGACGCCTTCCTAACTGGACAGATTTGTTTGAAGGGATGCGTAGCTACATGAACACACTATTGATCATTGCCGGCGTCATTGCGATCGTCCTGCTGCTGGTTGGTGGATTCAACCAAGCCCTTAGTTTCCTGCTGTGGGTAGGAATTATCCTGCTCGTGCTGGCCCTCATTGGATGGGTTCTTGGGCGGGGGCGGTCGCGCGTATGACGTCCGACCCAGTGGAATCTGGGGGATTAGGCCAGGTCCATGACGGTGTGACAACGCCGGGGCATCCGATCCCGCGGGATCTTGGTGCCACTGCGCCCAGTGCGCAGTCGCTGGCAGGTGACGACGCCGGGGGAGAACCCGGCGACGCCGCTGACGCCGGTGAGAACAAATCGGCAAATCCACCGGGACCGGCGGAAGAAAAAGATGAACAAGCCGCGGACAACCGCGGTCTGACTACGGAAACAAATCCGACGGATTGATCGGGCTTTACGGCCGCGGGCAGAATTCAGCGCCCGCGGCCGCGCCCCAATCCGGCGGTGCTGCTATTTCCATTCGATTGAGGAAGAAAATGCGTATCGGTTCAATTTTGGGCCTGATCGTTGTTGTCTGGCTCGTCATTGGAGCAATAGCCGCGGGGCAGCGAGGCTATTACAGTGCCCCTCCCGCCCAGTGCTCCCAGTTCGCCACGATTGCCCTGAATATCGTTGCCGGACCTTTGAATTACACAGGACTCAATCCCCAGGGTGGATGCGAGGTTCCGCGACCATCGTGAGCAGCTTTCGGAGGCATCTGGCAGTAATGCTTTTGGCTCTGGCGACGCTCGTTGGAGCACTTTCGGCATGCTCCCAAGATGCCTCCGGCCAGGCTTTTGAAGGGCCTCTTAAAGACGCGGCCTCAGCGGTGCGGACCACCGCCTTGGCCGTTGACATGAGGATGAAGGAACATACGACGGCGGCGGCCGGCTCCACGGCCGCGGACGACATGCTGAAGCAGTTGGATTCCGCAGCCAAGGATGTGAAATCCATTGGTGCGCCCACCCAGGACGAACAAAAACTGCGGGACGATGTGCTGGCCACCTTCACCACTGTTTCCCGAGCCATGGTCCACGCCCGCGACGCTTTGGCTGCGCCGCAGGGCGGGCCGGAGGCTGGGCAATCAGAGTCCTCCAACCTGGCCCCCGTGCTTGACGAACTGCACAACGCATCAAACCAGCTTGATGCTCTGATGACCAAGGCCGGCATACAGTGAAGCGGCTCCTCGGTGTTGCGCTTGGCATCCTGACGGCGATCGGGGGCTTCGTTGACATCGGGGATCTGGTCACGAATGCCGTGGTTGGTTCGCGGTTCGGACTCTCCTTGGCGTGGGTCGTGCTGGTGGGCGTGGTAGGTATTTGCCTCTTCGCCAACATGTCCGGGCGTGTGGCCGCCGTCTCGGGACGCGCCACTTTCGAAGTCATCAGGGAACGCATGGGTGCCAAGGCAGGCCTGGCGAACCTTGCCGCATCCTTCCTCATCAACCTCATGACAGTAACTGCGGAGATCGGCGGCGTTGCCCTGGCGCTGCAGTTGGCCAGCGGCGTGGCCTACTTGCTATGGGTTCCAGTGGCCCTGCTTGCGGTGTGGCTGGTGATTTGGCGGGTCAAGTTCAAGATCATGGAGAACGTCACGGGCCTCATGGGCCTCACCCTGGTGGTGTTTGGCGTGGCCTTGTTCCTGCTCAAGCCGGACTGGGGTTCGTTGGCAACGCAGGCACTCATGCCTTCCGTTTCACAGGGAGAGAACGGCGCAACGTATTGGTATTACGCCATCGCTCTCTTTGGTGCCGCCATGACGCCGTATGAGGTCTTCTTCTTCTCATCAGGGGCTGTGGAGGAGAAGTGGAAGGTCAAGGATTTGGCGCAGTCACGCCTCAATGTCCTGCTGGGTTTCCCGCTCGGCGGGTTCCTGTCCCTGGCCATCGCTGCTTGCGCCGCCGTCGTGCTTCTGCCTGCAGGCATCAAAGTAACGACACTTTCGCAGGTGGCCATGCCTGTGGCCCAAGCAGGAGGCCAGTTGGCTCTGGCGATCCTGATTGTCGGCATTGTGGCTGCGACTTTCGGGGCGGCCCTGGAGACAACGTTGTCCAGCGGCTACACCTTGGCCCAGTATTTCGGCTGGCCGTGGGGCAAGTTCCGGAAGCCCACGCAGGCCTCCCGGTTCCACGTCTCCATGATCGTGGTCCTGCTGGCCGGGGTGGCTGTGCTGGCAACGGGCGTGGATCCGATCCTGGTGACTGAGTACTCTGTGGTTTTCTCCGCGATAGCCCTGCCCTTCACCTATCTGCCCATCCTGATCGTTGCCAATGACCCCCAATACATGGGCAAACACGTCAACAAGCGGGCGGTGAACATCGCAGGAATGGTCTATCTGGTGATCATCCTGGTTGCCTCGATTGCGGCAATCCCGCTCATGATCGTCACGGGAGCCGGAGCGTAATGGCACAGCAACGAAAGATCGATACCAGCCATCTCAAAACCCTGCCGCGGCCGGCGGGGTTGGTGCTCGACGCGCAGCTTCACCTGCTTGACCGCCAAATATTGGACGTCGACGGCGTTCCGGTCACCACGGTTGATGACATCGAGTTGAGCGGGCCCGAACCTGACCAAGCGATACCGGAGGGTGCGGATCCGCCACACATTTCCGCACTGCTGACCGGGCCGGTCCTGGGGACGCGCATTTTCGGTGGCCGGCCGCCGTCGAGCAGGCTTATACGGATCCCGTGGGACGTCGTTTCCGGGGTGGGGACGGTGCTGACCGTGGGGGTCCGTTCCGACTCGCTGGATGCCTCGTGGGTGGAGCGCTGGCTGCGTGACCACGTGATCCGAAGAATTCCGGGAGGCCGCCATGATCCTGAATGACGTGCTCGGGACCGATGTGCTGGACAGCGAAGGCCTTCGGGTGGGGGAGGTCTCGGATGTCCGGTTCGCGGTGGATGCTGCGCCGGGACAGCTGATGAGCAAGGCCCGGCTCGTGGGAATCATTGTGAGTCCCCGGACTGCGGCGTCCTTCCTTGGCTTCGAGCGACAGAACCTCACGCAGCCGTGGCCGGTTGCGCAGTTGCTTCGGTGGCGGCACCGGGGGTCGTTCCTCGTGCTGTGGGAGGACATTGCCATGATGGGGCCGGAATCGGTGAACCTGCGCGAAGGCTTCACTCCGTATTCGTCCGGGCTCACACAATAGTCCGCGACGATGAAATTTGCTAAGTTTACTGACTATTACCTTCTAAGCATGGACATTCACTAAGTAGCCTTATAGGTTCGAAGTGTTCCAGTAACACGTTCAACCGCCAGGGAAAGGACAGGTCTCATGGACAGCCAGAACGCCACACCGGAAGAGGAAGTGGGCGGCTACGGCACCCCCACCGCGGAGCAGGAAGCCGGCGGAGGGCAGGCGCAGCCACGTGTGGAAGAAGACATCAGCGAGGGCCTGAGCGAAGACGGTGCAAGCACCGGAGCGCCGAACCTGAGCCACCTGGATCCCGAAGATTCGGACAGCGCGGGCGAACCGGGCGCGGGCCGCTTTGGCGGCATCGACGAGCAGTCCCTTGAGGAGCAGAACCTCGAACCGGACGCGGATTCCCTCCCGGACGGCAGCGGCACCGACCTCCCCCAGGAAGAGACTCCGAACGACGACGACCAAGAGGACTTCAACGCAGGCTAAGCCCGCAAGACCCTTGAAGCCGTAACACCCCAGGACAGAGAGGGAGAACATCCTATGGCTACCGTCAACAAGTCAGTAGATGTAGACGTCCCTGTTTCCGTCGCCTACAACCAGTGGACCCAGTTCGAGAGCTTCCCGGAGTTCATGAACGGTGTGGAATCAGTCCAGCAGATCGATGACACCGCCCTGCACTTCTCCACGAACATTGGCGGAGTAAAGCGCGAGTACAACGCCCAGATCATCGAGCAAGTGCCCGACTCATTGGTCAGCTGGGCCAGCGTCGACGGCCCCCGGAACGGCGGTTCGGTGACGTTCGAACCACTGGATGCCAGCCGCACCAGGGTCAACGTCGAAATCGTGTGGGAGCCGGAAGGCCTCGCGGAAAAGGCGGGATCCGCCGTCGGAGCTGACAGCCTCCGCGTCGGTGCGGACCTGGACAAGTTCAAGAAGTTCATCGAGGCCCAGGGCCACGAAACCGGAGCCTGGCGTGGCACCGTATCCGGTGGCGATGTAGACGAAGCAGGAGGACCATTGGTCTGACCGCAGCTTGTGTGAAGGCCGGCCGGCGAACGGGCCGGCCTTCACTGCTGTCGGCCGTAAACGCTCCAGCAAGGAGGAACAGGGAAATGGCACAGTCCGCTGTGGAAGTGGAGCAGAAGTTCGACGTCGACGGGTCAACACCGCTTCCGGAACTTGGAAAGATCGACGGCGTCAGCCGGGTAGGCGATCCTGTCACGCATGCCCTGGAAGCCGTGTACTTCGACACCCCGGACCTTGCACTTGCGGCGCACAGGATCACCTTGCGGCGCCGGACCGGAGGGGCAGACGCCGGCTGGCACCTCAAGATCCCGCAGAGCCCCGGCAAACGGGCCGAGATCCACGCGCCCCTGGGACAACCCGACCACGTTCCCGAAGAACTGCTGGTCCGCGTCCAGGCTTACACGAGGGGTCACAAGCTCGCTCCCGTGGCAACCTTGGATACCGAACGCATCAGCTACCCCCTGTATCAGGAAGATGACCAACGCGTCGCGGAGTTCGTGGACGACCATGTACGTGCCCGGGTTTCCGTGGGAGGCAGGGTTTCCGTCGGGGACAGCGCAGGGCAGAGTTGGCGCGAATGGGAAGTCGAGCTCAACGGCAGCGGGGACGAGGCCGCCGGCGAGGCCTTCCTGGATGCTGCCGCCACGGTACTGGCGAAGACCGGTGCCAAGCCAAGCGAACGGAGCTCCAAACTCGCCACGGCTTTCGGAGACTCCTGGCCGCGTGCAAAAGGGAGTGGCAGGGAGATACCCCAGCGCAAAGGGCCGGCCGTGGTCCCGGTTCTCAATTACCTGGACCAGCAGGTTGCCCGGCTTCTCCTTCATGATGCCCACGTCCGGATGAACCGTGATGACTCCGTGCACCAAATGCGGGCCGTCACCCGGAGGATCCGGTCCGTGCTTCACAGCTGCCGAAAGCTTTTCAAGGCCTACCCGGTGGAGGAGTTGGAAGCTGGCTTGAAGTCGCTGGCCAAAACCCTTGGCCGCTACCGGGACGCAGAAGTCCTGCACGAACGGCTCAGGAAATCCTTGGATGAGCTCCCCGGAAAACTCGTCCTCGGACCCCTGCAGAGTGAGCTGGATGAGCGCATGAAAGTCCGAAAGGACACCTCGTTGGCCGCTATCCACTCCCGGCTGGACAGCCCCCGCTACTTCCGGCTCCTCGACCAGCTCGAAGCCTTCCTCGAAGCACCTCCCGTGGCTGCTGAGGCCATGCCCGGCGCACGGAAGACCACCCGGAAGCTCGTCAACAAAGCGGCCAAGCGCTTGGCTAAACGCCACGACGCGGCGGTGGCTGCCGCCGTCGGGCCCTCCCGGGACAAAGCGTTCCATGAGGTACGCAAAGCGGCCAAGAAACTGCGGTTTGCAGCTGCGGCCGTGGAAAGTGTTCACGGCAAGGGCGCAGCGAAAATCGCGGACGCCGCCCACAATGTGCAGTCTGTCCTCGGCAAGCACCAGGACAGCGCCGTTGCCCGCACCGAGCTGCTCAAACTTGGTTCAGCGGAAGGGGCAGGCAACGGCGCCTTCACCTATGGGGTGCTGCACGCGGCGGAACGGGCCGCAGCCGATTCCGCCCAGCTGGAGTACCTCCGGAGCGGGAAGAAGGCCAGGAAGCTCCGCCTGAAGAAATAGAACTACTTCTGCAGGAAGTCCAAAAGTGCCTCGTTGATTTCGGCGCCGTGCGTCCACAGCAGGCCGTGGGGTGCGCCCTCGATCTCCTGGTATTCGGCGCTGGGCAGTGCTTTCGCGAAACGGCGGCCTGTGGCGTCAATCGGCAGGATATTATCCGCCGTGCCGTGAACGATGAGCGCAGGTACATCGATTTTGGGAATGTCAGCACGGAAGTCCGTCAACCAAGTGGGTTGCGCTGCGACGGAGGCGAAGGCCCCGGACTGCGAGGCCAGGTTCCAACTGGCATCCACGGATTCCTGGCTGAGTCGCTCGGTACCAAGGAACGCATCGCTGTTGTAGAAGTTCTTGAAGAACTCCGTGAAGAAGGCGTAGCGATCGCCCTTCACAGCCTGCGCCAGTCCGTCGAAGACGTCCTGCGGAACACCGTCCGGGTTGTCATCGGTCTTCAGCAGGAACGGTTCCAGCGAGCCGAGGAACACGGCCTTGGCCACCCGGGCCGAGCCGTAGGTGCTGATGTACCGCGCAACTTCGCCGGTTCCCATGGAGAAGCCCACCAGCACGACGTCGTTCAGGTCCAGGGTTTCGAGGATGATCTTGAGGTCCGCGGCGAACGTGTCGTAGTCGTAGCCCACGGTTGGCTTGCTGGACTTGCCGAAGCCGCGGCGGTCGTACGTGATCACGCGGTAGCCGGCATCCAACAAGGCTGCGGCCTGTTTCTCCCACGATGATCCGTCCAGCGGATAACCATGGATCAGCACCACAGGCTGACCCGACCCATGGTCCTCGTAGTAGAGCTCAATCTCAGTGCTGTTTTCGTTTCCGACGGTGATGTAAGCCAAAACTTCGGTCCCTTCGTAGCGGTTCTGGGTGGAGCAGTTCCAGCCTACTGAAAACACGCTGGTTGCCCGCAGCAACCAGACGTAAACTGGCTTCGGCCCACACCAGTCCGGTGCCGGCATGTGGTTGGGAGTCGAGAATGCTCTGGAAAGTCCTGGTTCGTTTCCTGCGGCCGCATCAGCGGTTGCTGGTGGCCGTCGTCGTTTTTCAACTGGCGCAATCCATCGCGTCACTGTACCTTCCCACGCTCAATGCCGACATCATCGATAACGGCGTAGCCACCGGTGACACCGGCTACATCCTGCGCATGGGCGGGCTCATGCTGCTCATCACCTTGCTGCAGATCGCCTGCGCCGTGGTTGCCGTGTACTTCGGCTCGAAGGCCGCCATGAGCCTGGGGCGCGATGTCCGGGATGCGATTTTCAGCCGGGTAGGCGAATTTTCCGAACAGGAAGTCACGCGTTTCGGTGCTCCCTCCTTGATCACGCGCTCCACCAACGATGTGCAGCAGGTCCAGCAGTTGGTGTTGATGTCCTGCACGCTCATGGTCTCGGCACCCATGCTCAGTATCGGTGGCGTGATCATGGCCGTCCGGCAGGATGCCCAGTTGTCGTGGCTGATTGCCGTTTGCGTGCCGGTGCTCCTGGTTTGCGTGGGCTTGATCGTCAGCAGGATGGTGCCGCTGTTCCGGAAGATGCAGGTGCGCATCGACGCCGTGAACCGGGTGCTCCGGGAGCAGCTCACGGGTATCCGTGTGGTGCGGGCGTTCGTGCGGGAGGACATGGAATCGGCCCGGTTCGGCAAAGCTAACGACGACGTCACTGATGTTGCGCTGCGCGCCGGCCGTTTGATGAGCCTCATGTTCCCCGTGGTCATGCTGGTCATGAACGTTTCCAGTGTTGCCGTTATCTGGTTTGGTTCCTTCAGGATCGAAGACGGTTCCATGCAGGTGGGCACCCTGATCGCGTTCCTGAGCTACCTGATGCAGATCCTCATGTCCGTCATGATGGCAACGTTCATGGCCGTCATGATCCCGCGTGCCTCCGTCTCTGCCGACCGCATCGGCGAGGTCCTGGACACCGACTCAAGCGTCAGGCCGCCGTCGAACCCTGTTTCCCTCACCGGCCGCCGCAGCGGCCAGCTTGAGATGCACGACGTCGGATTCGCCTACCCGGGTGCCGAACAACCGGTACTCAGCGGGGTGTCCTTCACCGCAAGGGCGGGCCAAACAACGGCGATCATCGGCAGCACGGGCTCCGGGAAGACCACGCTGGTGAACCTGATGCCGCGGCTCTTCGATGCGACGTCCGGTGCCGTGCGCATGGACGGCGTGGACATCCGCGAACTCCACCCGGACCTGCTCTGGGGTCACATCGGCCTGGTACCGCAGAAGCCATACCTGTTTTCGGGTACGGTCCGCAGCAATTTGCTGTACGGCAAGCCCGACGCCACCGACGACGAACTCTGGCAGGCGCTCTCAGTAGCCCAGGCCCGTGATTTCGTTGAGCAGATGGAAGGGGGCCTGGACGCTCCCATTTCCCAAGGCGGCACCAACGTCTCCGGCGGCCAGCGGCAACGGCTCGCGATTGCGCGGGCCTTGGTGAAACGGCCTGAGCTCTACATCTTCGACGATTCCTTCTCTTCCCTGGACACCGCTACGGATGCCCGACTCCGCCAAGCACTCAGGCACCACACCAACGGTGCCACGCTGGTGATCATCGCCCAGCGCGTTTCGAGCATTGCGGACGCGGACCAGATATTGGTGCTCGACGACGGCAGGATCGTCGGTCAGGGAACCCACGACGAGTTGCTGGAGAGTTCTGAAACCTACCGGGAGATCGTGTCCTCCCAACTCGCAGCGGAGGAGGCAGCATGAGCACCGCCACGGCGACGGGAGCCCGTGGACCCCAACGCCCGGCCATGGGGCCCGGCCGCGGAGGACCCTTCGCGGGCATGAACGTCCCGGCCGAGAAAGCGTCCAACTTCGGCGCCTCGGCGCGGCGGCTCTTGGGAACCCTGCGGCCGGAAAGATTCTGGCTGACAGTCGTCATCGTCTTTGCCGTGTTCAGCGTGGTCCTGAACGTCATCGGGCCACGGCTTCTGGGCGAAGGCACCAACCTGATCTTTGCCGGCGTCGTTTCCAAACAGCTGCCCGCAGGCGTTACCAAGGAGCAGGTGGTTGCCGGTCTCCGCGCGTCCGGTGAGAACGGCAAGGCCGACATGCTGAACGCCATGAGCCTGACGCCCGGCGTCGGAATCGACTTCGCGGCGCTGTCCTCCGTGCTGCTGTGGGCGCTGGCCCTCTATGTCCTGGCCGCAGCGTTCGGCTGGATGCAGGCGTACGTCCTCAACGGCGTCGTCCAGCGGACCGTCTACAGGCTCCGCGAGCGGATCGAAGCCAAAATCCACCGGCTGCCGCTGCGGTACTTCGACTCCATCCAACGCGGTGAGCTCCTCAGCAGGGTGACCAACGACGTCGACAACATCTCCCAGAGCCTCCAGCAATCCATCAGCCAGGTGGTGTCCTCCCTGTTGACGGTGCTAGGCGTGCTGGTGATGATGTTCATCCTCTCGCCGCTTCTGGCTCTGATCGCCTTGATCACCATTCCGCTGACCCTCGGCATCACCATGCTGATCGCCAAGCGCTCCCAGAAGCTCTTCGTGGCGCAGTGGAAGAACACCGGAGAACTCAACGGGCAGATCGAAGAAACGTATACCGGACACGCCTTGGTGAAGGTCTTCGGGCGCCAGGACGAGGTGCAGGCGAAGTTCCGCGCCAAGAACGCCGAGCTGTACCAGGCCAGCTTCGGGGCCCAGTTTGTCAGCGGGCTCATCATGCCCGCCATGACGTTCATCGGAAACCTCGTTTACGTAGGCATCGCCGTGGTGGGCGGCCTGCAGGTAGCGTCCGGAGCCATGCAGCTCGGTGATGTCCAGGCATTCATCCAATACTCCCGTCAATTCACCATGCCCTTGGCACAGCTCGGATCCATGGCCAACATGCTGCAATCCGGAGTGGCCTCCGCCGAGCGGGTGTTTGACCTGCTGGACGAAGAAGAGGAGTCTCCGGAACCTGTTGGCTCTCCATCGGGTCCGGGTCGGGGTCGGCTTGTGTTCGAGAACGTCTCGTTCAGCTACTCGCCGGACAAGCCCCTCATCCAGAACCTGGACCTCGTGGCGGAGCCCGGCCAAAGCATCGCCATTGTGGGACCGACAGGCGCCGGCAAGACCACTCTGGTGAACCTCATGATGCGCTTCTACGAGCTCGACGGCGGCCGGATCACCTTGGACGGCGTTGATATCTCCACCATGTCCCGACAGGAACTGCGCTCGCGGATGGGCATGGTCTTGCAGGATACGTGGCTTTTCGGCGGCACCATCAGGGACAACATCGCCTATGGGCGGCCCCTCGCTGCTGATGCCGAGATCATGGAGGCCGCCCAAGCCACCTATGTTGACCGTTTTGTGCGTTCGCTTCCCGAGGGCTACGACACGCTCCTGGACGACGAAGGCAACAACGTCTCGGCCGGGGAGAAGCAATTGCTCACCATAGCCCGGGCGTTCCTGTCCCAACCGTCCGTGCTGATCCTTGATGAGGCAACGAGCTCCGTGGATACCCGTACAGAGGTGTTGGTCCAAAAAGCCATGAATGCCCTCCGCTCGGACAGGACCAGCTTTGTGATCGCCCACCGTCTCTCCACCATCCGCGATGCCGACCTCATCCTGGTCATGGAGGCAGGGAAGATCGTGGAGCAGGGGACCCACGCTGAGCTGCTTTCGGCGGGCGGGGCGTACTCGCGGCTGTACGAGGCCCAGTTCGCGGCGCCGGCTGCGGAGGTGTGAGTGTTTGTCCTGGCCGGGCTTGGTCGCCCGGACCGTTTTCGCCAGGGCCGCTGTACCTTCACGACCCTTTTTTGAGCCCCGGAACGGTTTAATCCAACCTGCTTGGGTTGATTTCGGGCCCTTCCGACCTTAAAGAAGGTCGTGGCGCTACGGCTCTGGCGGGTCGGGCGCAAAGGAGTCGGCTGGGCTACGGCAGCCTCGAGGGCCGCAACACGGTGGCCTCCCCGGCACGTGAGGGATCCAGGGGCACGGGGCTGACCAGTACGGCGGGCCCTCGGTGCAGCTGGCCGCCCGAGATCACCTGGCACCGCACGCCGCCACGGCCACGCATGGCCTTGTGGGCTCCGGGGGCGAGCATCTGGTCCATCCAAGCGCAGGGATGGGCGGGACGTCCGGCCCTCAAGCGCACGGAATCGTTGCCGGACTCAAGGGTGAACTCCTGACCCAGCAGAGGGGCCAGTTCGGCGCCCCGGATCACCACATTCCGGCGCGTCAGCAGCGGATCGAAGGGCCCCGCGTCGAGTTCTGCCGCGATTGCCTCCAGCGCTTCGACGGCGAACACCGTCACCGCGGCGTCCATGTGGGCAGCCTTGCCGAAGAAGCGGTCGCCCACGATGCCCTTCCCTGCTACGAGTTCCGCGGCTGCGGCGTCAAGAGTCGGAACGTCGGCGGCACCATCCCGCGCCCTGCCAAAGTAGGCGTGTGCAGGCGAGACCAAAAGGTGCAGCACTTCGACGTCGTACCTGTACTCAGCGCTCATCCCTTAACGCTAGCCGTCCGGGCAAAGGTGCGCATGGAGTTCATGGACCCGTCCCCAGCAAAGATAAAGTGGGCCCGGTGAACTTTGCTGCGGCCGCCGACGGTACGGAACTCGCCTGGACTTCGTCAGGCGAAGGCGAGCCAATGCTGTTGATCGCCGGCCAGGCCACAGCCCTGGACGGTTGGGGGCCGACGGCGGAACTCCTCTCGCGCTTTTTCCGCGTCATCCGTTTCGATCACCGCGGGATTGGGCGCAGTGGCCGTGGGGAGGCCGGGCGCTACACCACACGTTCGCTCGCCGCCGATGCTGTTGCGGTGTTGGATGCGGCCGGGGTTGCTTCGGCACACGTGTACGGCCATTCCATGGGTGGCCGGATCGGGCAGTGGTTGGCCATCGACTACCCGACCCGCGTGCGCACGCTGGTACTGGCAGCTACGAGTGGCGGTCGCTCGGAGGATCCAGCCTTGCGGGCTTCCCCTGAAGCTATGGAAGGGTTGCTCAGCGGTGACCTGGCGAGGCTGGCGCCCTTGTTCTTTGATGCGGCGTGGGCCGCGGACCACCCGGAGGCTGTGCACACATTCTTCAACTCCAAGGCCTCGGCGTGGGCGAAATCCCGGCACTTCAAAGCCAGTCGCGAGCACGACGCCTGGGCAGATCTGGGCTCCATCAAAGCCCCGACGCTGATCCTGCACGGCACCGAGGACCAGCTGACGCCCTTGGCCAACGGTGCTTCACTCCGCCGGCACGTCCCCGGATCGGTGTTGGTGCGGGTTCCCGGCGCGGGTCACGGCCTTCACCTGGATCACCCTGAGACGGTCGACTGGATCCGCGGGTTCATCGCGAGGAAGAACGTGTAGCCGCGAGCGTTTATTTCGTTTATTTCGTTTATGAGCTAGGCTGGAATGGTAGCAACAAGGTATGAAGGGAGCCTCAATGACAGCCGAGCCAGCCACCCCGGCTTATCCCCATGGAAGTGATGCCGAGATGGCCCGTGATGCCTTGAAGGTACTTCGGCGGGCCGTGGAAGCACATACAGATCCTCGGCAGCCGGTCGTGATGACGGTGGCTGACGGGGGTCATCTCGAATTGCCTGGACCTGCGGCTGAACTGATGGTTCGGATCCTGGGAAAGATGGCTGCAGGGCAAGGGGTGACAGTCATCCCGATGAATGCCGAACTGACAACCCAGCAGGCCGCCGACCTGCTCAACGTCTCGCGTCCCTACTTGGTTGGTCTCCTTGAGTCCGGCCAGATTGATTTCCGTAAAGTAGGTACGCATCGCCGTGTCATGGCCGAGTCGCTCTACGACTACAGGCGTCGCACTGCGTTAGTGCAAAAGGACGCGGCAGACGAGCTGTCTGCCCTCGGTCAGGAAATGGGGCTTATCTAGGTGGTCTTCACGGTCATCTATGATGCCAATGTCCTGTATCCGAGCACACTCCGTGATCTTCTGGTGCGTGTAGCCCAGAGCGGACTGATTCATGCGCGTTGGACGGATGCCATTCTGGATGAGACTTTCGGAAATCTTAAGGCAAACCGGCCGTATCTTGACGTTTCCAAACTGGATCGCACCCGGAAACTGATGTGTAACGCGGTTCCGGACTGCCTCGTGACCAAATACGAACCGCTGGAGCAGGTCTTTGCTGAGTCGCCGGACGCCGGAGACATCCACGTCATGGCGGCGGCCTTAAAAGCACAAGCGCAGGTCATTGTGACAAGGAACCTGAAGCATTTTCCCGCAGAGCTCCTTGAGCCTTGGGGCATGGAAGCAAAGCATCCGGACGATTTCCTGATGGATCAGTTCTATTTGGACGCCGTCGAACTGCATATTGCAGTGCGCGGCATGTCAGAGGCATTGCGTAACCCTCCGCTGGATGTCAATGATGTGCTCAAGCGGCTGGAGTCAGACGGTTTGCCGCAGATCTCGGCAGCCCTACGTCGCTGAACGTACCGACAAGTACTCCACCAGCGCATCAACAATCTGCAGTTGGCCCTTCACCAGCTTGGTCCTCGCCGTGGCTTCATCGATCCACCGGGCATCGTCGATTTCGGGGAACTCCTTAATAACGCCGGATCCCTTGGGCCATTCCATGGCAAAGGTGTTGCTGACAACCTCGGCCGGCTGGAAGGACGCAGCCTCCGCGGCATAGGCTGTGATGAGTTTGCCTGAGGGCTGCTTGAAGACGCCGAGCAAGTGATAGTCGGCAGGCGGCGGCGGTGTCCCTATCTCTTCCGTGAACTCGCGGTTCGCCGCCACCAGCGGATCTTCGTCGTCAGGGAATTCGCCTTTCGGAATTGACCAGGCGTGCTGATCCTTGCGTGCCCAAAACGGGCCACCCATGTGGGCGATCCAGAGCTCCAGCACGCCCGAATCAGAGTGCCTGTAGAGCAAGATTCCCGCGCTTCGAATGCTGATATGAACTCCCGGAGCAGGTGTGGACAGACAAACCCAAGGTTACTCCAGGCAAGGGAGTCCTCATCCATTTGATGGCGTAACGCAGAAATGGTTGGCCGTTCGTCTTCCCGCAGGGCACAGTCTCCCTGATAATCATCGGACATGACGTTACTTGTGGGGGGAACGTCATTGCGGCCTCCGGTGATTGTCGGAGGCTTTTCTGGGCGCATCATTCGGAGGCTACAACTATGGCGAAGTCAGTAAGGCTCCTTCCATCCGGGGGACGTAGAGCAATGGGATTGGCCGTCATCGTGGCGGCGGGCCTGTCCATGTTGGCGGGTATCGGACCGGCACAGGCGGCAAAGAAGACGGCAGTGGTTGCCGAGGATCCCGGACCTGTGGGCAGCTTCGCATGGGAGGGCTTCAATTGGCAGAAGCGCTTCTGGGGCGGGGCTCCCATGTACAACGGGACATGGGACCCGAACAACGTCAGCAATCCCGATGCCAATGGTTTTGTAAAGCTCTCCATCAGCAACCCCACGGGCAACGCTCCGGTGGGGGCAGAGTTCCAGTCCACCCGCGAGGGGTTCGGCTACGGGACGTACAGCACCACGGTGGAGAAGGACGTGAGTTCGCTCCAAAAGGAAGTCGTCTGGGGTTGCCTGTTTACCTATGACCCCAATGCAGTTCCGGGTTACACCGAGATTGACCTGTGCGAAGCCTCGGCATGGGGTGGTGGTGCGGCCTACGGCGAGAACTGGCCCATTACCCAAGGCCACGGTTACTGGTTCGACGCCACCAAGCCTCCAGGCCAAGGCAACAACACCGTCACGTTCCCGGTGACGAATGCGCCCATCCTGACCCATCGCATGGTCTGGGAGCCGGGCAAGATTACGTTTGAAACCTTCGCGGGGGCGGATGCAAGCGGAACTCTGCTGAAGCGCACGGTCCTGCAGGGATCCACTGTCCCTGTTCCGGCCAAGGAACAGATCCATTTCAACCTGTGGGTAACCGGCGGTGGCGGCGGAGACGCCGCACATGTGGCTCCCGAATCGGTCACCATCCGCGATTTCTCATTCGTTCCCGGCATCCCGCTGACGGCGCCCAATCCCACCGTCACGGGCACGGCAGCTGTTGGCAACACACTGACGGCCAACCCGGGCACCTGGACGGCGGGAACGAGCCTGGCCTACCAGTGGTACCGCAATGGCGCAGCAATCTCCGGGGCAGCGGCATCCAGCTATGTACCCGCAGCCGCTGACCAAGGCACCAGGTTGACCGTGCGTGTAACGGGTACCAAAACCGGCTACGCCACCACAACCAAGGAGTCCGCCCAGACCGCTGCCGTGGCGGCCGGGACGCTGGTGGCTCCCACGCCCACGATCTCCGGAACGTTGACAGTGGGATCCACATTGACAGCCAACCCGGGCACCTGGACTACGGGAACCACGCTCACCTACCAGTGGTACCGGTCCGGCGTCGCAATTACGGGCGCGACGGCCAAGACGTACACGCTGGTGGCGGCCGACCAGGCCGACACGATGATGGTGAGGGTTACCGGCACGAAGGCGGGCTACACGAGTGTGGCCAAGTACTCGGCGAATACTGCGGCGGTGAGCTGACAGACAACAAGCCCGCAGTTGTGTCGCGCTGGGGGGCATCGGACACAACTGCGGGCTTGTTGGGCTTTAAGGGTTAGGCCTTCTTCTCTGCCCGGACCGGAACGATCCGCTTGATGGCCAGGCCCAGGGCGAGCATTGCGAAGGCTGCAAGGGCGAACCAGAACAGGTCGCCGGCGCCGGTCATGGCGAGCGATCCGGAACCGGTGGCTCCTACGAAAGCTCCGGCTGCGGGTCCTGCTGGGTTGTTGTACATGGGGAACTACCAAACTTTCTTGCGGTTGAATGCGGCATCCAGGTAGGCCTTGGCGTGCACGGCCTGGAGGAAGACGTCGATGACGGTTTCGTACATGGTGGCGGCCAGAAGCATGTACCTCCAGCCCCTGAAACGCACCGTGATGATGCGTTCCAAAACGAAGATGCCGGTGACGGCAATCCAGAAGGGCTGCAGGTTCAGGCCCATTCCGGAGGACAGGGCAAAGATGATCGAGCCGAAGTAGGCGATAGTGACCACGACGCCGATCATGGACAGGAACTGCCGGCCCCAGTAGGCGCGGGTCACCTTGGTCCATCCGTACTGGACGCAGTTCTCGACGGCGCCACGCTTCCACCGGAGGCGCTGGGCCCACAATTCGCGCCAGGTGGGCATGACCTCGGTGACCAGGGTGCAATTGGACGGCGAAGCGATGCGGTAGCCGAGGGTCAACAACGCGAAGGAAAGCTCGTTGTCCTCGGTGAGTACGGAGGTGTCGTAAACGCCGCCTTTGCCGTTACCCGGAGGGAGGGTTCCTTCGAGCCGGGCGGAAACCACGTCGCGCAGCGTCTTCACACGGAACAAAGCCGCAGTTCCCGTGACTACCAGGCACCTGCCGTGGAGCCGCTTCACATCGCGGGCGTAGCGGGCGTATTCGTTGCGCTGGAGGTGTCCAACGAAGCCGCCGCCTGGTCCGCCGCTGAAAACGCCGCCAACAGCGCCGAGCAGATCGTCCTTGAGAAGGTTTGCCGTGGCATTCTCAATGAAGTCCAAGGCGAGTTGCGAATCGGCATCCTGCACCAGTACCAGGTCCTCGGGATCGGCATCCGGAAGCAGGGTGCTGAGTGCGAAGTTCAGGGCGCCGGCCTTCTTGTCCTTGTTGCCGACCGTACGGAGGACCTCCACGCCCTGGGCAAGCGCGAGTTCCTCAGTGTCGTCGGTGCAGTTGTCGGCCACGACGATCACGCGGTCCGGTCGCCGGGTCTGGTTGCTGAGGGAGACCAGGGTTTCGGTAATGCCTGCGGATTCGTTGTGTGCAGGAACCAGCACAGTAACCACTCCGCCGGGGGACCTGTGGGCTCCGCGAGACTGTTGTGCATTTGTGTCCGGTGCTGCTGGCTGCAGTGCTTGAGCGTTCATGGCGGTCCTTTCCGTGGGTCCCTGCGTACTGACACCCATAGATTTCCAAGGCCAACACAAGAAACGACCCGTCAAAGGATCAAGAAACACTCAAGTTTTTCTGCAAATTTGCAGTTATGCACTCGTTCAATGCATAGGAAATGCACATGTGGGTCCGCAGGTTCGCGGGAAAGGTGCGCGACATGCCGGAAACTTGCGGGGGTTCTGGCACGGTTCCCGCGACCTCGTGCCAGCCAGCGCTTAAAAGGCAGCGGACGACGCCGGCAAGTACCGGCGTCGTCCGCTTTTGTCTGCTTGGGCTGCTTTAGCGGCTCAGGCTGACGGTGAAGGTTTTCGGTCCGCTGAGCGTCACGGCGATACCGCAGTTTTCTGCAGTGGCGCGGGGTGTGAGGTCCCGGATGGCGGCGTCGATCGTGTGGTCGATCGCTGCCTTGTCCCAGATTTTCAGCGTGATGGAGTCAGTATGTGTCGTCATTGTCAGTACTTTCACTCAGGCTGTTTGACAGCCCCAAGCCTCTTCGCCCGGGGCCGCATCCTCGTCGGTGAGGTTGCTGATTCAGCTTGGATGGGAACGAATTCCCTCATTCATGGTTCACGGTGCCACGCATGAAAGACAAGCCAAACGGCACAAGTGTGACCGATTACACGCTGCTCGTTACTCTGTGTAACCGGTGCCTTCGCTCTGCTCCCGCCACCGTTCCACGTCTGCTCGCATGGCTTCCTCCACGGCGTTGTAGGCGTAGACGGCGTCGGCTCCCAGCAGCAGGAATGCCGGAGTCTCTGGTGATTCGACCGCGCTGATGATGACCTGTGCAGCCTTGTCCGGATCGCCCTGCTGGGTGCCGTGGACGGTGTCGTTCTCCTTGCGGCGTTTGCCGGCAGTTTCGGCGTAGTCGTCGATGGCTTGGGCGGACTGCGTCAGGGAGCGTCCCGCGAAGTCGGTCCGGAAAGCGCCCGGCTCCACGGCGGTCACGGAGATCCCGAGGGGTGCCAACTCCTTCTGCAGCGACCCGGAGATTCCTTCCAGCGCGGCTTTCGTGGCCGAGTAGTAGCCCGAACCTGGCGGGCAGATGCGCGCTCCGATGGAGGAGATGTTCACAATCGCACCGGAACGGCGGGAACGCATGCCGGGGAGGACGGCCTTGATCAGGGCGACCGGGCCGAAAACGTTGGTATCGAACAGGGCCCGGACCTCGGCGTCGTCACCTTCTTCGACGGCGGCGCGGTACCCGTAGCCGGCATTGTTGACCAGGACGTCAACACCGCCGAATCGCTGCTCGGCCTGCTTCACGGCTTCATCGACCTGCGACTGTTCGGTGACGTCCAGCGCCACCGCGAGGGCCGTCGTCGGGAATGCAGTGGCCAGGTCCTGCAATGAATCCGTGTTTCGTGCCGTCACGACGGCGTTGTCGCCTTTCGCCAGTACAGCTTGCGCGAGCGCATGGCCAAGTCCGGTGGAGCAGCCTGTAATGAGCCAAGTGGTCATGATGTTCCTTTCAGGGATTTCGACCTTCCCCACTGAACGCTACTCCGCGCCGCCGTGGGAGGGACCTCCTTTACGGGTACTGCCGGTGCCACTTTCAGCCCACGTGAACCCATGGCCTCCTGCTGACGTCCGGCTCCGCCTCCCGGAGGACCTCGCGGGTCACGGGGGCGATCTCGCCCTCACCAAGGAACAGGAAACGGAGCAGGTTGGTAATGGGGTTGCCCTCGGTCCAGCGGAAGTAGATGTGCGGCATGAGCCCCGTGACGTCCCGGATATGAAGCAGCACTGACGCGATGGTGTTGGCGACCACAGGCCCATGGACTTCGAGGATCCGGTAGCCGTGACGCTCGATGCCCTTGACGTACAGTTCCGTTTCAAAGTCCGAGGTATCGTCCAGCACCACTTCAAGGAAGATCCCGTGGTAGTTCAGCGGCAAGTGGCTGACTTCGATGGCGGAGACCAGCTTCTCGCGGTAGGCCTCAGCCGTCAGCCTGCGGGGCTCGTGCGCGATCAGCCGGATGGGGCCGGAATCGTCGTCGAGGATGAACTCCAGGGCCTCACGATCCATATGGACATGGGTGGCGTGCAGCTCGAAGGAGCGGCGAACGCGTGACAGGAGTGAGATGCCGATGATCCCGGCAATGAAGATGGCGGCGATCCGGATGCCCTCCGGGCGCTCCACGATGTTGGCCACAGTTGTGTAGACGAAGACAGTGGCGATGGCACCGAAGGCGAGGGTCCGTTTGCGTTGATGACGACGCCGCGCGGACAGCGTGACTGCGACGGCGGCCGAGGTCATTAGCACCAGGACGCCGGTAGCGTACGCGCCGCCCTGGGCGTCGACGTCGGCGTTGAAGACCACGGTGATGAAGAACCCCACCACCGTGAAGACCAGGATCAAGGGCCGCACGGCCTTGGCCCACTCCGGGGCCATGCCATAGCGGGGGAGGTACCGCGGGACGAGATTCAACAGGCCCGCCATGGCCGATGCGCCGGCAAACCACAGGATGGCTATGGTGCTGATGTCGTACACGGTGCCGAAGCCGAGGCCCAGGTATTCGTGGGCAAGGAACGCGAGGGCACGGCCGTTCGCTTGGCCGCCCGTTTCGAATTCGTGCTCCGGGATGAGGACTACCGTGGTGAAGCTGGACGTGATGAGGAAGGAACTCATGATCAGGGCGGCAGTGGTGAGCATGCGTCGCGTACCCCGGATCCGGCCCGTTGGCTTCGCATCGGTGTCATCGGGATCGCCTTGGACCTGCGGCATCACGGCAACGCCGGTTTCGAACCCGGAGAGGCCGAGGGCAAGCTTGGGAAAGACGATCAGTGCGATTGCAACGGCCATGATCGGATTCCCGTGCGAGGTCCACAGCAACTGCCACCAGTCGCCAACCGCCGAAGGGTGGGTGAGCACCTCAACAACGGTTGTGGCCACCACCACCACGTTCAGGCCCAGGTACAGCACCACCAGCACCACGGCCACGCCGATCGCTTCCTTGAATCCGCGCAGGAACACCGCGGCGAGCAGGGCCAGGAGGAACAACGTCACCAGCACGTTCTGGCCTTGCAGCCAACCCGGCATGACCGGGTTCTGGATGAGGTGGGCGGTCGCGTCAGCTGCGGACAAGGTCATGGTGATCATGAAGTCCGTCGCTGCGAAGCCGAGGAGCACCAGGACCAGCAGCTTGCCGCCCCAGCGGGGGAGGAGCCGCTCAAGCATGGCGATGGAACCCTCGCCGCGGTGGCTCTCACCAGCAACCCTGCGGTACACGGGCAACGCGCCCAGCAGCGTTACGGCCACCAGCACGATGGTTGCCAGCGGCGAGATCACCCCGGCGGCGAGGGCTGCGATGGCCGGCTGGTAACCCAGTGTGGAGAAGTAGTCGACGCCGGTGAGGCACATGACCTGCCACCAGTGATGCTTCTTCTCGTGCGCTGCCGAAACACCGCCCGGGCCTTGGTGGCTCCCCTTACTGTCCTGCAAGCCGAACAGGAGCCAGGTCCGGAACGATATCCAGCCGCCGGGCTTGGGGGTCGAGGGATCCGCGGGTGGCCTGCTCAACGTAGTCATGGCTTTCCTCCCAGCCCGAACGCTGCTCGATGTGAGCTGAACATAGCACCGGCAAGGGTGCTTAGTACCCGCCCGGGAGGATTCTTGACGAGTCCTTAACGCCGGTTTTTGGTGGTTCCTCTCTCACGTCCCGCTGGGTTTCGGTGGTTCCTCTCTCACGTCCCGCTGGGTTTCGGTGGTTCCTCTCTCACGTCCCGCTGGGTTTCGGTGGTTCCTCTCTCACGTCCCGCCGAGCTGAGAGGACTCAGGAGGGCTGTCTGGCCGAAGTGATCCGGTAGACCGCAGCTGCAAGGGCGGCGCCGGCGATGGGTGCGACGATGAATACCCAAAGCTGGCTGGACGCCCAGCCATCGGCGTAAAGGACTGTGGCGATGGAACGTGCCGGGTTCACCGACGTGTTGGTTACGGGGATGCTGATGAGGTGGATAAGGGTGAGACTGAGTCCGATGGCAAGAGGTGCGAATCCCGGAGCAGCACGCTTGTGGGTGACACCAAGGATGACCAGGACGAAGACCGCGGTCAGTACCAGCTCGGTCACCAGCGCCGATGCCAGGCCGAATCCGCCAGGCGAATGATCGCCGAATCCATTGGAGGCGAATCCGCTGGCACGTGCCGCGGCAAAGAAACCATCGGGGCCACCGGTGGCAATCGCGGCCAGCACGCTGGACGCCGCCACCCCGCCCGCAATCTGGGCCCCAATGTAGGGTGCGATGTCTTTGGCCGGGAATCGGCCGGCAACTGCCACGCCGATAGTCACCGCCGGGTTGAAGTGACCACCTGAAACATGCCCGAAAGCGTACGCGCCAGCGACGACGCTCAGTCCGAAGGCCAACGATACGCCGACCAGTCCAACGCCCAAGGAGTTGGAAGAATCCGGGAATTTCGCCGCGAAAAGCGCTGTGCCGACGCCGCCAAATACCAAAATGAAGGTGCCCAAAGCTTCGGCTACCAGCTTGGCGGCCAGCGACGGTCCAGCTTCGGAATT
This sequence comes from Paenarthrobacter sp. NPDC089675, assembly GCF_044749185.1. NCBI lineage: Bacteria > Bacillati > Actinomycetota > Actinomycetes > Micrococcales > Micrococcaceae > Paenarthrobacter > Paenarthrobacter sp. NPDC089675. The sequence continues at coordinate 25,883 of NZ_JBIVHM010000010.1, read as the reverse complement.
TTTTGGATTTTCGGCTTTTCGGGTACTGCGGCTGACCATGCTGGGCCCTTTCATAAGTAGTGAAAAATGACGGCGAGCCCCGTAACCCGGACAGTTTTATCCAAGCCGGGGCATCACGGGTGCGTCGATGCCGAGGCGGCGATTCGTCAGGTCTGCGGGAGCCCGTCACCGGCTTTTTCGATGCCATCCTGGATAGCTTGCTCGTTGCCCTCAATGAGGTCGTGTGCCTTGCCCTGCAGATCTTCAAAAAGTCCCATGGGGTATCTCCAGCTCTTTGTCGGTATCTCCTTGGAGCCGCTTGCTCCACAAGGTTCGTCCGCCCAGTTCCGCGTTCGTGACGCGACTGGGCACCCTTTTGCGGGAAGGCGACAACAAATGCACGCTCAGCAGCTCGAAATTTCGGCCTGGGCGGCAGGGTGGGACCTACGGCTGAGAGAGGGAGTGAGGGTTTGGGTGCGGGATGTGCGAGAGCGATCGGAGGGTTTGGGGGTGGGATGTGAGAGAGGGAAGGAGTGCGGCCGTAGCCCGGGAGAACGTGGCATACAACCAGCCGCCGCACCCGAGCTTCTTCATCGGCGAGGGCATGCAGGCTCCCGCGGCTCCCGCCGTCGTTTATGCGGGCGGGAAATAGTTCCAAACACGACGCCGCCCGCCCCCGTTCAGGAGGCGGGCGGCGTTGCTGTGTGCCCTAGTGCTGCCCGAGCGCGCCACCCAGCGGTGGCACGGCACCCGGTCCCTGCCGGCCTTCCGGCCCGGTGGCATCCTCCGAAGTATCTCCTTCGAAGATCCCGGCACCTGACTCGTCCTGGTCCGTACGTTCGGCTTCGCTTCGCGTATCGCTTTCAGCCGTCCCGTCCGAGTCGCCCTCGATGTCGTCGGCCAATCCGTTGGTTTGGTCGAACGGGTGGGCGATCGGATCCAGGGTGTCTTCGCTCGCGGTGGTGCGTTCCGTATCCTTCTCGGTCACAGTGTCCTCCTGGCTAGCTCCAAATTTGTCAGCATACTTACAATATCCGGATTTGCGGGCGCGGACCAGAGGTTTAGGCGATCACGCGGCCATTCTGGATCACGTGGGCAAGATGCTCGTTGATGTCCGCCAGAACGGAGATGTCTGCCACCGGGTCGGCCCCGAGGACCAGCAGATCGGCGTCCGCCCCTGGTGAGACAACACCAAGCTGCCCTTCACGCTCAAGGAGGAGGGCCGCCGTCGTGGTTGCCGAGCGGATGGCGTCGATCGCGGGCTGGACCTTGCCCAACAGCCTGAACTGCTCGTTCTGGTGGCGGTGCATGCCGCCCAGCAGGTCCGAACCGAACGCCATCTTGACGCCGGCTTCGTGTGCGCGGGCGATCGCTTCGAGGCCGCTGGAAAGGACCGAATCCACCTTGGCCCACATTTCCTCGGTGAGCCCGAATTCCTTGCCTTCCTCTTTCAGCGCCCAGTACGTCACCAGCGTCGGGACGAGGAAAGCGTCCTTCTCCAGGAAGAGCCGCAGGCTTTCGTCGTCCAGCAGGTTGCCGTGTTCGATGGAACGGACGCCGGCTTCCAAGGCCCTGTTGATCGCCCTTGCCGTGTACGCGTGAGCCGCGACGTAACGGTTTGCCGCCTCCGCTTCCTCCACCGCCGCACGCATTTCCTCCATGGAGTACTGGGTGGAGTCGATCCTGTCCGTGGGCGAGGAGACGCCACCGGACGCCATGATCTTGATGTGGTGCGCCCCCTTGCGGATCTCGTCCCTCGCGGCCGCCCTGACAGCGTCCACGCCATCGGCCACCCGGCCAATGCCGCAGCATCCGCGCCCGTTCGGGTCGTGGTCTTCGCCGGGCAGTCGCATGTCCCCGTGCCCACCGGTCTGGCTGAGCGCATGGCCGCAGAAATGGAGCTTGGGACCTTCCAGGAGTCCTTCCTGCTGGGCCATGGCCAGGCCGAAGTCGGCGCCGGACAGGTCGCGCACCGTGGTGAAACCGCGTCGGAGCATCTCACCCATGATTCGGGCGGTTTGGGCATAGACGTACGACGGTGGAGTCCAGTTGAGTGAACGGAAATCGGCGCTTGAAGCTACCACGTGGACGTGTGCATCGATGAGTCCGGGGATAACGAATTTTCCGCTGCCATCGATCACCTGCGCATTGTCCGGCGCTTCGGCGTGCGGGCCAACTGTTGTGATCTTGCCGTTGATGCTTACGACGTCGGCGAGGGAGTAGGTGCCTGCCTCGACGTCCAGGACGCTTGCGTTGCGGATGACGAGGGCGGAGGTCTCGGGGGTGGTGCTCATTTTAGAAGGTGTCCTTTACTGGGACTTCGGTTCTTGCGGGTAGGTCGGTGGGGTAGGCGGCAAAGGCCTCAAGGAGCTGTGGCCGGCTGGCCTCGACAACCCCGACGGCGGTGTCCACGCTCTGTTGGGTGTAGTGGCCCTCGGCGTCGAGCAGGGCGAGGACTCCGGCCACGTTCCCGTGGTCGTCCAGGACAGGGATGTTGATGACAGCGCCGCAGCCGAGTTGTTGGATCAGGGCTGAGTCGGTGAACACTTCCCGAAGCGAGTCGAGGTCCGGCGCCAGGAAAGGCTTCTTGTCCTCAATAACGGTGCCGAGCCAGCCGGGGGAGATCTCAACGGTCTTCTCCGCTCCCACGGGGTAGGCCTCGGGATGGCTCGTGTACAGCCTGCGCAGGCCGGACCGCTGGGGGATCCATTGCAGGACAGTGAAGAGGACCACGCCCGGCTCTTGTTGCATCGCCTGGAACGTATTTGTGAAGACAGTTTCTGTTGCCACGGTGAGTCTGCTCATTTCTTGATGGTTCCTGCCGGGATGTTCTTGGCGCCCACGCGGGCGTTGATGTCCTCAAGCGACTTTCCGGCAGTGGAAGCGCCGAAGATGATGACGCCCAGGACGCCGACCGTCAGCACGATGGTGGTCATGGTGAAGACGCCGCCGAATCCGAGGGCCACAGAGAAAATGCCGATGATGGACGGTGCGAGGATGCTGCCGATACGTCCCACGGCGCTGGCCAGTCCCACGCCGGTGGCACGCATCCAGGTGGGGAACAGTTCGGGAGTGTAGGCGTAGACGCCGGCGTAGGTGCCGTTCAGGAAGAAGGAGAGTGTGGCCGCAGCGGCGAGGATCATGCCGGAGTCGTTGGACTGGCTCAGCCAGAAGGCGCTGATTGCCGAGCCCGCCAGGTACAGGGCGATGGTGTTCTTGCGGTCGATCCTGTCGCAGAGCCAGGCAGCAGAGAAATAGCCGGGAATCTGGGCCATGTAGATGATGATCGAGTATTCAAAACTCTTGGTGATAGTGATGCCTCGTCCCACCAGGAGCGTAGGAATCCAAGAGAAGAATCCGTAGTAGGAGAAAGTGATCACGAACCAGATCAGCCAGATCACCGCGGTCCGCCGGCGCATGGCCCTGGACCACATGAATTTGAGCGCATTCCAGATGCTGATCTTTTGCTCATGCTTGGTGATTTCATCCTGGACGGCCGGCACGGGCGGGAGTTCTTTGCCGGTGGCGTTCCTGACGCTCTGCTCAAATCGTTCGACTACTTCGGTGGCTTCCGCCATGCGTCCGCGGCTCATCAGGTAGCGCGGGGATTCCGGCAGGCTCCGACGCCACCAGAGCAGCAGGAGGATCGGAACGGCGGTGACCACCTGGGCCCAGCGCCAGCCGTCCTCGCCCATGGGTACGATGAAGCGGCCGATCAGCGCTGCACCCACGAAGCCGAAGGAAAAGAAGCCTGCCAGCGTGCCGATGAACCAGCCGCGGCGCTTGGGAGGAATGAACTCGGACAGGAACGGGGCGATGATCACGCTTTCGGCGCCGGCTCCCAGGCCTGCAAAGATCCGTGCAATCAGGAAGATCTCGAAGTTCGGTGCCATGGCAGCGATCACGGACATCAGGCAGTAGAAGGCAAGGGCCCACAACATGACCTTCTTGCGGCCGAACCTGTCGCCCATCCAGCCGGACAGAATGGCTCCGAAAAAGAACCCGAACGGAGCTGCGGAGCCCACCAGGCCGAGGCTGGCGTTGCTGAGGCCCCAGAGTTCCTGGATGCGGGGAAGCAGGAACGCCACAACAGCGCCGTCCATGCCGTCGAATGAATAGCCGAGGCCTCCGATGAGGAGAAGCTTGTAGTGTGGTCGACTGAGAGCCAGGCGATCCAAGCGTGCGGTGAGAGACATGGTGATTCCTGCCAAAGTGGGCCAAGTTGTACATTTTGAGGAATATGCACAAGTCTGTGCAGATGCGATGTATCGAAGTTACGGCGAAAGTGTGAGGTAGGTCAATAGGTGGAAGAAGATTTCGACTCGTCGACGTTGACCGAGTGGCTGGACAGCCGCGTCCAAGGGAAGAAGCTTGCGGCCCGCCAGATGCAGGTGGTGGGCATCCTCCGCTCCCAGCCGCGCCTCGCCTCCTATGGGTCCGTCAGCGATATCGCCGTCGCCGCCGCATCCAATGCATCGACAGTCACCCGGACCGCGCAAACACTTGGCTTCAAGGGGTGGACTGATTTCCAATTCGAACTGCGCTCGCGGTTCCTGGCTTCCCTCAGCGCAGTCGAGGTTGCTGCGGAACACAACGGGCACATCAGCAGTCCGGCCACAGCCGCGGTTTCCACGGACCGGGCCAACCTGGCTCATTTTGAGCGCACACTCAACGCGGACACTGTCCACGAGATCGCGAAGGCAATCGCGGCGGCGCGGCAAACGTTCATCGTGGCTGCGGGCAGCTACGCCATTCCAGGCAAGGCGCTGGAGCACAACGCCATCATTGCCGGCTACAACGTGCGGCTGCTCGACGCCGACGTGGCTGCCCTGACCAACGCCATTGCACGGCTCGGTGCAGAAGACCTGGTGATAGCCATCAGTCTCTGGCGCGTTTACGACAGCACAATGCGTGCCGTGGAGATCGCCCATTCCATCGGCTCGCCCGTTGTCTCCATCACTGACAGTGCCGGCTCGCCCGTCGCCGTCAACGCGCAGCACAGGATCGTGGTACCCACGGAAGGCGCAGGCTTTTTCCCTTCGCTGACGGGCGCTGTCTCCGCCGTCCAAGCCATTGCCGTGGAACTCGCATCCTTGGACAAGGAGCGGTCCAACCAAAACATCGCCGCTTCCGAACGGACCTGGGACCAGATGCGGATCATGCACCCGCGCTCCAGCTCCTAGGGCACAGGACTTACGACGCCGGAACCTCCAGCGGCGCGTCCGTCGCCGTCGCCGGGGTAGCTGCAGCCGCCGGCAGGTAATCCCCGATGAGGGCCAGGTTCTGGATGGCCGCCAAGCCGAATTGGGCAGTATCGTTCGTGGACACTGTGGGTGCCTCATCAACAGGCGCCAACACGTAGGGTGGACGGATCCTGCGCAGCGTGAAGGCCTCGGCATGGTTCAGGTTCTCGCCCCCGACGCCGAAGCTTTCCCACGCCGAAGCAGCCAACTCCGGCGAACCGAGGCGTGCCGCTGCGTAGGCCGTGAGCCGGCTGTGTGCCTGCGTCAGGTAGATGCCGGCCAGCGGTGCCCCTACCTCGGAGGCCTGGACAGACGGCGGGGCCAGGAAGAGCCGGCAATACTGCAGCCACGCCTGTTCAAACTCGGGCGACGGCACCAAGCTGATCAGTTCGCTGCAGATTTCCACCAAGCCGAACACGGCGCTCAGGTGGGAGACGCTGATGGCTTCCCGTCCGGCGTCGAACCTCCCGGCATCAAGGTCGTAGAGTGCCTCGCCGGTCAGGAATCCGTACTTGAGCGCGCCGATGTCTGCCATGGTTCCCAAGAGGCGATCACGGGAGCGCGGGTTTCCGGTCCGTTCCCAGTCGGTCAGCCATGTGGCAGCAAGCGAACCCCAGTCGGTACCTAGCCCCACGCCGAGGGCGCCGCGGTCCGGCCGGTAGGTGTCGGCGTCGGGCCTTACCTTGCGGACGGGGTCCAAGCCGAGGAAGCTCTGGTCACTGTCCACCAGTTCCGTCAGGAGATCGCCGGTCCGTTCATCGGCGGTGAGGTAATAGTAGAAACGGCGGTAAGCGGGGTTGCTGATGCGCAATTGTTTGGCGCTGCAGCCCCAGTGCTGCACGTTGTGTCGTGAACCCAATCCCTTCCAAGGTCCCAAGTGGTAGACGTCCACTTCACCGGTATGGCGGGTCATGGCCTCGGCGAAGCGGAAAACGTCGGCTCGGCCGGTACGTAGGTACGTGTACCAAAGCCACAGGTCGGGCGATAGCTCCGAGTTGTCCCAGGCGTAGCCACCAACGTCGTAACGCCACACATGCCGGTCCGAATCATAGGTGTGCATGACGTCGCCGTAGTTCCAGAACCCGTACCAGCGGCGCTGTTCCTGTTGGCCCACGTAGAAGTCGAAGAGGAAGTCCAGCTTGTCCTCGAGTTCCATCCTGCCGGGGGTGCTGCGGTCCACGGGCGCCCAGTTGCCGAAGACACCCGCCGCATGCACAACCGATGGTGAGGGCTGCAGGATCGGTGGCGTTGCGGCGGCTGAGGCGTCGGCAGCGAGGGATTCCGTGGACGGCGTGGAGTCGTAGGCGAACAAAGTCAGCTCGTGGGTCCGGGCGATTCCGCAGGGATCGCCGAAGCCAGGCTCGTAGTCCTCGTAGGTGATCTCGAGTCCCTCAAGTTGTTCCTCGAAGGTGTCCTGGCCCAGGCCATCGTGGTAGAAACGCAGATCCATAGGCTGGGCTTCGGGGGAGTAGAGCCACGCTGTCAGTTCAGCGGCGTCGGAAGCTGCCCCGCGAATATCCAGTTGCCCGGGATGGGACTGCCAGAAGTCCTTGACGCCAACCCCCAAACCACCGTGGGGGTCGCTCAGCGAGACGAACCCGGCAGACCGGGTGCCACCCGAAATGCCCACCCAGCCGTTCCCTGATGCAGTCCGTTTTCGGAGCTCAAAGCCGTCGGCGGACAACTGCGTCAGGGTGTAGTCGTTCCACGCCGGAATGAGGTGCAGCCGTTCTGACACCTCCGGGTTCCATGTATTCAGTGGAGGCGTTGCCTTGCCGTTGACCTGGGCCGCGCGCACCTCCGCACCAGGATCCCGACGCAGTCCCGTCACGCCGCGGACGGCCTCAGCCAGGAAGCCGCCGTCAGCCCCGGCGATCCTTACGTGGCGGTCATGCATTTCATCGCTTAGAGGTACGCCGAACCGCACGCCAAGCCCGGCCAGGAAATCCTGGCCGGCGTCGCCGTCCCATATGAACGAGTGCATCATCCGCACACTCCGCGCGCCGGCGTGGAAGTAGAAGCGGACCGTAAAAGGGAGCCATTCGCGGGCGCCTTCATTGGCCCGGTGTTTGCCTTCCAGGCGCAGGACCGCCCGGACAGGACCCCGCTGTTCCACAACTACGGAGGCCACGTGCCCGGTGAATCCTTCACGCCTGATTTTGCCGGTCTCGATGCCTGCCTCGGCCTGGAGCAGGCTCACCAGCCGGGCGTCTTGTGCCACCAGGGAACCGTCACGGGACAAGCTCCGGAACAGGGTGTTGCCGCTAAGCGGTACAACCATTTCCAGGGTTCCTGTGGAGACTGTGATCGCCCCTTCTGTTTCGGTGACCGTCACCTCGGGTTCGGGCACGACGGCGGCTGCCGGACCGGCGTCGGACGTCTCCGTTGCGGTGCAGTACAGGACGTTGTACGCGGCAGCGGGCCGGTCGCTTGCTCCGATTGCCAGGCCTGCCCACTTCAGTGTGCCGTCAGGCCACGTGGCCAGCGGCCAGGCTTGGGCCGGGACCGGCCGTCCGCTGTGATCCGTGACAGCCAGGCGATCGGCAGCCTGGGCGGTTCCGCGGGGGAAGGGCATTCCCCACGTGGCTCCACCGCTGAGTATTGCGGGTGCTTCGCCGTCGATCCAGGTGATCGGGGCATGCTGGCTCATGGAAATTTCACCTCGGAAGTCTGGGAAAACGCTTTCTTTGTGACGTTTCAAAACGGTACCTGTTGGTGGGGAGTGCCGCAAGGGGAGTTCTCTTCAAAAGGGAACGCCTGTGCCTCCAGCAGCTACCGGCGTTATCGTTTAAGTCCCGGCCGCCTCTCGAAACGGACAAGAGCCATGGCGCGACTGATCATCATGGGACCTCCGGGTTCCGGCAAGGGTACGCAGGCTGAACACATTGCCCGGCACTTTGCTGTTCCGGCCATTTCCACGGGCGACCTTTTCCGCACCCATGTCCGGGAAGGGACAGATCTCGGCGCCGAGGCGGGTCGCTATATGGACCGTGGTGAATTCGTTCCCGATCATGTCACCACCGCCATGCTGCGTGAGCGTCTGGAAAAAGACGACGCCGGCGCGGGCTTTTTGTTGGATGGCTACCCCCGGACCGTGGCCCAGGTTGGCGCCCTTGATGATTTGCTGGCCGTCCGGAAACAATCCTTGGAAATCGTTCTGGCTCTGGCTGTTTCCGACGACGATCTCATTGGGCGCATGCTCCAAAGGGCCCGCGAACAAGGCCGGAGCGACGACACGGAGACCGTTATTCAGCGGCGCCTGGAACTGTATCGCGAGGAAACCCAGGCCGTCATCGCTGCGTACTCGCAACGCGGGATCCTGATCTCGGTGGACGGCTCGGGGGACCGGGATTCCATTACGGCCAACGCCATCGCGGCGGTGGAGTCAGGGCTGGCTGGACAGTAGTTTGATTTGATTCTGAATAACGTACGTTTTAGAGGAAGTATTTTCCATAAACGTACATATTTGATTTATAGTGGCCAATCGGAAGCTAATTAAACGCATCCTTGAATTGCTTCGCTGGATAGCAAAATTTCGGCCCGGGTGGCAACTTAAGTTTTCTCAGTCACATTTGATTGAACATTCTTTTATCGTTTTTTAGGCTGCGGGAATAAACTTTTCGAGTCCAAAGGACTATTCATGCCTAAATTATCGGCGCCATCAGTCGTGCCCTCTGATACCCACAGCCCGTCCGGAAGCAAGCCGTCCGGCCCGCCCGGCAAACCCGGCAGGCGCTCCCTCCTTGGAAGCCTCGGCGTCGACCTTCCCGCATCGCTGGTGGTCTTCCTCGTTGCACTCCCGCTGTCCCTTGGCATCGCCGCCGCCTCGGGAGCGCCTATCATGGCCGGCCTCATCGCTGCTGCGGTTGGCGGCATCGTGGCCGGGGCTCTCGGCGGCTCTGTCCTTCAGGTGAGCGGCCCCGCGGCGGGCCTTACCGTCGTCGTCGCCGGCCTGGTCCAGGAGTTCGGATGGCAAGCGACCTGCGCAATCACCGTTGCCGCCGGCGTCGTGCAATTGCTGATGGGGCTGAGTCGATTGGGACGTGCCGCGCTTGCCGTCTCGCCGGTGGTGGTCAAGGCGATGCTTGCCGGGATCGGAATCACCATCATCCTGCAGCAGTTGCACGTCCTTCTCGGCGGCAAGGCGTCCGGTTCAGCGGTGGAAAACCTCCTGGCCCTTCCGTCCGCGATCGCCGACATGAAGGCAGGGACGGCCTTGCTGGGGTTTGCAGTGGTGGTGATCCTGCTGGCATGGAAGTACGTACCTGCCGCGGTCAGGAAAGTTCCCGGTCAATTGGTTGCCGTGGTCGTGGTTACTGCCGTCTCGGTGTCGATGGGGGATGTCCAGCGGATCAGCTTCAGCGGCTCCATCTTTGACGCCATTGCCCTGCCCGGCCTTCCCGAGGGCAACTGGGGTTCGGTCGCCCTGGCGGTGATCACGGTGGCGCTTATTGCCAGCATTGAATCGCTGTTGTCCGCTGTTGCCGTGGACAAGATGCATGGAGGAACACCCACCAACCTGAACCGTGAACTCGTGGGTCAAGGGTCGGCCAATGTGGTGTCCGGTCTCCTTGGCGGCCTGCCCGTGACGGGCGTGATCGTCCGCAGTGCCACCAACGTTGAGGCCGGTGCCAAGTCGCGCGCTTCTGCCATCCTTCATGGCGTGTGGGTTCTGGTGTTCTCGGCGTTGTTCGCCGGGCTGATCCAGTTGATTCCGTTGTCAGTACTCGCGGGCCTTCTGCTGGTGATCGGCGCCAAGCTGGTGAAGATTGCCGATATCAAGACCAGCCACCGCACCGGCGACCTCTTGGTCTACGGCGTGACCCTGGTGTGCGTAGTGGTGTTGAACCTGCTTGAAGGGGTGGTCATAGGCCTGGCGGTGGCCGCGCTGTGCGTGCTGTGGCGGGTGCTGCGAGCCCATCTTGACGCCCACGCACCGGCGGCTCCCGGGATGCCGTGGCGGGTGACCATCGCCGGCTCCTGCAGCTTCTTCTCGCTGCCCCGCTTGAACCGGGTGCTCCATTCCATCCCCGAAGGCCAAGACGTGGTGGTGGAGGTCAATGCCGACTACCTCGACCACGCCTTCCGTGAAGCGCTTATGGCCTGGGGCGCGCAGCGAGGCAACACGGGTGCAGCTGTGACCTTCGAAGAACACGGAACCACCGCCCTCACGGACGCGGCCGACAACGCGCCGCAGCGGCAGGACTTGAAGGAGTTTCCGCTGCCGCCCCGGGCGTCGTGGGACTCGGCTTTGGAAGGAACGGACGACGACGGGGACGCTCACCCGCCGCTGCGCTCGATCCTTCTGGGCATCGACAAATACCATCGCCGGCACGCAGACAAAGTCCGGCCCCTCGTTCAGGACCTGACCGACGGGCAGAATCCGGACACCCTCTTTGTGGCATGTGTCGATTCCCGGGTGAACCCGAACCTGATCACCAGCAGTGGTCCCGGGGACCTGTTGACGTTGCGGAACATCGGCAACGTGGTTTGCAGCGACGACCGTGACGCCTCGATCGATTCCACGTTGTCCTTCGCCGTGAAGGCATTGTCCGTGGACTCGATCGTGATCTGCGGGCACTCGAACTGCGGTGCCATGAAAGCCGTTCTCGCAGACGCCGAGGGCGCGGCGCCTTCTTTGGGCGCGGGATTCGATGCCTGGCTCGAGCACGCACGCCCCAGCTACGAGGCACTGCAGGCAGATCATCCCGTGGGACTGGCCGCCGCCGCTGCGGGGTTCAGTCGGCTGGATCAGCTGAGCATGGTCAACGTCGCGGTCCAATTGGCCAAGTTGGATGAACACCATGCCACCGGACCTGCGTTGGCCTCCAGGGAAGTTCATGCCACGGGGTTGTTCTACGACATCTGCACGGCACGCGTGGTCCTGGTGACCCCGGAAGGCATCGAGCTGCTGGATCCGAGCATGGCGCTCCGCTGAGCTCCTTTGCTTCGGCGGACTTCGGTCAGGCTGACTCGCTCACGGCCGGCACTTTGTGGGCCAACTGGCGGAGGTAGGCGGCGAATCCTTGCGGTGCCCGCGCCTCTGTTCGACCTGAAGTGGTCACCCTGAGCGAGTCGCTTGCCACCACCCGGAAACCGCGACGCCGGAGTCGCTCCGCGAGGATCCTGTCCTCGTGCGCGCGGACCCTCGGGAAGCCCCCGGCGCCCAGATAGGCCGAAGCCCTGATCCCGAAGTTCGCTCCGTAGATGTATGGATGGTTTTCCTGGAACGGGTGCAGTTCCAACCAGCGAAGCAACACGTCCGGGTTCACGTCGGCGGGATCCGGCTCAACCGAACCCAGCACGGCGTCGGCTCCTGCGTTGGCCAACTCCACCTGACGCACCAACCACCCCGGCGGGACGGAGGAGTCGGCATCGGTATTCGCCAGCCACATTGACTGCGGGTCGGAGCACTCCGCTGCCAAGGCGGCCTCGACCCCCGCCGCGCGGCTTGCTCCTGCGCTGCGCAGCCTGACGGACAACGCCGTGAACCGGCGCTCGGCCGCAGACTGCGCAGCGATTCCGGCCGAGCCATCCGTACAGCTGTCCAGGACCACCGTGATGCTGGCGGTCACCGCGGGACAGCGGAGCTCCAGGTTCTGCACCGCCCGGCGAAGGGATGTCAGCGTGCGGCCCAAATGATGCTCCTCATTGTGGGCCGGGACCACCACTGCCACGTGACGGATCGCCCCGGAAGGATCCTTCGCCTCCGGGGCGGTCACGAGGATCCGTCGGGGGACGCGAGCACCTCGAGCAGGAAGTCCTTTTCCCGGTACAGGGCCCGGCTTGGCCAGTCGAGTTGCTCGCGCGCCATCGCGTGGACGGTTTCTCCGTCCAACTGCCATCCGGAGATCGGATGCCTCCAATGGCACAGCAGGAGCGTCCCGCCGGGCCGCATGGAGGATTTCACCTGCTGGAGGAGTTCGGTGAGTTCCTCCGGTGCGACGTAATAACCCACCTCGGAGACCACTACGAGGTCAAAGCTGCCCTCGGGCCATTCCTGCGGCACCGTCAGCTTCTGCGTTCGGGCCCCCGGATATCCGCGCAAGCGCTCTGCGGCCTGCACGAGGGCTTTGCTGCTGGCATCCACGGCGAGGAAGTTGGCACACCGCGGGGCGAGTTCCACGCTGAGGGTGCCGATGGAGCAGCCGATTTCCAAGCCTGAATCATAGTGTTCCTCGGGGAGCGCGGCCAGGGTGAGTGCCCGTTTCCTGCGTTCGTACCAACTGGTGGTGTAGTTCCAAGGATCATCCTCGCGGTCATGGACGGCGTCGAAAATCTCCTCGGCGTCTCCGGCCCGGTGGGATGCCTCGGTCGGTGATGTCGCACTTTGCGAACCGGCCGGGTTTGTTCCAGCTACCGGTGGGTGCCACGCAAAGGTTTCCCATGAGCGCGCAAAGTGCTCCAGGAACGTCGGGGACAGGAGGGTTTCGTCCCCCGGTAGCCCGGACAGGGGCTTGATCTGCGACGTGTGTGACTGCATCGCCCGGGCCTTGGCTTGCTGTTCCGCGGACGTTAAGGGGACCCGGGTCCATGAGGTCCAGGTGGCGTCGTCCGGTCCGGCCCACAGCCAGTACCAGATGGGGTACTCAAGCAGGCCGTGACCGCCTTCTTCGGCCAGCTTGGCGGCCACGCTGCCAAGGGTGTCGTGGTCGATGTGCCCGTCGGCGCGGTAGGGCGAAACGATCACCACTTGCTTGGCCGGGGCTCCGGATTCGTCGATCGCCGAACGGACGCTCCCGGCGATGCGCTCGCTTGCCGCAGCCAACTTCCCGTCCGGCAGTTCCAGAAACTGCCACGATGCACCAGGAGCCAGCCCGGACACGGCTGCACCGAACTCTGCCAGCCGGACAGCGGAAAGCTGCTCCGCCGTCGTCGTTGTTGAATCCGGGTGCGACGCCTCGCCGGCGGTGCACAACAGCAACCGGATTGACGCCCCGGCGGCGTGGAGCTTGGCCAGGAGGCCGCCGGCGCCGAGCGATTCGTCGTCGGGGTGCGCGGCCAGGACCACGAACGTCATGGCGGAGAGTTCGTCGTCTCCCAGGGGCAGCTCCGGGAGGACGCGGACGCCGCTGCTGGACCAGGCGGCCTCAGGGGTGCCCGCGTCCGTGTGGGAAAAGGTCACCATTCGCGCTCTCCCTTGAACACCAGGGCGCCGAGTTGCGCGTCGTCACGCATGGCGTGGTGTTGCCTGACGTACAGGGCAAGGTCAGCCATGCGCTTTCCATAGGTTTCGTTGAACGCGAGGGGTCCCGGTCCCAGGTCCTGCGTCACCAGGGTCTGAATACGTTCGACGGCGGCAGCTACGGTCCCGCGGGCCCTTTGCGCCATGCTCCAGTCGCTGGGACCCGTGCCGGGTTGGTGGCCATCGATCTGTTCGGCGATCCTTGCCAGGAGGGCGGTGCTGGAACTGATCAGGCGATCGATTTCGCCGAGGTGGGCCAACGCGACCTGATCGGGATCGCGACCGTTGTCTGCTGCCTTTGACAGGGACCCACCGAAGTCCCGGGCCAGGGCCACTGCGCCGCCCAGCCAGCACGCGGCCACGCCGATGCCGCCCCACGCGAAGCCGGGGCGCTGGTGGTACCAGCCTGGTCCCTGCAGGATCGTCGCCGGGACGTGGTGGAAGTGCACTGTGCCGCTGGGGATTTCCCGCAGGCCCCGGCTGGACCACTGCGGTGTCTCACACGTGACACCGTGGTCTTTGAGGTTTACCGCGAAGGCCGCGCGTCCCTGGTCCCCCGGGAGGTGGGCTGTGACCACCGCTCCATCCAGTTGTGATGCGAGCGAACACCAGGGTTTTGACCCATTCAGAAGGTAATTTCCAGCGTCATCGCGGGTGGCTTCCAGCCTCAACCCGGGGCCTTCCGCGGCGAAAACGCCCCACGCGCCTTCGGGCTCCGGGTGACCGGCCTGGCTCAGGATGTGGACGGCGTCGAGGTGCGGTTCCAGGACCCGTCCGGCGGCCACATCCACCGCAGTAACTGAGGCCAGCACCTCCCAGAGTTTGGCCGTGCTTCCTTCGCCCGGATGCGGGACCGTCTGCGCGATGTCCTTGGCCACCTCCAGCAGGGCGGGCACGTCGCCTACGAGTTCGCTGACCGCTTCGAGCATGGGTTCAAGTGCCTGCAACTGCGCCGGTTCCGAACTGATGCGAAGGGGTTGGACCTCATCCATGGACTGCCTCCAAACTGTCATTCCGCTTGGCACCAACCTACCCTAAGGAAACTTACCTTTTTGCTCGGAGCCGAGGAGTGCGCTCGGAGCACCCTTTGCCGGCCGGTGTGCCAGGATGCAGCAACGCTTACGACCTATGTGAAAGTTCCCCTTTGTCGCCATGTGAAGCTGCGTATTCACAACTTTTGTCAAACGTGTCACATCAGCTTGTCACTCGACATGACAGTTTTCTTACGCTGAAGGAGTCAACTCCACGAGCCAAGGAGATCCAATGCCCCAGGCATCCAAAACAGCGAACGACGCCCACAGTCCGCCCAGCAACAAGCCCTCGGGCAGACCCCGCTTCCTCGACAACCTCGGCGCCGACCTTCCCGCCTCCCTGGTTGTCTTCCTCGTAGCGCTTCCGCTTTCCCTCGGCATCGCTGCCGCGTCGGGTGCGCCCATCATGGCGGGCCTCATCGCCGCGGCCGTGGGCGGAATCATCGCCGGCACACTCGGTGGATCCGTCCTTCAGGTAAGCGGCCCCGCAGCCGGGCTGACCGTCGTCGTCGCCGGTCTCGTCGCCGAGTTCGGCTGGCAGGTGACATGCGCAATCACGGCGGCTGCCGGCGTCGTGCAGTTGCTCCTCGGACTGAGCCGTGTGGGGAGGGCCGCCTTGGCAGTGTCGCCGGTGGTGGTCAAGGCGATGCTTGCCGGGATTGGCATCACGATCATCCTGCAGCAAATCCACGTGCTGCTGGGCGGCGAAGCGGCAGGCTCCGCGGTCGAGAACCTTGCCGGACTCCCCGCCGCCGTCACCAACGTTGAACTGCACTCGGCGCTTCTGGGGCTGGCGGTTGTAACCATATTGCTCGGTTGGAAGTACCTCCCCGCAGCCGTTCGCAAGGTTCCCGGTCCGCTGGCCGCCGTCGTGGCCGTGACCGCCGTGTCCGTGGCGGTGGCGCCCGGCGTGGAGCGGATCAGCTTCAGCGGGTCCATTTTTGATGCAATTGCGCTGCCCAACCTGCCCGATGGCAATTGGCGCGGCGCGGTCATGGCAGTCATCACGGTGGCGCTTATCGCCAGCATTGAATCGCTTCTCTCCGCCGTTGCTGTGGACAAGATGCACACCGGCGCGAGGACAAACCTGAACCGCGAGCTGGTGGGCCAGGGTTCGGCGAACATGGTCTCGGGCATGCTGGGTGGCCTGCCGGTTACCGGAGTGATTGTGCGGAGTGCCACCAACGTTGAGGCCGGTGCCAAGTCGCGCGCTTCTGCCATCCTGCACGGGGTGTGGGTGCTGGTTTTTTCCGCGCTCTTTGCCGGCCTCATCCAATTGATTCCGTTGTCCGTCTTGGCTGGTTTGTTGTTGGTGATCGGCGCCAAGCTGGTGAAGATTGCCGATATCAAGACCAGCCTTCGGACCGGGGATTTCCTTGTGTACGGCGTGACGCTGGTCTGCGTAGTCGCCCTGAATCTCCTGGAAGGTGTGATCATTGGCCTGGCCCTGGCTGCGCTGTGCGTGTTGTGGCGGGTTCTTCGGGCCCAGCTCCACGCACATGCACCGGCTGCCCCGGAGATGCCGTGGCGGGTCACTGTCGCAGGGTCCTGCAGCTTCTTTGCGCTGCCCCGCTTGAGCCGCGTGCTCCATGCCGTGCCGGAAAGCAAGGATGTGGTGGTGGAGCTCAACGCCGACTACCTGGATCACGCGTTCCGGGAGGCCTTGGTTGCCTGGCAGGCCCAGCATCAATCCACCGGAGCATCGGTCGCTATCGAGGAGCACGGGACAACGGCGTTCACCGACGCCGCGGACAGCGCGCCGCAGCGGCAGGACTTACGGGAGTTCCCGTTGCCGCCGCGGCGTTCGGTTCTCGCCGGAGCGGACGACGACGGCGATGCTTACCCGCCGCTGCGCTCGATCCTCCGGGGCATCGACAAATACCATCGCCGGCACGCGGACAAAGTCCGGCCACTCGTTCAGGACCTGACGGATGGCCAGAATCCGGACACGTTGTTTATTGCCTGCGTGGACTCGCGGGTGAACCCGAACCTGATCACCAGCAGTGGCCCCGGTGACTTGCTGACGTTGCGGAACATCGGCAACGTGGTCTGCAATGACGGCAACGAAGCGTCCATTGACTCCACGTTGTCCTTCGCCGTGAACGCCTTGTCCGTGGACTCGATCGTGATCTGCGGGCACTCCAACTGCGGTGCGATGAAGGCCGTGCTGGCTGATGCCGAGGGTACAGCGCCTTCGTTGGGCGCGGGATTCGATACCTGGCTGGAACACGCCCGGCCCAGCTACGGTGCCCTCACGGGCGGGCATCCCGTGGCCAAGGCGGCTGAAAGGGAAGGATTCAGCGTCCTGGACCAGCTGAGCATGGTCAACGTCGCAGTGCAGTTGGGGAAGCTCCGGGAGCATCCCGTCACAGGCCCGACGCTGGCTTCCGGGAAGGTCCAGGCCACGGGATTGTTCTACGACATCTGCACGGCACGCGTGGTCCTGGTGACCCCGGAGGACATCGAGCTGTTGGATCCAAGCATGGCCGTTCGCTGACGGGAGCGGACCGGGGCTGCAGCTGATCTCAGACAACTTTGCGGTACCCGTGCGCCACTACCAACCACATTGAGCTCCAAAATGCCCCGGCACGCCCCCACGCGGCGTGTCGGGGCCTTCCCGTGGTCAAAGTTGGTGGTGGCGGCACAGCTGTTTGGTGCCCGCACCTTTGGGGAATACTGGAAAGAGGAACACGACTCCAGGGTCAGGACGATTCGTGAGAGGCGGTGGAAGCCGTGGAAAACCAAGGCAATCGGAGACGCCTGGAACGCGCTGCGGAGCTCAGGGCAGGCCGCGGCAGCGGGGGCAACGCTGAGGAACGCGCCGAGCTCGACGCCGATGATGCCGTTCGCGAGAAGCGGCGCAAGGTCAACGAAGCCGCCCGCGCCGACTACCTCGTCCGCGAAGCCATGGCCCAGGGGAAGTTCGACAACCTCAAGTACGCAGGCAAGCCCATCCCCGGACTCGGCAAGGGCTACGACCCCGACTGGTGGGTCAAAGGCCTTATCCAACGCGAACAAATCAGCGGGCTGGGGCCTCCTGCCATACTGCTGCGCACGGAGGACGCCGAACTTGATGCCAAGCTGGACCAATACCTCATGGAGAAGCAGGTCCGCGAGACCTTGGAAGACTTCAACAAACGGGTGATTGAAGCCCGGCGCCAACTGCAGGGCGGCCCGCCGGTGATTACCAAGCTCCGGGATGTGGATCACGAGGTGCAGCGCTGGCGTGATCGCCGGGCCACGGCCTCCCCGCCTGAAACTGAGCCTGAACCGCCGTCGAAACGCCGTTGGTGGCAACGCCTCTGGAACGGCCCCAACTAGGGGACAGCAAACGTCGCTACGAGCCCCCATTGCGACGCGAACTGTCCCCTACTTGGGTGGTTACCGCAAAACAGCGGAAGACAGCGGCACTTGCGTACCGCCGTCGTCCGCTGTTTGTCGGGGGAGACTAAGCGAAGCTGTCTTCCTTCGCCGCGGGCGCAGCCACTCCCTCAGCGGGCGCCGCCTCCGGCTTCCGCTTGATCAGTGAGGACAGGTGGGCCTGCTGCTGCCGGAAGTGGCCATGGGCTGTGAGGCCGAATTCGTACGCTGTCTCGGCGTGCTGGGTAAGGTCCACTCCGGCCACTTCGTGATCAAGGGTGACTCGGAAGCCGATGGTCTTGTGGATGGCCCGGCCGATCACCAGGGTGCCCAGGCCGGAGAGCAGGATCGTGACGACCACGGCGACAATCTGCGCAATCAACTGCTGGGGTCCGCCACCGTACAGGAGGCCGCCGCCAACGCCGTCCTGCGGGAGGGCGATGAAACCGAGGGACAACGTGCCGATCACGCCTGCGCCGAAGTGCACGCCGACCACGTCCAGGGAGTCGTCAAAGCCGAACTTGTACTTGAGATCCACGAACACGCAGCAGGCGGCACCGGCAACCAGGCCCAGGCAAACTGCGGCCAGCGGGCTGATGTTTGCGCAGGACGGCGTGATGGCAACAAGGCCGGCGACAACGCCGGATGCTGCACCCAGCGAGGTGGGGTGTCCGTGGCGGATCTTCTCGGTCACCAACCAGCTGAGCATGGCCGCAGCGGGTGCAACCAGGGTATTGATCCAGATGAGGCCGGCCTGGGCTGCCGTGGTTGCTGCGCCGCCGTTGAAGCCGAACCAGCCGAACCAGAGAATGGCTGCACCGATCATGATGAACGGCACGTTGTGCGGGCGGTGGTTGGGGTCCTTGGCGAAACCGTGACGCTTTCCCACGATCAATGCGAGGACAAAAGCAGCGGTTCCCGAGCTGACCTCAACCACTGCGCCGCCGGCGAAGTCGATGACTTGGCCGAAGATGTCGGTGAGTGCGCCGCCTGCGCTCATGAGGCCCCCGCCCCAGATCATGTAGGCCAGGGGGCAGTAGACAACGGTGACCCAAATGGGAACGAACAAGGCCCAGGCGCCGAACTTTGCCCGGTCGGCAATGGCTCCGCTGATAAGGGCCACGGTGATGATGGCGAAGGTTGCCGCGAAGGTGGCCTTGATGAGGTCGGGTGAGCCCATGAGGTCCTGGAGGCCGAAGTGCGCGAACGGGTTGCCGAACAGGCCCAGGAAGCCGTCGCCCGTGGTCATGGAGTAACCCCAGAGGACCCACACCACGCCAACGATGCCGGCGGAAATGAAGCTCATCATGATCATGTTGAGGGCTGCCTTGGCACGCGTCATGCCCCCATAGAAGAGGCCGAGGCCCGGGGTCATGAAAAGAACCATTGCCGATGACAACATCAGCCAGACGTTTTGCGCAGAGATCTCCACCTGCGTTTCCCTTCTGATCAAGCCTGTCCGTGACGGGCCTGGAATCGTCGGCCCTCGCATCCCCGGGTTCAATACTCGGTGAGCTATGTTTCCGACTCAGAAGGTCTAAGTTGCAGGTAGGTTACAGAAATGCGGCGTTCGTGAAGATCGCGTGACTGGCATGTTTCAGCGATGTTAACGGCGCTTCTCCCGCCCTCCCGCCGGGTAGCCACCGCGCCTGCCGGCGATCATGATCACCAACGAAATCGCAGTGGGAAGCGCGGCGGCCAAAGGTACAAGGTGTGCGCCAAGCAGGTTGAGTGCCAGTGCTCCGTACACGGCACCCACGGCGATGCCTACCTGGATGGTCACGACCGTCAGACCGTTGGCTGCGTCCTTGTGTTCTCCACCTGCGCGGAGGATCGCCGCCTGGTTGTAGATACCCATGGCGCCGAAGGACACGCCCCACACGACCATGAGGGCGAACATCCCCGGCGTCGTGGTCCCCAGGAAAGGCAGCAGCGCGAACGCCAGCAGGAGAAGCCCGACGGCGGTTATCACGGACCGCCGTGGATGGGAATCAGCGGTCAGGCCAGCAATCCAGATACCCACGAGCCCCGAAACACCCACCACGGAGAGCGAAATCCCGGTAAGTGCTTCGGGCAGGCCGGAAGCGAGCAGGAACGGCGCGATGTACGTGAAGAGTGTGAAATGGGCCAGCAACAACAGCGGCCATGCCGTAGCCACCGCAATCACTCCCGGCAGCTTCAGGGCCGCCCTGATGGACGGGGCTTTGTGGCTTCCGGGATCGTGGGCTGCCGGAAGGAGCCACAGGGCAAGTCCGGCCAGGAGCACACCGACGCCGGCCAGGACCACAAACGAGGCGCGCCACGTCAGGACGGTACCCATGAGCGTCCCGATCGGGGCTCCTACGGCCAGTGCGATGCTGGTTCCGCTGAACACCACGGCCATGGACTTCCCTACGGAGTGGGCGGGAACAATCCGTGCAACGTACGGGGCCATGCTGGACCAGAGCATGCCGTGGGCAATGCCGCCCAGCAACCGTGCCACGACCGCTACTGCCAGGTTGGGACTCATTGCCAGCAAGACGTTGCTGAGCGCGAAGGCCAGGACCGTGCCGATCAATAGGGTCTTCCTTGGGACGCGGCCTCCGAGCAGGCGCGACAACGGCAGCGCGGTAATTACGATGATTGCCGCGTACGCCGCAGTCAATGAACCTACTGCCGATTCGTCAACGCCCAGCTCCCTGCTGATCTGCGGGAGCAGCCCTGACGGCAGAAGTTCCGTGGTCACCGCCGTGAACCCGGCCGCGGCCAATACCAGAAGACCACCCCACGGAATCTTGGCCGGGCGCTTACTGGATGCCACTTCTTGCATCGAAGTGGCTTGCTTGGCTTTGACCACGGCAGGGTCCTGCTTCAAAAATTGCTCCTTGGATTGAACGGCGCATACGGGGCGTTAGCGCGAACAATTCCAACGCTACGCAATGCGGCCGCAGCAAGGGAGTGTCTGTCAGACCCACCCTCGTTGCTTGGAATGTTTGTGGCTTCTCCCGCAAACTGGGCCTGTGAAGCCGTTCCTGCTGCTGGCGACCCGGGCCGAAGATGCTGCCGCCGACGACGAGTACCAGGCCTACCTGCGCTATTGCGCGTTGGATGAGCATGACCTTGTACGGGTCAGGTTGGAGGCTGCCCCCATGCCTGCACTCAAGCTGGAGGACTACTCCGGCGTGATAGTGGGTGGCAGCCCGTACACATCGAGCGATCCTGTGGAGGAAAAAAGTCCGGCACAGCTCCGGGTTGAGGCCGAACTCTCCGCACTCCTGGACCACATCGTTGAACAGGACTTCCCGTTCCTCGGAGCCTGCTACGGCGTTGGAACTTTGGGGGTCCACCAGGGCGCCACCATCGACAGGCGTTTCGGTGAACCCGTGGGTCCTACGGAAATCAAGCTGATGGCGGAGGGCGAGCGTGATCCGCTGCTTGCCGGGCTGCCGCATACCTTCGACGCCTTCGTCGGGCACAAAGAGGCCTGCAGCAAGCTCCCGGGCCATGCGGTCCTGTTGGCCGCTTCGGCTGCTTGTCCGGTCCATATGTTTCGTATCAAGAACAACCTCTACGCCACGCAGTTCCACCCTGAATTGGACGTCGAGGGCCTCGTCACCCGCATCAATATCTATAAGGATGCGGGCTACTTCCCGCCCGAGCAGGCCGAGGAACTGATCCGTTCCGCCCGGCACGCCACGGTCACGGAACCGATGCGGGTGCTGAGGAACTTCACGGAGCGCTACGCCCGGTAACCAACCCCGCGCTCAAACCAATCCCCTTGTGTGGCCTGCTTTGCGCGTCATGTCGTCGCGTTAGGCGGCAGAGCGGGCCTCCCAACGAAAACGTACGACGGCGGGAGGTCGCCGTCGTGCGCTAACTTTCGCGACCCTAGCGGCCGGTGAGCCGGGGGACTGCAGGGGCTGTGGTGATGGGAGCCGGGGCCGGTGGGGGTGGCGGCGGGTTGAAGGTGCCGCTTGGGTAGAGGGCGGTGGCCTGCATCATGTAGTTTGCCCACTGCGGGCCGGCAATCATGTACCCGTCCAGGGACTTGTAGAACCTGCCGTTGATGGTCACGTTCTGCCCGGCGCGCTGCTGTCCTGCCGAGGTATCCCCGAAGAATGAAGCGGTGGCGAGCCGGGTGGTGTAGCCCGCAACCCACGTGGCGCCGTTGTTGTTCGAGGTGCCCGTCTTTGCTGCAACGGGAACCTGGTTCTGCACCTTCGGGTTGATGTAGACGCCCGAGCCCATCTTGAGGACGTCCTGGAGGACGGACGTGACGCCCCGGGCAACCTCTGGCTTGACGGCGGCCCGGCACTCGGACTTTTGTGCGTCGTATTTCCGGCCCTGCGAGTCGCTGATGTCCGCGATGGCGATTGGCTTGCAGTACGTGCCGTCGTTGGCGAAGGTCGCGTAGGCGCTGGCGAGGACTACGGGCGCGACGCCGATCGAACCCAACAGGTTGCCGATCTGGTGCATGTTTACCGGTGCGTTGTCCAAGCCGCTGTGGAGGCCTACGCTGTCCACCATTCGCTGGATGCCGCAGAAGTCCAACTGGGCCGCCGTGGCAAAGGTGGCGGTGTTGATCGAGTTGTAGAGGCCGTAGTTGATGGGCATGGGCCTGTAGTAGCCCTCGTCGTTGTTTTGCAGATCGTCGTCCGCGCCGAGGTTCTGGGCCTTTTGCGCGGTGCTGTAGCCACCAAGGACCTTGCCGCAGCTGTCACGCCAGGGAAAGCCCACCGGGTAAACCCGGCGGGAAGCATCCACGATGGCGGTGGGGTTCTTGCCCTCGTTAAGCCACTCCGCGTAGATGAAGGGCTTCATGGTGGAACCGGGCTGGAAGCCGCCTGCGCCGTTGAGGTCGTAGCCGTTCTCGTCCTTGGCGTCCACGCTGAAGTTCAACTGGGTGTCGTACTTGCCCGGCTGGGGAACGAACACCGTGTTCTGGGCCATGGCCAGGATCCTGCCGGTTCCGGGCTCCACGGTGGTCATGGCCGCCCCCCACCTGTCCGGGTTGTCGCCGGCCGAGGCGTCGACTTGGGCCTGGGCCGCTGCCTGCAGCCGGCTGTCCAAGGTGGTGGTGATGGTGAGGCCGCCGCGGTACAGGAGGCGCTCGCGGTCTGCCAGGGTAGCGCCGTAGGACTCGTTGTTGAGGATGAGGTGGGAGACGTAGTCGCAGAAGTACGTCGCCATCGCAGCCCCCGCGCATCCCTGCATGGAAGGGGTGACTTTCAATTCCACCGGGGTGGCCACGGCGGCGTCGTGGTCCACCTGGTTGATGACGTGTTGTTCGAGCATCCTGTCCAGCACCAGGTTGCGGCGGGCGATGGCAGCGTTCGGATCCACGGTGGGGTCGTAGATGCTGGGACCGTTGACGAGCCCCGCCAGGAGTGCCGCCTGCGGAAGGTTGAGGTCCTTGGCTGTGGTGCTGAAGAAGTACCGGGAGGCGGCTTCGATGCCGTAGGCGTTGCGGTTGAAGAACACGATGTTGAGGTAGCCCTCCAGGATCTGGTCCTTGCTGAACCGCTTTTCCAGTTCCAGGGCCAGCTTGATCTCGCGGAGTTTGTCTCCCATGGTCTTCTGGCCGCTCAGCACCACGTCTTCAGGCTTTCCCTGGGACAGCCTGGATTCGTTGAGCACATTCGTCACGTATTGCTGCGTCAGGGTGGAAGCGCCCTGCCGGGTTCCCTTGGTCAGATTGGAGGTCAGCGCCCGCATGATGCCCTGTGCGTCCACGCCCGGATGTTGGTAGAAGCGACTGTCCTCGATAGCCACGATCGCCTGCCGGATGAAGGGCGACATCTGGTCCAAGGGCACCTTCACACGGTTCTCTGCGTAGAACGTTGCTATGGGCGAGCCATCCGAGGCCAGCACCGTGCTGGAGAGGGAAGGCGAATCGACGTCGAGCTGGCTGGGCAGGCTCTCATAGAAACCGATGGACCCGCCAACCGTGGTGCCGGTGAAGGCCACCACGGGCACCACCAGGCCGGAGATCAGCACACCGCACAAGAAGCTCACGAAGAAGAAACCGAAGATCCTGAGCAGGAACCTGCCCAGGCCGATGCGTTGACCCCTGTTCCGTGCCATTTTCCTGCCGTTCCGTCCGGACACCAGGTGCGAAAAGTAGCTACAGAATACGTCCGCCGTGGCAATCGATCCATGCTTCAGGCGGCCGAAAAAGGTCCCAATAAGGACTCAATCCAGGGGCAGGGTGACACAGACGCTGGTGCCTTGGCCGAGCTGGGATTCGATGTCCACGGTGCCGCCGGCGTCGTGTACTGCCAGGGACATGAGCAGCAAGCCGAAACCGTGGCGCCGTCCGCTGGGCGCTGCGTGGATCTCGAAGCCTTTGCCGTTGTCCGTGACCGTGAGCTGGATGCCGTGGTACACGGCGTTGAGGCGGATACTGAGTTCGCTGGCGTCCGCATAGTTGAGGGTGTTGCTGAAGGTCTCCTGGGCCACGTGGTACAGCAGGCCGGCAGAAGCGGAAGAGATCTCGATGCCGTGGTGGGGGATGTCCCAGTGCACCTCAACGCCGGAGCGGCGCAGCGGTTCGGCCAGCCGGTCGATGCACCCCGCGACCCCCAGCGCGTGAAAATCCACGGGAAGCTGGTCCTGGATGATGCCCTTGACGGCCATCACCTCTGTTTGAGCTTCTGCCTGTTCCATCATTTCCCCCACCTCGTTGTGTCCTTGCTGGATATTCGGAGCGCTTGGCCCTGTGTATGGGTGCTGCGCCTGCATCCAGAGTCACGCCGCAACATCAAGGATCGGGTTCGTTTGGCTCAATTTCGGCTCAAGTTTGCGTGGCGGTCTTGCGGGGCAGCAGCACATGTGGGGCAGGCAGAAAGGAGCGCCCGACGGCGGCACTTAAGTACCGCCGTCGGGCGCTGTCTACCGGTTCCTATCGGCGGCCGGGTTGACCGCTGGGTGGGCTATGAAACTCAGCTGTGGCGGTCTGCCTCGAGCGCCGCCTCTTCGATCCTGTACCGGTGGGCGGCCAGTTCTTCCGACGTCCGCTGCGGGATATTGGGATCATTCGGCCGCTGGCCCGCCTGGCCGTCGATGAGTTCGCGGATGATGTCGGCGTGGCCGGCATGCCGGGCTGTTTCGACGCACATGTGCACGAGGATCTGGTGCAGGGTCACGTTCTTCTTTTCCTCGGACCACCAGGGCACCACGCCGGGTGCGTCCAGGGGGAGTGCCTCGATGGTTTCGTCGCTGTGCTTGGCGGAGAAGTGGTGCAGGTCGATGATGTCCTGCATGCTTTCGTTTGCCGGAACCCACATATCGGCATCGGGCTCGGCTGTGGCCTCGTACCACGGGAGCTCCCGCCCGTCCGGCCGGCCGAAGGTCTCTCCGAAGTACCCCAACTCCACGCTGGCCACGTGTTTCACCAACCCCAGGAGGTTGGTGCCTGTGGGAGTCATGGGCCTGCGGGCGTCGTATTCGCTCAGGCCTTCCACTTTGCCGAGCAGGTCGGCTCGGCGTGTGCGGAGGTAGTGCAGCAACGTTGCTTTCTCATCCATGGGAGCACTCTACCGATTGCGTGTTGCGCTGCGATCCGCGACTTCGCTGGAAACCGGTCCTTTCGCACGGAAAGTCACGAAATCGCTGGAACCTTCCCGGCGAAGTGGCAGGGTTCCAGCGATCTCGGCGCAGCGCCGCGGGTTAGGCTTGCCCGCATGGGGGACAACACATTTGGGGAACACAACACACCGCAGCCCGCCCGCAAACCGACGGCCGTCGTCGTGCCTTTGCTGGGGCTGATCGCGGTGATCGTCGGGCTGATCGTGGCGTGGAGCAACAGGGATGCCGGCTTCGGGTGGTTCGCCTATGCGCCGCTGAGCAACGCATCATTCTCGGGTAACGGCGTCGCCATGATCAGCCAAGGTACGCAGATCGGCCTGCTCGTGGCCATCGTGGGCCTGCTGGTCCTCGCGTTTTGGGCGGGCCTGGCCATCGGACGCCGCCGCTGAGCTGACCCAGCGAAATCGCCCGAAAACGACGAAATCGCCGGAACGTCGGTATATATCAAGCTGTTTGTGACAGCTGGGTGGTTTTTCTGTGGTTGATTCCGGCGGTGGGTGGTATTCCTGGCGCGGTGGG
>NZ_JBIVHM010000009.1:0-181456 GCF_044749185.1 Paenarthrobacter sp. NPDC089675 | reverse complement strand
AACGCCCGGTCCCATTCCGAACCCGGAAGCTAAGACCCACAGCGCCGATGGTACTGCACCCGGGAGGGTGTGGGAGAGTAGGACACCGCCGGACACAAATTAAAGGGAAAGCCCCGACCACGACGGTCAGGGCTTTCCCCCTTTAACCACCGGGTAGAGTCTCAGGGTGGAACAGTCCAGAGCCCTGCTCATTCCCTCCTGGCCGTCAGGACCATCGAAGCCATCCATGCGTCCGCTCGCGCTATCTGACGCTGCCGCGTTGGCGGCTGCGTACTCCCGTAACGCCCTTCACCTCGCGCCCTGGGAACCTCTCCGCGATCACTCTTTCTTCACTGTCCGGGGCCAGGAGAATTCAATCCAGGCCAAGCTCGCGCAGTTGGACGCCGGCACGGAAGTGCCGTGGGTCATTCTTGATGGGGATATGGTCATCGGCACTATCACTTTGACCGGAATTGTCCGTGGTCCTTTCCTCAGCGCTCATGTGGGTTATTGGGTGGATCGTGACATGACGGGCCAGGGCGTGGCCGGGGCGGCGTTGGAAGCTGTTCTGGAGTTTGCCACGGTCGGTCTTGGCCTGCACCGTGTCCAAGCCGCAGCGCTCGGCCACAATGGCGCCTCCCGGTCGGTCCTGAAAAGGGCCGGCTTCGAGGAGATCGGGCTGGCCCGGGCCTATCTGAAGATCGCCGGCCAGTGGCAGGATCATGTCCTGTACCAGCGCATACTGTTCTGAGCCGTGGTGCCTTGCGCCAGTCCTTCGCAGCCGTAGGGTACGACACAACCGCCTTCCAACTCCAAAAACCCCGGAAATCCGGTGATTTTGGTCAAAAAAGCGCGGAAACACGCGGAATCTGCTGGCCATGCCTGTGCAAGCTGGTAAGTTCTGGTTCAGTGGCTTGCTCGCGTTCCGCTTGCAGGCTCAAAAACGTATTAGTCCAGGAGGACGTAAATGGCTAAGAACCGTAGTGAACTCGTTGCAGAGGTAGCAGGCAAGGCCGGCACCAGCCAGGCAGCTGTCAACTCCGTGCTCGATGCACTGTTCGAAGTTTTCGAGACTTCTGTTGCCGCTGGCGAGAAGATCACCATTCCGGGCTGGCTCGCAGTTGAGCGTACCGATCGTGCAGCACGCACCGGCCGCAACCCGCAGACCGGCGAGACCATCCAGATCGCAGCCGGCCACAGCGTTAAGCTGACCGCTGGTTCCAAGCTGAAGGCTGCTGTCGCCAAGAAGAAGTAATTACACTTCGGCGAAAGCCTGGAAGGGGTGGCAACCATGGTTGCCACCCCTTCTTCGTTGTGCGGAGCACTTCTCCTCCCCAGTGGCTTCCCGATTCGCAGCCCGGGCGATGGTAACGGACAATGGATAGGTGCCATTAGCCAGAAGCTCCGCCCCCGCCCCTTCGCCAGTTCCCAAGCCGGGAACCAGGGGAGGCGCCGCCGGCATGGGAATTTCACTGCCTTGGCAACTGGCGGGCCTTGCAGTGTTGTTCCTGGTACTGGCAGGGGCACTGGTCTTTTCGGGTGCCGCCGCTGCCCGGCAGGTATCGGACCCTGGTGCGTTGGTCCGCTGGGGTCTTCCTTTCGCGAAGGCCATCCATAACGTCTCGGTGGCTGCGGTCATCGGCGGGCTGGTGTTCGCTGTAGGGATCCTTCCCAAGCACATCAGGTCATCCCGGTCGCGGGAGCAGGATGACGCTGATGTTCCCGAGCATCCGGCATTTACGCGCGCGCTGGCCGTGGCCGCCGCCGCGGGTGCTGTGTGGACCCTTTCGGCTGTTGCAGTTCTTGTCTTCACCTATGCGGACGTTGCAGGACAAGGGTTGTCCGGTGACGCAGAATTCACCCGTTCGCTTGTCTACTTCATGACCGACATCGAAACAGGCAAGGCCTGGCTAGCGGTCACGATCATCGCGGCGGTGGTCACCACTGCGCTTTTTGGTGTGCGTTCCCTAACCGGTCTGGCGTTCACGCTGCTTTTGGCGCTGATCGGCCTGGTACCCACCGCACTGATCGGCCACTCTTCCAGTTCCAGCGACCATGAGGGTGCAATCAACTCCCTTGGCATGCACTTGGTGGGCGTTTCCACCTGGGTTGGCGGGATCATCATGCTCGCGGTCCTGTCGGGCCTGCTGTCCGGACCTAGAGGCGCAGGGTCCCGAAGTGCGGTTTCCAGAGGCGCAGGGTCCCGCGGAGCGAGTTCCCTGGGCGCCGGGTCGGGCGCTGCCGGCTCCGGTTCCGGCGACATCACCGAGCCCACCCTTCGACGATTCTCCTCGTTGGCCGGGTTTGCTTTCGTCCTGGTCTTCGCCTCAGGCGTCATCAATGCAGCCATCCGCGTGACCAATCCCCACGACCTGTTCGGCTCGTCCTACGGGCAGCTGATTCTTGCCAAGGCCTTGGCGACCCTGGTGCTTGGAGGCATCGGTTTCATGCACCGGCAGTGGGTCATTCCCCAGCTGGGCAAGAAGGGGTCCATGTCTGCCCGGCGCGTGCTTTGGCAACTCATCCTTGTTGAGCTTCTGGTGATGGGTGCGACGTCGGGTCTTGCCGTGGCGCTTGGGCGCTCGGCTCCCCCTCAACCAACCACGTACGCTCCCGATGCTTCGCCCGCGTTCATCCTGTCCGGGTACGAGGTACCGCCTGAGCTGACCCCTGAGCGCTGGTTGACGGAGTGGCGCTTCGACTGGCTCTGGGTGGGGGTGGCACTGTTCGGTGCAGTCTCCTACATCCTCGGCGTGCTAAAGGTGCGCAAGCGTGGGGACAAGTGGCCCCTGTTGCGCACCATCACATGGCTTGTGGGTCTGGTTGTCCTGACGTACATCACTTCCGGGCCGCCGGCTGTGTATGGGCGGGTGTTGTTCTCCGCACACATGGTGGACCACATGGCGCTGACCATGGTTGCGCCGATCTTCCTGGTTCTGGGTGCTCCCGTGACTTTGGCGTTGAGGGCCCTCCCGGCCCGCGGCGAAGGAACCAACGGCTCCAGGGGACTACGCGAATGGCTGTTGCTGTTCGTCCATTCGAGGTTCTCCCAGGTAGTAACGCATCCGCTGTTCGCCGCCGCGAACTTCGCCGGCTCGATCGTTCTGTTCTACTACTCTGACCTGTTCGGCCTGGCCATGCGCGAGCACGTAGGCCATGAACTGATGAACCTTCATTTCCTCCTGACGGGCTACATCTTCGTGCTGAGCATGATTGGCAGCGATCCTCTGCCGCGGAGGGCCCCCTATCCAATGCGACTGCTGCTGCTACTGGCCACGATGGGGTTCCACGCGTTCTTCGGTGTGGCGATCATGGGCGGCACGGGGCTGCTGGCTGCGGACTACTTCGGCAACCTTGGCCGTACATGGGGGCCGTCCGCCCTTGCGGACCAGCAACTCGGCGGTGCCGTGGCCTGGGGCATCGGCGAGGTACCGACACTGCTGGTGGCAATCGGCGTGGCCGTCATGTGGTCCAAGTCCGATGAACGCGAGACCAGGCGGGTTGACCGCGCGGCGGACAGGAATAACGACGCCGACCTCAGTGCTTACAACGATATGTTTGCCCGTTTGGCCGCCCGGGATGCCAAGCTGGCCGGTCGGACTCCGGAAAATTCCGCGGAGCAATCCGGGCACACTGAACGAAATACCAAGCTGGAAGGACGCTGATGAGCGAAACCGTACGCACCCAATTGCGGGTCCGGGCCTCCGAACTGGAGGGCCGCGGCTGGCTCAATACGGGCGGTAAGTCCCTGGACCTGGAGTCGCTCCGCGGCAAGATCGTCCTGTTGGACTTCTGGACGTTCTGCTGCATCAACTGCCTGCACGTTCTCGACGAACTCCGTCCCCTCGAGGAAAAGTACTCAGACGTCCTGGTAACCGTGGGTGTGCACTCGCCGAAGTTCGAGCACGAGGCTGATCCCGTTGCCTTGGCTGCTGCCGTGGAGCGCTACGAGATCCACCACCCGGTGCTGGACGATCCGGAACTCGCCACCTGGAAGGCGTACACGGCCCGTGCATGGCCCACGCTGGTTGTGGTGGACCCCGAGGGCTACATCGTTGCCCATCTTTCCGGCGAGGGCCATGCGGGCGGTCTCGGCGTACTTCTGGAGGAACTGGTTGCCGAGCATGAGGCGAAGGGCACTCTGCACCGCGGCAACGGTCCGTACGTAGCCCCTGAGCCCACATCGGGGACTCTGCGTTTCCCCGGTAAAGCCACCCAGCTGGCCAACGGCAACTACCTCGTTGTGGACTCCGGCCATCACCGCCTCGTGGAGCTGCGGCCGGACTTTGAAACCGTGGAGCGCGTCATCGGCTCCGGCATCAAGGGCTATGGCGACGGGGCTGCCGAAACCGCGCAGTTCAATGAGCCCCAAGGCGTGGCTCTGCTCCCTGTTGATCTCGCTTCCAGGCTGGGCTATGACGCCGTTGTTGCAGACACCGTGAACCACCGCCTTCGCGGCGTCAACCTCGTTTCGGGCGAGGTGACCACTGTCGCAGGCAATGGCATACAGCGTTTGCTCGACGCCGGACCCGCCAGGGTCACGGAGAAGGGTGCAGGTAATTGGTCTGAACATCACGACGGCGGGCCGGCCGACTTTGCTGCCGACGCCATCGATGTCGGGGTCCTGGGGCGGGGCGCGGGCGTCTCGTTGTCTTCACCCTGGGATGTTGTGTGGAGCGCCAAGCTGCAGCGGGTAGTGATCGCCATGGCAGGCACCCACCAGATCTTCGCGTTTGATCCGAGCTCCGGAACCGTGTCCATCCTGGCTGGTTCGGGCCTTGAGGGGCTTCTTGACGGTGTTGCAGAGCAGGCTTGGTTTGCCCAGTCCTCAGGCCTGGCCATAGATGCCGAGGACAACATCTGGGTGGCCGACTCGGAGACCTCGGCCTTGCGTCGGCTGGTTGTCGGCGATTCCGGTGTGACCGTGGAGACGGCAGTAGGCAAGGGGCTCTTCGACTTCGGCTTCAGGGACGGGGAGGCAAGCGAGGCGCGCCTCCAACACCCCTTGGGTGTCACTGTTCTACCGGATGGTTCAGTTGCCATTGCGGACACGTACAACGGCGCGGTTCGCCGGTACGATCCCGCGAGCAACACCGTTTCCACCCTGGCGCGCGGCCTTTCCGAGCCGAGTGACGTCGTGGTGGTTAATCACGAGGGCGCAGAACCACTGCTTGTGGTGGTGGAATCGAACAAGCACCAGCTGGTGCTCGTTCCAATTCCGAAGGAAGCCCAGCAGGTGGATGAGGGCGCTTCCCAAACCCACCGCCCCAAGAGCCCAGTGGCCCCGGGTTCGCTGGAACTGGCAGTTCGCTTCAAGGCACCGACCGGGCAGAAGCTCGACGATCGCTGGGGAGATCCGACCCAGCTGAAGATCTCGTCCACCCCGCCGGAGTTGCTTGTGTCCGGTGGCGGAACGTCGGTGGGTCTGCTGCGCACCCTGGAGCTGTCCAAAGACATCGCCGAGGGCATCCTGCACATTACGGCCCGGGCTGCCGCCTGCGATGGCCCGGAGACGGAAGATGGAGAAATCCCGGACCACGCAGCATGCCACTTGTACCAGCAGGACTGGGGGATCCCGGTGGTACTGCAGGCGGATGGTGAGTCGGAGCTCGTCCTCGACCTGCGTGGCATGGACTAAGCCAGGCCGATAGCTTCGAAAACAGCCCGGTGTCGTTCCCCATGAGGAGCCGCACCGGGCTGTTTCATTTGGGCAGACAAGTCGGGACAGACGATGGGAAGGACTCGGTCGGCAAACATCTCCCCGGGAGACACCCGGCCCATGGAGCGCGGCCCTTGGAACCAGGCCCTTGTAACCCGGCCCTTGGAACGCCGCCGTTAGAACGAGAGCAACGGCGTGACGGTCACTGAGGTGCCGTCCGTATCGAGCTGGGTGGTGAAGCTGAAATCGTGCTCCACGTTGAGGTCGTTGACGTACCCTGTGAACAGGTTGATCTCGCGTGCGGTGAGCCGGGCCTTGCCGTTGAGCGGGGCAACCACCCACTTACCGCCGAAGGGTTCAATAGTGATCTTCGGGTATTCCGTGATTTCCCACTTGATGCTGCCGTCCACCACCCGGGCGTTGCTGGCGTGGTAGAAAGGGCAGTCCGGTTGGAGCCGTTGTTGCTTGGTGGCCTCGGCGGCGCAGTTGTCCAGGAATTCGCGGACCTTGCCTGCCACGGCCTCGTTCATTGCCCGGGTGGAGCGGGTCTGCAGGTTAAGGGGAGCCTGGCCGCCGTCGCGGTTTGAAACAAGGGCCGAGGCTGCCGGTGCTTCAAAGAAGGCGCCGTTGAGGCTGGCCTCGTACTTGCCCGGATAGAACACGGCGAAACTGTTGTGGCCGTTGGGCATGTTGACGGGTACGCCATTGAGCGCGGCTTCGCTTGCGTTGACCACCGTGACTTCGATGGTGGGCAGCGTTGTGGGGACGAATGCCCATTTGCCGAAGAACAGCCACTGGGTTCCGGTGCGTTCCATGAGGAATTCGGTGTGGAGCCGGCTTCCGTCCAAGGTGTAGTCGACAGGCACGGCCATGCGGCTGCTGCTGCGGGGTTCCGCATTGCCGATTTTGATGTCCGTGAGCTTGGAGGCGGCCGTTTGCAGCGCGGTACCGTCGAGCATGGCGGCGTTGGCGGTGGGGACTTTGGCCCGCAGCAGGCCCAATGCCTGTGCGCCGTCGCCCTTCTGCAGGGCTTCGAGGTACTCCCTGACGGGCTGTTGCGGACTGGCGACTGATTGGCTGACAAGGTTGATGCAGACGATCGCGCCGGCGGCAGCGAGCATCAGGCCGAGCAGCCATCCGGCTGCGGCCTTGACCAATGCTTGACTCAACTGCACGCCCTTTACGTTACCTGCCATGGCACCAATACCTGTGCAGCGAGACCGTAAGGTGACTTAGTAAAAAGGGCCAAAGAACCCCGACGGCGGCCCGCGCCACAGCGGAACGGGCCACCCGGCGTCGGACGCCAGCGGACCGGCAGTGTTAGCGCCTGCGCCTTGAAGACGTGCCGAACACGCCGCGGATCAGGTCCCGGCCGAGCTGGGTTCCCATGGAACGGACCATGCTCTTGAGGCCTCCACCCAAGGCACCACCCAGGGCGCCCGCGATGTCGCCGAAGACGCCAGGGTCTTGTGAAGGGGCGGGCGTGGGAGCGGGCGGTGCCGGGTAGGACTGAGGTGTGGGCGCTGGCCGCGAGCTGGGGCGGCCGAGGATTTCCTCCTCGATGCGGCGGGCTTCGGCATCGATGTCGGCCTGCGAGCCACCGGATGATGCAGAAGCCGGAGCGGGCGGCTCACCGGGAGCGGCGGAGCCGGTGGGTACGGGTTCCGCACCGCTCAGCTTCTCATAGGCCGAGACGTTATCTACCGCCGTACCGTACTTGGCCAGCAGCGACGACGCGGCTACCGTTCCGCGGATGAGCTCGTCGGTGCTGGGTCCCATAACGGACTCGGGTGCGCGGAGCCGGGTCAACGCCACGGGGGTGGGCGCCCCCTTCTCATTCATCACGGTGATGACTGCCTCGCCGATCCCGGCAGAGGTAAGGGTTTCTTCGAGGTCGTAGTCGCTCACGGGGAACGTGGAAACGGTGGCCTTCAGGGCCTTGGCGTCCTCCGGCGTGAAGGCGCGAAGCGCATGCTGCACACGGTTGGCGAGCTGGCCAAGGACATCCGCCGGCACGTCCTTGGGCGTCTGTGTAACAAAGAAAATACCGACGCCCTTGGACCGGATAAGCCGGACTGTGGTGGTGATGGCTTCGAGGAAGGCTTTGGAGGCGCCGTTGAAGAGAAGGTGTGCCTCATCCAGGAAGAACACCAGCTTGGGCTTGTCCAGGTCGCCCGCCTCGGGGAGGTCCTCGAACAGGTCGGCGAGGAGCCACATGAGGAACGTGGAGAAGAGGAGCGGCTTGGTCTGCAGGGTAGGCAGTTCAAGGCAGCTCACCACGCCGCGGCCGTCAGGGGCTGCGCGAAGGAGTTCGGCGGTATCGAACTCGGGTTCCCCAAAGAACTTCTCCATGCCCTGGGCTTCCAGGGCAACCAGTTCGCGGAGGATCACGCCGGCTGTGGCCTTGGACAGGCCGCCCAGCTCTGCAAGCTCGGCCTTGCCCTCGTCCGAGGTGAGGAACTGGATGACGGCGCGCAGGTCCTTGAGGTCGATCAGTTCAAGATTCTTCTGGTCCGCGAAGTGGAAGATCAGCTGGAGGCTGGATTCCTGGGTGTCGTTGAGGTCCATGATGCGCGAGAGCAGGATGGGCCCGAACGAGGTAATGGTGGCCCGGACAGGAATCCCGTTGCCATCACCGCCCAGCGAGAGGAACTCCACCGGGAAGTTCTTGGCCTGCCAGTCCTGGCCGAGCGCAGAAGTACGTGCTGTCAGCTTCTCACTGCCAGTGGCCGGCGTCGCCAAACCCGAAAGATCACCCTTGATGTCCGCGAGGAAAACCGGAACGCCCGCCGTCGAAAGCTGTTCGGCAATCATGTGCAGCGTCACGGTCTTGCCCGTGCCTGTTGCGCCGGCCACCAGGCCGTGGCGGTTCATCATGGCAAGCGGAAGGCGGACCTGCGCCTCCTTGTGGACTTCGCCGTCCACAATCGCGGCTCCAAGTTCAATGGTGGCACCTTGCAGGGTGTACCCCTGCTGGATGGTGGCGACTTTTTCAGCAGTGGTTTTCTTGGCCATGCGCATAGCTTAGCTGTGCGGCACAAGATCCTTGCTGAAGGCCAAATGCTTGATGACCTCGGGGTCGGCGGCCAGGTCGAAGAGCGCTGTGTAGCCGGTAGCAAGATATAGGTTCTTGGCCTCGGGCTGGCGCGGACCCGTGGTCAGGTAGAGCTTGGTGTAGCCGCGGCGGAGGGCTTCTTCTTCCAATTCGGCGAGAACACGGCGGGCAAGTCCACGCCGGCGGTGCGCGGAGTGGGTCCAGATGCGCTTGAGCTCTGCGGTGTGGTCGTCGTAGCGGCGGAAAGCGCCTCCGGCGATGGATTCGCCGTTCTCCTGGATGATGATCAGTGCGCCGTGCGGCGCCGCGAACTCCTCGGCCGGGTAACGGTTCAGTTCCTCCGAGGCGCCCTCGCTGCTGAACAGGTCCCCGTACCGCGTGTCATATTCGACGGCGAGTTCGTCCAGGAGCGGACGGACGCGGGGATCGCCCATGGGCAGGCTGAGGACGGCAAGGCCCGACGGCGGCAGGGTTGGTGTTGCGGTCATGTGAAGCCTTTCGTAAGTGGTCACCCAACTGGGAGACAGATAACGTCGCAATACGGGCTCGTAGCGACGTTATCTGTCCCCTAGTGGGGCTGGGGGGCTGGGACCGGGGCCCTGAGCGTTTCCAGGATCCTTCGGGCCAGGGCGTCGTTTTCACGGAAAGGTGCCGCGTTGGTGTTGGGCCGGGCGAATGCTCCCGCGCCCCACCCCGACGTCCAGGGTCCGATGGCGAACAAACCCTTCTGCGCAGTACCAACAGGCGAAAGGACCTCGTGATTCCCGGAAACCAGCAGCTTCCCCGTAGAGTGCGTCCCATCGGAGGTGAGCAGCCTCTGTTCGGTACCCAAACCGGCGTCGTGCAGGTCCAGCAAGGCGGGGTTCGCGGAACGCTCCACGGAAGCGGAAGGCAGCCGCGCTTCGATGTATGCCGAAGCGTCCACCACAACGGGCGACTGGAACGAGCCGGCCACAAAGCGGCCGGTGGCTTCGTCGGCGCGGACCCACATTCCGGGGCCGAGGAACTTGAGGAACCCGGCCCGGTGCAGCGCCAACATCTCACGGAGGCGGTGGGCGGGCGGCCCGGAGTCCACAAAGCTGAAGAAGCCGTGCCACCAGCCATGGATGGTCTGCTGTGAACGCGAGTTGAGCCGATCCTGCGGCACCAGCCGGCCGAGATCCATGTACACGAACAGCAGGGCCATGAACAGCGCCAGGGTCTCGGAGTGGTCGGGACTGGTCCGGAGTTCGAGGTCCCGCTGGATGTAGGCGGTGACCGAGCGTTGCACCGCTTCGTGGGACTCGAACGCGCAGCCGCTCAGGGGGTGGTCCACGGATTCGAGGTCCAACCGCAGCGTACGGTCCGGGACAGCAAACGCTGCGAGTTCCTCGCGCTCGGTGCTGTACCAGTCGAGGGCGTCGAAGCGTGCTTCAAAGCTCGCCCAGGTTCCCAAGACACGCTCCGGGTAGCCCGTGAACAGTTCGCGGTAGTAGGCGTACCCGGCGTCCTTCGCGATCAGCGGCCACAAGTGGGTACGGAAGTCGAGCTCCTGGTGCTCGGAAAGCAGGGCATCGATCGCGGTGGCCGTGAAGTAGCGGGGCCGTTCCACCGGCGTTCGCAGGGCGGAGGAAATCTTGGAGTGGTACGGAACCCCGCGCCGTGATCCTGCCCAGAGACGCGGTTCGCCGCCGGAGGGCACATACTCGAATTCGCCGTCGGGCCCTTCCTCAAAGCGGCCGCCGCGGCCCTCGAACAACAAGACGAGGAGATCCACGAAAGCCAGCCCCATGCCCGAGACGATGACGTCCTGGCCGGCAGCGATAGGGGAGTAGTCAACGTCGGTGGTGTACGACGGCGGCGCATGGAACCCGCCGTGCTTGGCGGCAAAAGCGCCCAATTGCGCGGACTCGGGCTCAACCTGCGAATCGGTGTGGCCCAAGGCGTAGACCACGACGTCGGCAACCACCTCCGCGCCGGAGGCCAGCCGCACTCGGTGCGAACCGCCGTCGTTAACGGGCTCGACGGCGGTGGCAAGGTCCTGGTGCACGGTGACAGTGACGTCAGGGCCAAGGGCGGCAACAGCCCGGCGGAAGAACCACTCAAGGTACTTGCTCTGCAGCTGGCGCGTCGGGAAGGAAGCCGGGGTCAGCGAGCGGAGCTGGTCCAGGATATGCGGCTCCAGGTCCGGCACGTCCGTAATGAGGCCGTCAAGCACACCCGCTGCCCACGTAGCGAGGGCCGGGCCATCCAAGGCTGGCCCGTCACAGGCAACGGATGAGTCCGTGAACATGGTGACGTCCGCGGCGGTGGAGTTCATCAGGAGGCCTTGGCCCTGGTCGTAACGCCAGATCCGTCCGGAACCGGGCTGGTGCGGTTCGATGACGTGGATCTGCAGCGGGCCGTCGAAGAGGGAAGGGCGGCTTGCGGCCAGTCTCTCGAGGACACCGGCCGTGCGCGGACCGCCGCCAATGAAAACGATGGCGGGAACTCGTGACGGCATGGGAATCTCCTGTAAAGCGCGGTTGGTAAGCCCAATCTAGGGACCGTCCAGCACCCCGGTCGAGGCACTGGTAACCCCCGTTCACGACGCGTCACTGCGCGTTATATGACGAAAAACAAAAGACTCATATGTCGCTTCATGAAATGCGTTTGTGACGCCGAAAGAAGCCCTTTGAAGCTGCGCTAAGCCGCGTGAAGAAGTGCAAATTTCCGCCTTGCCGGGCGTTGGGGCCACCCCTAGATTTGCAGAAATCCGATAGACAACAACCCCAACCGAAATGAGGTGGCGCATGAGTGCAATCGCACCGCCTGCCACGGCGGAAAATGCACCGCCCACCGTCGACTACTCAGACTACAAACTGGTGCCGGCCAGGCACCCATGGCGCTGGGTAGGTACCGTGATTGTCGCCCTCGGCGTGGCGGCCATCGTCTGGTCACTCCTAACCAACCCGCGCTGGGAATGGGGCGTGGTGGCCCAGTGGTTTACCGCGCAGTCTGTGGTCACCGGCTTGGTGGAGACTTTGAAGTTGACCGCAATTTCCGGCGTCCTCGGGTTCGTGCTCGGTTTCATCCTCGCCCTCATGCGGCTTTCGGCCTCGCCGTTGCTGGTCTCGGTGTCCTGGACGTTTTCCTGGATCTTCCGCTCCACCCCGCTGCTGGTCCAGCTGCTCCTCTGGTACAACCTCGGCTACCTCTACGAGAAGATCAGCCTGGGCATCCCGTTTACGGATGTCCGCTTCTTCGAGGCCCAGACCACCACGCTGATCAGCCAGTTCGCGGCCGCAGTGCTGGGCCTGACCCTGAACCAGGCAGCCTACTCAGCCGAAATCATCCGCGGCGGAATCCTCTCCGTGGACCAGGGCCAGCTCGAAGCCGCGGCAGCCCTGGGTATCCCGGCGTGGAAGCGCTCCACCCGGATCGTCCTTCCGCAGGCCATGCGCGCCATCCTGCCGAACGCGTTCAACGAGATCATCGGACTGGTCAAGGGCACGTCGATTGTCTACGTCCTGGCCTATTCCGAGCTCTTCTACACCGTGCAGGTCATCTACAACCGGACCCA
Source organism: Paenarthrobacter sp. NPDC089675 (assembly GCF_044749185.1). NCBI lineage: Bacteria > Bacillati > Actinomycetota > Actinomycetes > Micrococcales > Micrococcaceae > Paenarthrobacter > Paenarthrobacter sp. NPDC089675. The sequence continues at coordinate 169,222 of NZ_JBIVHM010000009.1, read as the reverse complement.
GCAGGTGCTCCCGCTGCTCTTGGTGGCAACGCTTTGGTACGTGGTGATTACCTCGGTGCTGAGCGTCTTCCAGTACTACATCGAGCGCCACTTTTCCAAGGGCGCCCTCCGGAACCTGCCCCTCACGCCGCTCCAAAAAGCACGCAAGTTCTTTGCCAGCCACGCCCCCGTTAATGCCGGGAAGGAATCACGATGAGCATCATCACCGAACGCAAAGAATCGACGACGGCGGCTCAGCCTGCCCCTGCGGTCACCGCTTCCCCCGCTGCCACCAAGGGCCAGGTGGACATCCACAACGTCCGCAAGTCCTTCGGCACCACGGAGGTCCTCAAGGGCGTTTCCCTGTCGGTTCCGCCGGGCGGTGTCGCGGTGATCGTGGGACCCTCCGGCTCCGGGAAGTCCACGTTGCTCCGCACCATCAACCACCTGGAAAAGGTCGACGGCGGTTTCATCACGATCGACGGCGAACTGGTGGGCTATGAGGTGCGCGGCAACAAGCTCCATGAGCTGCGCGAGAAGGACATCCTCAAGCAGCGTACCCACATTGGCATGGTGTTCCAGAACTTCAATTTGTTCCCGCACCTCACTGCCCTTGAGAACGTGATCGAAGCGCCCATAGTGGCGCAGAAGCGGTCCAAGGCAGAGGCCCGGAAACGCGGATTGGAACTGCTGGACCGGGTTGGCCTGAAGGACCGGGCGGATGCCTACCCGCGTCAGCTTTCCGGTGGGCAGCAGCAGCGTGTGGCCATTGCCCGCGCGCTTGCCCTGGATCCGAAGATCCTGCTTTTCGACGAGCCCACGTCCGCTTTGGACCCCGAGCTCGTCAACGAGGTCCTGGACGTTATCCGTGAACTGGCCAAGTCCGGCACCACGCTCATCATCGTGACGCACGAGATGGGCTTTGCCCGGGACGTCGCGGACACGGTGGTCTTCATGGACCAAGGCCAGATCGTCGAGTCCGGCACTCCCCAGGACATCTTCAGCAATCCCCGCGAGGAACGCACCCGCAGCTTCTTCTCCAAAGTCATCGAACCAGCTTTCAACATCTAGGGAACTCCTCCATGCTTCGCATCACCCGCTCCACCGGCCTCACCCGCTCCACCAACAAACGCAAGTTCCTGGCACTTGCGGTGCTTCCCGCCGTCGTCCTTCCCGTTCTGGCCGGTTGCTCCGATCCGGGTGCCTCAGCCGCCAAGCCGGAGTCGCAGGCCGCCAAAAACGGCATCGTCTACAACACCTCCGTTGACCAGAACCGCATCCGCGTGGAGAAAGATGCCTCCGCGGCTGCCGCCGTTCCTGCCGCCATCTCAAAGGACGGAAAGCTGACCGTTGCCACCACCGCGGGTTCCATTCCGCTGTCCTTCCACGCCACGGACGACAAGACCCCGATCGGCGTCGAAATCGACATTGCGCAGTTGGTTGCCGACAAACTCGGTCTTGACCTGGACCTGCAGGTGACGTCGTGGGAAAACTGGCCGCTCAAGACGCAGTCCGGCGACTTCGAGGCCGTGTTCTCCAACGTGGGCATCAATGCGGCCCGCGTGAAGCTGTTCGACTTCTCCACCTACCGCGCGGCTTACATGGGCTTCGAGGCGAAGAAGAGCTCCAGCTACGACATCAAGGGCTCGGACGACATCTCCGGGCTCAAGATCTCCGTGGGTTCGGGCACCAACCAGGAAAAGATCCTGCTGGCCTGGAACAAGGAGCTCGAGGCAAAGGGCAAGGCCCCGGCCACGCTGCAGTACTACTCCTCGGACGCCGACACCATCCTTGCCCTGTCCTCGGGCCGCACCGACCTGAACCTGGCTCCGTACCCGTCCGTGACGTACCGCGAGAACACCCGTGACGACCTGAAGGTAGTGGGCAAGGTCAACGCCGGCTGGCCGTCCGAAACCCTCGTCGCTGCTACCACGCTGAAGGGCAACGGCCTGGCCCCGGCCATCACCGACGCCTTGAACTCCACCATCAAGGACGGCTCCTACGCCAAGGTCCTGGAACGCTGGGGTCTCTCCGAGGAAGCCGTGCCCGAGTCCAAGACCGTCACTGAAGCCACTTTTGGAACCGGCAAATGAAATTCCAGGTCCTGGACATCATTCCCCACCTGAAGAACCCGGTGACGGGGGAGATCGTCTCCACCGCTGACCGCCTCAACCAGGTGGTGGAAACCGCCCGCCGAGCGGAGGAACTGGGTTTCGACAGCTTCTCCGTAGGGGAGCGCCACGCCGGCGAGTTCGTGTCTTCCTCTCCGACCACCGTCCTCGCCGCCATCGCTGCCGTCACCAGCCGCATCCGCCTCCAGACCGGAGTCACCGTGCTCTCGGTGCTGGATCCGGTGCGGGTGGCCGAGGACTACGCCACGATCGACCAGCTCAGCCGTGGCCGACTGGAACTGGTGATCGGCAAGGGCAACGAGGTACTGCAGTACCCCCTCTTCGGCTTGTCACTGGATGACCAGTGGGACCTTCTGGCCGAGAAATACGCCCTGCTCCGGACGCTCTGGCGCAAGGAAAGCGTCACCTGGTCCGGCCGCTTCCGGCCCGCCCTCACCGAACCAACGACGACGGCGCCACGCCCCTTTGCTGGGTCGCCGCGGATTTGGCACGGCTCGGCTACAACACTGACGTCCGCTGCGCTCGCCGCAAAGTGGGGCGATCCGCTGTTCACGGCCAACGCGATCCAGCCCCGGGAAAACTACAAGGTTCTCATTGACCACTACCGCGAAGAGTACGAACGCCACGGCCACGATCCCCGGCACCAGTACCTCGGATCGGGCAGCGGGGCAGGCGGGGTCTTCATCGCGGACACCACGCAGGAAGCCATCCGCCAGTATGGTCCCGTCTATGAGGGCCTGACTGCCGGCCGCAACGTCCCCGGGAACAACTCGCCCTTCAGGGACATCGAGCACGCAGTCGCCGAGGGACCCGCCCTGGTGGGAAGCCCCGAGCAGGTCATCGACAAGATCCTGAGCTACCACTCGCTCTACGGACACGATCTCCAGTCGATCTCCCTGCCCACTACGTTGCCCTTCGAGAAGCAGCTGGAGATCCTGGAGCGCCTTGCATTGGAAGTCATCCCTGCCGTTCGTGCGGCCGCTCCCACCACGCTCTGGGAAGCCGGGGACCCGTTCGGTGGCCGTCCGGAGTTTGCCGGGGCCACCGAACCGGACGCAGCGGCCGCAGTCACCGCAGACCATGCCTTCAACAGGACGGATAACGCCAATGTCTACGCACACTGAAACCACGCTCGAAGCCTTTGACGCCGAGTGGCAGGAGTGGCACGCAGCCCACGAACGCCACCGCGCCCACCCGCACGGCTTCCTGGCCGTCACGCATCTCCACTGGCTCACCGCGGAGCCGACCCGGCTGGACGGTGCGCCGGGAACATGGAGCGCGGCAGACGACGTCGTCCGCGTTGTCCTGGAACCGGGCGAAAGCCTGCAGCAGGACGGCCGGGAACTGAGCGGGAGCATCCAGCTCGGACCGATCGCGGAACGCGGGGGCATCAACCTGGTCTCCGGAAACAGCGTGATCGAGGTGGCGAAGCGCGGGGGCGAGTACATCGTGCGGCCGCGCAACCCGGAAAACGCCTTGCTGCAGGAGTACCAGGGCACGCCCGCGTACACGCCAAACGCCGCGTTCGCCGTCCCCGGGACGTTCGTGCCGTTCGACGAGCCGCGCGAGACCACCGTGGGGGCCGCCGTCGAAGGTATCCAACACGTTTACGAAGCTCCGGGCGAGATCCGCTTCAAGCTCGCCGGGCAGGAGCTCGCGCTGACCGCATTCAACGGGTACGCCCCGGGATCCCTCTCGGTGCTGTTCACGGACCAGACCTCCGGCAAGACCACGTACGCGGCGAACCGTTCGCTGGCTGTGACGCCGGCAGCTGACGGCAGCGTGCATTTGGACTTCAACCGCGCGGTCAACCTGCCGTGCGCCTACACCGACCTCGCCACCTGCACGCTGCCTCCCGCCGAAAACCGTTTGCCTGTGGCCATCGAAGCAGGCGAAAAGACTCCCTACGAACGTCAGGACCAGAAGTGAGCTCCAACAACAACGCCGGATTCCTGGCGATCGAACTCGACGGTGCAGGTTGGGACGGCGGCGCATTCGGCAGCCTCGCCCAAGCAGTCTTGGCGGCCGAGTCTGCCGGATTCCATGTCGCAACCTTCAAGGACACCCCGGAGGCCGGACGAAGCAACGCCCTCCAGCGGGCTGCCTACGCCGGGCCTGTCACGCGGACCATCGCCGTGGTACCCGAAGTCGACACCGTCTACACCGAGCCTTTCCACATCTCCACCCAGCTTGCCAGCCTCGACTACGTCTCCGGCGGCCGTGCCGGGTGGATCGCCACCGCAGCCGAGTCGCCCGAGGCCGCTGCCGCCGTCGGACGTTCTTTTGTCAGCGGCGCGGCGCTCGGCCAGGAAGCCGCAGCCTCAATCGAGGTGGGCCGCCGCCTGTGGGACTCCTGGGAGGATGACGCCGTGATCCGGGACGTCGCCACCGGCCGCTACATCGACGTGGACAAACTGCACTACGTCGATTTTGAAACCCCTGCCGACTTCAGCGGTACGCCCTACTCCGTAAAGGGCCCGTCCATCATTCCACGGCCGCTGCAGGGACAGCTCCCCGTGTTGGTGTCCGCTGCCCTGGTAGGCGAGGGCGCCGTGCCCGCCGACTTGGTTGACGCAGTGCTCGTCAGTGCGCCCACCCCCGAACTGCTGGCCGCTGAAATCCTTGACGTTCGGGCCCGCCTGGGTGCCTCGATCGCGTTGGTTGCCGAGCTCGACGTCGTACTGGACTCCCGCGGCCAGGCCGCCGCCTTGCGTGGTGTTCCGGCCAGCGAACGCGCGCAGTTTGTTGGTTCTCCGGCTGACCTGACGGACTACCTGGAAGGGCTGCTGAGGGAGGCCGACGGCGTTCGGCTCCACCCGGGCGAGCTGGCGTTGGAACTCGATGAACTTTCCCGCCTGGTGCTGCCCGAACTGCGCCGTCGGGGGTTGCTCCGTGACCCCGTCCAAGACGGGACTTTCCGCGGCCTGCTCGGTCTGGAACGGGCCGAAAACCGCTACGCGACTGCTGAGAAGTAAGGAAACACCATGACACGAGATATCTTCCAGCCGAGCGGACAGATCCAGTTCGGAATCTTTTTCCAGGGCGTCAACTCCGGCACCATCTGGAAGGCCGCCGAGTCAGGCTCCCAGACCGACTTCGAGTCCTTCCGCCGCATCGTCCAGACGGCCGAGCGCGGCAAGTTCGCAGCGTTCTTCCTCGGCGAAGGGTTGCGACTCCGCGAGCATCTTGGCCGGCCCCATGCCCTTGATGTAGTGGGCCGCCCGGACGCGCAGACCATGCTGGCCGCCCTGGCCTCGATCACCACGAACATCGGCCTGGTGGCGACCCAGAACACCACCTACAACGATCCCGCCGACCTGGCACACCGATTGGCCTCACTGGACCTCATCTCCGGTGGCCGCGCCGCCTGGAACATCGTCACCACGGACAACGCCTGGACCGGGGCCAACTTCCGGCGCGGCGGATACCTCGACCACGCGGACCGTTACAAGCACGCCGAAGCTTTCGTGGAAACCGCCAAGCGCATCTGGGACTCCTGGGAAACCACCGACGGCCCTGCCCGCCGGGTACTTCACGAAGGCCAGCACTACACGGTGGACGTAACGCCCCGCCTCCCGCGCAGCGCACAGTACCGGCCGGTGCTCTTCCAGGCCGGTGACTCACCCGAAGGCCGCGATTTCGCAGCCCGCCAGGCAGACGTGATCTTCTCCGCACACCCCAAGTTCGACGACGCCGTGGAGTTCCGCCGCGACATCGTTGCCCGCTCGGTTGCAGTCGGACGGGGCGCCAACGCGGTGCAGATCATGCCGGCCAGCGAATTCATCCTGGCTGCCACGGACCAGGAAGCCCGGGAAAAGAAGGAGTGGGTCCGGAGTCTCCAGATCGGACCGCAGCAGGCCATCGCCTACCTGGAACAGTTCTGGGGCCGTGAGCTCTCGTCCTACGATCCCGATGGCCCCCTGCCGGAGATCGACCCCGTGGTCGAGGAGACTTCGGAAACGCGAGGCAGCGGATTCCACGGTGCCAAAGCACGCCAGCTGGCCGACCAATGGCGTGCTGAAGCCAAGGACAAGGGCCTCTCAATCCGCGAGTTCGTGACGTCCAAGACGGCCCGCATTGATGCAACCTTCACGGGTTCCTACAACGCCGTGGCAGACCACCTGGCTGAATACGCACGCGTTGGCGCCGTGGACGGTTTCAACATCTCGCCGTGGCTCATCCCCACGGGTCTGGACGACATCGTGAACCACCTGGTCCCCGAGCTGCAGGAACGCGGTGTCTACCCCACGGAATACCGCGGCAGTACCCTGCGTGAGAACCTCGGGTTGGCGACGCCCGTGCGTTCGAGCGAGGCCCTGATCGTCTGATGAGGAAGGACAATGACACCGAGACCGACGACGGGCGGGAAGCTGTCCGCCTTCAGCTCGTTGTCTGGGAGCAGCTGCTATAGCCCGTCTGCCTAGAGAAGTTCGCGGAACACGTTCCAGCCGGTTCCAACAGGGCCGTATGGTCCCCAGAGGACCCCTGTGGATGCGCCGGTTGAGTAGGTGACCAGGTCGCCGTTGCCGTTGACGGCGAACAGGTTGTTGTAGGGCTGATGGGCAAAACTGCCCAGGCCGGCGATGTCGGAGAAAGCACCCCAGCCGCCGCTGACCACCGCGGAGGATTCCCAGCCGCCCTCACCGTCGGCCCGGTAGATGGAGATGTACCCGTTGCGGTCCCGTGCGAAGACTTCCACGGGACCGTCGCCGTTCATGTCCCCGCCGGTGATGATCTTGTCCATGACCTGCCAGCCTTGGCCTACTTTGGTACGGGGGAGCCAGCCGCCCTCGCCGTCGCCCGGATAGAGATAGAGATCCCCGGCTGCATCGCGGGCCAGGACGTCGTTGTAGCCGTCTCCATCAAAGTCCCCCGGACCTACGATCGAGTCGAAGATGTTCCAGCCCTGGCCCACCTGGCGCCTGTCCTTCCAGCCGCCGTCTCCGTCGCCCGGATACAGGAAAAGCTTACCGGTGGCGTCCGTGGCCAGGAGGTCGTTGTAGCCATCGCCGTCGAAGTCGCCAGGCGAGAAGACGATGCCCATCGCATCCCAGCCTTGGCCCACTTGGACAGGTTCGTCCCATTCACCGAAGTACCTGGGGCACGCGCCCTCGCAGCTGCCCGGGATGTAGGTGTAGGTCCGTGGATAGAGGATGAGTTTGCCGTCGGTTGTCCGGCCCATGGGTTCGAAATTACCGCGGTTGGTCCAGCCCATGGCCCGTGACGATGCCTTGACCGGCGCCGTATCCGGGCTGACCCGGGTTTCGTCCGGGCAGTTCGGCTCGGCGGGTGTTGATGGATGGACCCTGAGGGACATCCTGTGGCCGAGGTCCGCGGGGACAAGCTTCAGAACCTCACCTTGGCGATCCGGCGGGAGGGCGACTCCATCGCGCAGCCATTCGGCGGTGTAACCGTTGGGTGTGGTGCCGTCGGGATTCTTGCAACCCGAGTAGTCGTAGTCGTACTGCTTGCGCAGCTCGGCGCCAACGTAAGGGACGCCGTCGATCACGGCTGTTGGACCAACAGCCGGAGCTGCCACGGCGGGCTGGCAGAACGCTGACCCCAGCATGACCGCCGCTGCCGCATAGATAACCTTGCGCGCTAGAAAATTCCCCATTGTTCCCCCCGGAAGCCAGCATCGATAGTGCGTGGGTCTTTGCTGAGCGTACCTCAGGGGCGGGGTATCTGGGCAGTGGCCCCCGCGGAGTCATCCTTCTGCGTTGCGACCCAGCTGGCCAGCACTTTCAGCGCGTCCTCGGACGGCGTTCCCGGATCCGCGGTGTACACGTTGATCCGCAGGCCAGGGTCCGCGGCCAACTCCAAGGCCTCGAAGCTCAGGTCGAGGTCCCCGACGATCGGGTGGTGCAGGCGCTTGCGTCCGGTGCGGTGGTACTTCACGTCATGCCGTGCCCAGCGGACCCGGAACTCTTCGCTTCGGGTCGAAAGCTCGCCGATCAGGTCCGTCAGGTCCTTGTCGTACGGGTTCTTTCCGGCCGTGGAGCGCAGCACGGCTACGATGTCGTCCGCGCTGCGTTCCCAGTCCGAAAAGAAGGTCCGCGCCTTCGGGTTCAGGAAGGTGAAACGTGCGCTGTTCGGTGGCTTCGTTTCTTCCGCCATCAGGTCCATGTACAGCGCTGCCCCGAGCTCATTGGAGGCCAGGACATCGCCGCGGTCGTTGCGGACCCAGGCGGGCGCCGTCGTAATCGCATCAACGACGCGCTGCACGCTGGGCCGGACCGTGCGTGGGCTGCGTTTGCGCCTGGCCCGCGGAGCGGCGCTCGCCGCCCGGGCCAGATCGAAAAGGTGGGCCGTCTCGGCGTCGTCAAGCTGCAGCGCGCGGGCGAGCGCCTCAAGGACGCTGTCCGAAGCGCCGGAAAGGTTGCCGCGCTCAAGCCGGATGTAGTAGTCGATGCTCATTCCGGCCAGCATCGCCACTTCCTCGCGCCGCAACCCCGCGACGCGACGATTGCCGCCGTACGCGGGGAGCCCCGCAGCTTCGGGCGTGATCCGGGCCCGCCGGGACGTCAGGAACTTCCGTACGTCGTCACTGTGAGTCATGACTGCAACGCTACGCTGCCGCGGTCACGCGGGGGAGGCACTGACGGTACTTGGGAAGGGCAAGGGGGTAATGGCGGGCACTCCCACGGGTGTGTTGGGGTGCCTAGCGTGGAGGGCATGACAATCGAACTGACTCTCAACAATGGCGTGACCATGCCCGCCCTGGGCCTCGGTGTCTTCCAAAGCGCGCCGGAAGAAACGACGGCGGCAGTCACCGCCGCTCTCGCGGCCGGCTACCGGCACATCGATACTGCGGCGGCCTACGGCAACGAGCGCGAGGTGGGCGAAGGTATCCAGGCTTCAGGCCTTGATCGCTCCGAGATCTTCATCGAGACCAAGGTCTGGGTAAGCGACTACGGCTACGACCAGGCCCTGCACGCCTGGGACAAGGCCGCCGGCAAGCTCGGAGTGGACTACCTGGACCTGTTCATCCTGCACCAACCTGCGACGGACCGCTTCGAGAAGACGATCGCCGCCTATAAGGCGTTGGAGAAACTGCTTTCCGAGGGCAAGGTCCGGGCGATCGGCGTCAGCAACTTCATGCCGCATCACTTGAAGGAACTGCTGGCTTCCACCGATGTGGTGCCCGCGATCAACCAGATCGAGCTGCACCCCTACTTCACCCAGGCGGACGTGCAGGCAGCGGACACGGAGAACGGAATCCTCACCCAGGCGTGGTCGCCCATCGGCGGGATCACCTTTTACCCGGGCTGGGGCGAGAAACGCAGGAATGTCATGGAAGATCCCTCGATCGCCGCGATTGCGCAGGCGCACGGGAAGACACCGGCACAGGTCATGATCCGCTGGCACCTGCAGCAGGGCCGCTCGGCCATTCCCAAGTCCACCAACCCGGCACGCATCGCACAGAACTTCGATGTGTTCGATTTTGAACTCAGCGGTCCTGAACTGCAGGCTATCGATGCGCTCGACCGCGGTGTGCGGAACGGCCCGGACCCTGATGTGCCCCGACCAGAACGTTTCGCGATGGTTATCCCGGAAGCCTGAGTCCCACTCACCACCCGAAAGGTTCTCCATGGAATACCGTCCCCTTGGCCGTACCGGCGTGCAGCTCAGCCCCCTGTGCCTCGGCGCGATGATGTTCGGGCCGTGGGGCAACAACGACGTCGCCGACTCCATCCGCATCATCCACCGCGCCCTGGACTCGGGCATCAACTTTGTCGACACCGCGGATGTCTACTCCGGCGGAGCCTCCGAGGAAATCGTGGGCAAGGCCTTGGAAGGACGCCGTGACGACGTCTTTCTGGCCACCAAGTTCTTCATGCCCATGAACGAGGACGATCAGAATCAGCGCGGCGGGTCCCGTCGCTGGATCATCCGCGAGGTGGAGAACTCTCTTCGCCGCCTCAACACCGACTACATCGATCTTTACCAGGTGCACCGGCCGAGCCCTGACACCGACGTGGAAGAAACCCTCGGCGCGCTCACGGATCTGGTCCGGCAGGGCAAGGTCAGGTATATCGGGTCGTCGTCGTACTCCGGCTCCCAGATCGTGGAAGCGCAGTGGGCATCCCGGGAACGCAACATGGAGCGCTTCGTCACTGAACAACCGCCCTATTCGATCCTCACGCGTGGCATCGAGGAAGACGTGCTCCCGACCGTGCAGCGCCACGGCATGGGTACCCTGACGTACAGCCCGCTCGCCGGAGGGTGGTTGTCCGGGCGTTGGCGGAAGGATTCAGCTTCGAGGCCGGCGTCCAGTTCCCGTCCCAGCGCCCGCTTCGATATGACAAGCCCGGCCAACCAAAGGAAGCTGGACGTCGTGGAAGAGCTGGCCCTGCTGGCAGAACAGTTCGGACTCACCCTGATCGAGTTGGCCATCGCATTTGTCATCAACCACCCGGGCGTCACCTCTGCGATTGTGGGACCTCGGACCATGGAGCAACTCGAGTCCTACCTGCCCGCCGCCCAAGTAGGGCTGTCCACAGAGGTGCTGGACCGGATCGACAAACTCGTCGCACCCGGCGTCACCATGAACCCCGATGACAACAGTTATGGCGCACACGAGCTCCAGCCTGGAGCGCGGCGGCGGTAGTCGGTTGCTGCTATGAGGCCTTGGCGAGGTACTGGGCAAGGGCATCCCGCATGATCGCAGAGGGCTTGCGGTGTTCCTCGGCCGCACGTGCCAGCAGTTGGGCATCCATCTCTGCTGAGAGACGGAGTGATCTTGAAGGCGAAGTGCCTTTAGAGCTCAGAGACGGTTTCCCGACGGCGCGCTTCACGGCCTCAGGGGAACCCAGAACAGCCTCGAGGATCGAGAGCCCGGCCTCCGGCCCCACGGCTTTGGTGATCCGTGCGTCCGGGCCAATGTCAGCAGTCTCCGCCCACTCGGCCAGTTCGGCGTAGTCAGGCTTTACCTCTGCGGGGGACTGGCCTTCGTTCTTGATTTCGCTCATTGGATTGTGCCCCTTTCAGCGATGTCCAATATTTTTCTTCGTGCCTCCATGACATGGAAGATCAAGATGCCGTCCGGCGGTGTTACGACAGCCATGACTTCCAAGATCATTTGGCGGTTCCGGCTCGGGCCGATGAACAGGTCAGGTCGCGCATTCGTATCAATACGGGGTTCATCGAAGTCTTCGATTCGGTAAATGTAGTTCAAGATCGCGTTGAGGGCGTCTTCGCGGTCTACACCATGTTTGTCGGCACTCTTTGCCCAGGCAATCCCCATAGGATATTGTAGCACAATATTTCGGCTTATTGCAAGACAATATCCGCCGGTACTCGACCTCTAAACGTACCCCGCACGTAGGATGAGACCGACGAAAGGGGCAGTCATGGTCACACGCGCAGAAGTGGATGCTGCATACGCCCGGACGAACGGCTGGGTCAGGCGCACCCCCATGGCCGAGAGCGGAAACGGCGAACCGTACAAGCTGTGGTTCAAGTGCGAATACATGCAACACACGGGCTCGTTCAAGGCCAGGGGCGCGTTCAACCGCCTGCTCACGGCGCGGGAGAACGGCGAACTCGACCCGGCAGTTGGCGTGGTGGTTGCCTCCGGTGGCAACGCGGGCCTGGCCAACGCCTACGCCGCAGCCAAGCTGGGTGTTCCCGCTACGGTGTTCGTCCCGGAATCCGCTCCGGCCAACAAGGTCCACAAGCTCTACGCCATTGGTGCCCACGTGGTCCAAGGCGGCGCCGAGTATGCCGAGGCCTACGCCGCCGCGGTCGCCTTCGCCGAGGACAAAGGCGCCGTCTATTGCCATGCCTACGACCAGCCCGAGATTGTTGCCGGAGCCGGCGGCGTCGGGCTGGAGCTGCTGGAGGAAATGCCCGACGTCGACACAATCCTCGTTGCTGTTGGCGGCGGCGGGCTGATGGGCGGCATCGCGGCGGCCGTTGAAGGGGAGGCCCGCGTGGTCGGCGTCGAACCGGAAACGGTTCCCACACTCCATACGGCACTCGCGCAGGGCGAACCGGTCGATGTTGCCGTCTCCGGGATTGCGGCAGATTCCCTTGGCGCCCGCCGGGTGGGGGAGATCGGCTTCGGAGTTGCCAAGCGTACGGGAGTCCAAAGCGTCCTCGTTAGCGATGAAGCCATCATTGATGCCCGTCGTACGCTCTGGAACAGCCACCGGATGCTGGTGGAACACGGTGCTGCAACCGCCTACGCCGCCCTGCTCACGGGCGCGTACACCCCGCGCGAAGGTGAGATTGTCGCCGTCGTGCTTTGCGGGGCGAATACGGACCCAGCACACCTCTGAGGCACCCAGTTGGGCGGGCCGGACGCGAAGAATCCCCGCCGGTTGGTGTCCGGCGGGGATTCGGCGTCGGCAGGTCTGCCCTGCCCTGGCGGGTTCCTACTTCTTGGGCAGGCCTGCCGGGTTCAGCTCCGAGGCAGGGATCGCCTCGGAGGAGAGGCCCCAACGGTCCAGGATCTTCCCGTAGTTGCCGTCCTTGATGAGCTTGTTCAGGGCGGTCTGAGCTGCGACGGCCAGGCCGTTGCCCTTCTTGGTGGTGAAGGCAATCTCCGCCTTCAACGGCCAGCCGCCTTCAACAGTCCCTACTTGCTTGGTCTTGCCGTCCTTCGCCGCCTTGTATGCGGCGGAAGCGTTCGGACCGAACGTGAGGTCGGCGCGGCCGGATTGAAGGGCCAGCTGCGAGGCGGAATCGTCGTCGTAGTACTGGAAGTCAACGGGCTTCAAGCCGTTCTTCTTGTTCTCTTCATCCCAGCGGACCAGGATTGCTTCCTGGTTGGTGCCGGAGCCCACGATGATGCGCTTGCCGGCAACATCCTTGGCTTCCTTGACTTCGCCGATGTTCGAATCGCTCTTGGCATAGAAGCCGAGGAGGTCGTTGCGGTAGGTCGCGAAGTCGAACTTTTCCTTGCGGGCCTCCGTCACCGTGACGTTGGAGAGGACGGCCTCGTACTTGGCGGATTCGATGCCCAGCGGCCAGTCAGCCCAGGCAACAGGCAATACTTCAACCTGAAGGCCGAGGGTCTCACCCACGGCGTAGGCAATGTCCACCTCGTTGCCGATCAAGGTTTTGTTATCCGTGGCGAAGAGGCTCAGCGGAGCAGCGCCGCCGGTGGTGACCACGGTGAGCTTGCCATCGGCCTTGATGGCGTCCGGAACCTGAGCGGCAGCAGTCGGGTCAACCTCAACCTTGATCCGGTTCTGTTCGGGACTGAGATTGAACTCCTTGGAGCTGGAACCCGCAGAAGCACTCGCCGAACCCTGGGAGCCGGTCGCCGCCGTCGCTCCCGGGTCCGAGCAGGCCGCCAGGCCCAACAGAGCAGTGGCGGCCAGCGCCGCGGTGACGCCGGTTTTGGCTGCGAAACGTGCCATGGATACCCCTAAAAAAGTCTGATGCGTACTTGTGGCTGCAACTATCCGGCAGGGCGCGGAGCAGGGTCAAAGCACTTTGAAACGCTGGGATACAGGGGTTCACAGCTGTTCATCGGGCGTAGGAAGAGGTCACAATTCCGTGGTTCCCAGGGCGATGCGGGAGGGCGCGACGCAACTCACAGAAATAAGCTGCGCTCCGCCGTCGTTGTCCATAGAGTGCGCCGCCCACCCAGCCGGCCGCAACCGCGAAACGTACCGAAAGGCATCCCCGTGACTGTTCCTCTTTCCATCCTCGACCTGGCAACCATCGGAAAGGGCCAGACGGTAGCGGAAAGCCTCGAGGGCAGCGTAGCCATGGCGCAGAAGGCGGAGGAGCTGGGCTACAGGCGGGTCTGGTACGCCGAGCACCACAACATGTCCGCTATTGCGTCCTCGGCCACGAGCGTGCTGATCGCCCACGTAGCCGCACACACCAACAGCATCCGCCTAGGCGCGGGCGGCATCATGCTTCCGAACCATTCGCCGCTGACCATCGCCGAGCAGTTCGGCACATTGGAAACCCTTCATCCGGGACGCATTGACCTGGGGCTTGGCCGGGCTCCGGGCAGCGACCAGAACACCATGCGGGCACTTCGCCGGGACCACACGTCCTCAGACACGTTCCCGCAGGATGTCCTCGAACTGCAGGGCTACCTCACCGGTCCCACGCGCATCCAGGGCGTGGAGGCGACGCCGGGCAAGGGCACCAACGTGCCGCTCTACATCCTTGGCTCGTCCCTTTTCGGTGCGCAGCTCGCCGCCCAGCTGGGACTGCCTTACGCTTTCGCTTCCCACTTTGCGCCCGCGGCCCTTCGCGATGCCGTGGCCATCTACCGCCGCGACTTCAAGCCGTCGGAACAGTTGTCCGAACCGCACGTCATCGCAGGGGTCAACGTCACGGCCGCAGACACGAACTCCGAGGCACAGGCGATCTTCCAAGCCGTTAAGCGTGCCCGCGTTTCCCTGTTCTTCGGCGGCGGTCGCGAGTTCACCGACGATGAAGCCGATATGATCCTTGACTCCCCGCAAGGCCAGCACATCGCCCAGATGGTCAAGTACTCCGCCGTGGGCACCCCGGATGTGGTCCGGGAATACCTTGCGGAATTCGCCAAGCATGCCGATGCGGATGAGCTCATCGTGGCGCACCAAAGCGTCGGAACCGAGGAACGGCTGCGTTCGGTGGAGCTGGTGGCCGAGGTTGCGGGACTCGTTCCGGCCTAAGCCTCGGCGGCGGCACGGCGGCGGCTCAGAAAAAATTAACGCAGCCGCAACTACGAGGTATACGAGGGAAACATTCCGGGCGGAAACTATACGTATCCGCTTCGGAAGGATCCGCCATGCCTACACCGTTGAACCAGTCTGTAGCCGATTCCGCGCTGCTGATGAATTCGCTGCCGCTGGGGTTGCTGCGCTCGTTCGTCAGACCCCATGAAGATCAGGGCATCACGGCCGAACTGATGGCGGATTTGAAGATCCTGTCCAGGGTTCCCGGCTTGCTGGTGGCCTGCAATTACGGCGGCACCTTGTGCGCTGCGGAAGGCGTATCCACGGAGACACTGCCGTTGGACAGCGCCGCCGTCGCGTTGCGGGCCCTCGCCGCATTGCCCAACACTCATGCCGCCATCATCTCGGGCAGGTCGCTCCGTGATCTTGCGGCCGTGTCCCGGCTTCCGGCCGAGGTCCACTTGGTGGGCTCCCACGGCGTCGAGTTCGACATGGGCTACGCCTACGACCTGTCCCTGGCCACCGAGACGCTCCTCCAGCACGTGGCCACTGCCCTCACGGAAGCGGTGGCTTACGAGAAGGGCGTCAGCATCGTGCGAAAGCCGGTGGGGGTTGCCGTCCACACCCGCCCCGCGACGGCTGAGGTGGTGGAGCGCGTCATCTTCAAGGCCCAGCAGATCGCGATCGAATACGGGCTCTACTTCATCATCGACGGCACTGTCCTGGACCTCACGGTCGAAGAGCCTGCCAAGGGCCACGCCCTGGAAACGCTGCGCCAACGGCTTGGGGTCAGCGCCGCACTTTACGCCGGAGACGCCGAGAGCGACGAGAAGGCGCTCGCCACCCTGCGCGGCCCGGACCTGGGCCTGCACGTAGGAGCGGGGGACACGACGGCGGGACACACCATCCCGGACCCGGAGGCCTTCGCGCGGGTGCTGGCTTTGTTGTTCGAACTGCGGCGGTCGTGGCTGTTCGGCGAGGACGCGGTGGGGCTCGAACGGCACTCCATGATCGGCAACGGTACCTCCACGGCACTGCTCACGCCCGATGCGAAGGTTTGCTGGATGAGCCATCCGTTGCCTGATTCGGGCTCGTTATTCGCCCACATCCTTGGCGGCGATCCGGCCGGACATTTCAGCATCGAACCCGTCAAGCCCTCTCCCGTCCTGGCCCAGCGCTACGTGGACAACACCATGATCGTGGAAACCCGTTGGGCGGACGTGACCGTGACCGATTACCTGGAGCCGGCACCGGAAGGCATCACCAGCCTGGTCCGTGTCCTCTCGGGAAGCGGTACGGCAAGGGTGACGTTCGCGCCGCGCCCCGACTACGCCAACGCACCGTTCAACATGGAGCTCCGCGGCGATGAAGTCCATGTTGTGGGTACCTCGGATCCCATCATCTTGTCTGCGCCCGGCGTGGCCTTCACCATCTCCAGCGATGGCCGACACGCCACCGCCACCGCGGAGGTCCCCCTCCACTTCGGTCCTGTGGTGCTTAACCTGCGATGCGGCGATACCGAGTCCCAGCCCGCGGACCCGGGCGGAGAACCGGAGCGGCGTGCCGCCGTCGGGCAGTACTCCCGGGAGTGGGTCAAGTCGCTGCGGCTGCCGTCAATCAAAACGTCCCTGGTGAGGCGCTCCGCGCTGGTGCTCAGGTCCTTGGTCCATGAACCCACCGGCGCCGTCCTCGCTGCGCCAACCACTTCGCTTCCCGAGGGCATCGGTGGGACCCGCAACTGGGATTACCGCTATTGCTGGCTGCGTGACGGGTCCATGACGGTGAACGCGCTGGTCTCCCTGGGTTCAACCGATGAGGCCGACGGATTCCTGCGGTGGCTCGGCCGGATCCTGGAGAATGCACCGGGGCCGGAATGGTTGCATCCGCTCTATTCAGTGACGGGAGCGCCCCTGTCCACCGAGGCCATTGTGGAGAGCCTCCCGGGTTACGCCGGATCCCGTCCGGTCCGTATAGGCAACGCCGCGGACCACCAGGTGCAGCTGGACGTGTTCGGCCCGATTGCTGAGCTGATCCACGACCTTGGCGAGCGGCGTGGCTTCCTGCCCGACGAGCATTGGTACCTCATGGAACAAATGGCCCACGCTGTGATCGCCCGCTGGCATGAACCGGACCACGGGATCTGGGAAGCGCGGCGGCCGCCCCGGCACCACGTATACAGCAAGGTGATGTGCTGGGTGACCCTGGACCGGGCGCTTCGTACAGCTGCTCTCCACGGTCGGGACGCGCATCCCGACTGGTCCTCCACAGCCGAAACCATCCGCGAGGAAGTCCTGCGCGAGGGCTGGGATTCGTCTGCTGCGTCCTACACGGTGGCTTACGACAGCCCCGACCTGGACGCCGCAGTGCTTCACATCGGGCTCTCCGGGCTGCTCGATGTGAAGGACCAGCGTTTCCTGGACACTGTGACTGCCGTGGAACGCGAGTTGCGGGTCGGGCCCACTGTGTTCCGTTACAGGTACGACGACGGGCTGCCGGGTCTGGAGGGTGGCTTCCACATCTGCACCACGTGGCTGATCGAGGCCTACCTGGCGGTGGGTCGCCTGGACGATGCCCTTGAGCTGTTCAACCAGTTGGTCGCCTTGTTCGGACCAACAGGTTTGCTGCCCGAGGAGTACGATCCCGGCACCGAGACCCATCTGGGCAACCATCCCCAGGCTTACTCGCATCTCGGCTTCATCCGCTGCGCCCAACTCCTGGACCACTATTTGGCGAGTGCCGACGTCGAGTGAACCCAAGTAGGGGACAGCAAATGCTCCACCCAAGCTTCAGTGGCGCGTTATCTGTCCCCTACTTGGGTTAGGTGAGCAGCAGTGCGACGGCGATCATCGCCGGGACGGCCACGATCGTGGTGATGAGCACGGTGTCCTTGGCCACGGTGACTCCGGCCTTGTAGCGGTTGGCCGCCACGAAAACGTTCTGGGCCGTGGGAAGCGCGGAGGTCACTACAACGGCGAACAACGCGTGCCCGTCCATGTTCAACGCGAAGCGCGCAAAAAGGTAGGCAATCAGGGGATGAACCAGGAGTTTGAAGCCGCTGGACAGGAGCGTGTCCAGCCGCCGGCCCGTGTCCTTCTGAAGAGGACGTGATCCGTTCAAGCTCATGCCGAACGCCATCAGCATGGCCGGAATCGCTGCCCCGCCAATGAGGTGGATCGGCTCGAGTATCAACGCCGGCACTTGGAACCCGGTGCCCGCAACCGCCAAGCCCAAAGCCGAGCCCACAATCATCGGGTTCCGGACAATCATGAGCACGAACCGCAGGGGAGTGGTCCTGTGCGTGCTGGTGCTGGCGTCCAAAGCCATGAGGTACATCGGGGTGAAGAACGCGAGCTGGAAAATCAGCAGCGGCGCCACGTAGCTTGCGTCCCCCAGGACGAAGACGGCAATCGGAATGCCGAGGTTGGCCGAGTTCGCAAGCGAGGAACTCATCGAAGACATCAACGCCTCAGGCATACCCCTCTTCAGCCAGAACTTGGCGATGAGGAAGAACAAAAGCCCGGTAATGATTGCTCCGACCGCCGTTACCAGCAGCGGGGCAGCGAAGACGTCGTGCAGCTTCGCCTTGCTCAGGGTTTCGAACAACAACGCCGGGCTGGCGACGAAGAACGTCAGCGAGCTGAGGACTGACCGGGCGTTCTCACCCAGGATATTCCGGCGGCCGACAAACATCCCCACCAGGATGATGGCCCACACCACGAAGAATCCGGACAGGACACCGATCATGACGGATTGTTGGCAGGAAAGTGGGTGGTCACGGTTCAAGCCTAATCAGATTTATTCGGCGAGTAAGCGTTTTCGGGCCTGCTGTCCGTCATCCGGACATGCCGGTTAAAGCCCGACGGCGGCACTCCGGGTGAGTGCCGCCGTCGTCGTGAAGCGTGTGGCTGGGTCAGCTGAGGTGCGCCGCGTTGCTCAATGCATGCGGGGGCCGCATCAAGCCCGGGGTGTGTGCCTCGGCGGGGTCGTTGCCGAGCTGGAGGATCTGGTTGTCCTTACCCACGTGGACCACCTTGGGCTCGTAGGCCTTGGCCTCTTCGGTGGTCATCTGGGCGTAGGTGATCAGGATGACCAGATCGCCAACATGGACCTGGTGCGCAGCGGCGCCGTTGATGCCGATCACGCCGGAACCCCGCTCGCCGGCGATCGTGTAGGTCTCCAAGCGGGCACCGTTGGTGATGTCCACAATGGAAACCAGTTCGCCGGGGAGAATGTCGGCAGCGTCCAGGAGGTCCAGATCAACAGTGACCGAACCGACGTAGTGGAGGTCGGCGTGAGTCACCGTGGCGCGGTGAATCTTGGACTTGAACATTGTGCGGATCATAATGCGATCAGTTTAGCGCGGGACCCCTGATGGGCGCTGTGACGTACCAGACGTTCCGGCCGCTTTGCCCGTGAAAGCGATTACCATCGCTGGGGGTTGCAACTGCTGAAGCGAAGGACAAGAAGCTTGGACGGTGTACTGAAGGGCTTCTTTGTGGTGGGCGTGGTCCTGCTGGTTGGCTACATCCTGGGGAAGACAAACGCCCTGGGCCCGCACGGCAGCAAAGTCCTTTCAACCCTGACGTTCACGGTGGGATTGCCGAGCCTCATGTTTTCGACCATCGCCTCCCGGCACATCAACGACATCCTCAGCCCGACTGGCCTGATCTCCGTGGTGACGGCCT
Organism: Paenarthrobacter sp. NPDC089675; assembly: GCF_044749185.1. NCBI lineage: Bacteria > Bacillati > Actinomycetota > Actinomycetes > Micrococcales > Micrococcaceae > Paenarthrobacter > Paenarthrobacter sp. NPDC089675. The sequence continues at coordinate 149,794 of NZ_JBIVHM010000009.1, read as the reverse complement.
TGGCGGTGATGCTGGCGTTTGCCCTGACAGGCGCAATCTTCCGCTGGGGAGTCCGTCGAACCACCATCGGCGCCCTGGCCACGGGCATCGTGAACTCCACCAACCTCGGCGTCCCACTGTCCCTCTACATTTTGGGCAGCACCACCTACGTGGTCCCCATCATGCTGTTCCAGTTGGCCCTGGTGACGCCCATTGCCCTGACGATCCTGGACCTTACCAACCCCGCGGCTACCAAGGTCTCCGTGTGGCGGATCCTGGCCACGCCTTTCCGGAACCCCGTGACAATGGCAGCGATCCTTGGGGTGATTGTCAGCGCCCTCGGCCTCGAATTGCCTTCATGGACGCTCGATCCCTTGAAGCTCGTAGCCCAGCTAGCCGTGCCACTCATGCTGATCATCTTCGGAATGTCCCTGCACGGGCTGTCCGCGGGGCAGGGAATTGGAGACCGGGCGCCCACCACGCTCGCTGTGGTGCTGAAGTCGGTGGTCCAGCCCGCCCTGGCCTGGGTGCTGGCAGTGTTCGTGTTCCGGCTCGACTCCTTCAGCACGTTTGTTGTCACGGCCTGTGCAATCCTCCCCACGGGCCAGAATGTGGTGCTCTACGCCATCCGGTACGGGGTGGGCCAGAAAATCGCCCAGTCAACCGCCGTGACCACGTCTGTCCTGGCGGTGCCGTTGCTGCTGGGTGCCGCGTGGGTGATGGGCTGAGCTCCCGGGCTGGCCACGGAAGCGCGAGGTCGCGGGAAGCATGCCAGGGCTCCCGGAAAGTTCCAGCGCCCTGGCATGTTTCCCGCGAATCCGCGAGTCGTCACTCGTAGCGACTCAGCTCAGTCCCTGCCGCTACAAGCGCCCGCAGCTCCGCCAGTCCACCCTGCACTACGCCCGCGGCGCGAGCCTGGACCAACACATTGCCCAGCGCAGTGGCTTCCACGGGACCCGCCACCACGGGTTTGCCTGTTGCGTCTGCGGTGAGTTGGCACAAGAGACGGTTCTGCGAGCCGCCACCCACAACATGCACCACGCTGGTGGTGCGGCCGGTGAGGCGTTCGGCCTCGGCCAGGGTGCGGGCGTAACCGGCGGCGAGGCTGTCCATGATGCAACGCACGACGGCGGCCGGACGGTCCGAGAGCACGTTACCGTTGTGCCGCACGGCTGCGCGGATGCGTTCGGGCATGTTGTCCGGGGCGGTGAAGACGGGGTCGTCGGCATTGATCTGCGGGCCACCGGCCGGGAGCGCCGCTGCGGCGTCGAGCAGCGAAGGCAGTGATTGATGGAAACCCTGGGTTGCCCAGGCACGTTGGCATTCGCTCAGGAGCCAGAGGCCCCCGACGTTTCGCAGGTAGCGGATGGTTCCATCCACTCCGCGTTCATTGGTGAAGTTCGCGGTTCGACTGGCCTCACTAAGCACGGGCTTATCCAGTTCCACGCCAACCAGGGACCACGTTCCCGAGGAGATGTAGGCAAAGTCCTCTGCGGACGCCGGAACTGCGGCGACGGCCGAGGCGGTGTCGTGCGAACCGACTGCCACTACCCGCGTATCAGCGGGCAGCCCGGTCCGCTCCACAATCGCAGGCAGCAATCTGCCCACAGTTTCCCCGGGCTGGATCAGGGGCGGGAACACACTCCTCGGCAGTCCCAGCGCGTCCAGGAATCCCGTTGCCCATTCGCCGGAAACAGCATCGAAGAGCCCCGTGGTGGAGGCGTTGGTTGCCTCGGTCCGGCGCTCGCCGGTGAGCAGGAAGGCGATCAAATCCGGAATGAGCAGTGCCTGCAGGCCTTCAAGGGAGGGTTCGGCAGCCAACTGGTAAATCGTGTTGAACTGCAGGAACTGCAATCCCGTGGTGGCGTAGAGCTTCCCCTGTGGGATCGCCGCGTGCACACGAGCAATGGTGGAACGGCTGCGCTCGTCCCGGTAGCTGTAGGGAACCGAGACGAGCTTGCCATGGGCATCAACCAAGCCATAGTCCACCGCCCATGTATCGATCCCGATGCTGGCAATCCGTTCCCCGTTCTGAGCTGCCACGGAACGGGCGACGGTCAGTCCCTCGAGTACCTCATTGAAGAGGGCGTCGAAGTCCCAGTGGAGTCCGCCGTCGAGCTCGATGACTCCGTTGGGAAAGCGGTGCACGGTTTCCAGTGACGCCCCTGTGGAGGGAGAGACACGGCCGAGCATGACCCGCCCGGAGGAGGCGCCGATGTCGACGGCGGCAAAGACGCTGCCGTCGACGTCACCCAAGACGGTACTCACCGCAGGAACGCTGCCGCCACGCCGGCGTCCACGGGGATGTGGAGGCCGGTGGTGTGGGAGAGTTCGTTGCTGGTGAGCACGGCGGCGGCGTTGGCTACGTGTTCGGGGAGGACTTCGCGCTTGAGGAGGGTGCGTTGGGCGTAGTACTTGCCCAGTTCCTGCTCGTCCACGCCGTAGACGGCCGCGCGCTTGGCTCCCCAGCCGCCGGCGAAGATGCCGGAGCCGCGGACCACGCCGTCGGGGTTGATGCCGTTGACGCGGATGCCGTGATCGCCCAGTTCCGCCGCAAGCAGTCGGACCTGGTGAGCTTGGTCGGCTTTGGTGGCGGAGTAGGCGATGTTGTTGGGGCCGGCGAACACGGAGTTCTTGGAGGAGATGTAGATGATGTCCCCGCCCAGGCCTTGGTCGATCATGACCTTCGCGGCGGCCTTGGACACCAGGAACGAGCCCTTGGCCATGACGTTGTGCTGCAGGTCCCAGTCCTTCTCGGTGGTTTCCAGCAGCGGCTTGGAGATGGAAAGGCCGGCGTTGTTGACCACCAGGTCCAGGCCACCGAAGGCGAGCACGGCCTCCTGGATGGCGGCGGCGATCTGGGCTTCGTCGGTCACGTCGGCCTGGACGCCGATGGCGACGTCGGGACCGCCCAGTTCCGCGGCGACGGCCTGGGCGTTCTCCAGGTTCAGGTCAGCAATGACGACGCATGCGCCGTCGGACGCCAAACGGGTGGCGATCGCCTTGCCGATGCCCGACGCCGCGCCGGTCACCAGCGCGATGCGGGTCGCGTGGGACTTGGGCTTGGGCATCCGGGCGAGCTTGGCTTCTTCCAACGCCCAGTATTCGATGCGGAACTTCTCGGATTCCTCGATCGGGGCGTAGCTGGAGATCGCCTCGGCGCCGCGCATGACGTTGATGGCGTTGATGTAGAACTCGCCGGCCACGCGGGCGGTCTGCTTGTCCTTGCCGTAGGAGAACATGCCCACCCCGGGAACCAGCACGATCGCCGGGTCCGCGCCACGGAGGGCGGGTGAATCGGCGTCCGCGTGGCGGTCGTAGTAGGCCTGGTAGTCCTGCCGGTATTCGGCGTGCAGCTCCTTGAGCCTGGTCACCGAGTCTTCGATGGACGCGTCCGCGGGCAGGTCCAGGACCAGGGGCTTGACCTTGGTGCGGAGGAAGTGGTCCGGGCAGGAGGTGCCCAGCGCGCCGAGGCGCGGGTGCTCGGTGGCGGCGAGGAATTCAAGCACGACGGCGTCATCGCTGAAGTGCCCCAGCTGCGGTTTGTCCGTGGAGGCCAGGCCGCGGATTACCGGGGCGAGGGCGGCTGCTTTCGCTTTCCTCTCCGCTTCGGGGAGCGCGCCGTAGCCCGGGAGGGCGGGTCCGAATGGCTCGGCTTTGCCGTTCTCGGCGATGTACTGCTCGGCAGCGTCGATGATCCAGAGGGAGTTCGCTTCGGCTTCTTCGCTCGTGGCGCCCCAGGCGGTGATGCCGTGCCCGCCCAGGATGGTGCCGATGGCCTGCGGGTTGGCGTCCTTGACCGCTGCGATGTCCAAACCGAGCTGGAACCCGGGGCGGCGCCAGGGAACCCACACCACCTTGTCACCAAAGATCTTGGAGGTCAGCGCTTCGCCGTCCACCGCCGTCGCAATCGCGATGCCCGAGTCCGGGTGCAGGTGGTCCACATGTGCGGCGTCCACGAGGCCGTGCATGGCGGTGTCGATCGAGGGAGCAGCGCCGCCCTTGCCGTGCAGGCAGTAATCGAACGCGGCCACCATTTCGTCTTCCCGCTGGACGCCGAGGTAAACGGACTTGAGGGCCTGGAGCCGGTCAAGCCGGAGTACTGCGAGGTTTTCGGCCTTCAGTGTGCCGAGGTCACCGCCGGAGCCCTTGACCCACAGCAGTTCGACGTCCTGGCCCGTGACCGGGTCCTTCTCGGTGCCCTTCGCGGAGGTGTTGCCGCCGGCGAAGTTGGTGTTCCGCTTGTCCGCGCCCAGGCGGTTGGAACGGGCGATCAGGTCTTCAACAGTCTTGTTCATAGCTACTTACGCGCCCCATCCGGCTTGCTGGCCGCCTGCGCGGTCCTCGTTGATCTTCTTCTGGTAGCCGCTGGCCTTGTAGGCAGCGATCGGGTCGGCGGGCAGGCCGCGGGATTCACGCCACTCGGCCAATACCGGCCGGACGTCCGTGTAGAAGGCATCGTTGAAGATGCCGTTGGCGGCCAGGACATCCCCTGCCCGCTGCGCTTCGTTCAACGCTGCGGTGTCCACAAGCAGCGCGCGGGCCGTCATTTCCTGGACATTGAGGACCGAGCGGATCTGGCCCGGGATCTTTTCTTCGAGGTTGTGGCACTGGTCCAGCATCAAAGCCACTCCGGAGTCTTTACCGAACCCGCCGCCGCGGATCACTTCGTGCATGATGCGGAACAGCTGGAACGGGTCTGCCGCGCCCACAATCAAGTCGTCATCGGCGTAGAAGCGGGAGTTGAAGTCGAAGGAGCCCAGCTTGCCCAGGCGCAGGAGCTGCATCACGATGAACTCGATGTTGGTGCCCGGGGGGTGGTGGCCGGTGTCCAGGCAGACAAACGCCTTCTCACCCAAGGCCAGGGTCTGCGCGTAGGAGGTACCCCAGTCCGGAACATCGGTGTGGTAGAAAGCCGGCTCGAAGAACTTGTACTCCAACACCAGGCGCTGCTCGTCGCCCAGGGCCGCGTAGATCTCCTGCAGGGACTCGGCCAAACGGTCCTGGCGGCCGCGCATATCGTCCTGGCCGGGGTAGTTCGTGCCGTCGGCCAGCCAGATCTTCAAATCCCGGGAGCCCGTGGCGTGCATGATCCCGATGCAGTCCAGGTGGTGCTCGATCGCCCGGCGGCGCACCGATTCGTTTGACGAGGTCAGGGAACCGAACTTGTACTCGTCATCCTGGAAAGTGTTCGAGTTGATGGTGCCCAGCCCAACGCCGAGCCCTTCTGCATACGAACGCAGGGCCGAGTAGTCCTCCACCTTGTCCCACGGGATGTGCAGTGCAACGGTGGGCGCCAGGCCCGTCAGCTCGTGCACCTTGGCGGCGTCGGCGATCTTTTCCTGCACCGTGCGCGGGGTACCTGGGGTGCCGAAGACCTTGAACCGGGTCCCTGAATTCCCGTAGGCCCAGGATGGCACTTCAATGGCCAACTCTCCCAAGCGGCCCAGGGCCGATTCCGTGGTGTTCATGCTTGTTCCTTCTGATGGGTGGTGCTGGCGGTGGCCAGTTGGTCTTCAAGGTTGAAAACTTCTTCGACGATTTCGAATCCCTCATCCGGAGGGACCTCGCTGTTGGCAAAGAGGGTGGCCATCTCGGCCTGCCAACGGGCGTTGACGTCCGTCAGGGCCATTCGGGCCTGCGCTGCCAGGTAGTCCTCGCACTCCAGATAGCCAATGAGCTGACCGTCCGGAGCGAGGAAAAGGGAGTAGTTGTTCCACCCCGCATCCTTGAGCGCACGGAGCATCTCGGGCCATACGGCGGCGTGGCGTCGCTTGTACTCGTCCATCAACTGCGGCTGGACGGAGGAGCGGAAACATACCCTCATCTGCGGTTCTCCGGGGTCACTCGTCTTTGAATCGTTTCATTTGTTACGATTCAAATTACCCTCGGAAGAAGGAGGGTGTCAAGGAGTTTCCTGAGACGGACCGGAACGCATCGGAGAGCGGAAAGCATGCCCCACACTGCCAGCATCAAAGACGTTGCAACGCATGCCAAGGTGGCCGTCGGAACTGTCTCCAATGTGTTGAACTACCCCGACCGTGTGTCCCAGCGGACCAAGGAGCGGGTGCTCAAATCCATTGCGGAACTTGGCTTTGTCCGCAATGACGCTGCCCGCCAACTCCGCGCCGGCCAGAGTCGAACCATCGGCCTGGTGGTTCTGGATGTGGGCAATCCCTTCTTTTCTTCCCTGGCCAGGGCTGCCGAAGACGCCGCCACGGCCCTGGGAAGCGTCGTGTTGGTCGGGGACAGCGGGCAGGACGCTTCGCGCGAAGCCCATTACATGGACCTCTTCCAGGAACAGCGCGTCCAAGGGCTCCTCCTTTCACCGGTGGGAGACGTGGCGGAGCGGATCGAGACCCTCCGTGAACGCGGCGTGCCCACCGTCCTGGTCGATCAACTGGCCGATGAAGATCACTGCAGCTCGGTCTCCGTGGATGACGAGGAGGGTGGCTATCTGGCCGCCAAGCACCTGCTGGACCTCGGCCGGCGTCGTTTGGCTTTTGTGGGGAGCCCCGCAATTCGCCAGGTAGCCCACCGACTCAAGGGCGCGCAGCGGGCTGTATCCGAGGTTGAGGGCGCTTCCATTGAGGTGCTCGACTCCGCCGGTCAAAGCGTTCTGGCCGGGCGGCAAGTGGGCAACGCCTTGGTGGAACGGTCCAAGGGCGAGCGCCCCGACGCGGTCTTCTGCTCAAACGACCTCCTGGCGCTCGGCGTCATGCAGTCCCTCACCATGTTGCGCACGGTCCGGATTCCGGAGGACGTGGCGCTGATTGGCTATGACGACATCGACTTCGCCATCTCCGCGGTCGTTCCGCTGTCCTCCATCCGCCAGCCCACCGAGGCGTTGGGGCGGACCGCCGTCGAGCTCCTTGCCGAAGAGCAGGAGAACGGCGGCACCAAGCACCGCGCCGTCGTCTTTACGCCGGAACTGGTGGTGCGCCAAAGCACCGCCGGTGCAACCAACTAGCCCAGTTGGGGATTCACGACGCGCGGAGCCCGGCGAGGTAACCGACCGGCGCCACCGCGTCGGGGAGCTTCGTCTGACGGGTGACGCGCGGGGTTGACGCTGCGAGCTTGTCGGCTGAGCGGCCGAGGCATTGCAGGAGGCTCGTGATCGACACGCCGGATTCGGACTTCTGGCGAAGGGCGGAAATGTGCCGCCGCGCCGTGCAACCCGAGATGCTCCTGGCCGCGATCCCGTCGGTGGCCACATTCCAGTGCCGGTATCAAAGCGATGCCCACACCAGAGCGGACCATGCCTCGGATCGCGTCGTAATTGTTGCTGCGAACAGTGATGCGCGGCTTGAAACCTTCGCTCGCGCACAGGTGCCGGAGGCAGGCGTCGCCGGAAGTGTCTTCCTTTCCGGAAACCCAATTCTCGTCCGCCAGGTCCTGGAGCGTGATGCTGTCGGCCCCCGCCAGCCGATGCGTTTCCGGCAGCAGCAGCGTCAGCTCCTCGGTGAGGAGGGGAGTGGCCAGCACGTTGCTCGGCCACTGCTGGGGCACGAGGTCGTAGTGGAAGACCACGGCCACATCCAGCGCCGATTCCTTGAGCAGTGCGGCCAGCTCGGAAGGGCTTCCCTCTTCGAGCTCCACGGTGGAGTTGGGGTGCCTGCGCAAGTATGACGCTAAACCTCCCGGGATGAGGCGCTGGCTCGCGGTACTGAAACTGCCGAGGCGCATGAGCCCGTAGTCGCCTTTGCTGAAGCCCTTCATGTCGTCTTCGAGCGTGCTGAGCGCGCTGATGATGTCGCGGGCGCGGGACGCCAGGAACTTGGCTGCTTCCGTGGGCCTGATGCTTTGGGCGTCCCGTTCCACGAGGGGCGCCTGTACCGCACGTTCCAGGGCGGCGACCTGCTGGGACACTGCCGAGCCGGTGTATCCGATTTCCCGTGCCGCATCTGCGAAAGATCCGGTACGGAGGACCACAGCCAGCGTGCGGAGATGGACTGGATTTAGCATGGCCCTGCTACTTCCCCGTGGGTGGGGTGAGCAATTGCTCGACGTCCACGGCACCGCCTGCCGCTTCGAAGTCCAGCCGCGTCTGTTCGCGGAGCCCGGCGTCGGCCAGGTAGTCGGCAATTGTCAAAGCCATGCCGATGGCACCGTCCACCACTGCGGCGTCACCGGCCGGGCCGATGGCGTGCTGCCCGAATTCGACGGTGTGCATCGGCGTCGAGTCGCGGGAGATGCTCACAGTGGGGTGGATGGACGGTATGCGCAGGCTGACATTCCCGAGATCGGTGGACCAGCCACCGCCGACCAGTTCCGTTTCCAGGGTGATGGCCCTGCCCCGCGCGGACATGTGACCGTGGTAGCGGGCCGCCAAGCCAGCGTTGCTGCGCACCGGCAGGTAAGCCGGGAACGGGTCCCAAGCGGCCTCAAGCCGCGTGCCCGTCATCAGCGCCGCACCTTCCAGGACGTGCTGCACCCGCCGGGACAGGTCCGCCAATCCTTCAGGGTCCAGCGAACGGACTTCGACGACGGCGCTCGCCAGGTGGGGTACGACGTTCACCGCCGATCCGCCCTCCGTGATGAGGCAGTGGAGGCGGTCCGTGGAGGGAATGTGTTGACGCAGTGCGGCAAGTCCTTGGTAGGCGGCCACAACGGCATCGAGGGCATTCCGCCCTTTCTCCGGCGCTGAGGAGGCATGCGAGGCGACCCCGTGGAAGGTGACTTCGACGTCGCGAACGGCCAGTGAGGCGAACGAAGCTACCTCGTAGTCACCTGTGAAGGGGTGCAGCATCACGGCGGCGTCGATGTCCTCGAAGGCTCAGGCCCGGGCCAGGAGTTCCTTGCCGTTGCCGTTTTCTTCCGCGGGCGTGCCCATGAGGACAACGGAGCCGCCCAGCCTTTCGATCTGCGACGCAACCCCGAGGAACGCCCCAACAGCGGCGGCACAGATCACGTTGTGTCCGCAGCCGTGGCCAACCCCGGGAAGGGCATCGTATTCGGCGAGGACTGCGACTTTGGGGGATCCCGACCCGGCCTCGGCCCGAAGCGAGGTGCGCAGGCCGTAACGGCCCACCTGGACTTTGAAGCCCCGGTAGCGGAGGAATTCGGCAACGAATGCCACGGAAAGGCGCTCCTCGAAGCCGACCTCCGCGATCCCGTGGATGCCGTGGCTGAGTTCACGGAGATCGGGTGCGAGCTCTTCGATGGTGCTGGTGATGGGGCGGGCTACTGATTCGGGGGCTCCGGCAAACGCCAGGGCGGACGGGGGATTCTCCACGATGTTCACGTGGCGTCCTTTCGGGGAAGGGGAGGTGAGGCGGAGCCGCCGAAGGGACTTCTTCGTCACGCTGGCGGCTCGTTGTTTAACTTAAGATACATCCGCTTGTTCCTTAAGAACAGCTAATCATGCAAGATTGTTTCATGAGCGAAAAACCCCTGCCGGATGTCGCCCGGCTGCGCCTGCTCAACGAAGTGGCGCAGCAAGGATCCCTGGCCGGCGCTGCCCGGGTCCTCGGGATCACCTCGTCAGCCGTGTCCCAGCAGATCAGTATCCTGGAGAGGGAAACGGGAGTGCAGTTGCTGGACCGTTCATCGCGCGGTGTGGGCCTTACAGGGGCGGGCGAGATCCTGGTGGAACACGCCCGCGCAGTGGTCCGCCTTCTCGAGGAGACCCGCGCGGAAATGGACCAGCTCAGCGGTGAGCTGGCCGGGCGGGTGCGGATCGGTTCCATCCCCTCCCTCGCCCGGAATGTCTTGTTGCCGGTGGCCGACAAGCTGGAGGCGAGCCTTCCCGACGTCGAACTGACCGTCAACGTCGTTGAGCCAGTGGACAGCATCGAGCAATTGCTCAACGGCGCCCTGGATATCGCCATAGTGGACCTCTATGACAATGTGCCGGTGGCTTTCCCGGATTACCTCGTAACGCAGGAATTGATGAACGAGCCGCTGGTCCTGGTAACGCCTCCGGATTACGTCGTGCCGCCGCGACTCAAGCTGACCGACCTGAAAAACGCCGATTGGGTACTGACTCCGGAAGCCGGGGCATGCGGCCAGGCCGTGCGTTTCGCGTGCCGGTCCGAGGGCTTCGAACCGAACTCGCGCTGGGTCGTTGATGATCTTCTGCTCCTCGTCGAAGCAATTTCACGAGGGCGGGGCATCTCCCTGCTGCCTCCCTTGTCGGTGGATGACTCGGTGGCGCCAGTTGGAATCCATGCATTCGAAAAACCCAGGATCCAGCGCCGCGTCCTCACCGTGACCCGCAGCAGCGATGCCAAGCGGCCGATCGTCAAAGCCGTGCTGGACGAGATCCACAGCCGGGTTGGCGCCGCAGCCGCCTGACCCGCCGACCGCCGTCGTCCTCTTCGGCCGCAGCCCAAGAAAGTCTTGCGGCAGCCCCAGCAAACCTCGTTCTCTTGCCCGGTTGAAGGCCTGTTTTTCGCTCCATGCTTGAAGTGATCAGTGACGATCACCACAAAGGAGAACGAAAAATGACCACCCTCGAACGACGTTTCGCAGAGCTTCCCGGCCACTGGCAGGTGCCGGGCCACTTCAAGATCAACCACAGCCACGGCATCCGCGTGGGGGACATGATCTACGTTGGTGGCCAGGAAGACCTCGACGAGCAGGGCAATGTCCGCAACCCCGGCGACATCGTGGCACAGTGCAAGTCCGTCATGGAGTCCCTCAAGCGGGTCATCGAAGAACTCGGCGGGACCATGGGCGACGTCGTGCAGTTCAACACCTTCTATGCCGGCGAACTCAGCTACGAAGAATGGCAGCGCACGTACGACATCCGCTTCAGCTACTTCCCGGCGCCCGGCCCCACCGCCACCGGCATCCTGATTGGCGAGGAGTTGAACCTCCCCGGCATCCGGGTGGAGGTCAACGCCGTCGCGATCGTCGGGAGCGCAGCCACCCGCGTTGAAGCGTTCGACGGCGGCCGCCAGGCAACGCTCGACGTTCCTGTTGAGGTGGCCGGCAATGAGTGAGGTCAAGCCGCAGCTTGGCGTGATTCTATGCGACCTTGATTCCTATCCCGTGGACTACATCGAATGCCTCACGCCCGATGCTCCAGGGATCAGCGGCAACCCGGTGGGGTTCTTCGAGAATCCGGCGAGCTGGCAGGGTCTTCCCGTTGCCTACGCCGTGGCCCGGGGCGCGCGCGTGGAGCCCTTGGTCAACGGTGAACCGGAAGCGGTGGAAGCTTTCTGGGCGGCGAGCGAAAAGCTGGCCCACTGCCCGCTGGTGATCACCGACTGCGGCTTCTTCTTCTACGCCCGCAAGGACATGCGCCAGACGGCGAACGTCATCACCAGCGGCCTTGACCTCCTGCCTGTCGCGTCGATCCTGACCAGCAAGGACATCGGAATCCTCACCGTTTCGGAGCCGCTGGCCGCCAAGCTCCTCTGCGATCATGTGCTTTCCTCGCGCATCGTCATCGCCGGAATGGAGAGCGAACCGGGCTGGGCCACCATGCTCACCAACGATCACGCACTGGGCAACGGCTGGGACCAAGCACTGCTTAAAGAAGGCGTGGCTGCAGTGATGAAGCGGGAGTTCGGACCGGGCGGACGCCTGGAGAACATCGGAGTCCTGGTGCTCGAATGCACCCTGCTGCCCGAGTTCCGCCAGGAAATCCGCAAATACACCAGCGTGCCGATCCTCGACGTCGCCTCCTTTGCGCTGAACGCGCTGGGTAAGGGGTTCGACGCCGGAGCTTCCGTTGATGCGGTCGGCTCGCCGTCCGCAGGGGACGCGTCAGTCCAATGACCCAAGTCAGGAACGAGTCAGTCATGCAGCAAGCTGCCGAACACCGCCCGACCGCGATCTCCCTCGAATCGGTGGTGAAGCGCTTCGGGGAGCACACCGTCATCGACGACGTCTCACTCTCCGTCCGGGAGGGTGAAGTCATCGCGATCATCGGCCCTAGCGGTGCCGGCAAAAGCACCCTTCTCCGGTGCATCAACCTGCTGGAAGTCCCGGACAGCGGACGGATCACGGTTGAAGGAAACCAAGTGGACGCGGGCACGGAGATCAACCAAAAGGACCTGGTCCGGTTGCGGCGCAACGTTGGCATGGTGTTCCAGTCCTTCAACCTTTTCCCGCACATGAGCGTCCTGCGGAACATCTCGCTCCCGCAGGAACGGGTGCTTGGCCGGACCCGGGCCGAAGCTGACGCGCGCTCAATGCAACTCCTGGAGCGCGTGGGCCTCGCGGACAAGGCCGGCCAGTACCCCAGCCGGTGCTCTGGCGGCCAACAGCAGCGCATCGCGATTGCCCGGGCCCTGGCTTTGGACCCCCAGGTCATGCTGTTCGACGAGCCGACATCGGCCCTTGATCCCGAGGTGGGACTGGAAGTTCTGGCCGTCATGCGGGAACTGGCCGCAGATGGCATGACCATGGTGGTGGTCACCCACGAGATGCAGTTTGCCCGCGACGTTTCAGACCGGGTAGTAGTCATGGCCGAGGGTGCCATCCTCGAAGAGGGCGACCCCGCCGAGGTCTTTACTGCGCCCGCGAAGGACCGGACCCGCCGGTTCCTCCGCGCTGTATTGGAGCGCTGACATGGACCACCTCAGCGTAGTGGCGCAGGGCGTCTCCATGACGTTGGCATTGACGCTTTCCTCACTCGTGGCCGGGGCGATCGGTGGCATCCCGCTTGTCCTGGCGAGGCGTTCGCGGTTCGTGGCAGTGCGTTTCCTGGCTCGAAGCCTGATCGAGTTGCTCCGGGGGATCCCGCCGCTGGCTTGGCTATTCATCATCTACTTCGGTATCGGCAGCGGGGCCTTCGAGCTCAGTTCCTTCGCCGCTGGGGTGATCGGCTTCGGCTTGGTGTCCTCGGCATACATGGCCGAAATCTACCGTGGGGGACTGACCGCCATCCATGACGGCCAATGGGAAGCAAGCGATGCCCTGGGCCTCTCACGATTTTCGACGTTGGCGGCCATCATTGGGCCCCAGGTCCTTCGTGTCTCGATTCCGGCAGCGGCCACGTTCGCCATCGGCCTGTTGAAGGACTCATCCGTGGCTTCCGTGATCGGGGTGCAGGACACGATCTACTGGGCCGGCCACGAATCCACGGTGACCGGTGACGCGATCGTTCCCTTCCTGTGGGCCGCGGGACTGTATGTGGCCATGACCATTCCCTGTGCCTGGGCGACCCGGCTGCTGGATGCCAAACTCCGAAAGAGGGTTGCGCGATGACGTTCTTCAACGACTGGGTGGACTACTTCCCGGACCTGTTGGGCGGGCTCGGAGTGAGCTTGCAGTTGACCCTCGTGACGCTCCTGATCGGCTTGCCCGCCGGCTTGATACTGGCCCTCGGCGCCGGTTCGCAAAACCGTGCCTTGAGGGTTGTCTCCATCGGCGTGATCGAGGTTGGCCGCGGAACCCCGGCCCTCGTTGTCTTGCAGCTTTTCTACTTCGGCCTTCCCAGCGCAGGCATGACCCTGACCTCCTTCGTGGCCGCCTCCCTGGCGCTCGCCTTCACCACTGCCGCCTACACCAGCGAGATCATCCGTGGTGGCTTGCAGGCGGTACCCGGCGGTGAGGTGGAAGCGGGACATGCCCTGGGTATGGGCCGCGGAGACATCCTCCGATTTGTGGTGATTCCGCAAGGGATCAGAATCGCCATCCCGCCACTCATGGGATTCGCGATCATGGTGTTCCAAGCGACCTCCCTGGCCTACACCATCGCCATGCCGGAACTGATGAGCCAGGCCTACTCCATCGGCTCCATCACCTTCCGCTACTTGAGCATCCTTACCCTCGCGGGCTTGATGTACGCACTGATCACCATTCCCGCGAGTTCCCTGAGCAACTTCGTTGAGCATCGTTTGGCGCGTCACCGTTGACACGCCATTTAGGCAAAGGAAACAGCATGAAATTACGAATGATCGCGTCGGCAATGGCTGCTTTGACGCTGGCTGCAACCCTCAGCGGCTGCGGCGGCAGTACCGAAGCTTCTGGACCCAAAGTCTCGGCAGACTGTAAACCGGCATCGGATTTCGGGACCATCAAGAAGGGCAACCTGACTGTTGCTGTCTACGAGGCACCTCCCTACGTCACGTTCAAGGGCAACGAGCTAGGGGGAGTCGACGGTGACATCCTCATGGGCTTCGCGCAGAAGCAATGCCTGAGCATCACCGCGGTTTCCGCTGCTGCCGCGGCCGTCATCCCTACGGTCCAGGGTGGTCGCGCCGACGTTGCGACGGGCGGCTGGTGGCGTTCGAAGGCCAGGGCCGACATCCTGGACCTGACCGACCCCATCTACACGGACCAAATGGTGCTGATTTCCAAGGACGGACTCAACAAGGTTACGGATCTCAAGGGCAAGAAGGTCGGAACGGTCAACGGAAACGTTTGGGTGGACGACGCCAAGAACTATCTTGGCGGGGACCTGCAGCTCTACAAGGCACCCGTGGATCTTTTCCAGGACCTGAAATCCGGAAGGCTCGACGTCGGCATCGACGGTTTCGGTGAGGCCCACAACAACAGCAACGGGCTCAAGGTAGAGGTTCTCGAACCGGACAACGCCATCAAGGCCTCCCTCGAACCGCCGCAGACCTGCCTGCCTGTGACCAAGGGAAACACCGCTTTGGTCAAGGCCTTGAACGACTATGTGGACGGCCTCCGCGAGGACGGCAGCCTGGAGAAGATCGTGGTGAAGAACGGCTTCCCGGCGTCGTCGATCAACACCGGTGATGCCCGCCTGATCGGCTGAGCGCACCCAAGTAAGTAGCAGATCAGGCCGTTCCCGGCGCTAGGAACGGCCTGATCTGCGACCCGGTTGGGTTTACAGCGCGTAGACGGACCAAGACGCCGTGTGGGCCTCGCCCGGTTCCAGCCGGATTAGGTCCGTGCCGCTGTTGAAGGCATCCGGGGGACACGTCATCGGTTCCACGGCCAGGCCGATCCGGCTGGGGATGGGTGCCGGCTTGTCAGCCGTATGGATCTGCAGCCACGGGCAGCTTTCGTCCCACGACATCCCGACGCCGGTGCCCGCCGGGTCGCGCAACGACAGCCGCGCCAGCCCGCCGTCGAACGTGATGTCCGTGAAGGCATGGTCGATTTCGGTGGTGCCAATCGGACGGGCCGAGCGGAAGTCGAACTCATGGCCTTGAACAGGCGCCAACCGAACGGGAAGAAGCCGGTCCGGTGTGACCTCCAGGAACGTCGCGACGGGAGCTTCAAGGATCCATTCATCCAAAGGCGAAGAACCAGCCACCAAGTAGGGGTGCGGGCACACGCCATAGGGTGCGGCAACGTCTGCGGCGTTGTGGGCGGTCACGGAGGTGTGCAGCCCGGCGTCGTCCAGTGCATACCGCGTCGAGAGCTCCACCACGAAGGGATAGCCCGTCGTCGGCCCCACCGTGCACGTCAAGGTGACCGAACCGGCGTCGTGCTCTTTCACGGTCCAGTCCAATGGATAAGCGAGCCCGTGCAGTGCTGTGCCGCGCTCCGGCTCGGTCAGCGGAAGTTGGTGGGTGACGCCGTCGAAGGTGTACCTGCCATCAGCGATCCTGTTCGGCCAGGGCGCGGCGATGATGCCGCGGTAGTCCGGGATCGGGCCGCCTTCCGGGGACGGGACCACAAGGTCCCGTCCCTCGAACTGCAGGACGCGGAGCGCAGCTGCGCGGGCGGTGACAACAGCCGTGTAGCCGCCCGCGCTCAGCGTGAATTCAGCGCTCACAGTCCGCCGGCCAGCTTGTAGTAGGCCGCGTTCCAAGCGAGTTCCTTCTTGAACTGTTTAATGGTGGTGCCTTCGTCGATGGTGAGCAGTTCCGTGCGGGCGATCTCGGCGAAGTCCTCGAACACCTCGAGGCCCACCTGCGTGGACAGTACCGTGTGGTGCGCCGCGCCGGCAGTGAGCCACGCGGCAGCCGAGGTGGCGAAATCCGGCTTCGGTTCCCAGAGCGCACGGGCAACCGGCAGGTTGGGCAGCGGCTGGTCGAGGTCGACGACGTCCACGGCGTTGGCGACCAAACGGAACCGGTCGCGCATATCGGACAGCGCGACGACGACGCCGGGGCCCGCGTCGGTGTCGAACACCATGCGGACGGGATCTTCCTTGCCGCCGATGCCCAGCGGGTGGATCTCGACGCGCGGCTTCTTCGCGGTCAGCGACGGGCAAACTTCGAGCATGTGCGCGCCGAGGATCTTCTCCGAGCCGGGTTCCAGGTGGTAGGTGTAGTCCTCCATGAGCGAGGCGCCGCCGGGAAGCCCGGATCCCATGACTTTGGCCGCGCGAACCAGGATGGCGGTCTTCCAGTCGCCCTCTGCGCCGAAGCCGTAGCCGTCGGCCATGAGCCGCTGGACGGCCATGCCGGGGAGTTGGCGGAGTTCGCCGAGGTCCTCGAAGGACGTGGTGAAGGCAGCCGAGCCGTTGGCTTCCAGGAAGCTCCGCAGCCCAAGCTCGATCCGTGCACTGTAGCGGAGCGACTCGTGCCGGTCGCCGCCGGTCTTCAGTTCGTCAGCCACGTCGTAGAGGCGCTCGTACTCGGCAACCAGGCCGTCGACGTCGGACTCTGCGGCGCCGTGAACAGCATCGGCGAGTTCGTTGACGGACCAGGTGTTGACGGAGACGCCGAAGCGCAGTTCGGCTTCGGTCTTGTCGCCCTCGGTGACAGCGACGTTGCGCATGTTGTCACCGAATCGGGTCAGCTTCAGGTTGCGGACCGCTGCCCAGCCGGCGGAGGCGCGCTGCCACGCGCCTACCTGACGGGCCACCTCGGGGTTGGAAACATGCCCGACGACGGTCTTCCGCGGCACCCCGAGACGGGACTGGATGTACCCGAATTCGCGGTCGCCGTGGGCTGCCTGGTTGAGGTTCATGAAGTCGAAGTCAATGTCCGCCCAGGGAAGGTCCCGGTTGGCCTGGGTGTGCAGGTGCAGCAGCGGCTTGCGTAGGGCGTCGAGGCCTTGGATCCACATCTTGGCCGGGCTGAACGTGTGCATCCACGCGGTCACGCCGATCACGGAATCATCAGAGTTGGCTTCAAGCGCGGTGCGGCGGATGGCGTCGGAATCGGTGAGGACAGGCTTCCAGACAAGCTTCACCGGCACCGTGGCGTTGAGGGTTTCGGCGATTTCCTGGGACTGGGCCGCGACCTGCTTGAGGACATCCTCGCCGTAGAGGTGCTGGCTACCGGTAAGGAACCAGACCTCGTAGTGGTCAAGCGATGTGTTGTTGGCGTTGGGCATTGGAATCTCCTGAAGTTCGGGTTGGCGGGTTGCGTCAATGCGGCCCGCGTCAGCGTCCGTAAACGTTTTGGTAGCGGTCGTAAAGGCTTTCGATCTTGGCCGGGTCGATGGGCAGCGGTTCGCCGAGCTGGCGGGAAACGTGGACTGTCCTGGCGACTTCCTCGCACATCACGGCGGCTTTGACCGCCGCGCGGGCGTCCTTGCCGATGGTGAAGGGGCCATGGTTCTGCATGAGTACGGCCGGCGAGTTCGAGTTCCTGAGTGTCTCCACGATGCCCTGGCCGATCGAGTCGTCACCGATGAGTGCGAACGGTCCCACCGGAATCGGTCCGCCGAATTCGTCGCCCATCATGGTCAGCACGCATGGGATCTCCTCGCCGCGGGCCGCCCATGCCGTGGCGTACGTGGAGTGGGTGTGCACCACTCCGCCGACCTCTGGCATGTGCCGGTAGACGTAGGCGTGCGCGGCGGTGTCCGAGGACGGGGAGAGATTGGGGTTGCCCCAGTCGACGGTTCCGCCGCTGCCCGTGTTGATGCCCCGGACGGGTACGCCGTGAAGGTCGGTGACCACCATCAGCTCCGGGGTGAGGTCGTCATAAGAGACACCGGACGGTTTGATCACCATCAAGTCGTGACCGGGGATCCGCCCCGAGACGTTGCCGGCTGTCCACACCACCAGTTCGTAGCGGGTCAGCTCAGCGTGGAGTTCGCAGACTTCCTTGCGGACCTTCGCGATTGCTTCCAGCAGGGTGCTCATGCGGACACCCGCTCCGCTTCGTCGGTGGAGGAGCCCGACGCCGGTTCGGCCGCCCCGCCGCTGCCCTGCGCCTGGCGCTGGATGGCCTTCAGCCGGTGCATCACGTTGTTGGTTCCACGTCCGAAGTAGTCGTGGAGGGTGCGGTATTCCTGGAACAGTTCCTCGTACGCGGCCACGTTTTCCGGGATGGGAGTGTAGACAGCGCCCGGTTCTGCGGCCATCGCCGCAGCTGCTTCGCGGATGTCCTTATACAAGCCCGCGGCAACTGCGGCGTGGATGGCGGAGCCGAGGGCAGGCCCTTGTTCGGATCCAATCGTGGAAAGCTGCAGGCCGGTGATGTCTGCGTAGACCTGCATCAGGAACTTGTTTTTCAGCAAGCCGCCCGCAACGATGAACTCCTTCACCGGAACACCGGAATCGCGGAACGCCTCCACGATTGTCCGGGTGCCAAAGGCAGTGGCCTCAAGCAGTGCACGGTAGATGTCCTCCGGCTTGGTGGCCAAGGTCTGGCCCACAACAACGCCCGACAATTCGTGGTCCACCAGCACGGAACGGTTGCCCGAATGCCAATCGAGTGCAATCAGGCCGTGCTCGCCGATTTCCTGCTTTTCTGCGAGTTCCGTGAGGTACTCGTGGATGCTTTGGTCCTGGGCTGCGGCGGCTTGGTGGTATTCGGGAGGAACACCGTTCTTGGTGAACCAGCCAAAGATGTCGCCCACCCCGGACTGGCCTGCTTCGTAGCCCCACAAACCGTCCACGATGCCGCCGTCGACCACGCCGCACATGCCGGGGACTTCGCGCAGGACATCCCCGTTCATGACGTGGCACGTGGAAGTGCCCATAATCGCCACAAGCTGCCCCGGTTCCACGGCGTTTGCCGCAGGTGCGCTGACGTGGGCGTCCACGTTGCCAACTGCCACGGCGATGCCGGCAGGCAGCCCGGTCCAGGCTGCGGCTTCTTCGGTAAGGTAGCCGGCGGCGTCGCCCAACCGGCCGATGGTGTGCTCCAGCTTTTCGGAGACGAAGTCCTTGAAACCTGGATTAAGCGCTGCAAGGAAATCCTCGGCGGGGTACTTGCCGTCCTGGTAGATCCCCTTGTAACCGGCGGTGCAGGCATTCCGAACGTACTTACCGCAGAGCTGCCAGACGATCCAGTCGGCCGCTTCCACCCAGTGGTCCATCGCGGCGTAGACCTCGGGGTCTTCCTCAAGCAGCTGAAGGCCCTTGGCGAATTCCCATTCGGAGGAGATCAGGCCGCCGTAGCGGGGGAGCCAGGACTCGCCACGCTCTTCTGCCAGCTGGTTGATGCGGTCGGCCTGCGGCTGCGCGGCATGGTGCCGCCACAGCTTCACGAAAGCGTGGGGCCGGTCCGCGAAGCGTTCGAGCTCGTTCAGGGGCGTGCCGTCCGCCGTCGTCGGGACCATGGTGCAGGCCGTGAAGTCGGTTGCGATGCCCACCACGTTCTGCGGGTCGATACCGGCATCGGCGACGGCGGCCGGTACGGCATTGCGCAGGACGTCGCGGTAATCGTTGGGGACTTGCAGGGCCCAATCGGCGGGAAGCCGCTGCCCGCTGCCGGGAAGGCTGTCCGAGACAACTGCGTGCGGGTACTCGAATACACCGCTGCCAAGTTCCTTGCCGTCCGAAACGCGCACCACGACGGCGCGGCCGGACAGAGTGCCGTAGTCGACGCCGACCACATAGCTGTTTGAAATATCGCCCATCAAGCTTCCTTCGCTCATTACCGCAGCATCGCGGTCCGCACTTATTGTGAACGCTAACAATTCTGACTGTCAACCCTCTCCCGGGCGGGGAAGCGTTGACTCCGCCCCGTTGCACGGCTCAAAAAATGATGTGGCGCGGGCCACTTGACGCGCAGTAATGTTAGCGTTCACAATGACATTCGCACCACCAACCAGTGGTCAGTGAGGCCCCAAGAGCCCACAGGCCAGCAAAGCGTTACCCCGCCGGACGCGCAGATGCTCCGGCCCTGCATCAGAGTTCGCGGCAATGCTGCCGCGGAAGGAGAGCAACGTGAGATTGAAGAAACTCCTGGGCACCGTAGCGGTTGTCCTCACCCTGGCCGTCGGCGCCACGGGCTGCGGCAGCCGCGGAGGCTCTGCCGAATCAAGCAGCACCGCCAACCCAAGCGACTCGCTGGTGGGCATCTCGATGCCGACGCAGACTTCCGAACGCTGGATCGCCGACGGCGCCAACGTTGAGAAGTCCCTGAAGGACCTCGGCTACAAGACTGACCTGCAGTTCGCCAACGATGACATCCCCACGCAGGTTTCCCAGATCGAGAACATGCTGACCAAGGGTGCCAAGGCACTCATCATCGCCGCCATCGATGGCACCACGCTGACAGACGTCCTGGCCAAGGCCAAGGAACAGAACGTCAAGGTCATTGCCTACGACCGCCTCATCAACGGCACCCCCAACGTGGACTACTACACTACGTTCGACAACTACACCGTCGGTGTCCAGCAGGCTACGTCCCTGCTGACCGGCCTCGGCCTGGTGGACGCCAGCGGCAAGAAGGTGGACGGCAAGGGCCCCTTCAACGTTGAACTGTTCGCGGGCAGCCCGGACGACAACAACGCCAACTTCTTCTGGACCGGCGCCATGGACACCCTCAAGCCGTACATGGATGCGGGCACCCTGAAGGTCCCCAGCGGCCAGACCAAGTTCGAGCAGGCAGCCATCCTCCGCTGGCAGGCACCCGTGGCCCAGAAGCGCATGGAAGACATCCTCACCTCCGCCTACAGCTCCGGCACCAAGCTCGACGGCGTGCTGTCCCCGTATGACGGCCTGTCCATCGGCATCATTTCCGCACTGACCAGCACCGGCGGCTACTCCACCGGCAAGCTCCCGGTTGTCACCGGCCAGGATGCGGAGAAGGGCTCGGTAAAGTCCATCATTGCCGGCGAACAGTACTCCACGATCTTCAAGGACACCCGCCAGCTGGGCGCCCAGGCAGTCAAGATGGTTGACGCCGTCCTTAAGGGCAAGGAGCCCGAGACCAACGACACCAAGACCTACAACAACAAGGTCAAGGTTGTTCCTGCCTACCTCCTGAAGTCGGTCATCATCACCAAGGACAACTACAAGAAGGAACTCATCGACTCCGGCTACTACAAGGACTCGGACGTCAAGTAGCGGCACCGTTCCTTTGCTGTGGCTCCGCCGCATAGCGGTGGAGCCACAGCCTCCCAGGGCCGGCTGAATCATCGGCCGGCCACGTTTCAAACAGTCAGTGGGAATTGACGATGAATGTACCCATTCTCCAAATGCGGGGAATCACCAAGACCTTCCCCGGCGTAAAGGCCCTCCAGGACGTCACGCTCGATGTCAACCGGGGCGAAGTCCACGCCATCTGCGGCGAAAACGGTGCCGGAAAATCCACCCTCATGAAGGTGCTGTCCGGTGTCTACGCGCATAACACCTTCGACGGCGAGATCCTGTTCGAAAACGAGCCCTGCGAGTTCTCCAGCATCACGGACAGCGAGAAGCGCGGCATCGTGATCATCCACCAGGAACTTGCCCTTAGTCCCTACCTCTCCATCGCCGAGAACATCTACCTCGGCAACGAGCTTGCCAACAACGGGTGGGTGGACTGGCGTAAGACCAACCTGGAAGCTGCCAAGTTGCTTGCGCGGGTGGGACTCAGCGAAAACCCCGTCACGCCGATCCAGCACATCAGCGTAGGCAAGCAGCAACTCGTGGAGATCGCCAAGGCGCTCTCCAAGGAAGTGAAGCTGCTGATCCTGGATGAGCCCACCGCTGCCTTGAATGACGAGGACTCCGACCATTTGCTGGATCTCATCCTGCACCTCAAGGGCCAAGGCGTCACCAGCATCATCATCAGCCATAAGCTCAATGAGATCCGCAAGGTGGCCGACGCCGTCACCATCATTCGTGATGGCAAATCCATTGAGACCCTGCGGCTCGACGAAGGCCA
The DNA here is from genome assembly GCF_044749185.1 of Paenarthrobacter sp. NPDC089675. Lineage (NCBI taxonomy): Bacteria > Bacillati > Actinomycetota > Actinomycetes > Micrococcales > Micrococcaceae > Paenarthrobacter > Paenarthrobacter sp. NPDC089675. Next base: position 127,937 of record NZ_JBIVHM010000009.1, on the reverse strand, counting down.
GATTACCCAGGAACGCATCATCCGCGGCATGGTGGGCCGCGACCTCGAAAGCCTTTATCCGGACCGGGAACCGAAGATCGGCGAGGAAGTTCTCCGCATCGAGGACTGGACGGTCCAACATCCCCAGGACCACTCACGGACGGTAGTGAACAACGCCAGCCTCAACGTGCGCAAGGGCGAAGTTGTTGGCCTGGCAGGCCTCATGGGAGCCGGCCGCACCGAACTGGCCATGAGCGTCTTCGGCAGGACCTACGGCCGTGCAGTGTCCGGCAGGGTCTATAAACACGGGCAGGAGATCAATACGTCCACGGTCTCCGACGCGATCGACAACGGCATCGCCTATGCCACTGAGGACCGGAAGCATTACGGCTTGAACCTCATCGAGGACATCAAGCGGAACATCTCCATGGCAGCCTTGAACAAGCTGGCCAAGCGGGGCTGGGTGGACGGCAACCAGGAAACCACGGTTGCCAACCAGTACCGGAAGAGCATGAACATCAAAGCCCCCTCCGTGGCCGCCATCACGGGCAAGCTCTCCGGCGGCAACCAGCAAAAGGTAGTGCTGAGCAAGTGGATGTTCTCTGATCCGGATGTCCTGATCCTTGACGAACCGACCCGCGGGATCGACGTGGGTGCGAAGTACGAGATCTACACGATCATTGCCGAGCTCGCAGCGGCAGGAAAAGCCGTGATCGTCATCTCCTCTGAACTTCCGGAACTCCTGGGCATTTGCGACAGGATCTACACCCTGTCCGCTGGCCACATCACCGGCGAAGTCCCCATTGCCGAGGCCACGCAGGAAACGCTCATGCACCTCATGACCAAAGAGAAGGAATAACGAACATGTCCGCCCTACGAGAATCCCTTGGCTTCCTCACAAGCCGCCTCCGCCAGGTTGGCATCTTCGTCGCCCTGATCCTGATCGTCATCCTTTTCCAGATACTGACCGACGGCATCCTGCTTGAGCCGCAGAACGTCACCAACCTGGTGGTTCAGAACAGTTACATCCTCATCCTCGCCATCGGCATGGTGATGGTCATCATTGCCGGACACATCGACCTCTCGGTCGGTTCCATCGCCGGCTTCATCGGCGCAGTGGCCGGTGTGATGATCGTGCACTGGGGATGGGCCTGGTGGGTTGCGATTCCCGCCTGCCTCCTTGTCGGTGCCCTGGTTGGTGCCTGGCAGGGCTACTGGATTGCCTATGTGGGCATCCCGGCCTTCATCGTCACCTTGGCAGGCATGCTGATCTTCCGCGGCTTGACGCTCATCACGCTGAAGAACCAGCAGATCACCCCTTTCCCGAACGAGCTCCGGGCACTGGGTGGCGGCTTCCTGCCGGACATCTCGGGCGGCAACTCCGTCCTGGAATGGCTGACCGTCATCCTTGGCGTCGGTGGTACCGCGGCCATTCTCTTCCAGGCCATCAAGGAACGCCGTGTCCGCCGCAGGTTCAACCTGGAAAATGAGCCGATGGCGTGGTTCGCCGTCAAGAACGGCTTCATCGCAGTGCTGATGCTCATCATCACGTTCCTCCTGGCCAGCTACCGCGGAACGCCGATCGTCCTGATCGTGCTCGCCGCCTTGGTGATCGTCTACTCGGCCCTGATGAACAACAGCATCTTTGGCCGCCACACATACGCGATCGGTGGAAACCTCCACGCCGCCGAGCTTTCCGGAATCAAGACCAAGAAGGTCACCTTCCGGTTGTTCGTCAACATGGGCGTCCTGGCCGCACTCGCCGGACTGGTCTTCACCGCCCGCCTGAACTCGGCGCAGCCGGCAGGTGGTACCGGATTCGAACTGGACTCCATCGCCGCCGCATTCATTGGCGGCGCGGCCGTCCAGGGCGGCATCGGTACGGTGGCCGGAGCGATGATCGGTGGCCTCATCATGGGCGTCCTCAACAACGGCATGTCCATCCTTGGCCTGGGAACCGACTACCAGCAACTCATCAAGGGCTTGGTGCTTCTGCTGGCCGTCGGCTTTGACATCTTCAACAAGAACCGGACCGGGGCAGGCGGCGGTTCCGCCATCGGCCGCCGGTTCAAGTGGAAGACCACCCCGCCGGCAACCGAAGCGGCTCAGCCTGCCAAGACCGAGCCCGTGGGTGCGGACGCCAAATAGCCGACGGCCCGGCCTGCATCCAGTCCACGACCGGATGCAGGCCGGGTTGCCTGGCACCAACAACTAAAAGGAGTGACTCGGATGCCGCTGGGCGTACCATCGTCGCGGCCGCCGGTCATGGGGGACGTTGCCAAAGTTGCCGGAGTTTCGCACCAAACGGTGTCGCGCGTCCTCAACAACCACCCGAATGTCAGCGATGCCACCAAAGCCCGTGTGGAAGAAGCCATAGCCCTCCTCGGTTACCGCCGAAATACGGCAGCCCGCAGCCTTGTGACCCGCCGCTCCCGAACCATCGGGGTACTGGCTTGCGAGACCGCCCAGTATGGACCGGCAAATGTCCTGCTGGGAGTGGAACAGGCGGCGCGGGAGGCCGGCTACTTCGTCAGCATCGCCAACCTTCGCGAAGTCACCCGCGGAAGCATCAACGATGCCATTGCGCATTTCCGGAACCAATCAGTGGACGGGATCGTCATACTGGTGCCCCATCCCCATATCCTGGCGGTCCTGGAGAATGTCAGCGTGCCCATGCCGATGGTGGCCGTGGGGTCCGGTGCCGGCAGCCACTTGACGGGTGCCTCGTTGAACCAGCGGCTTGGGGCGCGCCTGGCCGTGGAACACCTGGTGGAACTGGGGCACCGCCACATCGCACATGTGTCCGGACCGCCGCACTGGATCGACGCCGCGGAACGCATCAAGGGTTGGCAGGACGCGCTGGCCGGAGCAGGGTTGAAGGCGGACGTCCTGCTCGCCGGCGACTGGGGGGCCGCATCGGGTTACCAGGCCGGACTCGCCCTCGTTGAGCAGCGACACGTCACTGCCGCCTTCGTGGCGAACGACCAGATGGCCATGGGTGTCCTCAGGGCCCTGCATGAGGCGGGGCTCAACGTGCCGGCCGATATCAGCATCGTGGGTCATGACGACCAACCCGAATCAGGTTTTGTCCTCCCGCCCCTGACCACCATCAAGCAGGACTTCGAGGAACTTGGACGGCACGGCATGTCCGCCATCCTGGGGTTGCTCGAGGGCAAGGACCGGGCCGGGGAAGACATTGCAGGCCCGCGTCTCGTGATCCGTTCCACCACGAGTCGGCCCGGCGGCGCCCGGCGATGATTCCCGGCCGGCCGGCTCAGCCGCGGACGGCCGCCGTCGTGGACCTGACCACCAGCCGCGGTGCCACAGTGCCGGCAGGGCCGCCTGCTCCGTTCTCCATCAGGCGGAGCATGAGGTCGATGCAGCGTCGGCCGAGCTCCTCGAAATTCTGGGCGACGGTTGTCAGCGGCGGGATGAAGAAGGCGGACTCGGGCTGGTCATCGAATCCCACCACGCTGATGTCTTCCGGAACGCGTGTTCCCGATTCGTGGAAGGCGCGCAGGACGCCCAGGGCCATCTGGTCATTGGCCACGAACAGCGCCGTGACGGAGCGCGCTGCGGCGATGCGGAGGCCTTCGCGATAACCGCATTCGGCGCTCCAATCGCCTTCGATCAACTCCAGCGGCTCAAGCCCGGCGCCGGCCAGGGCATCCTGCCACCCTTCGATGCGGGCAGCGGCGTCAATCCAGTCGGTGGGGCCTGACAGATGCCCGATCCGGCGGTGTCCGAGTTCAATGAGGTGCTCGACGGCGAGCCGCGCCCCCTCCCGCTGATCGACGGCAGCGCCGTTCAACTCTTCGTCTCCCACCGCGCCCACGGCAACCAGCGGGACCTGGCTGGTGATCTGGTGCAACACCTCGAACGTCCCGGGGTGGGGGACGATCACTACTATGCCGTCCACGCCCTGGTCCATGAAGTGCGCCACTGCGTCCTTGATGGTCTCCGGTGTGACGTCCCGCAGTCCGGCGACGCTGACGAAGTACCCGGCGTCCCGAGCAGCCTGCTGCACGCCAAGGAGGGTACGTGACGGGCCATACTCGGCCATCTCGCTCCCCAGTACGCCGATGGTCTGGGACCTGCGAGTCACCAGGCTGCGGGCCGCGGTATTGCGACGGTAACCGAGCTCGGTGATTGCCTGCTCCACGCGCTCGCGGGTCTTCGCGCTGACGTTGGGATGGTTGTTCAGCACGCGTGAAACGGTCTGGTGGGACACGCCTGCCACGCGGGCAACGTCTTCCATCACCGGGGGCCGGCTGGGGGCGGAATGTTCGGGGCTCACCCTGTCACGATAGAGCACCCGCGCCGGAGATCAATCGATGGCTGCCTTCGCGGCGAAGAGTCGGTATCGCGCAAGGAAGTCCGGGGAGCAGTTGTTGATCGGGGCGGAAACTTCCAAGCCTTGCAACGGCCATTCGGGGAATGAACCCGTCAGCACGCCCGCGGCTTGCCGTGCGGCGCCGTCGGCCACATACTCGCCCGGCTCAGGAACGAACACGGGGACTCCGAAGACCGTGGCGGCCACTGCCTGCACGGCTTTCGACTGCGCGCCGCCGCCCACCAGGATGACCCGGCTGGCCTCGACGCCTTGTGCCTGAAGGGCAGCGAGGCCGTCGGCCAGCGAACACAGGACACCCTCGACGGCGGCCCGGGCCAGGTTTGCGGGGGTGTAGTTGGAAACCGTGAGCCCGTGCAGGGATCCTGTCGCGTCAGGCAGGTTGGGCGTCCGTTCACCTTCGAAGTAGGGAACCAGCGTAAGGCCTTCGGCGCCTTCGGGGGCGGTCAGGGCGAGCTCTCCCAGTTCCTTCAGGGTTACGCCCAGGAGGGAAGCCGTGGCATCGAAGATCCGGGTGGCATTGAGGGTACAGGCAAGGGGCAGGAAGTGTCCCGTAGCGTCTGCGAAACCTGCCACGAGTCCGCTGGCGTCCTTGGCGGGAAGGTCGGAGACGGCGAAGACGGTACCCGAGGTGCCGATGGACACAACAACGTCCCCGACGGCGGCGTTGACACCGAGTCCTGCTGCGGCGTTGTCGCCCGCACCGGGACCGATGAGTGCCCCGGAAGGGGTCTTGCCGGCTGCCTCGAGCGGCCCGACCACCCCAGGCAGAGCGGGCACATGCCCCAGCGTGGCTTCCAGTACCTCCGGCAGGTATTCACCGCGTTCGCTGGAGTAGTAGCCCGTTCCGGAGGCGTCGGACCGATCGGTGCGGAGGAGTTCCAAGGAAGCCGGGCCCGATCCCGGGCCGTGGCCGGCCAGGCGCCAGGACAACCAGTCGTGCGGCAGGCACACGGCTGCGGTGCGGCCGGCGTGTTCGGGCTCGTTCCGGGCAAGCCACGCGAGCTTGGTGGCGGTCAGGGATGCCACGGGGACGGTGCCGGTCAGGGACGCCCAGTATGCCGCGCCCGCGGCAGGGTTCCCTGCACCGGCGTCGGCGATCAGCCGCTCCGCGTCGGGAGCCGAGCGCGTGTCATTCCAGAGCAGCGCGGGGCGCACGACGTTCCCTGTCTCATCCAGGCACACCATTCCGTGCTGCTGTCCGCCGATGGAAACGGCATCGACGTCGTCCAGGCCTCCGGCCTGGGCGATGGCTTCCTGCAGCGCTGTCCACCAGTGGTCCGGGTGCACCTCGGTGCCTTCCGGGTGGGAAGCGCGGCCTTGGCGGACCAGGACTCCGGTGGCTGAATCGCGAATGACGACCTTGCAGGACTGGGTGGAGCTGTCGATCCCGGCGACGAGCGGCATGGGTTTTCCTTTGTGGAGCAGTCGCCGGGTCCGGCGGATGAACTCCGGACCCGGCGAAGGATTACTGTGCGGGTTGGCTTTAGCGGGCGCCGAGGAGGTGCTCGATGGCCAGCTGGTTCAGTCGGACGAAAGCAAAGGAACGCTCCGCGGACTTGTCGGCGTCGAACGACTCGAAGGCCGTGGCGTCGGCGAGCAGGTCCGCCGTGGTTTCGCCAGCCGAGAGGGTCGTCTCGCCGAGCTCGAACACGCCCGAGGTTGCGAGGGCTTCCTGGACTTCGGGATCAGCGCGGAAGGCCAGGGCACGTTCCTTGAGCAGCAGGTACATGGCCATGTTGGACTTGGCCGACTCCCAGACGCCGTCGTAACCGTCGGTGCGGGAAGGCTTGAAGTCGAAGTGGCGCGGGCCGTCGTACTTGGGCCCGCCGTTGGGGAAGCCGTTCTCGAGCAGGTCCACCGTGAAGAAGGCGCTGGTCAGGTCGCCGTGGCCGAAGACCAGGTCTTGGTCGTACTTGATGCCACGCTGTCCGTTGAGGTCGATGTGGAAAAGCTTGCCGGCCCACAGTGCCTGGGCGATGCCGTGGGTGAAGTTCAGCCCCGCCATTTGCTCGTGGCCGGTCTCGGGGTTGAGGCCAACGATGTCGCCGTGCTCGAGCTGCGCGATGAAGGCCAGGCCGTGCCCGACCGTCGGAAGGAAGATGTCTCCGCGGGGTTCGTTCGGCTTGGGCTCCAAGGCAATGCGAAGGCCGTAGCCCTTTTCCTTGATGTAGCCGGCGGCGGTGTCGACGCCTTCCTTCATGCGGTCCAGTGCGGCGGAGAGGTCCTTGGAGCCGTCGTACTCGCTGCCTTCGCGGCCGCCCCACATGACGAACGTTTCCGCGCCAAGCTCCGCTGCGAGGTCGATGTTGCGCAGGACCTTGCTGAGCGCGAAGCGGCGGATCGAACGATCGTTGGAGGTGAAGCCGCCGTCCTTGAAGACCGGGTGGCTGAAGAGGTTGGTGGTGACCATGGGGACCTTGAGGCCAGTCTCGGCAAGCGCTGCCTTGAAGTTCTTCAGTATCAAGTCGCGCTCGGATGCGGAGGCATCGAAGGGAATCAGGTCATTGTCGTGGAAAGTGATGCCGTAGGCGCCGAGTTCGCTCAGCTTATGAACGGCTTCGATGGGGTCCAGTGCCGCGCGGGTGGCAACGCCAAACGGGTCGGCGCCGGTCCAGCCGACCGTCCAGAGGCCGAACGTGAAGCGGTCCTGCGGGGTTGGTTGCGGGGTCATTCTTGCTCCTTTGCAATGCGCGGGTGGAGGCGTGGCTGAAAAGCGCTCCAATTAGTTTTCAATCTGAACTATATGGGCGATGATGGATCATGGTCAATGGAAACCGGCAACAAACTTTTGTGAGGAGTGCCCGTGCCAGTGAATGAGCAAGCCGCGCCCGGCCGGGTGGGCGATGTCCGCCGTCGTAATCTTTCGCTGGTCCTCGACTCCATCGCGCGGACGGGAGACGCAAAGCCCAGCCGGGCGCAGTTGGCTGCCGGAACCGGGCTGACCAAAGCCGCCGTATCGAGCCTTGTGGCCGAGTTGGTGGAGTCAGGGTTGGTCTCTGAGGTGGGTCTATATCGCGACGGAGAGCGCGGACGCCCGGGCCAAGGCCTGGAACTCAGCACCCGCCGCGGGGTTGTGGGCATGGAAATCAACGTGGACTACCTCGCCGTGGGGCTGGTTGACCTGGGCGGAAACCTCCGCTTCAGTTCCACTGTCGAGTCGCGTAACCGCGGGTTGAAGCCGGGCGATGTCATGACTCGCCTTGCAGGCCTCGCTGCCGAAGCGCAGGCTGTTGCGGCGGGGGAGGGAATCGCCATCCTGGGCGGAGGGCTCGCAGTCCCGGGCCTGGTGGATGAACGCCGGGGGATTGTTTTGTCCGCCCCTAACCTCCACTGGGCAAACGAAAAGCTTGAGGCGAACGCGCTGCTCGGCGAAGTTCCGCTTGGTGTCAGGTTGTCCAACGAGGCCAACAGCGCCGCACTGGGGGAACTTTGGTACGGCGGCGGCCCGGCCGACTTCCTCTACGTTTCCGGTGAAGTTGGCGTGGGTGGCGGCGTCATCATCGGATCCGAGCTGTATCTGGGTCCCGGGGGTTCGGCCGGGGAGCTCGGCCACATTGTGGTGCATCCGGAAGGGCCTGCTTGCTCCTGCGGCGGTGCGGGCTGCTTGGAAACTTTCGCGGGCCAGGAAGCCATCTTCGAGTCTGCCGGGATCACTGCCGGTTCCCTCTCCGGGCGTACTGACTCGCTGCATTCCGCCTTGGCCGCCAACCAGCCGCGGGCGGCCGCGGCAGTCCACGACGCCGGCACGTACCTGGGTGTGGCGCTCGCCTCCGCTGCCAGGCTCATGGATATTGAAGCCGTGGTGTTGGGCGGACACTTCGCCGAACTGGGCGAATGGCTGCTCCCGGCGCTTTTGGAGAGCATGGAACGCCACGCGCCCGGCCTTCTCGATCCGGCCAACGTCACCGTTTCCGGGCTCAAGCATTCGGGCACCTTGCTGGGCGCAGCGGGCCAGGTGATCAGGTCCGTGATCGAGTCGCCGTTCGATTTGGTGCTCGCTGCAAAGCCTGCCTGACAATCCGGGACTTCCCATGTAATCATCAGCATGCTTAGTATTGATGGGTCAGTTGTTCGCGTTATCTACCACCCACGAACAGGTGCCTCATGACTACAAACAAAGAATCACAGACCAGCACCGCCAAGGCAGCCACCGCGCCGTCGCCGGACGATTCCCGCAAGCCGGACAGTCCCAACGACCTGGTCAAGCCCACGTGGAAGTACATCCTCAAGCGAACGCTGCGTGAGTTCAACAAGGACCAGTGTCCCGATGCCGCGGCCGGCCTTACTTATTACGCGGTGCTCTCGCTTTTTCCGGCGCTGTTGGCACTCGTATCCCTCCTGGGCATCTTTGGCGATGCAGGAAAGTCCACTTCCGCGCTTCTGGACATCGTCCAGAAGTTTGCTCCCGGTCCCGGCGTGGAAGCCATGCGGCAACCCATTGAGGACCTGACCAAGTCGAACGCTGCGGGCTTCGTCCTGATCTTCGGCATCGTGGTGGGCTTGTGGTCCGCGTCGGGTTACACCACAGCCTTTGGCCGCGCTATGAACAGAGTCTACGAAGTGGATGAGGGGCGCGGCTTCATCAAGCTGCGCGGAACCATGCTCGCCGTCACGGTGGTGGCGGTGCTCGGCGCAGGCCTGGCCGCTGCCATGCTGGTGCTGAGCGGCCCCGTTGCCGAAGCGGTCGGCGGCGCCATCGGCATGTCCGGCACCTTCCTGGCCGTGTGGAACATCGCAAAATGGCCGGTGCTGATCGCGCTCATTGTGGTCATCATTGCCGTCCTCTACTACTTCACGCCCAACGTGAAGCAGCCCAAATTCCGCTGGATGAGCATGGGCTCGTTCATCGCCCTGGTGATCTTTGCGCTCGCCTCGCTGGCTTTCGGCTTTTACGTAGCCAACTTCGGTAACTACAACAAGACGTACGGTGCGCTGGCGGGCGTGATCATCATGCTGCTGTGGCTCTGGATCCTCAACATGTCCCTGCTTTTCGGTGCAGAGTTCGACGCCGAGATGGAACGCGGGCGGGAACTGCAGGCCGGCATTGCGGCCGAAAAGAGCCTCCAACTTCCGCCCCGCGACACGAAGCGCAGCGATAAGGCGCAGAAGCAGGAGGAAGAAGATATCCGGCGCGGCGAGGAACTCCGCGAGAACCACGCTGGTGAAGAGAATGAACCGAAGAAAGACCGGGAAGCTCACGGCCGCTAAAAGTGAGCACGTGGTTGGCTTTGAAGCCGGACGCTGAAACAAGAGCGGATCCCTGCCGTGACCTTGGCAGGGACCCGCTGGCTTGGGGTGGTCCTCCCGCGGAGCTTAGGGCATCCGCGGGAGGACCACGCTGTTACGCGCAAGGAAGGACAAGTTCCGCGTAGCGTTGCTTCATGGTCTCCAGGACTGTGTCCCCGTCCGCATCCCAGATCTCCTGGTTGAAGATTTCCACCTCGATGTCACCCGTGTATCCGGCATCCCTGACCCAGGTGCCGATGGTCGCGAAGTCGATGACGCCGTCGCCCATCATGCCGCGTGAGAGCAGCGCGTCGGCGGCGATCGGCAGGTTGAAATCGCACACCTGGTAGGAAGCAATGCGGTTTTCGCGACCCGCGCGTTCGATCTGCGCCTTCAGTTCCGGGTCCCACCAGACGTGGAAAGTGTCGACGGCGACGCCCACTGCCTTCGCGTCGTACGGCGCGGCGAGATCCAACGCCTGGCCCAATGTGGAAATGAGTGCACGGTCAGCGGCGTACATCGGATGCAGGGGTTCCAACACCAGGCGGACGCCGTTCTCCGAGGCAAACGGAACCAGTTCTTCCAGCCGGTCCGCCACCCGCTGGCGGGCAGCGACGACATCCTTCTCGCCGGGTGCCAGTCCACCGACCACCAGGAACAGCTCCTGGGTATCAAGTGCCACGGCTTCGCGCACAGCCTCGAAGTTGTCCGCAAGTGCAGCTGCCTGGCCCTCAGGATCGGCTGCTGTCAGGAACCCGCCACGGCACAAGGAAGAGACGCGCAGTCCGGCGTCCTTGATGAGCTTTGCAGCCTTGTCCAAGCCTGCTTCGGCCACGCGGTCGCGCCATGGTCCGATGGCCGGGATGCCTGCGCGTGCGCAACCGTCCACGGCCTCGGCAAGGGTCCACTTCTTAGTGGTTGCGCTGTTGAGGGAAAGTCGCGAGAAGTCGCTCATGCCGCCACCCCGTTGATCCGCAGGTAGTCCGACATCCGGAACGCAGCCAGGGAGGGATCCTTCAGCAGGCCGGCCTTGTCTGCCAGTTCGAAGGTCTTCGCCAAGTGCAGCACTGAACGGCCCGAGTGCAGGCCGCCAACCATCTGGAAGCCGGGCTGCTTGCCGTTGAGCCAGGACATGAAGGCGATCCCGGTCTTGTAGTAGAACGTTGGGGCGCTGAAGATGTGCTTTCCCAACTCACGGGTGGAGTCCAGGATGGCGCGCGCCTCGGCACCGTTGCCGGCGTCGTACTTCTGCAGGGCGACCGAAGCGGCAGGGTAGATGGCCGCGAAGATGCCCAGCAACGCGTCCGAGTGGTGGGTGGCGTCGCCGTCGATCAGTTCCGGGTAGTTGAAATCATCGCCGGTGTAGAGGCGGACGCCCTCCGGGAGGTTCGCGCGGAGGGCGACCTCGTGCGAGGCGTCCAGCAGCGAAACCTTGACGCCGTCCACCTTGTCCGCGTGTTCGCGGATCAGGCTCAGGAACGTTTCGGTGGCGACGGAAACGTCGTCCGAGCCCCAGTAGCCGGCCAGTGCGGGATCGAACATGGTACCCAGCCAGTGCAGGATGACCGGCTGGTCCACTTCCTGCAGGAGCGTGGAGTAGACGTGCAGGTAATCGTCCGCGCTGGTGGCCACTTTGGCAAGGGCCCTCGATGCCATCAGGATCACCTTGGGACCGGCTTCGCTGACGACGGCGATCTGCTCCCGGTAGGCCTCGATCACGGCGTTGATGCCGGCTGCGCCGTCCGGAAGAGTGGCGATGTCCAGCTGATCGGTACCCGCGCCGCAGGAAACGAGGTCACGCACGGACTTACCGGCGATGGCGGCGTTGTTCCCGCCAACCACCGAGGCAGCCTCGGCGCCCGTGCGCTTGATGAGTTGCTGGGTTGCGGCCCAGTCCAGGCCCATGCCGCGCTGAGCGGTATCCATGGCGTCGGCAACGCCCAAGCCATAGGACCAGAGTTCATGCCGGTAGGCGAGCGTGGCTTCCCAGTCGAGCTGCGCCGGGGCGCCGGGCGTGTTGTCCGCGGCGACCTCGGGGATCACGTGGGCTGCGGCATAGGCGCGGCGGGCGGTCAGTGGAGCGGTTGGCTTGGCCCACGTGGTGGCGGCCCGGAGGCGGTACTCGCGCGTGCCGCCGTCGTCGGTGGGGAGGATAAGAGACGTCATTAGATGCTGATCTCCGGGATGTCGATGGTGCGGCGCTCGGCCGAGGACTGCAGGCCAAGCTCGGCCAGCTGCACGCCGCGGGCCGCGGAAAGCAGGCCGAAGCGGTGCTCGCGGCCGGCCACCACGTCGCGAAGGAACTCTTCCCACTGCAGCTTGAAACCGTTGTCCAGCTCGGCGTTGGCGGGAACTTCCTGCCACTGGCTGCGGAAGGATTCGGTAACGGGCAGGTCCGGGTTCCAGACCGGCTTGGGGGTGTGGGCGCGCTGCTGCGCAACGCACTTGTTCAAACCCGCGACGGCGGAACCGTGCGTACCGTCAATCTGGAACTCCACCAGTTCGTCGCGGTAGACGCGGACGGCCCAGGAGGAGTTGATTTGGCCGATGACCTCGTCGCCGCCCGGGGTTTCGAGTTCGAAGATGCCGTAGGAAGCGTCGTCGGCAGTTGCCTTGTATTCCTTGCCGGACTCGTCCCAGCGGGCGGGGATGTGCGTGGCGGTCTTGGCGTTGACGCTCTTGACCTTGCCGATGATGCCCTCCAGGACGTAGTTCCAGTGGCAGAACATGTCCGTGGTCATTCCACCGCCGTCTTCCTTGCGGTAGTTCCACGACGGGCGCTGTGCTGCCTGAACGTCCCCTTCGAAGACCCAGTAGCCGAATTCGCCGCGGATGGAGAGGATGCGGCCGAAGAATCCTTCGTCCACCAGGCGGCGGAGCTTGACCAGTCCGGGCAGGTACAGCTTGTCGTGCACTACGCCTGCGGTGATGCCTGCTTCCTTGCCGATCCTGGCCAGCTCGATGGCTTCCTCGAGGGTCTCGGCCGTGGGCTTCTCGGTGAAGATGTGCTTGCCGGCGCGCATGGCTTTCTTCAAGGTGGCCGCACGGAGGCTTGTCATCGAGGCGTCGAAGACAATGTCCACGGTAGGGTCGTTGATCACGGCATCGAGGTCGGTGGTCCACTCGGAGACCTTGTGAAGCTCGGCGAGTTCGCGGATCTTGGCTTCGTTGCGGCCAACCAGGATCGGTTCCACTTGGACCTTGGTGCCGTCTTCGAGTGTGAACCCGCCGGCGTCGCGGATGGGGAGGATGGAGCGCAGCAGGTGCTGGCGGTAGCCCATCCGGCCGGTGATGCCATTCATGGCGATGCGGATCGTCTTTGTTTCGAAGCCCATGTTTTCTCCAAGTGCCGTAAATTGCCTGCCGCGGCGGTGCGGACAGTGGATATCAATTCTTTGGGAAAGCGCATTCCCAGTGCTTTGATCATGCAACACATCCCGGCGCGTTGGCAAGCGCTTTCCCAAAATCTCCTCGGAACTGCCATAATTTCCTTAGCGCCAGTCCGGGCGCTTGAAGAAGAGGAGTCTCTCCGTGGCCGCCAGCACCCTGAGTGAAGTTGCCCGCCTGGCCGGAGTCTCCCTGGCCACGGCCTCCCGGGTCCTGAACGGCTCATCCCGGAAGCCCGCCGAGGACATTGCGGAGCGGGTCCGGGAGGCCGCCGACAAGCTCGGCTACGTTCCCAACGCGCAAGCGCAGGCGCTTGCGAAGTCCAGCTCCGGACTGATCGGACTGATCGTCCACGACATCGCCGACCCCTACTTTTCAGCCATCGCGCGCGGGGTCCAGGAAGCAGCCCGTGAACAACGCCGCATGGTCCTGCTGGCAAGCACGTCAGGATCGCCCGCCGACGAGAGGGAAGCTGTTGCGGCGTTCGCGGCACGCCGCGCCGATGCGATCGTCATTGCCGGTTCGCGATCGAACCGCCCGGAAGATCAGCAGGGCAACGCCGACTTGGCTGCGGAACTGGACCGTTACTGCCGCAACGGCGGTCACGTCGGGGTGGTGGGCCATGAGATCGTCGGTGCTGCCGGCACTGAGGGATACCACGTGGTGGAAATCCCGAACGAGGAGCTCGCAGCCGCCCTTGCCCATGAACTGGCGGCTTCCCATGAAGGCGAGTTCCTGGTTGTGGCGGGCCCCGAGGGACTCTTTACCTCGGACGACCGCGTCCGGGGCTTCCAGCGCGGCTTGGCGGACTCCGGCCGCCCTCCGGCCGAGGTTGTCCGCAGCGGCTTCAACCGCTCCGGCGGATACGACGCCGGCCTGGCGCTGGCCCGACGAATCAAGGCATCCGGGGAGCGCCTCTGCATTTTCGCCGTCAACGATGTCATGGCCATCGGGGTCACGGCTGCGCTCCGCTCAGAAGGTGTGTGGATTCCTCGCGATGCCGCCATCGCCGGCTTCGACGATATCGAAACCCTGCGCGACTTCCGTCCGGCTCTCTCCACGGTTTACCTCCCTCTTGAGGACATCGGCCGGCTGGCTGCCGGAGGGGCCGAGGAAGGCGTGGTGGCCGGGTCGGTCAAGCTCCGACGGAGCACCGAGGTTTCGGCCGACCCCGCCTGACTTAGTCCTCGCCGAGGGTGATGCTGTGCAAGAACGCGGCGTCGTTGAGCACATTCTCGGGAAGGTCGTCCGCCACGAACTCCATCATGATGTCCAGGTCCCTGCCGTTGCCGCGGAGTGCGTCGGAAACGGCCTGCCACAGCAGTTTCCTTGATCTCAGGGGGTGGCGTTCTGCTTCCGGTCCCCACGAGAAACAATGCACGCCCACCACGTGCGGCAGGACCTGGTGCAGGGAGTCCAAGGCCTGCTGGTCGGAAAGCCCGACGGCGGGCTGCCAGTAGGTGCCCACGATGCCGTGGTCTACACGTTCCAGGAGCTGAAGTGTGGTGGCGGGGGAGTCCGTGAGGGTATTCCCGTGGTACTCGAAGGCGATGGTTATTCCCCGATCCGCTGCGAGATCCGCGACGCGCCGGGTGTCCGCGACGACGGCGTCCCAGTGATCCTCGTTGGCGGCTGCAGAACCAAGTTCCCCGGCCCAGATCCGGATGCGCGGGGCACCGAGGGCCTCGGCAAGGTCAAGGTCGCGGCCGAAATCGCCGAAGCATCCCGCCCGGTAATACGATCCCAACGAGAAAACCGCGAGGCCGGCATCCTCGCACGCTTCTCTTGCGTGCCAGGCTGAAGCGGCGTCGCTGACGTGAACATCGGTGCCCCACTCGATGCCGGCCAGTCCGGCCGCAGAGGCTATCTGGACAACATCGTCGATGCCTTTGCTCCGAAGAGTTACGGAGCAGATGCCGGGCTTGAGGTCAGCCAAGGTGGTGAGGTCGATCATCGAATCAGGATACTCGGAATGCGCTTACCCAAACAGTAGCAGGGCCTCTTTGAACAGATTCGAACACTAGGTGGACTTGTTCAGCGTCCTGCCCATGATTGCCTGGGTCAAGGCATCAATGACTTCGGCGTTGGCCAGCGGATTCCTGATCAGCGTGAAATCCACGTCTCCCACTGCGGGCAGATCGAACCGTTGCGTGATGACCTTGAGATCCTCCGGCACCAACGACGCAGGCATAACGGCCACGCCAATGCCTGCCCTGACTGCTGCCAGGACGCCGCTGATCTGCTTGGTGCTGCAAGTGATTCGCCAGGTCCGGCCTGCTGCTTCCAAGGCATCGATGGCGAGCTTCCGGCTGAGGCTGGGCGCAGGGTAGGCGATGAGCGGCACGGGGGCACCGGGCTCGAGCACGGTTTGCTCCAGGCCCACCCACGCGAAGTTGTCGTGACGGACCACAGTGCCATCCTTGGCCCCGGCCACCCACTTCACGAACACGAGGTCCAGCTGGCCTGCATTGAGCTTTTTATACAACTGGTCACTCTGGCTGACGGTGAGCTCGAGGTTGATCTGCGGGTAGAGCTGCCGGAACTCCCGCAGGATCCTGGGCAAGCCCGTGATAGCGAGGTCGTCGGCCGTGCCAAAGCGGAGGCGCCCCCGCATGGCAGAGCCGGAGAAATAGCGTGACGCCGAGTCATGCGCTGCCAGGATGCTGCGGGCAAAGCCGGCCATGGCGTCGCCGTTGTCCGTCAGCCGCACCTCGCGGGTGTCCCGTGCCACGAGGATTCGCTTGGCAGTTGTTTCAAGCTTGCGGACGTGCTGGCTGACCGTTGGTTGGGCCAGGCCCAAACGCTCGGCGGCTTTGGTGAAACTCAGCGTTTCCGCCACGGCCAGGAAGGAGCGGAGTTGGACAGGTTCGAACATGGAACTCCTCAGGTCCGTACGGAAGGTCCGGGCGGAAAGCGGCAAGGCGGTGCGGGCATCATTGCGTTCCGCAATCCTAGTTATAACCCCATTACGCTTCCACAATCGCTGCAGGCAACCATAGCGTTAATGGCATTCCACCGAAACTCTCGATCCGAGGACTCCCTTTGGCACCCCCACCGCCTTCAGCGGCAAATGTCAGCCAGCCCGTCATCGATTCACTGTCCGCCTGTCCGCAGCCGGACACCGTCACCCAGCCACTCGCCGTCGTGAGCGAGAAACTGCCCTGGCGGCACACGTTTATTTCCCTCAAGGTCCCGAACTTCAGGATCTTTGCGATCGGCCACTTCATAGCGGTCATCGCCATTTGGATGCAGCGCATCGCCCAGGATTGGATGGTGCTCCAACTGTCCGGTTCGGTAACCGCCGTCGGGATCACCGTGGCGCTCCAGTTCATGCCTTCGCTCTTCCTTGGCCCCTGGGGCGGCATGGTTGCCGACCGATTCGCCAAGCGGAAGATCCTCATGATCTGCCAGTCCGCCGCGGCGATCCTTGCCGGCGCGTTGGCCGTGCTGTCGCTGATGCACGTTGTCCAGGTATGGCACGTGTACGTGATAGCGCTTGTTCTGGGCTTCGTCACGGTTCTCGACCAGCCTGCGCGCCAGGTGTTCGTCAATGAACTGGTGGGGCCGAAGTATCTGCGCAACGCCATCAGCGTCAACTCCACCACCTTCCAGTTGGGCGGCCTGATTGGACCGGCCCTGGCCGGTTGGCTGCTGACAGCCGTGGGCGCGGGCTGGGCCTTTGCCGCAAATGCGGTGGCGTGCTGCTCTACGGTGACCATGCTCATGATCCTCCGCAAGGACCAACTCCACCTCAGCCAACCAACGCCCCGCAAGAAGGGCATGCTCCGCGAAGGCCTCCGCTACGCACTCAGCAAGCCCACCATCTACTGGCCGTGGCTTATGGCAGGCTTCGTGGCCGTCTTCGCCATGAGCCTCCCCGTGCTTCTGGCCGCCTTCGCCGATCACGTGTACGACGCCGGTGCCGGAGGCTACGGCCTGCTCAACGCCATGGTTGCGCTCGGCGCACTCACTGGCGCGGTTGCGTCTACCCGACGTCGGGAGCTGCGGCTGCGCTCGGTGGTCACGTCCGCCGGCCTGTACGGTGTGATGCTGGTGCTGTCCGGTGCCATGCCGTCAATGGTGTGGTTTTGCGTGGCCATGGTCCTGGCTGGATTCTGGTGCCTGATGTTCCTCACTGCGGCCAACCAGATGGTGCAGACGAGCTCGAACATGAGCATCCGTGGCCGAGTCATGAGCCTGTACCTGGTGGTGCTCATTGGTGGACAGGCAATCGGTGGTCCCGTGATGGGCTGGCTCGCCGAACACCTCGGACCCCAGCTGGGCATCCTCATCGCCGGAGGCGTCCCGGCCGCGGCCGCTGCGGCAGTCGCCGTCGTACTTGCCCGAAAGTCCTCCCTGCAACTCAAAGTGGACCTGCGCGACCGGCGACGGGTGCTCCGGATTGTCGAACGGACACGGGCGGCGGCGTGAGCCTGTGCGTGCCGCTGCGCCGAAACGGGGGTTCCCTGTGGAGAAGGCCGGAGGCGTGGCCTTGTCCGCAGCGGACCCCCGCTCGGTGATTTCCGGCCACGGGTAGCTTTCCACATAGGACCTGCCAATGGTGGTTCGCCTGTTCATGGCATGGAAGGTTCGTCCCATGGACGGAAACAAAGCCCCGCTGCTCCCGGGCCAAGACCTCTGGCGGACCGATGAACTGCACCAGGCCGGCTACAACGATCGCAGGATTGCTGGGCTCGTCCGGCAAGGCAACCTCGTTCGGCTTCGGCGCGGCTGCTACATCCGCGCCACCGCATGGCAGACGCAGAAAACGGGAGTACGTTCCCGGCAACTGATTGCCGCACATGCCCACGGTACCTTGACCACGTCCAGCGGCGGGTTGGTCTACAGCCATGCCTCCGCCGCACGTCTCCACGGATTGTTTGTCTGGGTCGAGGACCACAGGGTGCACCTGACGCAGGGCACGCCCGTATCCGCCGGGTCACACGGCCGCGACGTGGTTGCCCATGCGGCAAACCTCCGGCCCGCAGACATCGTGTTCATTGACGGGATGCCTTGCACCTCGCTGCTGCGTACTGTGGTGGATTGCTGCCTCACCATGGGCTTTCGCCAGTCCCTGATACTGGTGGACCATGCCCTGCGGAAGGGCTTGGATGCGGGGAGGCTGGGGCAGGTTTGCGCATCCATGGCCGGCAGAAACGGCGTCCGTACACTGCGGAAGGCATTGGAATGCGCTGATGCGAGGTCGGAATCGCCGGGCGAGACGCTCTCGCGGGAACTCCTTCAGCGACTGTGCCTGGAGATGCCTGAGCTGCAGGTGGAAGTGGACTCGCCGGAAGGCAGGCACCGCCTCGACTTTGCCTGGGCGGGCTAAGAAAGTGGCACTGGAGTTCGACGGAAAGATCAAGTACTTCGACTACGCACCGACGGACGAGGTCATCTACCGGGAAAGGCAGCGGGAGAAAGCACTCATGGAGCTCGGCTGGAAGTTCATCTGGGTGCAGTGGCGGGACCTGTTCCAGGAGCAGCAGTTCAAGATGCGGGTTCTCCGTGCACTCCGGGAGTAACCCGCCGGAACGGGGGAGCAGCGCCCCGAAGCGGGGGTTCCCGGCGTAGAAGGCCGTTAGCACGGCCTTGTGGGCAGCCAATCCCCTTAACGGCGGTGCGTGGAGCGGGGTCTGAAGATGAGTGGAGCGGGCGACGGGAATCGAACCCGCGTATCGAGCTTGGGAAGCTAGCGCTCTACCATTGAGCTACGCCCGCATCGCCCCGGCCAAGCCGAAGCGAATCCCAGCTTAGCGCAGTTCAAAGCCACTTCCGGACAGGCACGCTGCTACTTGAAGATCTTCAAGCTGTTCCAGCCCGAGCCGACTTGCGAGTACGTAGTCCACTGACTGCGTCCAAGGCCGTAGTTGTAGAGGTTGCCCTCCACGGTTTGCGCGGTGATTCCC
This sequence comes from Paenarthrobacter sp. NPDC089675, assembly GCF_044749185.1. Lineage (NCBI taxonomy): Bacteria > Bacillati > Actinomycetota > Actinomycetes > Micrococcales > Micrococcaceae > Paenarthrobacter > Paenarthrobacter sp. NPDC089675. The sequence continues at coordinate 109,082 of NZ_JBIVHM010000009.1, read as the reverse complement.
CGTGTTCCGGCGCCGGTCAGACCGAAGCTGGGGAGCAGTGTGCGCATGTACTGCCAACCGGTTCCTACGGTTGTCGCGGGTCCGAAGAAACCCGCCCAGCCGTCGCCGCGATAGTTGATCAGCGAGCCGGAGGGTGACTTGGCCAGAATGTCGTTGGCGCCATCGCCCTCCCAGTCCGCCATGGTCAACTCCATGCCGTTCCAGCCCTTGCCGATGATTTGCGGGCCGCTGAGGGCGCCGCCGAAGGTATTGGGGTAGTAGCGCAGCACGCCGTCCGGGAAGTAGCCCACCACGCTTGGGCGCGGATGCGCGTGCGACCATTTGCCCACCGTGATGGTCATCTGGTCCCAGCCGCCGTTGCCCACCACAACCTGCCCGGCGAACCCGCCTCCGGGGAGCCCCCGATAGACGCCCAGGACGCCGTTGTTCCACTGGGCCAGGATGTCGTAGACGCCATCGATGTCCCAGTCCACCACGAAGCCCTGCTTTAGCCCGGTCCACCCGGAACCGATCTGCACGGGCGCTGCGTAGTTGCCCACGGTCGTCGCCGGGTAACGCAGCAGGCGCCCCGAGGAGTCGGCGGCAACAAGGTCCGCGCCGGACTTGATGCTCGCACCGGCGGCCGGATTTCCGGCGAAGTACTGCTCAAGGGTCGGGTAGCCCAAACGGTTCATCTCGGTGGCGAGGGCAACTCCGACGTAACGCAGGTGCCACGGCTCATAGCTGTACCCCGTGATTCCGGTGTAGCCGTTGGGGTAGCGGACAATGAAGCCGTACTTGTAGGCGTTGGCGGCAACCCACTTGCCTGCGGCGGTATCCCCAAAGCACGTATCGAGGCCGCAGGAACCAGCCTGGTTGCCCACATCCACGGCGAGCCCCGTCTGATGCTCGCTGTAGCCGGGACGTGCCGAGATGGTGTCCGCGTAAGCCTGGCCGTAGATGCTGACGTAGTACGAGTACACCTGCTGCTGTTGGGCATAGGACCGGTACCCGCTCACGATCGAGAGGCCCCCGGTGCCCGCATCCGCTGCCCCCTGGAACAGGCCGTTGAGCCAGGCGGCCGCCTCGCTCCTCAAGTACTGTCCCGATCCACGGGCGTTGATGAGGTCGTTCGGAGCGTAACTCGCAGGATTGAGCGGCCGGGACTTGTTGACCAGCACCGAGAAGCTCGCCGGGTCACCGACCGGATCCACGCTGGGGAGCGGGTTCACGGTGGTGGGAACCGCGGTTTGGGAAACGAACGACGGCGGCAGCAGACCCGCCGGGGCCGCGCTCACCGGCGTCGGGCCTGCCGGTGCTTTTGCTTCTGCCGGTGTGGCGACGCCCGCACCGGCGGCCACGGCCATGGCGAGGAAGACAGCGCCGGCGGCCAGCCGTCGTCGTACTTTTCCTGCTGAAAGTTGATGGTTCCGTGCCCGCATGAATCCCCCACATCGGTATTTACCAGCCGCAGGAAGCCTACCGGTCCCGGGCCGGCATGTCAGGTAACCATTCGGTCAAGGCTCGGTGGCTCGTGTGTTGTTGGGGGACGGGGCTGACTATTCTGAAGGTGTTAGCTGCAGTGTATGGGGAACCGGGCTACGACCATTCGACCTTACGCCGAAAGAGGTTTCCATGGCATTTGCAGCCCATGAAGTGGTGATCAACAGGGATGCCATGACCGTGTACTCATTCCTCATGGATGGCCTCAACAACTCCCTCTGGCGGTCGGGTGTTCGCAGCATGGCCCTTCGTTCCGGCGTGCGTGGCGAGAAGGGCGCGGTCTACCAGCAGACGCTGACGGGACCCGGCGGCAGGCCCATCGCGGCAGATTTCGAGATCACGGAGGCCCGTCCGGGCGCGGAAGTCCGATTCGACGTCGTAGCCGGCCCGGCCCGGCCCAGCGGTGGGTATTACCTCAGCACCGAGGGCAAGACCACGCGTTTGAGGTTTGCCCTGGAATACCACCCCAAGGGTCTCCAGAAGCTGATGAACAGCGTGATCCAGAAGACCATGGAAGCCGAGGTTGCCCAGTTGGAGCAACTGAAGGCCGTGATCGAATCACGTTCCACCGCCTGACGCGAGTCCTTGCAGCTACTGTGCCAGCTTAAAGCCGCTCCAACCGCCGCCGACAGTGATCGGCGTCGTGAGCCTGCCAGAGGTGAGGTCCCAGTACTCCAGGATGCCGTTGGTACCAAGGCCGGCCACGCCGGTGGTGCCCGGACCCCCCACGCCCTTCAGCGTGCGGAGGGCGTTGTAGTCGGTCCATCCCGCGCCCACCACAGGACGCGCTTCCTGCTTGGGAGTGGCGAGTCCGCTGCCGCGGTAGAGGCGCAGGTTGCCGTTCGCCTCGACCGTCAACAGGTCCTGGAACCCGTCCGCGTTGTAATCCACCATGTTCAACCGCACGGCCGGGTTGCCTGTGCCGATGGCTGCCTGGCTGCGAATGTAGGACAGGCCGGAATTCTTGTAGAGCCAGAGCCCACCCGAGCCGTCCATGGCCACGATCTGCGGAAGCCGGTTGTTGGCGCACCATTCACCCACGGCGATATTCAGTGACTGCCAGCCCTGGCCCAGGACACCAGGGGACCCGAAGCCGCCCGACGCCTTTCCCGGATAAACCAACAGTTGCCCGTCCGTCCTTTGGGCAATCAGGTCGAACACTCCGTCGCGGTCCCAGTCAGAGACGAAGAGTTCCTTCAAACCCGTGAAACCCGCGGCGATCTTGCGCGCAGGGGAGTATTTTGCATTGCCCACTGACGGGTACGAGTACACCGAGCCGTCCGATCCAACGGACACGAGGTCTGCGGCACTCCGGATGGCGGCGGCCTTGAGGTCCACTGTTGGGGGCTGGTACTTGGCGCCGGGCTCGCAGGCTCCCACCGGATCGGTCGGCGGTGTGACAGTGCCTCCCGGGCGGGTGGTGGTGCCTGCCGGAAGGGTGGTGTAGCCGAAGAAGTTGACGACTCCCCACAAGGTATAGCGGTTGGGTGTGGTCTGCCAGTTGCCGTCGGTGTAGGTGATACCGATGCCAATGACGTTGAACCGGGGGTCCCTCAGGACGGCGTCGTGCCCGGGAGAGCCCTTCCACCACTCCACGAGCTGGGCGGCGTCGCGGTCCCATCGGACAGCGATCACCTCACCGGCACCGTTGTTCGGGTTCATGGCCCGTGGATCGGTCCAGAAGTTGGCGCGGTGCTGGATGACTTCCCGGCTGGCAATGTAGTTGGACCACTCCTGGGCCAGGTTGGCTACCGTGGCGTGGTACTTCACGGGGGCCAGGCCCAAGGATGCCCGGTAGCTGTTGATCGCGTTGAAGACCGTGAGGATGGCGGCGGAGTTGTCATCCGGAAGGAGTGCCAGCGCACCGTTGTCAGGGGAAGTGGTTGCGCTGGGGGCCTTGCCGGGGAAGGGCGTTTGGCTTTGGCTCGGTGTGGTTGCTGCCGTGGGCGTTTGGCTGGCAGTGGGGACCGGGCTTGGCGTGGGGGTGGCACTTGCTGTCGGTGCCGCGGTGGTCGAAGGAGCCCCTGAGGCCGTGGGCGCGGGTTTGGGAGCTGCCGTGCCGCTTGGGACCGACGCACTGGTTTCCGAGGCCGACGGCGTCACGTCCGGAAGCGGTCCGGCGGCCGGCGCCGACGGGTTCGGCTCAGCTGGAGGTTCGGGAGCGTTCGGGGAAGGCACCACATCCTCCGTCCCGGGAACCACCGGGGTCTGTGCGCCTGGCGCTTCCGGGCCCCAGGACGGGCCAATGTTCGGAACGGCCGGGGGAGTCTCAATGGTGGGCTCGACGGCGACCGGCCTGTTGGGTGCCGGGGGTTCGTTTGCCGGTGGCAAACCCGGTCCGGTGCCGGGGGTACCGGCTGGCTCATCGGCGCCTGTGGGCGCTTCCGCGGAAGGCGCCGGGTCCGCCGTCGTACTTGGTTCCGGAGCTTTCAGTCCTGAAGGTGCAGCGCTGGACGGGCTGTTGCCGCCCGGTACGGCTTCTGTTGCCGGCAGGAGCTGGCTTGATCCGGCGATACCCAGTGCCAGTGCTCCGGCCACGACGATTGCCGCAGGCGCTGCCCATTTCCCCACAATTACCCCGCGAATGCTCGATGCCCCCAAAGTCCGGGCGCGGCTTAACCTGTCCGGGAACTATAGTCGCACGCGACGGCCCGAACAATGCATGCGGTATTTTTGATGCTGTGCTGATCTCTGACCGCGATATTCGTGCCGAAATAGATTCCCAACGGATTGTCCTTGAACCGTACGATCCCGCGATGGTTCAGCCGTCCTCGGTGGATGTACGGATTGACCGGTTTTTCCGTCTGTTCGACAACCACAAATACGCCCACATCGACCCCTCCGAGGAACAGCCCGAGCTGACCCGCCTGGTGGAGGTCGAGGGCGACGAGCCGTTCATCCTGCATCCGGGAGAGTTCGTGCTCGGCTCCACGTACGAGACCGTGAGCCTGCCCGACGACATCGCCGCGCGGCTGGAAGGCAAGTCGTCCCTGGGCCGGCTCGGCCTGCTGACACACTCCACTGCCGGGTTCATTGATCCGGGCTTCTCCGGGCACGTGACCCTGGAGCTTTCCAACGTTGCCACGCTGCCGATCAAGTTGTGGCCCGGCATGAAGATCGGCCAGCTGTGTTTCTTCCGCCTGACCTCGGCGGCGGAACACCCCTATGGTTCCGGCGACTACGGCAACCGTTACCAAGGCCAGCGCGGACCGACCGCGAGCCGCAGCCACCTGAACTTCCACAAGACATCCATCTAGGTCTTTGCGGTGCCGAGGGGTTGGCCTCCCGGCACTTGGCGGCGCCCCAAGCGCCGGGATTGCCCTAAGCGGCGGTGCGTTCAGAGGTCCTTGGCGGGGCCTTGGGTGACCTGCGGAGTGCTTTGACCACGGGTTCCACAAACCGGGCCGCCAAGGGTCCCATGATTGCCATGATGAGGACGTACGCCGTAGCGAGGGCCGCGAGTTCGTGGGGCACTACGCCCGAAGCAACTGCCAGGCCGGCGATGACTATGGAGAATTCCCCGCGCGCGATCAAGGCCGCCCCTGCGCGGAACCGGCCGGGAACAGCGATGCCTGCCCGCTTGGCAGCCCAGTACCCGGTGAGGATCTTGGTGATGGCAGTAAGGATCGCAAGGACCAGCGCCCAGCCGATGACGGGCGGGATGGACCGGGGATCCGTATTGAGCCCGAACGCGACGAAAAAAATCGCTGCAAACAGGTCGCGCAGCGGTTCAAGGATTCGCGTGGCGTTGTGAGCCGTGGCGCCGGAGATGGCGATGCCCAACATGAAGGCCCCCACGGCCGCAGAGACCTGGAGTGCTGAAGCGATGCCCGCCACCAGCAGGGCAAGGCCCAGCACATTGAGGAGAAACACTTCGGAGTTCTCGCTGTGGATCGCCTTCGAAACCCGGTGCCCGTGCTTGAGCGCAATGACCAGGACGACCGTCACCACGGCCAAGGCGATGCCGACTGTTTGCAACCCGCCCAGGAAGCCAACACCGGCAAGGATCGCGGTGAGGATCGGAAGGTAGATGGCCATCGCCAGGTCCTCGAAGACCAGGATGGAGAGCACAACCGGGGTTTCGCGGTTACCGATGCGGCCTAGATCCGTGATGACTTTCGCCGCGATTCCGGACGAGGAAATATACGTGACGCCACCCATGACGATTGCGCCCACGAGTCCCCAGCCCAGGATCACGGCCAAGCCGGCGCCGGGAAGGAAGTTCAGGACGAAGTCCAGCACACCGGCCTGCCAGGATCGCCGGAGTCCGGTAACCAGTTCAGAGGCCGTATATTCCAGCCCGAGCATCAACAGCAGCAGGATCACGCCGATCTCGCCGGATAAATGCGCGAACTCGTGCATGCCGTCCAGCTTCACCAGGCCACCTGCGCCGAAGGCGAGCCCACCCACCAGGTACAGAGGGATCGGGGACATGCCGATCCGGCCCGCAAGCCGGGCCAGGAGGCCGAGGCAGAAGACTACGGCCCCCAGTTCGACGAGGGCAAGGGCGAGCGGATCCATACGGTTCAGCCGTTGCGGAGGATGCCGGCAGCCGAGTCGAGGCCTTCCTGGGTGCCCACCGCAACGAGCAGATCGCCAGTGTGAAGTACGACGTCGGGTGCAGGCGAAGGAACAACCTCGCCTTCGCGCATGATCGCCACGATGGAAACGCCGCTGCGGGTGCGGATCTGGGCCTTGCCCATGGGCTGGTTGACGAAGGGGCAATCGGCCGTGATGGAAAATTGCCGCGTCACGATGCCCGGAACCTCGCGGTGCGCTTCCGTCAGTCGCATGGCGATGTGTTGGCCGCCCAGGAGGTTTCCCAGGAGCGCGGCCTCATCGGCCGTCAAGGGAATGGAAGCCTGGCAGGTGTCGGGGTCGTCCCATGTCGAAACGAACAGCTGCGTCTCGCCTTCGCGAAGCTCAACCACGCCGATGCGACGGCCCGAGGCCGTGACGAAATCCTTGCGGACGCCAAGGCCCGGGAGTTCAGTCTCTTCCACGTTCATAACTCAACCCTAACTCTGTTGAAACCGCAGTGAAGCGGCGTTCGCGCTCAGCTGTCGCTGGGCTTTTCAGTTGTCCGGTACCACGGCGATTTTGGTCCTGGCCGGAGGCTTCACTGGAAGGATTACCAGCAGGCCGGCCAGGAGGACCACCATGATTCCGAGGATGCCCCATCGTTGGGCTCCACCTTCTTCAACAATCGGAGAGGCAATTGTGATGCACAGGGTGAAAAGTGTTGGAGCAAGGAAGCTGACGGCCCGGCCCGTGGTGGCGTAGAGGCCGAAAAGTTCCCCGGATTCACCTGCTGGCGCCAGCCTGGCAAGGTAGGCCCGTGACGAGGACTGGGCCGGCCCCACGAACAAGCAGAGCAGCAAGCCGAAGACCCAGAAAGTGTTGGAGCCGGGCCAGTCGACGCCGAAGAAGACGTAGTGCCCGTTGCCCAGGATCAGGATGACCGTTCCCGCGACAAGCAGGCCGGCCAACGAGAGGACGATGACAGCTTTTGGGCCGATCCGGTCGTCCAGGAAGCCACCAATGATGGCCCCCACGGCGGCCACAACGTTGCCGAAGATAGCGAAGAAGATGACGTCCTTGAGTTCGAAGCCGAACGTGCCGGCGGCAATAACGCCGCCGAAGGTGAAGACGGCGGCCAGCCCGTCCCTGAAGATGGCGCTGGAGAGCAGGAAATAGATGGTGTGGGGGCTGGTGCGGTAGATGGCGGCGATGCGCTTGAAGAGCAGGCGGTAGGAAGCAAAGAACCCGAGCGATGCCGTGTCCTTCCTCGCCGCAACCTCGGGAACTGCGAACAGCACGGGCAGCGCGAAGATAAAGAACCACAACGCGGAGAAGATGGCCACCAGGCGGATGTTCAACGAATCCTCGGTGGACGAACCGAACCATTGGAACGATGGCTGGACGAAGAGCTGAAGCACCAGCAGCAGCGCGACGATCCCCCCGAGGTAGCCCATGCCCCAGCCGAAACCGCTGACCTTTCCGATGTTCTTCGGAGTCGAGATCTGGGCCAGCATGGCGTTGTAATTCACCCCGGCAAACTCGAAGAAGACATTCGCCAGCGCGATGAGGCATACGCCCAGGAGAAGGAAACCCGGCTGGGGGAACACAAAGAAGCACAAGGCGGTGAGCACCGCCGTCGCCGCGGTATTGACTCCCAACCACAGTTTGCGGCGTCCGCCGGCGTCCGAACGCTGTCCGGTCACGGGAGCAAGCAGCGCGATGGCAAGGCCCGCCACGGCAAGCGCGGCACCCAGTGCCGCCGACGCGGTGTCCTCGCCTCCGAACGCCTTGGAGGTGAGGTAGACGGTGAAGACGAACGTGGTCATGACGGCGTTGAAGGCTGCCGATCCCCAGTCCCAGGCAGCCCAGGCGAGGATCTGGCCCTTCCTTGAGGCAGCCGGACCGGAGGCGAGCTCGGAGGTGGGACGGGAAGCTTCGGGAACTGCGGCCGCGTTCATAGCCAGAATGCTATCCGGCCTCGACCGGCAGCCCTCACAAGACAGTCCGGTATGTGGAGAAAGGGGGCAAGATACTCCTCAAATGCCGTTCCGGCAAAAAACCGGCTCATCGTCTTGATAAACTGGATCTTCCGAACCCAACGTATGACCGCCTGCTCCAACTTTGACATTTCGTTCCTGACTTTGCGGAGAAAACAGTGATCACAGTTCTCGCCATCACCTTTGCAGCGGCAACTGTGGCGCCCTTGTTCTTCAGGAAGCTCCGCCGGAATGCCTTCTATCTCCTGGCGGCGGTTCCCGCCGGCGCATTCGTTTGGCTGGTCATGCAGTACGGGGCGATCTACCCTTCAGGCGAAGCCACGGGCGGAAGCCTGCTCGAAGTCCTGCCCTGGATTCCCGACCTCAAGCTCGAATTCGCCTTCAGGATGGACGCGCTGGCGTGGGTGATGTCCCTGTTGATTCTTGGCGTCGGCACGCTCGTGTTGGTCTACTGCGCCCGGTATTTCAAGGACAAGGACCCCGGGCTGGGCGGTTTCGGTGCGCAGCTGCTGGCCTTCGCCGGAGCGATGTTCGGCTTGGTGACTTCCGATGACCTCATCATGTTGTTCATTTTCTGGGAACTCACCACCATCCTGTCCTACCTCCTGATCGGCTACGCCCGCACGCGGCTCGCGGCCCGGCGCTCGGCTCTTCAGGCACTGATGGTCACCACAGCCGGCGGCCTGGCGATGCTGGTGGGTTTGATCATCCTTGGCCAAGCCGCAGGAACGTACCGCATATCCGCAATCCTGGACCAAGCCGGGACGCTCATGAGCGGACCGATGCAAGGAGCGGTGACTGCCGCCGTCGTACTTGTCCTGGTAGGCGCCATCACCAAATCCGCGCTGGTTCCTTTCCACTTCTGGCTACCGGGGGCCATGGCGGCCCCCACGCCGGTCAGCGCTTATCTGCACGCGGCAGCGATGGTGAAGGCAGGCATCTACATCGTGGCCCGCCTGGCGCCGGGCTTTGCGGCGTCGGAGTTCTGGTTGCCGCTGGTCATGGGCCTTGGGCTGGCCACCATGATCATCGGTGGCTACCGCGCCCTCCGGCAAACGGACATCAAGCTCATCCTTGCGTACGGCACCGTCAGCCAGCTCGGCTTCCTCACCATGGTGGTGGGCCTCGGGCAGCCCGACGCCGCTTTGGCCGGCCTTGCGCTGCTGCTGGCGCACGGCCTCTTCAAAGCCACGTTGTTCCTGGTGGTGGGCATCATCGACCACCAGTCCGGCACGCGCGATATCCGCAAGCTTTCCGGCGTCTTCCGCTCCTCGCGTGCCCTTGGCGTGGTGGCCGCGATCGCTGCCGCGTCAATGGCTGGCGTACCGCCCTTGGCGGGATTCGTGGCCAAAGAGTCGGTGTTCGAGACGTTCGTTCATTACGCCACCGCGCATAAAGCTCCCGCTTGGGCAGCCTGGATCGTAGTTGGCCTGGTGGTGGGATCCATCCTCACTTTCGCATACAGTGCGCGCTTCATGTGGGGAGCGTTCGCCACCAAACCGGGCGTGGAGCCCACCCCCTTCAAGGCCATCAAACCGGCATTCCTCGCGGCGCCGGCCGTCCTGAGCTTCCTGACGATCGCCTACGGTCTCTGGCCGCTGCCGGTGGACGCGTGGATCCAGCCTTACGCTGCGCTATTCGCTGGCAGGGAAGGAGCTCCCGACGCCGGACACTTGGCTTTGTGGCACGGCTTCACGCCCGCTTTGGGACTGACAGCGATCACTTTCGGGGTTGGCGCGGCCATGTTCTACGGACGCAACGTCGTGTCCCGGGTGCAGGGCCTGGTACCCGACTGGATCGATGGCGACCGTGCGTACCAGCACACCATCGGAGCACTCGATGACATTGCCGTCTGGGTCACCGGCCGCACCCAGCGCGGTTCCCTTTACTTCTACCTGACGGTAATCCTGACCGTCGCTTTCGCAGTTCCGCTCGCGGCCATGTTGTCTGCGAACAAGCCCCTGCCTGACGGCATATACCTCCTTGACCCGAACTCCCCCCTTCAGATCATCGTGGGAGTGGGAATCGTGGTGGGAGCCCTTGCCGCGGTCCGGGCCAACAAACGCTTCCTTGCCGTACTCATGGTTTCAGTGACCGGCTACGGCATCGCATTGATCTTCGCGCTCCAGGGCGCCCCGGACCTTGCCCTGACCCAGATGCTCGTGGAAACGATCGTCTTGGTGGCGTTCGTGCTGGCCATGCGCAGCCTTCCGGCCGAGCTCCGTGACAGGACCGGCGGCCGGCTGCGGGTAATCCGCGTGATCGTCGGAGCGGCTTTCGGCATCACCATGATCTTCGTGGCCATTCATGCCATGGGCGCCCGCGTGGCAACGCCGATCTCCCTGGACTTCCCAAGGCTGGCCTACGAGGGCGGCGGCGGCCTGAACGTGGTCAACGTGACCCTGGTGGACATCCGTGCATGGGATACATTCGGTGAGATCTCGGTCCTCGCGGTGGCTGCCACCGGCGTCGCGAGCCTCATCTTCGTCAGGAGCCGCGGCGACCGCATCAGGACCGCGGCGGAAGTACCGGAAGGCAGCGTCGGGCGGCGCCCTGACACAGGCCACGATTCCCGCGACGGCGCGTCCCTGGCCGTGGCCAGGAAGTTCAGCGACGTGGCACGCGACGCCTGGCTTGTGGCCGGCCGCACTCTTGCCCCCGAACGCCGTTCGATCATCTTCGAGGTGGTCACCAGGCTGATCTTCCACTCGATGATCGTTTTCTCCCTCTACCTCCTCCTGGCCGGCCACAACCTGCCCGGCGGCGGCTTCGCAGGCGGCCTGACGGCTGGATTGGCGCTGACCATCCGGTACCTCGCCGGGGGCCGGTTCGAGTTGAGCGAGGCCGCGACAGTGAGCGCAGGAACCCTTTTGGGGACGGGGCTTGCGACGGCGGCAGCGTCCGGCTTCGTGCCGCTCTTCCTTGGCGGACAAGTGTTCCAGAGCGCAATCATCGAGTTCTGGCTTCCCGTGTTCGGCGACATCAAATTCGTCACGTCCACAATCTTCGATATCGGCGTGTACATCGTGGTGGTGGGCCTGGCTTTGGACGTGCTCCGCAGCCTCGGCGCCGAAATCGACGAGCACTTCGAAGGAAAGGGAGCGCACATCTCCGAGGACAGCGAGACAGTAACCGCGGGGAAGGATAACGCATGAGCATCAACCTCACCCTTCTGATCGTCATGGGCATTCTGTATGCCTGCGGGATCTACCTCATCCTGGAACGCAGCCTCACGCGCGTCCTGCTTGGCTTGATGCTGCTGGCCAATGCCACCAACATCCTCATCCTGAGCACCGGCGGGTACGCGGGACTGGCACCGCTGTTCAGCAAGGAAACCAGCCCGGGTGCGTACAACGATCCTCTGCCACAGGCCCTGATCCTGACCTCCATCGTCATCTCCTTTGCCGTCACGGCATTCATGCTTGGCATCATCTACCGGACCTGGGCACTGGCACGCCAGGATGAAATCCAGGACGACCTCGAAGACCGCCGCGTGGCCAAGACTCCGAGTTTCGACGCCGAGGATGACGCCATCGTTCCGCTGGAAACCTCCGAGTTCGCCATCACCCCGTCCACTCCGGAAGAACGCCTGCATCCAGAGGCCACGGAAACCCCCAAAACGGCATCAAGCCGGGAAGGAGGCAGCGCGTGAATCTCGCCAACCTGTCGCCGCTCGCTGTCCTTCTCCCGATCTTTGGGGCCGCGCTGGCTTTCGTGCTCATTCGCCACACAGCTGTGCAGCGCACGGTGAGCATCGGCATCCTGAGCCTGACGCTGCTGCTGGAATGCTTCCTCCTGTTCTCGGTGTGGGACGGTGGTACCACGTCCGTGACGCTCGGAGGCTGGCTGCCGCCTTGGGGCGTAGTGCTGGTGGTGGACCAGTTCTCCTCCCTGATGCTGGTGGTTTCCACCGTGGTGAGCCTCGCGGTCCTGATCTACGCCACTGGCCAAGGCATGGCCGATGGCGACCAGGAAGCGCCGGTCTCGATCTTCCACCCCACATACCTGATCCTTGTGGCCGGCGTGTCCAACGCGTTCCTGACGGGCGACCTGTTCAACCTGTACGTCGGCTTTGAAATCCTCCTGACCGCCAGTTATGTCCTCATGACCCTGGGTGGTACCGGTCCCCGCATCCGCGCAGGCGTGACCTACGTGGTGGTGTCGGTGGTCTCTTCAGTACTGTTCCTGATCGCGATCGCCATGATCTACGGAGCCACGGGGACGATCACCATGGCGGACCTGGCCATCAAACTGGCCGAGCTGGACCAAGGGACGCAGAACCTCCTGCATGTGATGTTGCTGGTGGCGTTCGGCATCAAGGCGGCTGTTTTCCCGCTGTCCTTCTGGTTGCCTGACTCCTACCCGACCGCTCCTGCCCCCGTAACGGCAGTGTTCGCTGGCCTGCTGACCAAGGTGGGCGTGTACGCCATGGTCCGCACGGAGACGCTGCTGTTCCCCGGAGACACCCTCAATACGCCCTTGATGATTGTGGCGTTGCTGACCATGGTGGTGGGCATACTTGGTGCGTTGGCCCAGAGCGACATCAAGCGTTTGCTGTCGTTCACCCTGGTCAGCCACATCGGCTACATGGTCTTCGGGCTGGCCATGTCCTCCGTCACCGGCCTGGGCGCGGCGGTCTTCTACGTGGCGCACCACATCACGGTCCAGACCAGCTTGTTCCTGGTCACCGGCCTGATTGAACGTCGCGGTGGATCCTCGTCCATTGACCGGCTTGGTGGACTGGCCAAGCTTTCGCCCTTGCTGGCCCTGCTGTTCTTCGTCCCGGCCATGAACCTCGCGGGTATTCCGCCGTTCTCCGGATTCCTTGGGAAACTCGGACTTCTTCAGGCGGGCGTCGAGCTGGGAACCCCGCTGGCGATCATCCTGGTGGTGGGCGGCGTGGTCACCAGCCTCCTGACCCTGCTGGCCATCGCCCGGGTGTGGAACAGGGCTTTCTGGCGCAAGCCCGAGGACGCGGAGTTCCCCGACCCCGTCCTGAAGACGCCCGGCAACGTCGGCGTCCTTCCGCGGACCATGGTTGGTTCGACGGCGGCGCTGGTGGTTTTCGGCGTGGCCCTCACCGTCTTTGCCGGACCACTGTTCAAGCTGGCCGGCGGGTCTGCGGAGATCATGCTTGACCGTTCGGCCTATATCCACTCGGTCTTGGGAGACTCGGCGCAGGTTCCGGCTGCGGCCCAGCCAGGGGGTGCCAAATGAGCCGTAAGCCCATCTCGTTCCGCACTGAACTCCCGCTGCTGATCTGGCTGGTGATCGTATGGGGCGCGCTGTGGCGTGACTTCAGCCCCGGCAACCTTCTTTTTGGCGCCTTGATCGCTATCTTCGTGGCCAAGCTGTTCTACTTGCCTCCGGTGGAACTCAGCGGACGGTTCAATGTGTTCAGGGCTGTTCAGTTCGCCTTCGTTTTCCTGGGCAAGGTGGCCGCAGCGAGCTTCCATGTCCTCTACTTGGCCGTCGTGAAGGGGCCAAGGATGCGCAGCGCGATCGTCGCTGTTCCTTTGCGGAGCCACTCCGACCTGATGGTGACGGCGACAGGTCACGTCATCTCGCTCATTCCCGGCTCGCTGGTGGTGGAAGTGGACCGCTCAACCTCCACGCTCTACTTGCACGCGCTCAACATTTACGGGGAAGAGGACGTGCGGAAGATCCGCCAGGAGGTACAGAACATAGAGGCAGGCCTGATCCGGATCATGGGAACGCGGGTCGAAGTCGAAGCGCTCCGGGCCGAACCGGCACGAGTGGAAGGTGCAGCACTGTGAAAGAGCTTGTCCTGGTCATCACCGCTGTGGTGCTGAGCCTCGCGGCCGCCGGAGCAATCATCCGGATCGCCATCGGTCCGTCTCTGTTGGACCGCGTGCTGGCCTCCGACGTCCTGCTGGCAATCCTGGGAGCTGCCCTGGCAGTGGACATGGCCGTGAACCGGCATTTGAACAACCTGATGCTCTTGGTGGCACTGGCGGTCATTGGCTTCATCGGCTCGGTGACTGTTGCCCGCTTCGTGGCGGAGAGGAGGGCGAGGAGCAATGACTCCTGACGCGACCGGCGTTGATGCCGTCATAGATGCTGTAACTGCAGTGTTCCTGGTGGTCGGAGCCCTCATGTCCCTTGGAGCGGCAATCGGCTTGTTGCGGTTTCCCGACCTCATGAGCCGTATGCACGCAGCCACCAAGCCGCAGGTACTTGGCCTCTTCCTCATGCTTGCCGCCATCGGCCTTCAAATGCGCACGTGGTGGGTGTGGCCGGTGCTCCTGGTGGCCTGGATATTCCAGCTCCTTACGGCTCCAGTGGCTGCCCACATGGTTGGCCGCTCCGCCTACCGGACCAAGCACGGGCACCGTGAGTTGCTGACCACGGACGAGTTGGAAGCTGTTGTCCAGCGGGCAGCCGAGGAACACTCCGACCGGTAAGGGTTCCCCGCTAGACGATGTCCTGGGACTTGGCGAAACGGGCGATCGCGCGCTGCGTGCCACGGCTGGCCAGCACCTGGATGAGCGTGCTCACAAAGGCGGAGATCAAAGCGAAAGTCAGCGCCGAGCGCAGGCTCGTTTCCATGTCGTCGTTGCCCTTGGGCGGCTTGTTGCCCGTGGCTTTTTCCCAGCCCGCGTTGACCAGCTTGGTGCCGACGAAACCCGCGCCGAGGCTCACGCCCGCGCCCAGAAGCTTGAAGAAGAAGTTCATGCCCTCAGCCTAACCTCACGCGGCTGCCGGTTCCTGCCTAGCGGCGGGTTTCGCGCTCCTTCAGGAAAGCAGTAAGGGAACCCGGGGGAGCCAGTACGGGAACAACCTCATGGTCCGCGTGCCAGAGTGCCTCCACGGACTCAAATCCGGAGACCTCCTTGAGCAGGTAATACGTGGGTGGCATGAGCTTTAACCGGCCCTCGGCTTCCGCCGCGAGGATCCCGTCCACGGGCATCCAAAGGGACTGCCAGGCCTCCGTTGTCTGGTGCCGGGGTTGGGCGTCCGGAGCGGGCTTGGCGATATAGAAGAACGTATCGAAGCGCTTGGGCATGTCCACGGGAGTGATCCAGTTGGCCCAGGGCCTGAGTTCCGAGGCTTGGAGATCAAGCCCGGCTTCCTCCCGGACCTCCCGGATGGCTGCGGCGAGGACAGTCCCGGCACGGCTCTGCGGGGTTCCGGGATCGCCGTTCGCAAGGGAACTCAGCCGCCAATGCACTGCGTGACTGTCCAAAAGCCCGGCGGGGTAGTCCCACCCGTCTGCGTCCGCAGGATCCACCCGGCCGCCCGGGAAGACCACCATGCCGGCCGCGAAGTCCATGGTGGATACGCGGTGCTGGACGAACGCTTCGAGCCCGTCGGATGCATTCCGGAGCAGGATGACGCTTGCCGCCAGGCGGGGTTGTGCCACTGGGGTTTCTGAACCTGGAAGATCCGTCATGCTCCCATTCTCGCAGGCGGGCGTTGCGGGGCCCGGTTTGCGCCCTATGGTCGGGGGATAGCGCGTAGGGCGGGCCTCGCAACGGGTTTGTGACCAAGCACCTGCCCCGCAATCGACGGCAGGTGTAAACTGAACCACGCCCATAAGGGCGGATTGATAACGACAGGGGAGCGCCGCCGTCGAACCTGCAGGGATGCAGAGACGCGAGGGCGCTGAGAGTGCGGACAGCCGCAGACCCTCGAACCTGATCCGGTTAGTACCGGCGCAAGGGAGTCGAGCTTCTCAGAGTGTCCGGGACCGGACGGCGCAGGCCGGCCGGGGAATCCGGGGAGCACTTTCCCCTCCTGTAACCTCAGGAGGCAAAGAAATGACCACGGCAAGCGTGAAGAAGACCAGTTACAACTGGCGTGTTGTAGACATCGTGGTGGCAGCTTTGATCGCCATCGCCGGCGGCGTGATCTTCTGGGCCTGGTCCCAGGGCGCCGCAATCGTATCCATCCCGATGAACGCGGCCTACCCGCCCCTGACCGGCCTCATCGCCGGCGGCTGGATGATCCCCGCGGTCCTTGGCATGCTCATCATCCGCAAGCCCGGTGCCGCACTTTTCTGCGAGGCAGTGGCTGCGACGGGCGAGCTCATCATGGGCTCCCAGTACGGCACCACGGTGCTCATCTCCGGCATCCTGCAGGGCCTCGGAGCGGAACTGGTCTTCGCGGCGTTCCGTTACAAGAAGTTCAACCTTCCCACCTCGCTCCTGGCAGGTGCCGGTGCCGGCCTCTTCTGCGGCCTCAACGACTCGTTCCTCCCCTGGGGCTGGAACATCGCTTACGAAGCCGTCGACAAGCTGGCCTATATCGCGTTCTGCACGATTTCCGGTGCAATCATTGCTGGTGCCCTGTCCTGGGTGGCAACCCGCGGCCTGGCCACCACCGGCGTGCTGGGTTCGTTCGCCTCGCGGAAGGCCGCGTCGGAGCCCGTCTTCAACTGATGGCGGGGTCCACTGGGGTCCGGCCGGCTGCCATCTCCGCGGAAGGCTGGGGATGGCGGCATGCCGGCCGGTCCACGCCCGCCATCCAGGACCTTGACCTGCGCATCGAGCCGGGTGAACGGGTCCTGCTGCTGGGACCGTCGGGGGCGGGCAAGTCGACGCTCCTCCACGCCCTCGCGGGCGTCCTCGGGGACGAGGAAGACGATTCGGATGAGACGGGCTCGCTCCTGATTGACGGCGCGGCACCCCGCGAACAGCGCGGCCGTGCCGGTTTGATGCAGCAGGATCCTGAAACTCAGGTGGTTCTGTCCCGCGTTGGCGACGACGTCGCGTTCGGTGCCGAGAACCTCGCCGTCCCGCGGGAGGTGATTTGGGAGCGCGTGCATGAAGCGCTCGACGACGTCGGGTTACGCACCGCTGCCGGTGACGGCCTGGCGTTGGACCACCCGACGGCGGCACTCTCCGGCGGGCAAAAGCAGCGCCTCGCCCTCGCTGGGATCCTGGCGATGCGTCCCGGGCTCATCCTCCTGGACGAGCCGACGGCCAACCTGGACCCGGCAGGCGTCCTGGAAGTCCGGGATGCCGTAGGCCGCTGCCTGGACAAGACCGGCGCAACGTTGGTTGTGGTGGAGCACCGGGTGTCTGTGTGGCAGGACCTGGTGGACAGGATCGTGGTCCTGCAGCCCGGACATTCCCGCGGCGGTGTGCTGCTGGACGGGGCTCCGGACCAGGTCTTGGCCGAGGCCAGTACGATGCTCATCGAGGCCGGGGTGTGGGTGCCAGGATACGTTCCCCGGACACGCGCCAGGACAACTGCCCCCGAAGGGCCGGCGCAGCTCCTTCTTGCGGCCCAGGACCTTGCGGTCTCCCGCGAGAAGCCCCGGAAGAAGGGCTTCAAAACCATCCCGCCGATTCCTGTGCAAGCCGGAGTGAGTGCCCAGGTCCGGGCGGGTCGGGCATTGACCATTACCGGGCCCAACGGCGCCGGGAAGTCCACGTTCGCACTGACGATGGCCGGACTTCTGGCGCCGGTGGCAGGCCAGGTTTCTGCCGCCGTCGAACTTTCGGAAGGCGCCGGAATCGATCCCTTCAAGTGGAAAGCGGACCAACTGATCTCCCGCATCGGCACGGTGTTCCAGGAGCCAGAGCACCAGTTCGTCACCGGCAAGGTCCTGGATGAGCTCATGTTTGGTCCCAGGCACTTGGGCCATGGCGAAGAGCGCGTGGATGAGTTACTTGAGCGGCTGCGCCTGACCCATTTGGTGGATGCAAACCCGTACACACTGTCCGGCGGCGAGAAACGAAGGTTGTCCGTTGCCACCGTCCTTGCTGCGCACCCCAAGGTGCTGATCCTGGACGAGCCGACGTTCGGGCAGGATGCCAACACCTGGGCGGAACTGGCGTCGTTCCTTTCCGAGTTGCTCGACCAGGGAACAGCCGTGGTCTCGGTGACCCATGACCAGGAATTCAGTGCAGTCCTTGGTGGTACGGAATTGCGGCTTGCCCCGGTGAACACGGCTGAAAAGCAGGAAGCCGGTGCGGCATGAGGGACACTTTGGGCCTGAACGGCAACCACGCCCTGTTGACCCGGGCCAACCCCTTGGCGAAGTTCGTGGCTGTTTTCCTGATTTCGATGGTGCTGGCCCTCTCCATTGACTGGGTCTCGGCGTCGATCGCCCTCGTGGCCGAACTTGCCTTGTTTCCGCTCGCCGGATTGACGATCCGGCTCCTGTGGGTCCGCGCATGGCCACTCATCGTCGCGGCAGCGATCGGCGGCTGGAGTACAGCGATCGTCGCACCGGACAGCGGCGCTGTACTGCTCGACGTCGGACTCTGGTCTATCAGCGACGGTTCCCTCCAGCTGGGGCTCGGTTTCATGCTGCGCGGTTTGGCGATCGCCTTGCCGGCAATCCTGCTGATGACGTGCACCGACCCTACGGACTTGGCCGACGCGCTGGCGCAGAAGGCCAGGCTGCCGCACCGCTTTGTGCTGGGTTCCCTGGCTGCCATGCGACTGGTGGGCTTGATGGCGGAGGAATGGCAGACCATCGGCATGGCCCGCCGGGCCCGGGGCGTGGGTTCCCAGGGCAGCCCGTGGCAGCGTGCGAAGGCCACGCTCGGACAGAGTTTTGGGCTCCTTGTCCAAGCCGTCCGCAGGGCTTCCCGGCTGGCCGTAACCATGGAAGCCCGCGGCTTCGGCGGCGGCAAACGTACTTGGGCACGCGAATCCACGTACTCCCTGCTGGACGTGTGGGTCCTGCTGGGAGGTGTGCTGATTGCAGCCGCTGCAGTACTGACGGCCGTGGGCGCCGGGACGTGGACTTTTGTCTGGCGCTAGTGCCGTTGGGTGACCGTTGGCACTGGTCCGGCCGGCGGTGCGTGCGGGCACCCCGGCGGCGAGTGCGGGCGCCCCGCCGGTGAGTGCCGGCGTCGAAACTCCATATCGCACGGATCGGGTATGGTGTGACCTTTACCGCTGAAACGGCGATATGTGCGTCACTTCTAGCTCATTTGTGATATTTCTTGGGTATGACGCAGCAACCCACCGCCGAACACGTAGGCCTCCTGCTCCGCAACGCCCGCAACGAAAAGGGCTGGACGCAGGGTCAGCTGGCGTCTGAGCTGGGAACCAGCCAGAGCGCCGTCGCACGCATGGAACAGGGAAAGCAAAACCTGAGCCTCCGCATGATCGAACGGCTGGAGGCGATCTTTGGGCGATCAATCGTCAAAGTCGGCCGGCCCCAAATGACCCACCTCCGCGTAGAGGGCGGCCGTACCCTCTCCGGTGAAGTCGATGTCAACAGCAGCAAGAACGCCGGAGTCGCGCTTCTCTGTGCCAGCTTGATCAACCGCGGCACCACCACCCTCCGTCGGCTGGCGCGGATCGAGGAAGTCAACCGGATCGTGGAGGTACTGACCTCCATTGGCGTGGAATGCACTTGGCTCAACGGCAACGATCTCCGTATCCGCCGTCCGCAGGAGCTGGACCTGGGCACCATGGACGTGGACGCTGCACGCCGCACCCGCAGCGTCATCATGCTCCTTGGCCCCCTCCTGGACGAGACCAGCGAATACCAACTGCCCTACGCCGGCGGGTGCGATCTCGGAACCCGCACCGTGGAACCGCACATGCAGGCGCTGCGCGAGTTCGGCTTGACCGTTGAAGCGAAGTCCGGTTTCTATTCCGTGGCTGCTCCGCCGGCCGACGGACACGACCGTTCTTTCGTCCTCACCGAGCGCGGCGATACCGTCACGGAAAACGCCATCATGGCCGCTGCCCACCGTGAGGGCACCACGGTGATCCGCAACGCCAGCCCCAATTACATGGTCCAGGACCTCTGCTTCTACCTGCAGGGCCTCGGCGTGGGAATCGAAGGCGTGGGTACCACTACGCTGAGGATTACGGGGCGATCCAGCATCGACGTGGACATCGAGTACTTCCCGTCCGAGGACCCCATCGAGGCCATGTCCCTCATCACGGCAGGCATCGTGACGAACTCCGAGGTCACCATCCGGCGGGTACCCATCGAGTTCATGGAGATCGAGCTCGCGACCCTCCAGCAGATGGGCCAGAAGCTTGAGATTTCAGGCGAATACATGGCACGCAACGGCCGGACCCGCTTGGTGGACGTGACCACCAAGCCCTCGGAGCTCAAGGCGCCCCAGGACAAGATCCACCCCATGCCGTTCCCGGGCCTGAACATCGACAACCTGCCGTTCTTCGCCGTGATCGCCGCCAACGCCGAGGGCCAGACCATGATCCACGACTGGGTCTACGAGAACAGGGCAATCTACTTGACGGAGCTCAACAAGCTCGGTGCCCAAGTGCAGCTCCTTGACCCGCACCGCATCTATGTCAACGGACCCACCAAGTGGCGCGCCGCTGAGATCGGCTGCCCACCGGCGCTTCGTCCTGCGGCCTGCCTGCTCCTGGCGATGCTCGCGGCCCGGGGGACGTCCGAGCTCCGCAACATTTACGTGATTGAGCGCGGCTATGAGGATCTGGCCGAGCGGCTCAACACCATCGGCGCGAAGGTTGAGTACTTCCAGGACTGAGCACTGGGAGATTTTGTCGGATCATTCTGCGCTGGCCCCTTGCTTGGCCCGCCAGTCGTGGGTTCGCCGGGGCCTCCGGCCGAATGATCCGGCAAAATTTCTGCCTAGCACCGTCTGGCGCTCCTGATCCGAGCCAGCATTCCCCGGATTTCCGCCACCACATGGTCAGGCGTGTTCCAGATCTGCTCCGGGGCGTAGCTCAGGACGTGGTAGCCAAGCGCTTGGGCAGCGTTGAGCCGGGCCATGTCCTTCCGCCAGGCTTGCCGGGAACTGTGGAACTGGTAGCCATTCACTTCCACAATCAGGCGTTCGTCGATCAGGACATCGACGCGGCCTACGCCTTCTATGCGGACTTGGCGCCTGAAGGTCAGACCCTCGGATTCGAAAAGGAGCCGTGCACTGATCTCCGGAAGTGATTCGGAGAGCCCGTCCGCCATGTCCAATAGTTTCCGCGCAGTGCCGAAGTATTTGGCCCCCAGTTCGCTGCGCAACGCTTCCCGCGGCACACCGAACATTGACATCGCTGACTGGGCAACGGCGATGGCGTCCTCCGTGGAGAGGCAGGTCAGAGCGTGCAGGACCGTGTCTTCCACCGAAGCCAAAGGCACTTGGGACTCGGTGCCGAACCGCAACCCGCTGTGCCGTACGAATCCACGGCCCCTGCTGTGCTTGGTCGCCAAGTGAAGTTTGGTCGGTTTGTTCCTCAGCCATAGCCCGTAGCGGGTTGCTGCGCTTGCGCACGTGAGGTGGCTGTTGTTGCAAAGTGCTGCCAGGAAGTCGGGGTCCGCGGCGGGGATGGCCCAAAGACCGTGCTTCGGTTGATAGGCGCCGGCGTCAGCGAGTTTGCGAAGGTCGTTTGGGCGGAAACCACGAGCGCGGAGCAGCCCCACCTTGGCCACCCCGCCCACCGACGTGAGGAACTCCAGCGCATCCATGCCTACAGTCAGCCCGATTCCTTGGCAACCCGGGCCCTGCAGGGAACCGTATGTGTATAACGGGTCTGAATCTTGCCGGATCATTCTGCGTTGGCCTCTTGCTGGGCCCGCCAATCGTGGGTTCGTCTGGGCTCGGGTCCGAATGATCCGGCAAATTTCCGCCGCGGCCAGGACTGAGCGGGGCAGAATGGAGCATGCGCACATTTGGGGTAGAGGAAGAGCTGCTCATCGTCGATCCTGTGACGGGCCAGCCCCTGGCCCTCGCGGATGCGTTGCTCAACGGTTCTGATCGCGGGACGGGTGCGGCCGGCAACACCGGCTTGAGCCACGAACTCAAACTCGAGCAGATCGAAACCCAGACGCGACCCTCCCACGGTTACGCCGAGCTGCTTCACCAGATCCGGCGGGGCCGCGCAATGGCCGACGACGCCGCCCGCAAACACGGCGCCCGGATTGCCGCGCTGGCGACGTCGCCCTTGGCTTCTCCCACACACACCACCCCGGATCCGCGCTACGCCGAGATGCTGGAGCGCTTCGGGCTCACCGCCCACGAGCAGCTGACCTGCGGCTTCCACGTGCACACTTCGGTGGAATCGCCGGAGGAGGGCGTGGTGGTGCTGGACCACATCCGGGACAAGCTCGCAGTCCTGACTGCCATCAGCGCCAACTCCCCTTACTGGCGCGGGCAGCCCACAGGATTCGACAGCTACCGCACCCAGGCCTGGAACCGTTGGCCCACGTCCGGCCCGTCTGCGGTGTTCGGTTCGCTGACGTCCTATCGGCGCATGGTGAGCCGGCTCCTGGACACAGGGGTGCTCCTGGATGAGGGCATGATCTATTTCGATGCCCGGATTTCCCGCGCGCACCCCACGGTGGAAGTGCGCGTTGCCGATGTTTGCCTGCGCTCTGAGGACGCCGCATTGATTGCGGTTTTGGTTCGGGCGTTGGTGGAAACGGCCACGCGGGAAATGTTCGACGGCGTGGAACCCTCCTCAGTGCCCACGGCGCTGCTTCGCATGGCGAGTTTCCAGGCCAGCAACATGGGCCTGCGGGGGGATCTCCTGGACTTCGGCGACTTCCGTCCGCAGCCTGCCGCCACCGTGGTGTGGGCGCTGGTGGATTACCTGAGCCCGGTATTGGACGAGCAGGATGAGCTTGGACTCGTCAAGACCGGCGTCGCGGACATCCTTGAGCGGGGCAACGGGGCATCCGAGCAACGCGAGGCGGCCAGTCGCTTCAACGTCACCACCGGGGGTGCTGAAGGAAGCCCGCCCGCGCCTGAGGCGTTGGCGGCCGTGGTGGGACATGCCGTGCAGGTGACCACACGGGGAGCCTCAAACGACGCTGTGAAGGACCCCGACCCGGTACTGTCCAGGGTCCGGCGCGGCGCCTGAGGCTGCCGGGATCAAACCTGCTTGAGGGCCTTTTCCAGGTCCAGGATGAGGTCGTCCACGTCCTCCAGGCCCACGGACAAGCGGACAACGCCATCCGAGAGCCCGATCGCCGCACGTCCCTCCGGGCCCATGGCCCTGTGGGTGGTGGTGGCCGGGTGGGTGATGAGGGACTTTGAGTCGCCCAGGTTGTTGGAGATGTCGATGACCCTCAGGCCGTCGAGCAGTGCGAACGCTGCTTCCTTGGCGCTGCGGCCGCCGGAGGGAGAGAGCTCGAACGTCAACACGGTGCCGCCGGCCTTCATTTGCTTGGTGGCCAGCTCGTACTGCGGGTGCGATTTCAACAAGGGGTACTTGACCCAGCTGATGGCGGGCTGCTGCTCGAGCCATTCGGCGATCTTCAGCGCCGACGCCGAGCTGTGGTTCACGCGCAGCCCGATGGTCTCCAGGCCCTTGGTGAGGACCCAGGCGTTGAAGGATGAGAGCGAAGGGCCGGTGTGCCGCATGAGCTGCTTGACCGGGCCGTCGATGTATTCCTTGGTGCCCAGGATCGCCCCGCCCATGACGCGTCCCTGGCCGTCAATGTGCTTGGTACCTGAATAGACAATGACGTCGGCGCCGAGGTCGCCGCAGCGCTGAAGCAGCGGGGTGGCGAAGACATTGTCGACGACGACGGTCGCCCCGGCGGCGTGCGCGAGTTCGCTGACGGCCGCGATGTCCACGATTTCCTGCATCGGGTTGGACGGCGACTCAAAGAACACTGCAGTGGTCGGTTGGGAGAGCGCCTCGCGCCACTGATCAAGGTCCGGCCCGTCCACGAAGACGGTCTCCACGCCCCAGCGCGGCAGGATCTCGTTGAGGATCACAAAGCAGGAGCCGAACAGGGAACGCGCCGCAACCACGCGGTCGCCGGCAGCCAGCAGGGCACCCAAGGCGGTGAAGACCGCAGACATGCCCGACGCCGTCGCAAAGCATGCCTCGGTTCCTTCGAGCAGGCGGAGCCGCTCCTGGAAGGTGGCGACGGACGGGTTGCCGTAGCGGGAGTAGACGAAGCGCTCGTCTTCGCCGGTAAACGCACGCTCTGCTGCTGCGGCGGATTCGTAGACGAAGCCGGAGTTCAGGAACACAGGCTCGGCTGTTTCCTGGAAGTTGGTACGGTCAAGGCCACCGCGAACGGCCTGGGTATCAGGGCTCCAGCCGGCGGCGTCAGGATTGAAAGTCACTTTTAGTCGTTCCCCAAGTTGGTAGGCAGGCCGCGGTTCTTCCATCCGTTGACGGTTCGTTCGCCGTAACGGTCGGGTTCACCCTCGAAGCCTTCAAGTACGTTGTAGGCCGTGAAGCCGGCCTGGGTTGCGGCCGTGGCGGCGGCAACGGAGCGCTGGCCGGAGCGGCAGATGAACACAAGCTCTACGCCGTCACCTTCGGGAGCCTGCTGCTGGAGGTCTTCGATGAACCGGGAGTTCGGGATGCCGCCTGCGAGGTTCCACTGGATAAACAGGGGATCGTTCTCGGTGGCTTTGGTGTCCGGGATTCCGATGTGGGCCCATTCGCCCTCGGTCCGGACGTCCACCAGGATGGCGCCTTGTTCAAGTTTGGCCCACGCGTCCTGCGGGGTCAGGTCACCGGCGTAGCTCATGCGTGCCCCTCGAATGCTTCCTCGTCCTCGTAGTTCTCGAGCTTGTCAACGGCGCTCGCCACGGCGGCATCCGCATCGGCAACAGCGGCCGGCAGGATGACGGCCTGGGCAACGATGACGGTGGTGCCATTGAAGGTGGCGGCCGGGCTGCCGTGGAGGACGTACCCCTCGGCCAGGGCGTTGCTGATTCGTTCGCAGAATTCGCGGGTGTCCGGGCCTGTGATCAGGCGGTAGGACAGCTTTTCTTCAGTGGGTTCAGGCATTCGTGGTGCTCCTCAGTCACGCTTGCAGTTCGATGTGTCGAATACGCCGAGTAGTCACCTGAGGCACCCCGCCGCGGGAGAGGGTTGCCGACCAGCAAGTCAGGGCTTAACGCTGGTGCTCATTACTCAAGAAAAAAGTAACATCCACAGCCGTGGCGCCGCATTTGGTGACATTGCCGCCGTCGTCATGTTGCGTAACCGGTGCCTCCGGGAACCCCTTGGAACGGGGCCCAAATGTGACGCCGCGGGAGCATAATTGACGCAGTACGACCCCCTGTAACTTCGCATGAAATCAGGTCGCGGTGAACGGACAAGGCAGTTCTACACTCAAGCCCATGCTTCATTTTGGTTGGTTCGTGGGCCACGGATTCGGTGTCCAGGGCTGGGGAACTCCCGGATACGGACTCGGCTACGACTGGAAGAAACCCGCGCTGTACCAGGAGGCTGTCAGGGCATTCGAGCGATCCGGGCTGGACCTGTTCATCATCGAGGATTCCCTGACCGTCCCCGATACCTACGGTGGTACGGCCGAGGTTTCCCTGGCCCATGCCTCCTTTGCGCCCAAGCACGATCCCCTCGCGTTGGTCCCGTACCTGCTTTCTGCCACGGAACACCTGGGCATCGTCCCGACCGTCAGCGCCTCTTTCTACCCGCCCTTCACGGCGGCCCGCCTCCTTGCTACGCTGCAGCACTTCTCCGAGGGGCAGCTCGGCTGGAACGTCGTCACCTCGGGCAGCGACCTCGCCGCGCAGAACTACGGGCTGGACCAGCAGATCGAGCACGACCTCCGGTATGAGAAAGCGGAGGAGTTCGTCGACGTCGTCAGGCGCCTTTGGCGGAGCTGGGAACCCGGCGCTGTTCTTGAGGATGTGGAGGGCGGCAGGTTTGCCGACCACACCAAGGTTCATCCCATCAACCATGAGGGCGATTTCTTCAAGGTCCGCGGGCCTCTGAACACGGCTCCCTTGCCCGAGGAGCCGGTCCTGGTGCAGGCAGGTGCCTCGCCCAGGGGGAAGGCGTTTGCGGGTGGGCATGCCGACGTCGCGATTGCCCTGGCCCGCGGTGCGGACGGGATGAAGGCGTACCGCGATTCCATCCGCGCCGAGGCAGCGAAAGCCGGCAGGAACCCCGACGACGTCAAGGTGCTTTTCGTTCTCAAGCCCACCGTTGTGGGCTCTCCGACGGAAGCGGAGGAACTGCGCGCCCAGCGCCGTGAGCTCACCCAGCGCGACATCGACAGCCAGCTCAACTCGATCTCATACCTGTCCGTGATCGACTTCAAGCAATTCGACCTGGACGCCCCGCTCCCGGAACTGAGCACCAACAGCAACCAGGGCACTTTGGAGCACTTCGCCAAGGCAGCCCCTCCTGGTTCCACGCTGCGGCAGATCCTGCAGGCCCGCAGCGGCGGAGCCGGGGACTCGATCATCGGCACGGCAGGCGAAATCGCGGATTACCTCGAAGAGACCGGAGCGGCTGTGGGCGGGGACGGCTTCCTCTTCTCCGGCTTCGTGGACCCCGTCACCGTGCACGGCGTGCTGGACAAACTCACTCCCGAACTGCGCCGCCGCGGCCTGTTGAGGAAGAGTTACGGCAACGGGGGCTTCCGGCAGAACCTCCTGGACTTCTGACCATGGCGTCCGACCCCAAGGAACTGGTGATCGGGACGGCGCCGGTGGCGGTGAGCCGGCTCGCCGCTGCCGCCCTGGACGAGTCGTTTCACGTGAAACTCAACCATGATGCGTTGACTTTGATCGAGCGGTCCCGGGAAGTGGTGGAGCGCACTGCGGCTTCAGGAGAGCGGGTGTACGGCCTCAATACGCTCCTTGGCTCGGGCCGGGACACCTTCGTGGAAGACAAATCGATCCTGGACTACCAAGTGCAGGTGGTTCGGTACCACAACAGCGGCGTGGGCGACTATCTGGATCCAGCCACCGTACGGGCAATAATCCTTGCGCGACTGGTGGGTTTCAGCCGAGGCGGCTCCGGCGTACGTCCGGAAACCGCGCGCTGCTACGCCGAACTCGTGAACCGCGGCGTCCGCCCTGCCATTCCGGCCGAAGGCTCGGTGGGTTCCTCCGACCTCACCCAGCTTGCCGCCGTCGCAGCCGTTGCCATCGGGGAGGGAGAAGCCTTCGACGCGGAAGGCGCGCTGGTTCCCGGAGCCAAGGCGCTCGCCGACGCCGGCCTGCAACCGCTGACCCTCGCCGCCGGAGAAGCGCTCGCCCTCGTCAGCGCGAACGCGTACTCAGTTGGAGCCGGAGCGCTCACCTTCGTGCGCCTGCGGCACTTGGCCAGGCTTGCCGACGTCGCGCTCGCTTTGTCGTTGGAGACCATCGCAAGGTACGACGACGGCGGAAACCTCAGTCCCTTTTCGGCCGCCATCCAGGCGGCCAAGGCAGTGGACGGGCAGCGGGAGTCCGCCGACGCTGTCAGGCGGCTGTTGAGTGGCGGGTGGTTGGAGGACGTTCGCCCCGAAGTGTCGGTGCAGGATTCTTTGTCCTTCCGGGCAGCGCCGCAGGCACACGGGGCTTTCCGGTACCTGGTATCGCAACTGGGAGCTGCGCTCGAGGTGGAACTGAACGGACGGGGCGACAACCCGCTGGTGGACTTGGACTCCGGACAAATGGTGTCGGGCGGGAACTTCCAAGCGATGCAGGTGGCCCTCTCCTTTGAAAGCCTGCGATTGGCCCTGGCACACGTGGGGATCTCCAGCGAACGCCGCATCGCCAAGCTTTATCCGCCGCAGAGGTCCATCCGGGCGAAACACCTTGCGGCGGCGGCCGCAGGCTCAGGCCTGGCACAGGAGGAACTGCCCGGCCTGCTCTGGTACTCGGCCGCCGGCTTGCTGGCCGAACTGAAATTCCTGGCCGCCCCCGCGACGCTGGGCGCGCCCACCCTGTCAGCCGATGTGGAGGACCACTCCACGCTGGCGCCGCTGGCGCTGCAACAGCTTGAAAAGTCCTTGGACGCTGCGGAAAAGCTGCTGACCATCGAGGCGTTGACGGCTTCCTTCCTGCTGCTGGAAGCGGGAGCTGCGCAGCCGCTGGGAAGGGGGACCGGCGTCGTTGTCGGGAGGCTCGCCGACCTGCTGGCGGACCGGCCGCCGGCTCCCCAACTGGTGGAACGCGCGAGGTTTGCGCTGCGGGACGTCGTTGAAGCGGCCGGGCTTGGGGAAGGTGGGAGCGAATGGTGAGCGCAGCAGCGCGCAGGCACGGAATGCATGCCGCAGCGGAGGTTCCGGACGGGCTGGATGTCTCGGTGTTGGACAAGGTTGGAAACACGCCCCTGGTGAAGTTGGAGCATCTTGGGCGTGGCCTGGGCAGCAGCATCCACATCAAGCTCGAATCCGAGAATCCAGGCGGCTCCATCAAGGACCGGACAGCGCTGAGCATGGTCCGGGCCGCGGAGCGTTCGGGAGAGCTGCAACCCGGAGCCACCATTGTGGAGAGCACGTCCGGCAATACGGGAATCGGCTTGGCGCTGATCGGCCGACTCACCGGGCACCCTGTGGTTGTTGTAACCGGGGATACGATCTCCCAGGAAAAGCTCGCAGCACTGCACAGCTATGGGGCGCGGGTGATCCTGACCGACTGGAACGCGCCATCGGAGTCGCCCGAGAATGCACGTGCCGTTGCTGCCCGCATCACTGCCGAAACCCCTGGCGCCTGGCGTCCAATGCAGTTCGACAACCCGGCGAACCCCCTTGCGCATTACCAGGCAACCGGCCCGGAAATCTGGGAGCAGACCGGCGGGCTGGTAACCCACTTCGTGGCGGGTGTCGGCACCGGCGGAACCATCAGCGGGAACGGCCGGTACCTGAAGGAGCGGGTGGCGGAGGAACGCCCCGGTGGCCATCTTGAAGTGGTGGGCGCCGACCCGTACGGCTCCGCCTACAGCGGGGGCCACCCCGGCGAGATTCTGGTGGACGGTGTGGGCAACTCGTGGCCGCAGGCGGAATGGCCCAAGATCTTCGACCGCTCCATCGTGGACCGCTTCCTCCGCATCCCCAACGACGAGGTCTACACCGTGGTCCATCGGCTGCTTGACGAGGAAGGCCTCTCTTTGGGACCTTCCTCCGGGCTGACGGTCGCAGCGGCCTTGCGCGTAGCCCGGGCGGCGCCGCACGGTTCGGTGGTGGTGGCCATTGCCCCCGACGCCGGCACCAACTACCTGAGCAAAGCCTTCAACCCGAAGTGGCTGGCCGAGAACCACATCCGCCTCGCCGCCGACGTCCCGGCCTCCCGCGAGTGATCCTCTCTCACGTCCCGCGTGGTTTGGGGTGATCTTCTCTCACGTCCCGCAGGGATTGGGGTGATCCTCTCTCACGTCCCGCGTGCATTAGGCTCCAAATATGCCCCAACAGGAAACAACGCCCCGCCTCGCCGGCTATCTGGACAAGCAGCAGCCCGATCTTTACGCAACGCTGACCCACTACTCCCAGCAGTTGGTGGATGAAGCGGACCGCCTCGGCATTCCGCGCAGGACCTTGGAACTCATCAACTACCTGTGCTCTCAGATCAATGGCTGCGCGTTCTGCCTGGACCTCCACCATCGCCGAGCCTTGAAGTACGGCGAGACCGAACAACGATTGTCCCTGGTGGCTGTGTACAGGGAAGTGCGGTTGTTCGAGGCGCCGGAAGTTGTGGCAATGAAGATCGCCGAGCAGATCACCCGCATGAGCAACTCCAGGCCCAGCGCGGAACTCTTCGCCGAAGCCCGGCAGCACTACTCGGACGAACAGATCAGCGTGATCTGCATGGCGGCAATCGGGATCAATGCCTTCAATCGCCTGTCCATCCTGAGCGAGCACCCGGTGAGGCAGGCCAAGCAGTAGCTGACGCACTCGCGTGCCGGCCGGAACACCAAATCAGCCCCTGGGTAACCAACAAGGTTGCCCAGGGGGCTGATTGACAGCGGGAACAGGTCAGGAGCTTACGGAGGCCTCATCCGTAACCACCGGAGCGAGCTTCCGCCGTCTTCCGTATTTGAAGTAGAAGAAGCCGTAGCAGGCTCCGACGAAGGGAACGCCGAACAGTAGCGCCGCTACCTGGTTGGGGTCGAACGCGATGCCCACGAGCGAGACCACGCACAGGGCAAACGCCAGGATCGGCACCAGCGGGAACAACGGTGCGCGGTAGGGGAGCGACGAGAGGTCCCCGCCGTTGCGCACGAACGTCCGCCGGTACACATAGTGCGAGGCCACAATGGACATCCACACACCTACGGTGGCAAAACCGGCGATGGATACCAGCACCAGGTAGACCGTCGCCGGCGCCACGATGCTGCTGATCAGCGACGCGAGGCCACCAAGCATGCTTACGCAGAGCGCCACGAGGGGGATGCCCCGCTTGGTGAGCTTGCGGAAAGCCTTGGGCGCGTGTCCCTCGTCCGCGAGGGAGAAAAGCATGCGCGCGCAGGAAAACAGGCCACAGTTTCCGGCCGAAAGCAGGGCGGTGATGATCACGAAGTTCATGATGTCCGCAGCAAACGGGATGCCAAGCATGGAGAAGACCGTGACGAACGGGCTTTCATCCACGCTGACTTTCTCGTACGGGATGGTGGCGGCGATGACGATGATTGCTCCGACGAAGAAGATCATCAGCCGGATCACCGTGGTGCGCATGGCTTTGGGGATGTTCTTGCCGGGATCGGCTGTTTCGCCCGCGGCAACGCCGATCAGCTCCGAGCCGGAGAACGCGTAGAACACGGCGAGGCAGGTCACGAAGACGCCTGTGAAACCGTTGGGGAACAGGCCCTGCGGGGTGGAAAAATTCTCGGTCAGCGAGGGGTAGCTCCCCGCCGCGAGCGGGTGGAAGCCCAGCAGGGCGGCGCCGCCCAGGATGATCAGGACGACGACGGCGGCGACCTTGACCAGCGCGAACCAGAACTCCGATTCACCAAAGACGCGCGATGAAATGGCATTCAGCGTGAACAGCACGGTGGCGAAGACGAAGCACCAGATCCAGACATCGACGCCCGGGAACCAGCGTTGCATGAGCAGTCCGGCCGCTGTGAATTCCGAACCCAAAGCCACGGCCCAGCAGAGCCAGTAGAGCCAGGCCGTGGCGAAGCCGGTAGCCGGTCCGATGGTCCTGGCGGCGTAGATGTGGAAAGCGCCGGACACGGGAAACGCAACGGCGAGTTCCCCGAGGCAGGCCATGACCAGGTAGACCACGACGGCGCCGATGAGGAACGCGATGACCGCGCCCAAGGGCCCCGCTGTGGCGATGGTGTATCCCGAGCTGACGAAGAGGCCTGAGCCGATGACGCCGCCCATGGCAATCATCACCAGGTGCCGGGCCCCCATGGACCGGCGGAGTCCTGCGCTCGAGGCTGCGTCTGCCGACACCTCGGTTGCCGATGCTTCGGCATGTGTGGGGGAGCTGAGTCCCATATTCCCTCCGGGAAAGTTAGCCAGCAAAAGTCAAAAGGGTTGTGCCCGCTGGAGTGATCCAACTAACACGAGAACAAGGTTCACCACACGGAGGGGAACCATTTCAAGGAGGATAAGGAACCCATGCCGACGCACAGCAAAGCTGAGCCTGAGGCTAAGAGTTCCTTATCAAAGCGTCATGCCAGCAATTACTTTGCTTGCTGCCTGCTAAGTTCCTTGCGGGGAGCTACTCGATTCCCGCGAACAGTTCGTTCAACTCGGCCGTCAACTGCTTTCGCACATCCGGCGAGCCGATCTCCTTGCCATTGATGTGGTTTACGGGTGCGATCAACCGAATGCTCGAAATCAGCCACACGGCATCGGCATCGAAGAGATCCTGGGGTTCCAGCGGTCCGTAGCCCAGCTCCCACCCGGCCGCCTTCGCCGCAGCGAAAAGCGCGCCCTGCGAAGTACCGGGGAGGATGCCGCTGTCCAGTTGGGGAGTGATCAGGCGACGCACCGTACGGACGGAACCCTCGCCGTCGTCGATGGTTTCCAAGTGGGCCAGCAGCACAGTGGACGTGGGCCCCTCAAGGACGCGGCCGTCCGTGGACGTGAAGATGGCGTCGTCGGCGCCTTGCTTGTGCGCGTAGCGCAGCGCCGCCATGTTCACGGCGTAGGAAAGCGTTTTGGCGCCAAGCAACAGCCACGGCGCGCGCTCGCCGGCTTCGGTGTCGAAGCCGCGGTCAAGAAGCACGACGTCGATACCCGTCTCCCGCTGCCGGCGGCTGCCCGCCGGTGAGGGCGAAGCCTGGACCCAGCACGTGGGGCTGGAAGCGCCCTCCACACCACGGGTGACGAGGAGCTTGACCACTACCTCGTCTTCCTCCGGCGTCGGTGCGGGATGGGTTGAACGGAATTCGCTGATCGCGGTGTCGATGGCCCTGCGCCAGGCGTCCTGCTCCGGAACCACGAGGTCCAGTGCCGCGGCCGAGGTGCCCAAACGGTTCAAGTGGGCCTGCACTTTGCGCGGGCGTCCCTGGACCGCGAGCAGTGACTCGAAGACCCCGTCGCCGCGCGTTGCCCCCAGGTCAGTCGCCATGAGCTGGGGCTGGCTGGAATCGGCGATCCGGCCGTTTTCGAAGGCCGGGTCAAGGAAAACGAGCACTGTCGGGGCAGGAGAAGTCATGGTCCAAGCTTAGTGGCGCCATCCTGCCCGGGCGGGCGGATAGGCTGTGGTCACCGATAGTTCCGGACCGTGGGGGTTTGTCGAGTGCTTTTTCCGTTTCCGCTTGGACCAGAGTGGACGTGGCTCCTGGGTGCCTGGGTAGTCGCAGAAATCATCATGCGCATCGTGCTGCTGGGCATCATTCCCGGTAATCGGCGCCCTACCACCGCCATGGCCTGGCTCTTGGCGGTCTTCCTGGTCCCTTCGGTGGGTTTTGTCCTGTTCCTGCTTTTCGGCAACTTCAGGTTGTCCAAGCGCCGCAGGCAGCAGCAGGAGGCAGTGAACCGGCGGGTTCGTTCCGTCACATCCGAGCTTGCCGACCCGGCCAGCCAGTACGCGGGTCCGGAATGGGTGAGTTCTGCCGCGGAGCTCAACCACAGGCTCGGCTCGCTGCCAATGGTCGATGGCAACAAGGTGGAGTTGATTCCCGGCTACGAAGAGTCCATCAAGGCCATGGCCGAAGCGATCAGGGGCGCGCGCCGGTACGTCAATGCAGAGTTCTACATCATGAGCAGCGACTTCATGACGGACGAACTGCTGACTGAGCTTGAGAAGGCCACAGAGCGTGGTGTTACCGTGCGGCTGCTGTTCGACCACATCGGAACGCTCCGCATCAAGGGCTACCGCCGGCTGGTACGCAGGCTCAAGGCAAGCAAAATCCAGTGGAAGCCCATGCTGCCGTTGCTGCCCATCCATGGACAGTGGCGTAGGCCGGACCTGCGGAACCACCGCAAGATCCTTGTCATCGACGGCGTCCTTGCCTTCACTGGTTCCCAGAACCTGATCGAGCCTTCCTACAACAACCCCAAGCATCGCAAGGTAGGCCGCAAGTGGGTGGAGCTCATGGCCCGGCTTGAAGGGCCGATCGTGCCCACGCTGAATGTGGTGTTTGCCACGGACTGGCTGAGCGAGACCGACGAATCCCTCGAAGACCAGCTACGGCTGCCGACGGAGCCGAACCCCGGGCACGTCACGGCACAGGTGGTCCCGAGCGGTCCAGGGTTCTCCACGGAAAACAACCTTCGCCTGTTCAACACGCTGATCTACTCGGCACAGCACAGGATCTCCATCTGCAGCCCCTACTTCGTGCCCGACGACTCGCTGCTTTACGCCATCACCACTGCCGCGCAGCGCGGGGTTGATGTTGAGCTCTTCGTCTCCGAGAAGGGCGATCAGTTCCTGGTCCACCACGCCCAGCGTTCCTACTACGAGGCCCTCTTGGAAGCGGGCGTCCGGATCTACTTGTACCGGGCGCCATACGTCCTCCATGCCAAGCACTTCACGATCGACGATGAAGTTGCAGTGCTTGGTTCCAGCAACATGGACATGCGCTCCTTCTCCTTGAACATGGAGGTTTCGGTGATGCTGCTTGGTGCCGAAACCGTGAACCTCATGCGGGCCGTGGAGGCCACGTACCGGGAGGTGTCCCGTGAGCTTACGCTCGAGGATTGGGTGCAGAGGCCCCCGCTGGCCAAGTATGTGGATAACGTGGCCCGGCTGACGGCGACGCTCCAGTAGGTCCTAGGAAGGGAATTCGGCGCCCAGCGTTGAGAGCACGCCGTAGGCTTTGGTCCTGATCTCCTCGTACTCGTCGTCCGGCGTCGAATCCGCGGTGATGGCCCCGCCAACTCCCAGGCTCAGCGTTCGGCCGCCACCGCCGTCGGGATTCACCACCAAAGTCCGGATCACGACCGCGAGGTCCGTGGCGGCGTTCATCGAGAAGTAGCCCACGGCGCCTGAGTAGATTCCCCGCGGCCCCGATTCCAGGCGGTCGAGGATCTCCATGGTGCTGATTTTCGGGGCGCCGGTCATGGACCCGGCAGGAAACGCGGCGGCTACGGCTTCCGCCCGCGGAGCGCCCGGACGCAGTTGGGCGTCGATGGTACTGACCATCTGATGGACCGTGGCATAGCTCTCGATCGCACATAGCCGGCTGACCGTTACAGAGCCCGGAACAGCGAAGTGGCTGAGGTCATTGCGGAGCAGGTCCACGATCATGATGTTCTCGGCCCGGTCCTTGCGGGAGGACTCAAGGTCATGCCGCAGGCGGATGTCCTCGGCATCATCGGCGGACCGGCGGCGGGTGCCCTTGATCGGCTCGGCCCGCATGCCGCCATCGGAGAGGATCCGCAGGAAGCGCTCCGGCGAGGTGCTCGCAACGGCCAGGTCGCCGAACTTCAGGTAGCTGGCAAACGGGGCCGGGTTCCGGCGGCGCAAAGCGAGATAGGCCGGCCAGGCATCGAGGTCCCCAGCGGGCGCTTCCAAGGTGGTGGTGAGGCAGATTTCGTACGAATTGCCCTCGCCGATCTGGTGTTGCGCTTCGGCGATCTTGCGTTTGTAGTCGGTGGCGGAGTCCCGGCAGGTGAAGTCAGGCCCGGAACCCACGACGGCGGCCGGGCCGCCCGGCGTTGTGGGAACGCCGACTGCGCGTCGACCGCGGCCCGGGTGGACCGTGGCCGGGTGGACCCCTCCGCCGTGACCTGCCGAGGCAGTCTCGACAGCTGAGCGGGCCTCACTGAACCATTCGTCGGCGTCGGGCGCGTCCAAGGTGAGCAGCCATACCGAGTGTTCATGGTGGTCAAGCACCACAGCCCGCCCGGCGAAAAGGAGGGCGGCGTCGGGGGTGTCCGAATGGACGTCGTTGCCACCGGATTCACGCTTCAGCTCATAGCCCAGGTATCCCAGCCAGCCAAGGGTGAATTGGCCGTCGTAGCCTTCGGGAGCGCGGACCGCCCGGCGGCCCCACACGGTATCGAGCCAGCGGAAGAACGGCCCGGACGTCCGCACGGTCGCGGAGCCGGCTGTGACCAAAGTAGACCCGGACTGGTGCTGTACCGACTGGCCGAAGGTTCCGCCGTCGTCGGCCATGATGCTGAACCGGCTGCGTGCAGCAGCCTGGCTGCCCCCGGTGACGGCCGTGGCGGCGTTTGAGGAGTCCAGCCACACGGCGTTGCGCGAGGATCCGTAGAGTCCGTGGAAGAGGGCCTCGGCATCGGGCACTGCCTCGAGCTTTTCGGAGCGGAGCTGCAGCCCGCGCCGGGCGCTCAACTCGGGGGAAAGCACAGCGGAAAGGGGAGCCAGGTACGTCATGGCCTGCAGGACGTCTCCGGGCGCGCTGCCGTTGGCCGGGTTCAGGACATGGATGTCCGCCGCATCGGCCACGTTGTCCGCGGCAAGCCACGCGTCTTCCTGTTCCGCCCAGGTGTCCCAGTAGGGCTCGTAGGTGCTTCCGTCGCGGTCCAAAGCCCGGCGTCGACGGTCCTCGCCGGACGCTTCAACCCAGACGACGGCGTCCACCATGGGTCGGGCGGCCTCGGCGGCTGCACCCACGCCTTCTAGAATGACAATCTCCGCGGGAAGTGTGACCTTGGTGCTTCCGTCGTAGTGGTTTTCCCAGTCCCAGCTGATCCATTCGGCGGCTTTGCCACTGCTCAGCGGGGTCAGGACCGTATCCACATAGCGCTCGATGCCGGTTGCCAGGCCATTCCAGCCCGGGTAGATGTCCTCGAGGTGGAAGAGCGAGACTTTGTGGTGTTCCCGCAGCCGAGCGGCCAATTCGACGGCGAGCGTTGTCTTGCCTGCGCCGGACCGCCCGTCGACAGCAATGATCACGGGTGCAGGGGTCATGACATAGAGGTTACCTGCTGGGGCTCGCTTCCTTGGTTGGCCAGTGCTTCCTTGACATGGCGGACGATTCCCGGGATGGCGCCCTTGATGAGGTTCCAGGTGTTGTCAAAATCGGTGTGGCCGCCGTACCACGGATCCTCTATACCCAGATCGAGGGAACTGCGTCCGGCCATGAGGGGGTCGAAGCTGCGGAGCATCCGGACCTTCGCCAGCGATTCCTGGTCCGGGGCGCCCTCCTGGAGCCAGCCGAAGTGGTCGACGTCGAGCGCCAGGATCAGCTCGCGCTCGTTGAACCATTCACGGCGCCACTCACGGGCAACGTGGTTCTCGGAAGCGATGTGCTGTGCCGTCAAAATCCGCGCGGCACGGGGGTCTATCGGGTGCCCCAGCTCGTACCCCGTGGTTCCAGCGGAGTCCACCTGAACCAGGTCGCCGAGCCCCTCCGCCTCGAAGGCTTCGGTCAGCATGAGCGCCGCCATGGGGGAGCGGCAGATGTTTCCTGTGCAGACCGTAATGATGCGGTATGGGCTCGTCTTTGAGTACATGGTGCAAGCATGATTCATCGCACCCCCGCTTGGCTAGGGGGTTAGTCCACACGGCAGTCATTTTCGCTGTCGAATCTGTCACATGGGGTGACAAACCAAGGCTTTTGGGTTTAGGAAACGGGTGCGTGGTCCGCTGCTTCGGTGGCCAGCGCTGCCGCAGCCAAGTAGACGGTTCGTACGACGGCGGCGCGTCGCCTCTCTGCACGGCCGGGGTCATCGCCGGCCATGAGTCCATCCAGTGCGGGGAGGACAGGAGCTGAATCGCAGAGGCTCACGATGGTGATGAGGAGATCTCCGGCATCCTCCCGGGAGACGCCGGGAAGCGCGGCGATGGTGCTGTTGACCTTGGAAGCGCAGTTGGCCATGCGTTTGGGGAGCCCCACCACTTCCGTGCCGCGCTCCAGGCCTTCCCAGAAGAGAAGGCGTGGAGCGGTGGCGTCCTTCCGGTGGTGGTCGAACAGCCTGCCCGCGTAGTCGGCCATGGCTTCGGGACCTGTACCTTCGATGGGTACCTCGTCCATGAGGGTGCTCAGTGCGGCCACGATGACGGCGTCGAACAGGGCGTTCTTGTTGCCGAAGTACTGGTAGATCCGTTCCTTGTTGACGCCGGCTTCCGAGGCGATCCGATCGATACGCGCTCCGGCCAAGCCGCGGGCGCAGAACTCCGATGTTGCTGCCTCGAGCAGCAGCGCTTTGGTCCGTTCCGTGTCCCATGCCATAGGGTCACATTACCAGTTTCCAACTAAGTAGTTGTAATTGCTCCAGTGGGCGGTTATGGTGATTCCAAGCCAATTGCAACTATCTGGTTGGAGAATCTGATGACAGTCCCTGCCGCTACCCCCCAAACCGACGCCGTCGCGCCCGACGCAACGGCCGCCGTCGTTCGTCCCCAGGGGCCGTCCTTGCACATGCGGGCACTTATCACGTGGATCGCCATCTTCCCGTTGGTTTCCGTCGGCATGCTGTTGCTCGGCCCGATCATGGAACCCTGGCACCCCGTTCTGCGCGCCCTGGTGTTGACCGCGTTCGTGGTGCCCACCGCTGTGTACTTGGTGGTGCCCCGCCTCATGGCCGGACATGGCGCCCTGAGCCGCAGGGCGATCGAGCGCTCAGCCCAACGCGCCGCCCGCAAGTCCGCTTAACCCAAGCAGGTCGCAGATCAGGCTGTTCTGAGAGCTCAGGAAGGCCTGATCTGCGACCCGGTTGGGTACGGGAGGGGTCAGGAGGCCCGGGCGGCTTCCACTTCGCCGAGGGTTGCGTAGGCGGCCTGAGTGCCCTTCTTTGTGGCGGCCAACGCTGCGGCCACTGAAGCGAACGAAGCAGCTTCAACAAGCGAATCACCCGCAGCCAGGCGCGCTGCCACGGCGCCGGTGAATGCATCGCCGGCGCCCGTGGTGTCGACGGCGGACACCCGCGTTGGAGCGATCCGTGCCAGCTGCCCGCCGTCAG
This sequence comes from Paenarthrobacter sp. NPDC089675, assembly GCF_044749185.1. Classification (NCBI taxonomy): domain Bacteria; kingdom Bacillati; phylum Actinomycetota; class Actinomycetes; order Micrococcales; family Micrococcaceae; genus Paenarthrobacter; species Paenarthrobacter sp. NPDC089675. The sequence goes on along the minus strand of NZ_JBIVHM010000009.1, from coordinate 71,174 downwards.
CCAAGGAATCCAGCACCACGGACCCCTGCGAACCGAGCGTCACGAGCACCCGCGGCAAACCACGGTCGGCGAATTGGCGGCGCACCGGCTCCCAAGCCTCCGCTTCGGCGTCTGCGTCGGGGATGGAAGCCTCCGAGCCAAGGAAAAGGGCGGCCTCGTGCGCGTTGACCAGCAACACGTCGCTCAAGCCTGCCAACAACTCGGGAACCTCCGCGTACGGCGAGAGGTTCAGCAGGACTGTTGCCCCGGCGTCGTGCCCTGCCTGTGCGGCGGCCACCACGGTATCGATACCCACCTCCAAGCAGAGGCAGACGACGGCGGCATCACGGAAGGCGGCGAAGTCGACGTCGGCAGGGGCCAGTGTGCCGTTGGCGCCTGCGGAGATGATGATGCTGTTCTCTCCGTTGGCATCTACGGAAATGACAGCTACTCCGGTTGCAACGTCTGAGCGTCGCACGCGGGAAACATCAACGCCGGCATTGGCAGTGGACTCGAGGAGCATGGTCCCGTTGGGGTCATCGCCCACTGCGCCGATCAGGGTCACGTTGCCGCCAAGCTTGCTGGCCGCAACGGCCTGGTTGGCGCTCTTGCCACCCGGGTTCACGGCGAAGCCATTGCCATGCACGGTCTCGCCGGGCTGGGGAAGCCGCTCGGTGTAGATGGTCAGGTCGGCGTTCAGCGAGCCAACGACGACGATTCCGGATTTCCTCACGCAGCCACCTCTTGGTCTTCGTGTACCTCGGCGTCAACCGGCTTGGGGATCAGCAGCGAGGCCGCGAACGCAGCAAACGTAATGGCAAAACCAACGACGACGACGGTCAGGTAGGAGGCCTTCGCGTCACCGAGCGCCGAGGTAGCCACCAGGACGGCGGGAAGCACGAGGAAGCTCAGGCCCGCACCCAGGTTGAAGGCGCCGGCGTTCATGCCGGGGAGGAAGCCGGGGTTGCCCTTGGGGGAGAGCACCACACCGAGTCCGTTCAGCATGATGTTGACGGTACCGGCGTACATGATGCCCAGCAAGGCAGTCCCAACGATCATCATGGGAAGGCTGTTGAGGCCGAAGAGGGCAATGATCGCCAGGGCCACCAGGCTTCCGATGAGGCCGATGCGGAGCACCTTGGTGTAGCCCAAGACTGGAGCGAGCCGGCCGCTGATCGGTCCGAAGACCCAGCCAAGGAGCGCGTACGGGGTCAGGATCATGAGCGACATTTCCGTGGGCCCAACGCCAAAACCGGGATCGGCGGCCTGGACGAATGCCGGGACAATGCCGTTGATTACCGCGAAGATGCCTGTCATGGTCAGGGTTGTGGTCAGCAGGGGAGCCCACGTTGAGCGCTGGCGCAGGTGGACGGTTTCCACCATCGGCTGCTTGGCGCGTTTCTCGACGGTCCAGAAGGCGGCGAACGCCACCACGGCAACTACGGTGAGGCCGACGGCGAGGGCCAGCGTGCCGCCGTCGAATGCCGACGCGAGCTTGGAGCCTTCGTTCAATGCGGTGAGCAGCGCGCCGACGGCGATGACGATGAAGAATACGCCCAACCAGTCCATGGTGGTGCCTGCGGCCGGCTTGCTTTCGCTGGCCAGGAAGGCGATCAACGCGGTGGCAACGACGGCCAGGGCCACCATCAGCCAGAAGATGCTGCGGAAGCCGAAGTTCTCTGCGAAGTAGCCGCCCACGAAGGAGTCGACGCCGGCCACGCCACCATTGACGGCGGTGATGAGGCCCATGAGCGCGCCGTACTTGCGCGGGTTGCTCACGGCAGAGCGGAGCATGATGAGGCAGAGGGGAACGGTAGGACCGCTGACGCCCTGGATGATGCGGCCCACGAACAGCCAAGTGACGTCCGGCGCCAAAGCGGCGATGACCGAACCGACCGCCATGAGGACCATCATGCCGAGGAGGATCTTCTTGCGGCCTGCGATGTCGCTGAGGCGGGGAAGGAACAGGGAGAACAGCGCTGCGGCGGTGAAGAACCAGGTCTGCGAGAGGCCGATGGTGGCCTGGTCTGTCTGGAGCTCGTTGCCCATGGTCACCAGGGCCGGGCTGAGCATGGAGGCGTTGAGCTGGAACGCCACGCAGGCTGCCAGCAGGGCGACCATGAGGGCTGTGACGTTGCTGCGGGTGGACTTGCTTTCAGCGAGGGTGGACATTACTTCGCCTCTCCTGCTGCGACGGCCACGACTGCCTCGGTCGCAGCTTCGGCGACCTGCGCGCTCGAGGGAGTGCCGGCGTCGTGCGTTGGCTCGCCGATTCGCTCGATCGCATCGGTGACCAGATCCCAGAACTTCTTGTGGTCCAGGTCAACGGCAACCGAGGTGTGGCAGTCCTCCGGGGCCGGTGCCCGGAAGTCCGCCACCGTCATGCCGAGCGTGAGCTTGCCCTGAAGCTCAATGTCCACGGGAACCTTGCGGGTGGTCATGACCGTGGGGTCGATGACATAGGCAACGGCGCAGGGGTCGTGCACCGGCGGGAAGTCGAAACCCTGAGCATCCTTGTAGGTCTTCTTGAAGAACTCCATGAGCTCCAGGACGAACTTGGCCGGCTTGGTACCAATGGCCGCGATGCGCTCCACAACCTCGTCCGTGGCCAGCGCCTGGTGCGTCAGATCGAGGCCCACCATGACAACCGGCCACTTCTCGTTGAACACGATGTGCGCGGCCTCGGGGTCGATGATGATGTTGAACTCAGCCACCGCACTCCAGTTGCCCACGTGGTAGCCGCCGCCCATGAGGACGACTTCCTTCACACGCTCCACGATGCGCGGCTCCTTGCGGGCGGCCATGGCGATGTTGGTCAGGCCAGCGGTGGGAACCAGGGTGACCGTGCCCGGCTCATGCGCCATGACGGTTTCGATGATGAGATCGACGGCGTGGCGCGGGTCCAGCTCGATGGCGGACTCGGGCTGCTCCGGGCCGTCCATGCCGCTGTCACCGTGGATGCTGGGGGCGGTTTCGATGGTCCGGACCAGGGGGCGATCGCAACCGGCAGCGAACGGAACGCCCGTGATGCCCGCGATCGTGGCGACGGAGAGGGCGTTGCGGGTGACCTTCTCGAGGGTCTGGTTGCCCACTACGGTGGTCACGGCCAGCAGCTCGATGTCCGGGTTGCCGTGAGCCAGCAGCAATGCCACTGCGTCGTCATGGCCGGGGTCGCAATCAAGAATGATCTTTTTGCGGGTGTTCGTTTCCACATTCTCTCCACGTCATTGGGGCCTGTCCGGTTTGGGCTTGTGCGGGCTCCGGCGCCGGACAGGGCGCTAAGCATTCAGGGGAATCATGGCACTCGTTACGGACCTACGTCAAACGCTTAACGTGAAGAGCGTCAAGCGCTTGATGCCATGGGCTGCGTGAGACGGGTGCAACAACGTTAAGATCGATGCATGGATACCCCGGATCACCTCGGCAAACGCGCGCCACGAGTCACGGCGGCCATGGTTGCCGCCCGGGCAGGGGTCTCGACGGCGACTGTCTCCCTGGTTGCGAACGGGAAAACCCAGGGCCGGGTGTCCGAGGACAACATCTCAAGGGTTCGGACCGCCATCGCCGAGCTGGGCTACGTGGTGGACAGCATCGGCAGTTCCTTGGCCCGCGGCGTCAGCTCGATTGTCATTTTGGTGACGCCGGACGTGTCCAACCCCTTCTTTGCCAACGTGATCGCAGGTGTGCGGGAATCCCTGGGCGCGGAGTACCAACTGCTGCTCTCCGTCACGGATGCCGGGGAGTCGCCACAGGCCTCCGACGTGCGCAAACTGCTGGCCCTCCGGCCGGCCGGGCTTCTTGTCGGTGCCCCCAGCGCGGAGTTCCTCCAGGACCTGTCTGCGGCGGGACCGTTGGTCCTGCTCGATGCGCCGGGCCTGGAATCATACGCGCCCTCGGTCAACCTCGACGTCGCCCAAGGAGCCCGGGAGCTTGCCCGGCACCTGGCTTTGGCGGGGCATACCCGGGCCGCCTACGTGGACGGCATCACGGGAACGGCCACGTTCCAACTTCGGCGCGAGGCGTTCCTTGACGAAGCATTTGCCTGCGGGCTTGCTGTTTCTGAGGAGCACATTGTCAGCACATCGATCGACGTCGGTGCTGCCGCGGCTGCCTTTGCCGAAGCGTGGCCTTCGTGGAAAGCGGCAGGCGTGACCGCCGTCGTATGTGGCACGGACACGCACGCTTATGGCGTGCTGCAGGAAGCACGGGTGGAGGGTGTGCGCATCCCTGGTGAGCTGGCGGTGGCCGGGTTCGACGACCTGCCCTACTCCGCAACCAGCAACCCCAGCCTTACCAGTGTTCACCTGCCTGCGACGCCGTTGGGCCGCAAGGCGGGGGAGCAGCTGCGGGGGCTCATGGAAGGCCTGCCGTTGGCCGAACCTCATGTGACGCTGGAGAGTTCGCTCGTTGTACGTGGGTCGACGGTTGCGGGCTGACTGTCCTTAGTGGATGACCGCCAGCAGGACGCCCACCAGCACGAAGAGGCAGCCAAAAATACGATTAAGTATGGTTTGGCCGCGCTGATCATGGGTGAACCGTTGGAAGGAACGGGCTGCCATGGCGAAGAAGAACCACATGACCATGATGTCGATGGCCAGGACCGTTGCCGTCAGCACCACGTATTGCTGGAGCAGGGGCTCGTTCGGTCGGATGAACTGGGGCATGAACGCCAGGAAGAAGACGATCGCCTTGGGGTTCAGCAGGTTGACCCAAATGCCCCGCTGGAACATGGACAGTGCGGGCTCGTTCTTCTTGTCCTCCACCTGTTCTCTGTCCAGGTCAGGCTTGTGCAGGAACTGCCGGATGCCCAAGTACACGAGGTAGGCGGCACCGGCGTAGCGGATGATGTTGAAGATCAGCGGTGAGTTGGACACCAGGACGCCCACGCCCAAGGCGACGATCAGGATGTGAATGATCAAGGCCACCTGTTGGCCGAGGATGCCCCAGATGGAGCGTCGGAACCCCGAGTTGAGCGAGTTGCTCATGGTGAAGATGGCCCCGGCGCCGGGAGTGAAACTGATCAGGGTGCCGGCACCAACCAAGGCCAGCCAGAGGGAAAATTGCACCATCTCAGCTTATGCGGGTGAGGTGGGTGGTCGGGACGCACGCCTTCGTGGCTGTGGTCGCTTTGGGTGCCCGTACCGTCACGACCCACTTTCAGGCCAGTGGCGGCAGAAAGCACCCTGAACGGGTTGATTTCCGACGCCGGAGGGCTGAAAGAAGGTCAGGACGCTACAGCCAAGGCCTCACAGGATGGGGCAGACTGGTCCCGTGAGCGGAATCCCGTGGGTCCTGCACGTCGATCTCGACCAGTTCATCGCTGCGGTCGAGATCCTGCGGCGTCCTGACCTCGCCGGAAAACCCCTCATCGTGGGCGGCCGAGGGGACCCGACGGAACGGGCTGTTGTTTCCACGGCGTCCTACGAGGCCAGGGCTTTCGGCGTTGGCTCGGGGATGCCGTTGCGCATCGCCGCCCGCAAAGTGCCCGAAGCCATCATCCTGCCCGTGGACCAGGAGGCCTATCTCGCGGCGTCGGAAGTCGTGATGCAAACCCTCCGCGAGCAACCCGGCGCCACAGTCCAAGTCCTGGGCTGGGACGAAGCCTTCGTCGGGGTGACGACGGAGGATCCGGAAGCGTACGCAAAGCAGATCCAGCGGGCAGTCCTTGAGAACACCCAACTGCACTGCAGCATCGGGGTCGGTGACAACCTGGTCCGGGCCAAGAATGCGACCGATTTCGGCAAGCCCAAAGGCATCTTCCGCCTGACGGCAGAGAACTGGCTCGAAGTCATGGGTGCTCGGCCCACGAGGGACCTCTGGGGAGTGGGGCCAAAGATCTCCAAGCGGCTCGCGGCCAACGGCATCAACACCGTGGGAGAACTGGCCGCTGTGAACCCGGACGATTTGGTCAGCGAGTTCGGGCCGAAAATGGGTCCTTGGTACGCCCAGCTCGGTCGTGGCGACGGGGCCGCGGAGGTGGACGATACCCCTTGGGTTGCGCGCGCACACGGCCGCGAGACAACGTTCCAGCAGGACCTCACAGAGCCGGGGCAAATACAAGATGCCATCAAGGAACTCGCGGCTCGGGTCCTCGAGGATGTTGCTGCCGAGGGCCGTCCCGTAGTCGGTCTGACTCTCAAGGTCCGCTACAAACCGTTCTTCACCAAGACCTACGCCAGGAAGATCCCGGAGACCTTCGACCGCGACGAAGTCCTCGCCCAGGCCTTGGACCTCACCTCGAAAATGGAGCCCGACCGCCCCATCCGTCTGTTGGGACTCCGCGCCGAAATGGCCATGCCCGACGACGCCCGCAAGGGCCACACGCCCACGCGCAGTGGCTGGTAACGGCGCCGGAAACCTTGAACGCTGAGCCCAGCGGCACTATTCTCGGCATGGGGTTCCCGCCATGTTAATGGAGGGGAAATGCAGAAAACCAGAATGTTCGCGCCGATTCCGGCGTTGGTTGTGGTGCTCTTGGAGGGCTATCTGACCCTGCAATCAGAGGGGATTTCAAAAGGGTTCTTGTTCGACTTCGCCGGCGTCCCGTCCATCCTTGTCCCCCAGCGGTATCCGTGGGAAATTCAGCTGGCCGCTTTGCTGCTTGGATTTGTGGCCGTGGTTGCCTACCGCAAAGTCGCGATTGATGAACGGACAAAGATCGTGGTGTTGGGGACCCTCGTAGCCGCGGCAATTCTGTCCATGCTGTTCTACGGCACTGTCCACAGCACAAGGACCAACCTGTTCGCCATGACATTGATCAACGGCGGCACTTCACCCATGACCCTCGGGTTCATTGCTGCCGTTTCGGCTGACGCGATGCGGGGTAAGGCCGGCGCCGCAAACGTACGACGCCGGCCTGCCGCCTACCAGCGCGGGTGGATCGCTTCGCGGAAGTACCGGTCGTAGATGTCCTTGACCCCGGCTGACACCTCATCCCCGAGGACAACCGACCCCGCTTCGGCGTTCGCCCGTGCCTGCGAAGCCGAACGAGCACCCGGAATGACGGACGTGACGCCGTCCTGTGCGATGACCCAGGCGAGAGCCGCCTGGGAGGTGGTGACGCCGTCGGGAACCAGTTTGCTGAACTCCTGGGCGGCCTTGACGCCGGTGGCGAAGTCCACGCCCGAGAAGGTCTCCCCGACGTCGAATGCTGCGCCGGTCCGGTTGTAGTTCCGGTGGTCGTTCTCAGCAAACGTTGTCTCGGTGGTGTATTTGCCGGACAACAATCCGGAGGCCAGAGGGACCCGGGCGATGATGCCTACGCCGGCTTCCTTCGCGGCAGGCAGGACCTCGTCGAGCGGCTTCAGGCGGAAGGCGTTGAGGATGATCTGCACGGTTGCGGTGTTGCCCCGCTTGATGGCTTCGAGGGCCTCGTCGGTGCGTTCGACGCTGACGCCGTAGTTGCGGATGGCCCCTTCGCTGACCAGGGTGTCCAAAGCGTCGTAGACCTCGGAGTTGCCGTAAACGACAGTGGGCGGGCAGTGCAACTGGACCAGGTCCAAAGTGTCCTGCTGCAGGTTCTGCCTCGAGCGGTCGGTCCAGGCGCGGAAGTTGGCCAGGGTGTAGTTTTCGGGAACCTGGTCCACGCGGCGGCCCATCTTGGTGGCCACGGTGATGTCCAGGTCCGGGTTGTCCTGCAGGAAGCGTCCAATGATCTGTTCGCTGCGGCCATCACCGTAAACATCGGCGGTGTCGAAGAAGTTGACGCCTGCCTCCACGGAAGCTTCGAGGACCGCCAAGGCGTCTTCTTCGCTCACCGCGCCCCAGTCCGCTCCAAGTTGCCACGTGCCCAGGCCGACGGTGGAGACTGAGCGGCCGGTTTTGCCAAGTATGCGCTGTTCCATGGTCTCGACTATAGGTTGTTTGTGAGCGCTATCACCAAGTCTCCGCGGAATCCAGCGCGGCTACCTTTCCCATCAAGTAGCGCCGCTCCTGGAGGCTTCCGGTCTTCTTCGCGGCGGCCAGGTAGGCTGCCCTGGCCTCGCGCGGAGAACCACTGAGTTCCAGCAGATGCCCCCTTACGGCGTCGAGCCGGTGCGCGCGACCCAGCGCCGTATCCAGCCCCTCCAACAAAGCCAGCCCCGAGTCCGGACCCTCAACCCGCGCAAGAGCCACAGCCCGGTTCAGCGTCACCACCGGGCTCGGCGCCACAGCCTCGAGGACCGTGTACAGGGCAAGGATCTGTGGCCAGTCCGTTTCCGCGTCCGAAGGCGCCTCGGCATGAACGGCAGCGATTGCAGCCTGAAGCTGATAGGCACCCGGACGTCCGCGGCCAAGAACCGAAGTCAGCAGCGCGATGCCCTCGCGCATCTGGTCCTTGCTCCACAGGCTTCGATCCTGCTCGGCCAATGGAACCGGTGTCCCGTCGGCCAGGGACCGCGACCTGCGTCGGGAGTCTGTCAGCAGCATCAGCGCCAGCAGCCCGGTGGCTTCCAGCTCGCCGGGGGCGGCGGCCACGAGCAGGCGGGCCAACCGGATCGCTTCCGTCGTAAGGTCTTCGCGCTGGAGGGACGCACCGGAGCTCGCCGTGTAGCCCTCGTTGAAGATCAGGTAAAGGACGTGAAGCACGACGCCGAGCCGGGCCTTTCGCTCGTCCCTCGCCGGTTGTTCGAAGCGGCCGCCGGCCTTCTGGATCGCTTGTTTCGCACGGCTGATGCGCTGGCCCACTGTGGCTTCGGGGACCATGAAGGCTGAGGCGATTTCCGCCGTCGTGAGCCCTCCAACGGCCCGAAGCGTCAAGGCGAGTTGCGACGGTGCGGAGAGCGCCGGATGGCAGCAGAGGAACATGAGGGTGAGGGTGTCGTCTGTTTCAGAAACGGAGTCCGGGATTTCGGTGAAGGCAGGCTCCATCGCTGCTGCCCGGTCTTCGCGCGTCCGCCGGGCGATATCGCTCCGCCACGCATCAATCAGCCGCCGGGAGGCGACGGAAAGCAGCCAGCTCCGGGGATTGTCCGGCACCCCGGACGGCCACTGCAAGGCGGCCTCAAGGAGGGCTTCCTGGACGGCGTCCTCGCAGGCATCAAACTGGCCGTAGCGGCGGACCAGCACGCCGAGGACCTGCGGCGCGAGCGTGCGCAGCAGGTCCTCGATGCGTGTATCCCGCGGGGCCAAGACCAAAGGCTAAACCTCCGGTGGGCCATCCGGGATGGCGCGTAGCTCCACCACTTGCGAGTACTTCACGATGCTGGAACAGATCTCCACTGCGCGCTCCTCGCTGGCGACATCCACTACCCAGTAACCGATCAGTGACTCCTTGGATTCGGCGTAGGGGCCGTCCGTGGTGATGACTCCATCCGGGGTCTGCTTGACGAGCTTCGCGGTACTTCCGTCTGCGAGCCCCGCGTTGAAGACCAGCTCGCCGGACTCCGTGAGGTCCTTGTCGATCTGGATCATGAAACCGATCATTTCCTTGACCCATTCAGGGTCGGCGGTCTCCATCATGCCCTCGGCGGAACCGAACATCATGATCATGTATTTCATCTCGAACTCCTTGTTGGCGGGCTCCCTGCTTGGGTGCCTTCACTCATAAGTCGGAACCAGGTTGGGGATTTCTACATGGTCCGGGAAAGTTTTTATGCTCGAGCGATGACTTCCCCGTTCGGGATGAGGAAGTAGCCGTCCTCCGTGGCTCCCCAGCGGTGCCAACCGGCGGCAATCCGGGCAAGGTCGGCCTCGTTCGCGAACCCGTATTCCAGTGCTTGCTCGGCGAAAGCGGAGTGCAGGACCCGCTCGCTCCAGACCCGGGACTGCCAGGCTCGCTGTTGGGCCGTGGCGTAGAGCCAGTTGCTGCTGCTCGGGGACACCTGGGCGAACCCGGCGTGCTGTGCCCACGAAACCAACCGGCGACCGGCGTCGGGCTCTGCGCCGTTACGGCGGGCGATCTTCTGGTAGAGCTCCATCCAGTCGTCGAGTTCCGGGACTTCCGGGTACCAGCTCATGCCGTGGAAGTCCGCGTCCCGCACGGCAACAATGGCTCCGGGCTTGGCGACCCGTCGCATTTCGCGCAGTGCCGCAACCGGATCGGTGAGGTGCTGCAGGACCTGGTGGGCGTGGACCAGATCGAAGGTTTCGTCCTCAAAGTCGAGGTCGTAGATGTTCCCCGTGCGGAATTCCACATTCTCCACACCGCGGTCCTTTGCGAGTTCGGCTGCCTGCGCAATGACATCCGGCGAACGGTCCAGGCCGATCACTTGTCCGGGCGAGACCATCCGCGCGAAATCGCAGGTGATGCTGCCAGGTCCGCATCCGACGTCGAGCACTGACGTTCCGGGAGTGAGATGCGGTATGACAAACGCGGCCGAATTCTCGGCGGTCCGTGAGGCGTGGGCCCGGACAACCGACTCGTGGTGCCCGTGGGTGTAGACATCTTCAGGCTGCTGCGCGTTCATAGGGAAACGCTACAGCTTGGCCTGTGGGTTTGGGTGGAACACGGCGCCCAACTGGGGGACAGCACATGTTCCACTGAGTGCTCATTGGGCCGTTTGGTGTCCCCTAGTTGGGTTCCGCCGCCGTGGCTTGCCGCCGGGCTTCGATGGTGGCTTCCACCATGTCCGTCATGAAACGGCGCACCAGGTCCAGTTCCGCCTCGCTGTACGCGCCCATGGCCTTTCCCATGCGCATGGCCAGTGGAAGAAACATGGCGCTGCCGTCACGGTAGGCCTTGGGGGTCATGCGCAACTGGACTTGCCGACGGTCGGTGCCCAAGCGTTCCCGGGTCAGGTGCCCCGAGGCGTGCAGGCGGTCCACCAGGGCGGTAGTTGCCGGGGAACTCAGGCGCAGCTCAGTGCGGAGTACGCCGGGTGTCACCACGCGGCCCGCTGCTGAATGCCGCATGACCACTGCCAACGCATTGAGGTCGGTCCTGTGCATGTCATTGCGGCCGCCCGCAGCGTCCACATAGTGGTTGGCTTCGAGGGTGAAGTCCTGCAGGAGCCGGACAAGGTCCTGCGGAAGGCCCGACGGCGGCATTGCACCTTTTGCTGCGGCGCTCGCTTCCGCGGCGGGATCTCCGGGGCGCTCGTCCCACGTATCCGACATCAGCGCCTCCTTACGTCTTTGCTGCCTTCCGGATATTACTCCCCGTCTCCGCTCCTGAAGGCATCAGGGGTGAAGTCCGCTTGATTAGTTCCATGATAGAGATACTCTATAGTCTAATAAATACCGCTCGTGCCTCGGAAAGTAAGGACTCATGAAGACGCAGAAAGTGCCGTTCTGGTTGCGGTGGCTGATCCCGGTGGTGCTGGTCATCACCTGGTTGGGAATAGCAGGGGTCGGCGGCCCCACGTTCGGTCGGTTGGACGAAGTGTCCTCCAATGACCAGGCCTCGTTCCTGCCAGCCGGGGCGGAAGCCACCGAAGCCGGTGACTGGCAGGCCAAGTTCCGCGACTCGGACGAGATTCCGGCTGTCGTGGTTGTCGAGGGCGACTCGGCCTTCACCCCGGCCCAACTAGGCGAAGCAGCCCAGCTGAAAGCCGACATTGAGGCACTCAAGCTGGGGAGCGCCGTCGTCGGTCCCATCCCTTCCGAAGACAGCAAAGCTGTGCAGTACATCGTGCCCATCGCTGAGTCCGACGAGATCCGGGATGTCGTGAAGGAACTGCGCGACGTGGTCCAGCCCGGGGCTCCCGACGGCATGCGGGCCTACGTCACGGGTCCTGCCGGACTGACCGCGGACCTGGTCAACGCCTTCGGCGGCATCGATGGAATCCTGCTGTTGGTGGCCCTCGGAGCCGTGTTCGTGATCCTCCTGCTGGTGTACCGCTCTCTCGTGCTGCCGATCGCGGTGCTCCTGACCTCGGTGTTCGCCCTGTGCGCGGCCATCTTGCTGGTGTTTGGCATGGCCAAGATGGGCTGGATCCAGCTGAACGGGCAAAGCCAAGGCATTCTATCCATCCTGGTGATCGGTGCCGCCACGGACTACGCCCTGCTGTTCGTCGCCCGGTTCCGTGAGGCCCTCACCCACACCACCAACAGGACCCAGGCGGTGCTGACGGCGTGGAAGGCATCCTTTGAGCCGATTCTTGCTTCAGGTGCCACGGTGATCATCGCGCTGCTGTGCTTGCTCTTCTCCGACCTGAACTCCAACAAGGCCCTCGGTCCCGTAGCTGCGGCGGGCATCGTCTGTTCGTTGTTCGCAGCCCTCACCCTCCTGCCGGCGTTCATGGCATTGTTGGGCCGCGCCGCCTTCTGGCCCTTCCGCCCTAAGCTCCTGCCCGACGACGAACGCGAACCCGAGCTGGTCACCGGCCTTGAGGGGCAAAAGGGTCTGTGGCGTGGGGTGGGCTCGCTTGTTTCCCGGAGGCCTCGAGTTGTGTGGATTGCCTCGGTGCTGCTGCTGGTGGTTGCGTCCGCCGGTGTTCTCCAGTTGAAGGCCAACGGTGTGCCCCAGACCGACGTCATCCTGGCCAAGTCCGACGCCGTCGAGGGCCAGGACGCCCTGGCGCGGCACTTCGACGCCGGCAGCGGCAGCCCCGCCGTCGTGGTTGCCTCCCAAGGCACCGCGCAGCAGGTGCTGGACAGGGTCAAAGCCGCCGACGGCGTAGGCGACGCCTACCTGCTCGCGGAAGGAAGCGTGCCGATCACCGGTGCGCCGGGGGCTCCCGCCGATCCTGCGGTCCGCGACGGCAAGGTGCTCATCAACGCGACGCTCAACAGCGCAGCCGACTCGATCGAGGCTGAAAACACCGTGAAAGCCCTGCGTTCGGCGGTGCGCGAGGTGGACCCTGCGGCCCTGGTGGGCGGGGTAACCGCGACGGCCCTGGACACCAACACCACGGCCCAGCGCGACCTCACGGTGATCATCCCGGTCGTGTTGGTGGTCATCCTCTTCATCCTGATGCTCCTGCTCCGCTCGGTGGTGGCGCCGGTGCTGCTGGTGCTCTCGGTGGTGCTGTCCTACGGCGCGGCGATGGGGGTCTCGGCCTGGGTGTTCAACGGGATCTTCCAGTTCTCCGGTGCCGATGCCACGGTTCCGCTGTTCGGCTTCGTGTTCCTGGTGGCCCTGGGCGTGGATTACAACATCTTCCTGATGAGCCGCGTACGCGAGGAATCGCTCAAGCATGGAACGCGGCCGGGAATCCTCCGAGGCCTGGGCGTGACGGGCGGCGTGATCACCTCGGCCGGTGTGGTCCTGGCGGCTACCTTCGCCGCCCTCGGGGTCATTCCCATCATGTTCCTGGTGCAACTGGCGTTCATCGTGGCCTTCGGTGTCCTGCTGGATACGGTCCTGGTGCGCTCGCTCCTGGTTCCCGCACTGGCCTACGACATCGGGGACAAGATCTGGTGGCCCAGTAAGCTCGGGCGCGGTGCCTCGGCCCGTCCGGAGCGTGAGCGCGAGGCGTCTGCGGTCCGGTAGCCCTTGATTGCCGGGCGGGTACTTGTTGCACTTGAACAAGCACCCGCCTGGTAGTCGCCGAGCAAGGAGATTTTCATGAGCAAGGAACAGCTGATCATCATTGGATCCGGTCCTGCCGGTTACACCGCGGCGATCTACGCCGCGCGGGCCGGGCTTGAACCGTTGGTCCTGGCTGGGTCCGTGACTGCGGGCGGGGCGCTCATGAACACCACGGAGGTGGAGAACTTCCCGGGCTTCCCCGAAGGGATCCAAGGTCCCGAACTCATGGACGGGTTCCAGCAGCAGGCGGAAAAGTTCGGCGCCAAGATAGTGTTCGACGACGTCACTTCCGTTTCGCTGCGTGGTCACCTCAAGTCCGTGGTCACCGGCGCGGGGGAGACCCATGAAGCTCCGGCTGTCATCCTGGCCACAGGTTCGGCCTATAAGGAACTCGGTTTGCCGGAGGAAAAGAAACTCAGCGGACACGGAGTTTCCTGGTGTGCCACGTGCGATGGTTTCTTCTTCCGGGAGCAGGACATCATCGTGGTTGGGGGTGGTGATTCCGCCATGGAGGAAGCGACATTCCTGACGCGCTTCGGAAAGTCGGTGACCGTCGTCGTCCGCAAGGGCGAGCTGCGCGCCTCCCGGATCATGGCGCAGCGGGCCAAGGACAACCCGAAGATCAGTTTCGCGTGGAACTCTGCGGTCACTGCCATCCATGGGGACGCAAAGGTTACGGGCGTGACGCTGACGGACACCCGTACCGGGGAAACCCGGGAACAGTCGGCGACGGGCATTTTTGTGGCAATTGGTCACCTGCCGCGGACGGAACTCGTAGCCGGCCAAGTCGACCTGGATGCCGAGGGCTACATCAAGGTGGATTCCCCGACCACATGCACCAACCTGTCCGGCGTTTTCGCGTGTGGCGACGCCGTTGACCACAGGTACCGCCAGGCGATCACGGCCGCGGGTACGGGGTGTTCAGCTGCCTTGGACGCCGAGCGCTACCTCGCGGCGTTGGAGGATGCGGACAGCATCGCGACGGCGCTGGTTGAGGAACCTACGCATTTCTAGCATTCGGCAGCGGCTACTTGGTCTCGTTGGGGTGGTGCGTATGCACTTGCTCCAGATAGACAACGTGCTCGACGACGAAGAACCAAATTCGGGCATCACCCTTGAGCGTTGGCTTGTGCTGCCAGTGCTCGTGCGTTGAACCCTGATGAGAGACCAAACCTAATTCGCCACGCAACGGGTAGTTGGCGGGCGTCATGACTTGGGGCGTCGGGTAAGGAAGTCCCAGGAGTCCGTGAACGCATTGCGGATGGTTGCGCGCAGATCAATGCACCCGCGCTTTGCCTGAACAGATGCGAAGCGAAGATCGTACTCGCTCTTCTTGGTAGGGCGCTCAACCTTGGAGTCCTTCGCCATGCCTTAGGGACGCTCTACGGGTTCAGATTCTTCAAGCCATTCAATGGGCTCGTTGCCCAGGCCAGCTGCTAGTGCCGTTGCCGATTCACGCCAAGCGGTTAGCTCGGCAATCGCCAAGTGAGGCTGATTTGTTGCGAAGGAGGCTCGGGCAGCGGCCAAGACCTCGCTCGCGCAAGTTTCCTGGTCGGCCTTGCTCAGCGCCAGCATCCATGGGAAGCGGTCGCTCATGCGGCACGCCAAGGTCCCCTCGGTGCTCGTGGAGACCGCTACGAGTTGTGCGGCTAATTCCAGCAGGGAAGCCCGCGCGCGATCTGCGCTCTCGGACATCAGCACAAGCGCTTCACCGTCACGACGGGTGACCCGGACCGGATGGTCAGCTGCGGCCGCGAAGACCTCAGCGGAAGACCTGCTGAGCTCAGACGATTGGAACGTAGTCCTTGACGTGGTGGTAGTGCTCATACCTACAGTGTATTCAGAACATGTTCTGAATGAAAGGCGGTCTGAGTCGCTCAGGCGCTGACCGTGTTCCGCTCGCGGTAGCCGTCCGCGGCATAGACGCCCAGGACGCGGACCTCGGTGGTGAAGAACTCCAGCTCCTCCAAAGCACGGCGAAGCCGGGGATCCTCCGGGTGGCCTTCCACATCGGAGATGAACATCGTGGCGGCGAACTCGTTGCCCACCATGTAGCTCTCCAACCGGGTCATGTTGAGCCCATTGGTGGCGAATCCACCCAGTGCCTTATAGAGGGCCGAGGGGACGTTCCGGACGCGGAACACGAATGTGGTGATGGCGGGCCCGGGCAGTTCTTCCTTGGAGGGCAGAGCTTGTTCCCGCGCCAGGACCACGAACCGGGTTGTGTTGGTGGGATCATCCTCGACGCCGGAGGCCAGGACGTCGAGTCCGTACAGGCCGGCCGCCAGCGGTGGAGCGAGTGAGAGCTTGCGGGGATCGTTCCAGTCCCTGACTTCGCGGGCAGACCCTGCGGTGTCCCCGGCGATCACGGGCTTCAGGCCGGCCTCGCGGATGATGCGTCGGCATTGGCCCAATGCATGGATGTGGCTGTGGACTTCGGTAGCGCCCTCGATGGTGCTGCCCGGGATGCCCAGGAGGTCGAAGCGGATCGGGAGGAAGTATTCGCCAACGATCTGCAGGTTCGATTGGGGAAGAAGGATGTGGATGTCCGCCACGCGTCCGGCGATGGAGTTCTCGATGGGGATCATCGCAAGGTCCACGGCGCCGGTGGAGACGAGTTCAAAGGCGTCCTCGAAGCTGGCGCAGGGCACGCTTTCGAGTTCGGGGAACATTTCCTTGCATGCGAGGTCCGAGTTGGCTCCGGGCTCGCCTTGGTACGCGATCTTTTGGGACATGGTGCTCATGGTTTCATGCGGGGCGTATGGCTGCGCAAAAGCGTCCACCGTATGGCCAACGCCGTGGTTGGCGCCCAAGTAGGGGACAGATAACGCTGCTACGAGGGCTCGTAACGACGTAATCTGTCCCCCAGTTGGGTGACGCGGGGGCGGGGTCAGCCGTTGATGATCTGCGGAACACCCAGGTGCTTGAGGCCTTCGGCGCCGAATTCCAGCCCGTAGCCGGACTGCTTCGCGCCACCGAAGGGCACTCGGGGGTCCACGGCGCCGTGTTTGTTGATCCACACCGTTCCGGCCTGGATGCGGGCTGCGACTTCGCGGGCGGCGGCCGGGTCGGAGGACCAGACTGAGGCGCCGAGTCCGACGTCGAGCGCGTTCGCCTTGGCGACGGCCTCATCAACGGTGCTGTACTTGATGATCGGCAAGGCCGGGCCGAACTGTTCCTCGGCGACGAGCGGGTTGTCGTTGTCGATGTCCGCCACGAGGGTGGTCGGGTAGAAGTTACCGGGCCGGTCGGCGTCAGGGTTGCCGCCCAACAGGATCCGGGCGCCGGATTCGCGGGCGGCGTCAACCAGGCGGGCGACGATGTCGTACTGCTGGCGGTTCTGCAACGGGCCAAGGACGTTGTTTTCGTCCAGCCCGTTGCCCATCGGCATTGCGGAGGCCACTGCAGTGAGCTCGGTGCACACGGCCTCGTACTGGGACTCGTGGACGTAGAGGCGCTTGAGGGCGGCGCAGGTCTGGCCCGTGTTGATGAAGGCGCCCCAGAACAGGCCCTCGGCGATGGCTTTCGGATCCGAATCGGGCAGGACGATGCCGGCGTCGTTCCCACCGAGTTCCAGCGTGAGCCGCTTGACGGTGTCCGCGGAGGAACGGATGATCGCCTTGCCCGTGGCGGTGGAGCCGGTGAACATGACCTTGCCGATGGCCTCATGTTCCGCCAACCGGGCCCCGACGTCGCGCCCGCCGGACACTACAGTGAGCAGGCCCTCGGGAAGTTCCTGGTTGATGATGGAGATCAGCGCGAGCACGGACAACGGCGTGTATTCGGAGGGCTTGACCACTACGGAGTTGCCCATCCGCAGGGCCGGGGCGATCTGCCAGACGGTGATCATCATGGGCCAGTTCCAGGGGCCAATGGCGCCCACGACGCCGATCGGCCGGTAGTGCAGTTCGGCTCGGGTTTCGCCGTCGTCAACTACCACTTCGGGTTCCAGCGGAGTGCCGGCGGTAGCGCGCAGCCACGCGGCGCAGGCGCCGACTTCGAAGCGGGCGTTCGGGCCGTTCAGCGGCTTGCCTTGCTCGCGGGAGAGCAGTTGGGCGAGTTCTTCGGCGGAGCGTTCGACGGCGTCGGCTGCTTTCAGGAGCGCAGCGGACCGGGCCTTGTGGCCCGAGGCAGCCCACTCGGGTTGTGCGGCGGCAGCAGCGGCGATGGCGGCTTCGAGGTCCTCGACGGTGTGGACCGGGGCCTCGCCGACGGCTTCACCCGTGGCGGGATCGAAAATGGTGCGGCTGTTCTGGCCGGGGGCTGCGGTGATCGAGGCCAGCAGGGCGTCGTAAGTCTCCATTGGTACTCCGCTCAGGTAGTAAGTCTTGGCGGCCGGTGAGGCGCGCGGCGATGTCTCCAGTGTGGTTGGCGTCACGTGGGGTGGTCTTGTCATTGGACGAACAAGCCTTGACGGCAAGCGAACGCTTTAGGTTCCCTTGGCTTTCACTACCCGCCGGTATGCCCGACAATCGGTCTTGTGACTCTCGCTTCCCTCGCTGCTTTCGCCGGTCTTTGCCTTATCCTCTCCGTGACTCCCGGCCCGGACACTTTCCTGGTGCTGCGCATTGCGTTGAACAGACCTTCAGCGGGAATTGCCGCGGCTGCCGGTTCCGCGGGTGCGGCGATTGTGTGGGCCGCGCTGGTGGGAGTGGGCCTGGCTGCGATCCTGGAGCAGTCGGCGGAGTTGTTCCGCTGGATCAAGATCGCCGGCGGGTTGTACTTGCTGTACTTGGGTGTGTCTTCGTTCATCAAGTCCCGACGCGCTGCGAAGGCAGAGGCGTCTTCCGCAGAAGCACCCCTGCCCTACAGCAGGCTCTCTGCGCTTGGTGCCGGAGCCCTGTCCACGCTCCTCAATCCAAAGGTGGGCTTGTTCTATCTGGCCGTGGTCCCGCAGTTCATCCCGCACGGTGGCGACACGATGGGCACCTCGTTGATCCTTGGTGTGGTGGTGGCTGTGATCGCCTTCGCGTATCTTTCGATGATCGCCGTCGTGGCCTTCAAAGCGATGCGGTGGTTGAAGAAGCCCAAGGTGAGCACGGTCGTCGAACGTACATCCAGCGGAATTATTGCGGGACTGGGCGTTGGAGTGGTGGCGTCGGGGGCTACGAGCTAGCTCAACGAGAGACGCAGACGTTCCACTCCCTCGGCACCTTCAGGCACCCGGTCGATAAGCCCCGGTTCATTGGCGAGGCGCCCCAACATATTTGCAAGGTGGTCCCGTTCAGCCGGCTTGTAAGTCACTCCGCGAAGGTCGGACGCCCGGACAACAGAGGCCAAGGTAAGGAAATCGTCGATGTGCCGCTGCCTGCCGGGGTCGTTGATGATGGTCAGCGCTGCGGCCTTACCGATGAGGCTGCCCATGAGCGTAGGCCGGATGACGCTGCCGGTCGCTGATCCTGCCTGAACGGCAACGGTCTCCGAACGCTCGAGCGCTTGCTGGCTGGCTGGTGCAGCAATTGTGGTCCCACCCGTAACGCCGCGTCCTTCGTAGCCCGCACGGTCGGAGCTCCTCGCTCCACGGCGTGCAGGAAGACGGCCTGGCCGCCGACCAAGACCCAGCCGTCGGGCATGGAGCCATGGATTTCGAAGACCGCCTGCCATGCTTCCTTTTGTTCGGGGGGGCATCGCCGGGAGCTCAATGGGCATGAATGCTCCCAAGGATTTCGCGTGCGGCCTGTTGTTCGCGGACGCCGGGCCGCTCTGCAAGGTCTGCCGCCACAGCAAGTGGTGGAAGTTCGTCAGGGATTTGATCAGCTGCCCTAAGAATGACATTGGGTCTCTTGCCGGAGGCCGGTTCAACCAGGAACCAGTCCTTGACGACGCTCTCTAGTTGGTCGCGTCGCACGTAGGCCTCCAACTCTGAGTTTGCCAGCAGACCGGACCGGGGGTGTGAAACCCCGGAGGGGTGGACTCGTTTGTCTTCACGAAGCTCGGCTATATCTGCCGGGTTGGAGGTGAACTCGAACTTTTCTGCGCGATTGGCGAGCCATGCAGCGAGGAGGTACTGGGGATCGAGAGAGTCCTGGAGCCGCCTGATCCGTTCGTTGAGGCGATGCCTTTCGATGGGTGAGAGCCCGGAGTATGCAAGGACAGAGCGCGGGCCTTCGTCCCACAATGAGGACATGAGCAACCAGGCGCTTCGCTCGGAAAGCGGGCGGCCCGCAGGTCTCCCCGGGCGGTATTGCGCGGCGTCGGCTTCCTCAACTATCCAGCGTCCACCGACCCGTTGCCCGCGTATGCGTCCGGAATTGACGAGATGGCGTGCTCGGCTCTCGTTCACATGGAGGCGGCTGGCCAATTCGGGGATGCTTAGCGCCATTTCATAATGGTAGCGGTATCGCTATGAATATGTAATGCCTCTCGGTGCAGCTTGTGGAAATTACACATTCATAGCGCTTCCGCTAGGAATGTGTAATCGAGCGCATGGGCCGCCGTTGCCTCACCCGGCCAGCAGCGCCAGATAGTTGTCCAGCTGGCCTTCAAGGTCCTGCGAAAAATGCTCTGCCGGCGATAGTGCTGCCACGATTTGGGCGCCCAGCATCATGTTGAGCAAGTGATCGGCGACGGCGGCATCCGCCAGTGGGGTAGCGATCTCGCCGGCCGCCCGGGCTGCTGCCGTGTGGGCGGTAATGGTGGTGTGCCATTGGCTCATGGATTCGCTGTGAAGGGCCGCCATGTCGGCATCGTTGAGTGCTTTTTGCCAGAACGGGATCACGATCCGGGCTTCATTGACGCGTTCCTCGTCCAGCGGGAGTACCTCGGTACAGAAGGCCCGCAGTGCGGCGAGTCCCGAGAGCCCCTCCGTCACGAGCGCGATGCGCTGGTTGGTCCGGTTGAACACGTGCCCGAACGCGGACGTGAGCAGGAGGTCCTTGGTGGGGAAGTAGGGCTTGAGGGCGCCGTTGGCAAAGCCGGCTTCCTCGGCAATTTCGCGCATGGTTGCGCCCTCCATGCCAAGCCGCGCGATGATCCGCCAGGTTGCGTCCACCAGTTCGAGGCGTCGCTGATCGTGATCGACAATCTTTGGCACGGAGGGGGCTCCCGGAAAATAATCGGCGGACAGGTCTTGTGACCCATCTTACGTTTTGGTTATTCTCTACAGCAATAGAAAATAAACCCCGACCCTCCACGATCCCGGACAAGAGGCAACCATGACGCCCACAGCAACTGATGTTTCCGCCCAATACGGCCTTGCCACCGCTGAAGAGATCACCACGGTGCAAGGCATCCTGCAGGCCTCCGGACACCTCGGGGACGCCAAGCGGATCGCTTACCTCGGCCTGGTGGATCCGTCCCGCAACACCTCCGCCGAGGTAGACCGCAGGTTCCGGGTGTTCATCCACGACATTTCCGGAGGCGCCCCCAAGGACGTACTCGTTTCCGCCACCCGCGGCGAGATCCTGTCCGCCGTCGAGCTTGATACCAAGGTCTCCGGCGAGCTGCCGGTCCTCGAGGAAGAGTTCGAGGTAGTCGAGACGCTACTGGCGACCGATGAGCGCTGGCTCGCCGCCCTGGCTGCGCGGAACTTGGCCGTGGAAAAGGTCCGCGTAGCACCGCTTTCCGCCGGGGTCTTTGAGTACGAGGAAGAGCGCGGACGCCGGATCCTCCGTGGGCTGGCGTTTGTCCAGGACTTCCCGGAAGACAGCGCCTGGGCCCACCCGGTCGACGGCCTGGTGGCCTACGTGGACGTGGTGAACAAGGAAGTCACCCAGGTCATCGACCTTGGCGTCATGCCGATCCCCGCCGAGCACGGAAACTACACCGACCCCGAGCTGACGGGGCCGCTCCGCGAAACCCAGAAGCCCATCAGCATCACCCAGCCCGAAGGCCCGAGTTTCAGTGTTACCGGCGGCAACCACGTCGAGTGGGAGAAGTGGAGTGTGGATGTCGGCTTCGATGTCCGCGAAGGAGTCGTCCTCCACAACCTGGCCTTCCAGGATGGGGGCAAGAAGCGGCCCATCATTAACCGGGCCTCGATCGCCGAAATGGTGGTCCCCTACGGTGATCCCTCGCCGATCCGGTCGTGGCAGAACTACTTCGATACCGGCGAATACCTCGTGGGCCAGTACGCCAACTCCCTGGAACTTGGCTGCGACTGCCTAGGGGACATCACCTACCTCAGCCCCGTGATCAGCGACGCATTCGGCAACCCCCGGGAGATCCGCAACGGCATCTGCATGCACGAGGAAGACTGGGGCATCCTCTCCAAACACTCGGACCTGTGGACGGGCATCAACTACACCCGCCGCAACCGCCGCTTGGTGATCTCCTTCTTCACCACCATCGGCAACTACGACTACGGCTTCTACTGGTACCTCTACCTGGACGGCACCATCGAGTTCGAAGCCAAGGCGACCGGCATCGTCTTTACCTCCGCGTTCCCGGAAGGCGGCTCGGACAACATCTCCCAACTGGCTCCGGGCTTGGGGGCACCCTTCCATCAGCACCTGTTCAGCGCCCGCCTGGACATGGCCATCGATGGCTTCACCAACCGGGTCGAAGAAGAGGACGTGTTCCGTCAGGCCATGGGTCCGGGCAACGAGCGCGGCAACGCGTTCTCCCGGAAGCGCACTGTCCTGACCAGGGAGTCCGAAGGTACCCGCGAAGCCGACGCGAAGGTTGGACGGACCTGGATCATCTCCAACCCGGAGTCGAAGAACCGCCTGGGCGAACCCGTCGGCTACAAGCTCCACGCCGAGAACCAGCCCACGCTCCTGGCCGACCCAGGCTCCTCCATCGCGAAACGCGCAGCCTTCGCCACCAAGGATGTCTGGGTCACCCGCTACGCGGACGACGAGCGGTACCCCACCGGCGACTTCGTGAACCAGCATTCCGGCGGCGCGGGACTCCCGGCCTACGTGGCCCAGGACCGTGACATCGACGGCCAGGACATCGTCCTGTGGCACACCTTCGGCCTGACCCACTTCCCGCGCGTGGAGGACTGGCCGATCATGCCCGTGGATACGGTCGGCTTCAAACTGCGTCCCGAAGGATTCTTCGACCGGAGCCCGGTGCTGGACGTGCCAGCAAATACCTCCGGACCGAACTGCCACGCCGCCGCCTCGGAAACCGGGTCTGACGCCGGGCACTGCCACTAGCCGTGGCGATCATTGCAGGGCGGGTCCGCGCCAACGGACCCGTCCTCCATCCCCGGATCTGCGCGGCCCTGACGGCCGTCTCCTGCGTGACTCACATCTGGCTCGCCGCCTCCGGCCACCACGAAGCCTGGATCGGTGCGCTGATGATTGCCCTCGCGGCGGTGTGCGTCCCCTGCACCGGACACATTTGGCGCCACAGCCCCGTCGGCGCGCTCCACCAGGTCACCGGCTCGGCCCTTGCCATGGTCGCCCTGCACGCTGTCCTGCTGCTCGGCGCGGGTGGTGCGGGACACGCGCACGGCGGCAGGCCGGCGTCGGGCGCTGTTGACACAAGTGGGGCAGCGCAACTGCTGCTGGTGATCGGCTTGGAAATCACGACGGCGTTGCTCGCCGCCACGCTGGTAGCCCGGCTCCGGCGTCGCGCGGCTGCGGCGAACTGACGAAGGACCGGAAGTTCGGCAGAATATTGCTGCTGGAAGGCAGTTTCCCCGCTTGTTGGCCCTACTCCGAACAGTGTTCAGTATGTAGGTGAGCAAAGCTGTCAGTAGTTCGGGCCTTGGGTTGTTCAGGGCGACCGGCATATATGTAGGCGCCATCCTGGGTTCGGGAGTGCTGGTCCTCCCGGCAATCGCCGCGCAGGTGGCCGGTCCGGCGTCGTTATTGGCATGGGCGCTCTTGCTCGTGTTCTGTACACCGGTGGCCTTCAGCTTCGCCGAAATGTCCCGGCAACAGCCCGACGCCGGTGGGATCGCGACGTTCGTGACCCGCGCCTTCGGAAGGCGGGCCTCAGTGGTGGCTGGCTACCTCTTCTACTTCGCCATTCCGTTCGGGGCGCCCGCGACGGCCGTGATCGGCGGGGACTACATCGCCCACGCGCTGGGCGGCGGACGGGAGACGGCGCTGATTGCGGCGGGGCTGATACTTGCGGCAGGTTTCCTGAGCAACGCGGTGGGGATCCGTGTCTCAAGCAAGCTGCAGCTGGGGCTGATGGTCCTGCTGGTGGCGCTCCTGGCCTTGGCCGTCGGGGTTGCGGCTCCGTACGCCAAGGCTGAGAACTTCACGCCGTTTGCCCCACACGGCTATTGGGCAGTGGGAGGCGCGGCGAGCCTGCTGTTCTTCTGCTTCGCAGGGTGGGAGGCCGTGACGCACTTGGCCGGGGAGTTCCGCAACCCCGAGCGCGACCTGAAGCGGGCAACGTGGCTGACGCTCGTGGTCGTCGGCGTGATCTACATCGGCCTGGTGGCGGCGTGCGTGGCAGTCCTTGGTTCCGGCCTCGCGGGAAGCAACGTCCCGGTCGCCGAATTGCTGGCCAAGGGGCTCGGGCCGGCGGCCGCTCCAGTGACCGCCGTGGCTGCGGCGGTTCTGACGTTTGGGCCGCTGAACACTTTTGTTGCCGGTGCCAGCAAGCTCGGGGCCCGCTTGGCGTCCGACGGCGTGCTGCCGCGGGCATTGGCGCGTGGCGCCGGGCCGGGGGAGGTCCCCTCGGTGAGCCTCGGAGTCCTGGGAGTGTTGGCGTCAATCTCCTTTGTTCTGGCTGCGACCGGGCTGCTGAGCATGGAGTTCCAGATCGGAGCGGCCTCGGCATGCTTCACCGCTGTGACGGCCTTTGGCTTGGCGGCCGGGGTGGTCCTGCTCCGCCGGGGAACTCCGGCGTGGTACGGGGTGATCGTGGCGGCGGTGGTGATGCTGGTGGTGCTCGTGTTCAGCGGCTGGGCACTGCTGGTCCCGGCCGGTCTGGGAGTGACGGCGTTGGTGGCAGGGCGCTTGTATTTGAAACCCCCGGTGCCACAATTGACGCATGGCCGCAGCGTGGTCAATTCGTGAAGGGTTCCGCAGCGGGCCGGATTCCGATGCCCTGCGTCGTCCCTTCTTCATAGCGGCCGTCGTCGTCTTCGCCCTGGTAGTCCTGGTGGAGGTGGGCATGTCGCTGGTACTCGGCCAAACCGCCGTCGAGCCTGTGTCCGCCGGAGATGCCAACAAACTGGGCGTTCCGCTTGATGTATTCCTCAAGACGCAGAAAGCCGATGCCGATCCTCCGGGTGCGGGCATCGGCTTTCTGGCGTTCCTGGATGGATTGTTGCTGTTCACGGTGGTGATGCTGGGGCTCAGCCTCATGATGGACCTGCGGACGTACGGACGGGTGCAGGGGATTGCGACGCTGATCGTGACCCTGCTGTGGGTGATCGCGGCGTTCCTGACGGCCATGCTCGCGTTGGCCAAGCTGTTCCTGATGATCGGGCTGTTCGTCGCCACGCCGTTCGGGACTCTGGCGTACTTGGCATTGTGGGGGAGCTTTCCGAAAGGGCAGGCCGCGGCGATCCTTGGGTTGTTGCTGCTGCTGAAGATTGTGTTCGCGGTGCTGCTGATCCTGAGCCAGCCGAAGTTCCTCAAAGTCACGGGGCTGGTGGTGCTCCTGGTGGTCTCCGTGCTGCTCCAAGTGATCCTCGGCGCGATTCACGGATTCCTGCCGGGACCGCTGGTGTCCATCGGGGACCAGTTCTGGGCTGTGGTGACTGTGGTGGTGGCGCTGGTGTGGGCGCTGATCATGCTGATCGGGTCCATCCCGGCGATCATCAATGCACTGCGGGTCAGTGGCTCGGCGGGGGATTAGTTCCCGCCTACCCGACGAGTTCGCGGGAAGCCTGCCTGTTCGCACGGAAGCTTCCCTGCGAGCGGGCAGCTTTCCCGCGGTTTCGCGGCCAACTCAGAGCGAGACCCGCGTCAACTTGTCCGGATTGGAGATCTGCCGCAACCCGCGGATGCTGCCGTCAGGGGCGCCGTCGAGCACCAAGACGTCGGCCCTGCCTGAATGCCTGAGCACCACCGCCGGTCCGCCGTTGACGTTGATGAGGTCCGCGGTAACAGGGTGCACGGCGGCAGCCTTGCCGAAGATGCTGGCGAAGAAACGGGCGATCCTGGCGGCGCCGAACAACGGGTTCATGGCGCTCTTGACCTTGCCCCCGCCGTCTGCCCACAGAACAGCATCCCGGTCCAACATGGCCACGACTGTCTCGATCTCACCGTTCTCAATCGCACGCACCAGCTTCTCCAAGGCCGCACGGTCCTTGGCCCGAGGGGCCGGCGCGTCCGGATCGATGTCCAATCGGCGTTCGGAGCGCGAAATCATCTGCCGGACCGCAGCCGGGGTCTTCTCGAGGATCTCGGCGATTTCCGGCGCCGACATCCCGAAGGCACGGTGCAGCACCAGGGCCGCCCGCGCCTCGGGAGCCAGTTGCTCGGCAAGATGCAGCAAGGTCAGGGACAGGAGCTCTCGGTTGGCCAGTGTCTCCTCGGGCAGCAGGGATGTGTCCACCGGTTCGGGCAGC
The DNA here is from genome assembly GCF_044749185.1 of Paenarthrobacter sp. NPDC089675. Classification (NCBI taxonomy): domain Bacteria; kingdom Bacillati; phylum Actinomycetota; class Actinomycetes; order Micrococcales; family Micrococcaceae; genus Paenarthrobacter; species Paenarthrobacter sp. NPDC089675. Next base: position 45,375 of record NZ_JBIVHM010000009.1, on the reverse strand, counting down.
CAAGGCCCGGTGTAGTCCTCCCTCAGCGCCGCGAGTTGGCGAACCCTGTCCACGGACCGGCGGACACACACCGTGGTCAACCAGGCCGGCCACGAGTCCACGCCGGAACGCCTCTCCTGCCGGACGGCGTCAATGGCCACTTCAGAAACCACGTCCTCGGCATGGCCAAAGTCACCGAGCATCCGGTACGCGATGCCCAGTAGCCGGTTCCGTTCGCTTTGCCACGCCGCCGTTGCTGACACCGCAAGAGTCATGCCCACCACGCTACCCCTCAGGCAACCGGGTTCTTCTCATCCACCGGCGGTTCCATTTGTGTGCTCACGGCAATCCGGTTCCAGACATTGATCGTGGAGATGGCCAGGATCAGGGCGCCCATTTGGCCGTCGTCGAAGTGGGTTGCGGCAGCGTTCCAGATCTCGTCGGTGACAGTGTCCGGTCCGAGCTGCGTGACGGCATCCGTCAGTGCCAGCACGGCTTGCTCCCGGGCGTCGAAGAACACCTTCGAGTGCTGCCAAGCGGCAACGGCATGAAGTTTGCGGGACGGGATGCCGCGCTTGGCGCCCTCGGTTGCGTGCATGTCAACGCAGAAACCGCAGCCGTTGAGGATGGAAGCGCGGAGCTTGATGAGTTCGTAAAGTTCGGGGTCCACCGACTTGCGGGCGTAGCCTTCCAAACCGATGACTGCGGCGTAACCGAGCTTGTTGCTGCGGCCCATGTTGATGCGTGGCATTGCGTCTCCTTCTTCGAAGTGGTGCCTTACAGCAGGTATGTCGGACGGGAGTCCGGAAGTGTGACACCTTGTAGAGTCGAGGACGTGCGAGCAGTGATCTTTGACGAAGTCCGTGGCCAGCCCGAGGTAAGGGACGTTCCGGTTCCCGAAGCACCGGTGGGCGGAGTAGTGGTGCAGGTTCTTGCCACAGGCATGTGCCGCAGCGACTGGCATGCTTGGGCCGGACATGACGACATCGCCCTGCCCCACGTCCCCGGCCACGAGCTCGCCGGGGTGATTGCCGCCGTCGGGCATGGCGTGCGGAACTGGAAGGTGGGCGACCGTGTGACCGTTCCCTTCGTGTGCGGTTGCGGAAAATGCGAATGGTGCCTTGCCGGCGATGCCCAAGTGTGCCCCGCCCAGGAGCAGCCCGGCTTCACCCATTGGGGTTCGTTCGCCGAGTACGTGGCCCTGCACGCCGCCGACAGCAACCTGGTTGCCCTTCCGGACAACGTGGAATTCACGACGGCGGCAAGCCTCGGCTGCCGCTTTGCCACCGCGTACCGCGCACTCGCTGCCCGGGCACAGGTCCATGCAGGGGAATGGGTGACTGTTGTGGGCGTGGGGGGTGTTGGGTTGAGCGCTGTGATGATCGGCAAGGCCATGGGTGCCCGCGTTGTTGCCGTGGACAGGAATCCCGAGGCGTTGGCCGTTGCTGCCCGCCTCGGCGCTGAACACACCGTGCTTGCGGATGGCTCGGACATTCCGGAAGCCGTCAACCGCCTGACCGACGGTGGCAGCCATGTGGCGATTGACGCCGTCGGAAGTGAACAGACCTGCGCCGACGCGATCCTGAGCCTCCGCAGGCGTGGGCGGCACGTCCAAATCGGCTTGTTGCCCTCCATCGACGGCAACCCCCAGGTGCCCATGTCCCGCGTGATCGGCTGGGAACTGGACCTCCTGGGGAGCCACGGAATGGCCGCCGTCGACTATCCGGGCATGATGGCGCTCATCGAACAGGGTGCGCTGCAGCCGCAATTGCTGATCGAGCGGACCATCGGGCTTGAGGAAGCCGCAGAGTTGCTGCCCACCTTTGATACAGCGACGGTTGCGGGCATGACCATGATCGACCCGGCGCTTTAGTCCCGGTGAGTTCTGCACCTGGCGGTCGCGTCAGGGGGCGGCGACTCCACCGAGGATGAGGTCAACCACGTCCCCGGCCAGGGCACGGATGCCCTCCGCGTGCTGTTTCTCCTGCTCGCGGTACCAGACATCGACGGCGTTGAGGCTGCTCAGCAGAACACGCGTGGCAAGGGGTGGATCGAGCTTACGGAGCGATCCGTCGGTGACGCCTTCTTCCACCACGCGACGGAATAGGAGCTCGTAGTCTTTCCTGAGCTGGTTGAGGTTCACCAGGGCTTCACGCTGACCCACTGTGAGCGACTCCGAAGACTGGTCCCGCACCCCTTGATGCACCACGTGGTGGTAGTCCACGTCCTCCATCAGGTTGATCACGTGGGCGGTCGCCATGCGCTTGAGCCGCTCAAGCCCGGATCCGGGTGAATCGGCCAAGGGTTCCACGACTGCCTTCACCTTGTGCATGCCGAGCTCGTACGCCGCCAGGAAGATGTCGAACTTCGACCGGAAGTGATAGTAGACCAGGCCTTTGGTGGCCCCTACCGCCATGGCGATGTCGTCGATCGTCGTCTTCGCGAATCCCCTGCGTGCGAACGCCGAAGCGGCCGCATCCAGGACTCGCGCCCTGATGCCGGGGTCGGTGTCGGCAGTACTGGTCACTTATCCTCCATCACGCGTTGGTCCCAAACATCATGCCATCGCTTCTCCTCGGTCCCTTGACGCTGCTGTGATCTCCACAACATAATACTGAGTAGTATGTTGGACTACGAAGGAGACATCTGTGGGCATCGACTTCCGCGGGCAAGTGGCGATCATCACCGGAGCTGGTGCTGGGCTGGGGCGGGCACACGCATTGGCCTTGGCGGAGCGGGGGGTCAAGGTTGCCATTAACGACGTCGGCGGGCCGGCAGGTGACCCCGCCAGCCAGTCCGCTGCCGCCGGGGTTGCGCAGGAGATCCAGGATGCAGGCGGCGAGGCCATGGTGGCACTGTGCGACGTCTCGGACGAAAAGGCTGTCGCCGGGATGGTTGCCCAGGTCATCGACGCGTGGGGGCGCGTGGACATCCTCATCAACAACGCAGGCATCCTGCGGGACAAGTCCTTCGCGAAGTCGGACCTCCAGGCATTCCGCACAGTAATGGATGTCCATCTGATGGGGTCGGTGAACTGCTCCCACGCCGTCTGGCGGCACATGGTCGAGCAGGGGTACGGGCGGATCCTCATGACCACATCGGCTTCCGGTATTTATGGCAATTTCGGGCAGGCCAACTACGGCGCGGCCAAATCAGCCGTTGTTGGGTTGATGAATGTTCTGGCGATCGAGGGGGAGAAGAAAGGCATCCGGGTCAACTCCCTCGCCCCCACCGCGGCGACGCAAATGACCGAAGACCTGCTTGAACCCCATGAGCTTGCACTGTTGGCGCCTGAAGCCGTGGCTCCCGGAGCAGTGTTCATGGTCTCCCCCGAGGCTCCGACCAAGACCATCCTCGCGGCGGGCGCGGGAGTGTTCGCCGTTGCACGGATGGAGGAATCGGGCGGTGTCTACCTGCCGGAGGGCCTGCGGACCCCCGAACAGATTGCCCTTGAATGGTCACGGGTGAGCGACATGTCCGCTTCCGTAGTCACCCAAAGCGCTTTTGAACAGACGCGCCGCTACATCGCAATCGCCCGGCGTGACGCTGATGCTGAGGCAATGCTGTGAGGGAAGCAGTAGTCGTTTCGACGGCGAGAACGCCCATTGGCCGTGCGTACAAGGGAACGCTGGCTTCCACTACCGGTCCCGCGCTGGCCGCCCACGCCATTGCAGCCGCCGTCGAGCGTGCAGGCGTGGAACCCGAGGAGGTCGAGGACGTCGTTCTCGGGTGCGCCATGCAGGAAGGCAGCACGGGATTCAACGTTGCCCGGCAATCCGTGCTCCGTGCCGGGCTCCCCGATTCCGTACCGGCCATGACCATCGACAGGCAGTGCGCCTCGGGTCTGATGGCAGTGGCAACAGCGGCCAAGCAGATCGTTGCGGACGGTATGTCCATTGCGGTTGGGGGCGGCGTTGAGTCCATTTCGCTGGTCCAGAACGAGCACCAGAACCGATACCTCGCCCAGGATCCGTGGTTGCTGGAGCGTCGCCCGTCCATGTATCTGTCCATGCTTGAGACGGCGGAAATCGTCGCTGAGCGCTACGGGATCGGCCGGGACGCGCAAGACGGGTTCGCCCTGCTGTCCCAGCAACGGACTGCAATCGCGCAAGCCTCCGGCCTTTTCGACGACGAAATCGTTCCGTTCACTGTTTCGGCAGCCGGGCAGGGCGGTGACGTGGGGGAGGGCATCACCTTGGCCCGCGACGAGGGCAACCGTCCCTCCACCACCAAGGAGGGACTGGCATCCCTGCGCCCGGTGCTTGCCGATGGCCAGGCATCCCGCTCGTCGACGGTCACGGCCGGGAACGCCTCCCAGCTTTCCGACGGCGCTGCAGCCTTGGTCCTTATGGAGGCCGGCGCCGCGCGCAGCCGCGGGATTGAACCTCTCGGCATCTACCGTGGCATGGCGGTGGCCGGCTGCGAGCCTGGTGAAATGGGCATCGGGCCGGTCTTCGCGATCCCCAAGCTCCTCCGGGAACAGGGGCTGCGGGTAGGGGACATAGACCTGTGGGAACTCAATGAGGCGTTCGCCTCGCAGGCCCTCTATTGCCGGGACCGGTTGGGGATTGACCCCGACCGGATGAACGTCAACGGAGGAGCCATCTCCATCGGCCACCCCTACGGAATGACCGGTGCCCGGATGGTGGGCCATGCCCTCCTGGAGGGTCGCCGCAGAGGCGCGCGCTACGCCGTCGTGACCATGTGCGTCGGCGGCGGAATGGGAGCCGCCGGTCTGTTCGAGATCTGCTGACCTCCCACCCTTTCAAGGCACAACCAAGACCACTCCGAGCGAGGATCAAGGCACCATGACCGAACCATCTCTGCGTACCGACGTCGTTCACGCACGAGCTACCCGCAAGGCAATGTTGAAGCTGATTCCACTGCTTTGCGTTGTGTACTTCATGTCCTACGTTGACAGGACCAACGTTTCCCTGGCCAAAACCCACCTTGAGGCAGATATAGGACTAAGCGCCGCCGCCTACAGGTTAGGGGCGGGTATCTTCTTCATCAGCTACGCGTTCCTCGAAGTTCCGAGCAACCTGATCATGTACCGTGTGGGGCCGCGGGCGTGGATCACCAGGATCGCGTTGACCTGGGGTGCAATTTCCGCCCTCATGATGTTCGTGCAGGGAGAGGCATCCTTCTACATCCTGCGGTTCATCCTGGGTGCCGCGGAGGCTGGACTGTTTCCTGCATTGGCTTACATGGTGACTGTCTGGTTCGCGCAGAACCAGCGTGCCAGCGTCATGGGATTCATCTACCTCGCACCGACAATCGCCCTCATCATCGGCGGCCCTGCGGGCGGGGCCCTGATGGAACTGGACTCCCTGTTCGGCCTGCACGGTTGGCAATGGATGTTCATGATCGAGGGCCTGCTCACGATGGTCGTTGGCGTCGTTGTGTGGTTCAAGTTGCCGTCGACACCCCAGCAAGCTCGCTGGTTGACCGCGGACGAAGCCGACAGCCTGTCCCGTCATGCCGGTAAGCCGAACGAGCAGGACCACCGCATCCGGGGAAACCTGCGCAGGGCCTTTGGCCGGCCTTTCATTGTGATCATTGCCCTTGTCTACTTCCTGAACCAGGTAAGCAGCGTTGGATTGGTGTTCAACATCCCGGCGATCATTGAGTCCATGCACGTGAAGAGTCCGTTCATGATCGGGTTGATCTCCGGGAGTGTCGGGATCGGCGCGACGATCGGCGTCCTGCTCATCCCAAGGCTTTTCCGACGATCGAACAAAGAGGCTGCCTGGGTCGGCTTCATGGCGCTGGGTACCCTCGCCACAGCTGTTGCCTACGTCCTCGTTGAGCCCCCAGTGGCCAGGGTGGTGCTCATCGCGCTCGGAGCCGTCTTCATCTTCGGTACGTTGCCGGTGTTCTGGTCCATCGCCATGGCCCGTATGTCCGGGATTGTGGCCGCTGCCGGCTTGGCGTTCATCAATACGATCGGGCTGATCGGAGGATTCGTCGGTCCCTACCTCTTCGGTGTGGCCGAGACGGCGACGGGGGATCCGGCGACCGGCTTCTTCATCATCATTGCCGCATCCGGGATCTCCGTAGCCCTCACCCCGGTTCTCACGTGGGCGCTGAAGCGCGAGGACCGTGGCTCGGCGATGACGGCCGATCCGGACAGGGAACGCAGGGCCTTGTCATCCCACGGGCTCATGGATTCACGGCAGGAAGGCTGACACGATGCACGGACTGATGCAGGACCACCCCCTTGCCACGCCCATGCTGGTGGACCGCCTCGAAGGAGCATTCGCCGACAAAACAGTGGTCACGGCCGGATTCGATGACCGTCGGTCTGCGAACTATGGCGAAGTGGCGCAGCGGATCAGGAAGCTGGCTGGTGCCTTGGACGCATTAGGCGTACCGGCATCGGCCCGGGTTGCCACCCTCGGGTGGAACACCCAGCGTCATTTTGAGTTGTACCTCGCGGTGCCCAGTTCGGGCAGGGTGCTCCATACGATCAACCACCGCCTGGCGCCCGCCGACATTCAGTACATCATCAACGATGCCGCGGACGACGTCCTCTTCGTGGACCGCTCCTTGCTCGACGTCCTGTGGCCGATCGCAGAGAACCTGCCCACGCTTCGACACATCGTGGTCATGGACGACTGTGACAAGCCGTCGGTGCCCCAAGACCCTCGCATCCTGGACTACGATTCGATCCTTGAGCAGGCCCCCGGCGTCGTGTCTTTCGACGTCCCTGACGAACGAACAGCCGCAGCACTCTGCTACACCTCAGGAACAACAGGCCGCCCCAAGGGGGTGCTGTACGATCACCGCTCCATCATCCTGCATGCCATGTCCCTGCTGTTCGCTGACGTCTTCGCCCTCGGCGCGGGGGACGTGGTGATGCCGATCGTTCCCATGTTTCATGCGAACGCGTGGGGACTTCCCTATGCCGCGGCCATGTGCGGGGCTTCCCTCGTCCTGCCGGGCCGGGCCACGGCGCCGGAAAAGCTGGCCGGACTGATGGAACAGGAACAGGTCACGGTCTCCGCTGCCGTGACCACGGTGTGGAAGAGCCTGTTGCCGCATCTGCAAGGGCGGGATCTGTCCAAACTGCGGCGACTGGCCAACGGTGGCAGTCCGTTGCCCGTTGAGTTGGCCCGTCAGTATCTCAAGGAATTGAATGTGCCGCTTGTTGGAACCTGGGGGATGACGGAAGCAAGTCCTCTGCTCACGTCAGCGCGGACGCCGGCCAAACGGGAGCAGGCGGCCAGGAACGAAACCGAAGACAAGGCGCTGGCCCTGATGTGCGCTCCGGGCCATCCCAGCCCCTTGGTCAAGCTGCGTGTCGTTCGGCCGGACGGAACGGTTGCCCCACACGACGGCAAGGAAACGGGCGAGCTGCAGGTGTGCGGCGCCACGGTCGCCGGAGGATACTTCGGTGCATCGGACGGATCGGAAGTTTTTACTTCCGATGGATGGCTGAAGACGGGCGATGTGGGGATCATCGATCCGGATGGCTGCGTCCATGTTGTGGATCGCCTCAAGGATCTGATCAAGTCCGGCGGAGAATGGATCGGCTCTACGGAGTTGGAGAACGCCATCCTCAGCCACCCCGAGGTGTGGGAGGCCGCCGTCGTCGCTTTGCCTGACGAGAAGTGGGGCGAGCGACCGGTGGCCTACGTTTCTCCCCGCCAGAACGCCGTTCTCACAGCAGAATCCATCCAGTCGCACCTCGAGGGCAAGGTAGCGAAGTGGTGGATTCCGGAACGTGTGGTCATCATTTCCGAGATTCCCAAGACGTCGACCGGGAAGATCGCCAAGAGGACGCTCCGGGAGTCCGTTACGGGCGGGGACGTGCTGTAGCGGGCCCGGTCAGTCCGCCGGGCGGTTCCGGTACGCCGCAAGGAAGTGTGAGATCCGGCGAACAGCTTCCTCGATGTCCCGGACGTTCGGCAGGATCACGAACCGGAAGTGGTCAGGCGTGGGCCAGTTGAAGGCTGTTCCGTGTGAGACCAGGATCTTCTGTTCCTGGAGGAGCTGGAGGACGAACTTCTCGTCGGACTCGATGGGGTAGATCTCAGGGTCCAGTCGCGGGAACAGGTACATGGCGCCGGCAGCCGGGACACAGGACACGCCGGGGATTTCGGTCAGCAATTTCCACGCGAGGTCTCTTTGTTCGCGCAGGCGGCCGCCGGGCTTGATGAGGTCTTCGATGCTTTGGTACCCGCCCAGGCAGGTTTGGATCGCGTGCTGCGCCGGGACGTTGGAACAAAGGCGCAGCGATGCCAGGAGTTCCAGCGATTCCCGGTAGGCGGCAGTGGCGGCCAGGGGACCCGTCACGGCAACCCACCCCGCGCGGTAGCCAGGCATCCGGTAGGCCTTGGAAAGCCCGCTGAACGTCAGCACGCAGATATCGTCCGCGATGGAGGCTGTGTGGATGTGGGGAGCGTCGACGTAGCGGATCTTCTCGTAGATCTCGTCCGAGAACAGCACGAGGTCATGCTTGCGTGCCAGGGCCGCGAACTGGTCCAGGATGTGCCGCGGGTACACGGCGCCGGTGGGATTGTTCGGGTTGATGATGACGATACCGCGAGTGCGCGGGGTGATCTTGGCTTCGACGTCGGCCATGTTCGGCCACCAGTTCTCCTCCTCGTCGCAGAGGTAGTGCACGGCCTTGCCGCCCGTGAGCGTTACGGTTGCCGTCCACAGTGGGTAGTCCGGGGCGGGGACCAGGATCTCGTCGCCGTTTTCCATGAACGCCTGGAGGGTCATGGAGATGAGCTCGCTGACACCGTTTCCGATGAAGATGTCCTCGACGCCGATGTTCATGAGCCCACGGGTCTGGTAGTACTGCGAGATCGCGGTCCGGGCGGAGAAGATGCCCTTCGAGTCGCTGTAGCCCTGCGCACCCCGGATGTGGTGGATCATGTCCACCACCACGGATTCCGGCGCTTCCAGCCCGAACGGTGCTGTATCCCCGAGGTTCATCTTGAGGATGCGGTGTCCCTCGGCTTCCATGGCCTTGGCCGCCTGGAGGATGGGGCCACGGAGCTCATACCGGACGTTCTGGAGTTTGCTGGAGTGCTGCATCGGACGCATGGTTGATCTTTTCACGTCATGCGGCCCGGCGTATAAACCCGTCTCACGGTTGCAGCCTTTGCACGCAGAACTGTGGGTTGGTCTTGCAGATGTTGAACGGCGGATCCACGATGATTCCCGTACGTGGCTCGGTCCGAACCAGCACCAGGGCGTTGACGTTGACCTTGGAACCGATGTCCGGATTGACACCCACCACCACGCAGGGCCGGAACAATGGCTCAAAAGCGGACGACGTACAGGTGGAGCCCTGGGTGAAGTCGAGTTGGATCCTGGCACTCTGGAACGCAGCTTTTGCGTCCTCGATCCTCTTACCCAGGACGTCTGGCACGGTGGGCCGCGCAGGTGTGGCGATTTGGAGGTTAATTGTGCTGCCGCGGCCTGCTTTTTCTCCGCCCGCAGGGGTCTGGGTCACCACGGTTCCTTCTGTTTCGGCGCTTTCCGTCGGGTTGGTTGAGACTTTGAAACCGGCGTCGGTTAGGACCTTGACCGCTTCGGCCTCCGGCTTGGTCTTCACGTCCGGGACATTGGCGTCCTTGAAGATGAAGAACAGGATCGCGCCGATGATCGCCAGGAGCACCACGCCGCCGATGATCACCCACAACCACGGGAATGGCCGGGTGGGCTTGGGTGCTTCTGCCGCGGGCACGTTGAGCGTGACCACGTGGGCCTGGTCGGCGTAGTCCTCCGGTGCGTCATCAGCTGAGTAGGCGATCAGTTTCACGGGGTAGCTGCCCGCCGCCGCTCCTGCGGTATCGAAGTTGACCACGTACTGCTCGGTGGCTCCGGGGGCGATGGTCCGGAGCGGGTTGGGGATGGTGGTGTACGTTTTCGACGGCGGATTGGTCACCTGCCCGGGGAAGGCGCCGAGGACCACTCTTTCCGGACCCGGGGATCCGTTGGTCACGGAAGCGGTGAGCGTTCCTTTGCCGTCCTTGAGGATCACGTCGGGGGAGCTCAACGTCATGGTGATGGTGGTCATTGTTCGGCTCCTCTTGTCCGGGCGGATACTTCCATCTCAGCCTCCGGCTTCCTGCATCAGCAGCAGGCATGCACCCAGGGCCCGGCACGTGATGCCGAGTTGCCCGCCCGAGGTGCCAAAGGTGAGGTCCACGGTTTTGCCGGGTCCGGAGTCCTGCTCGGCCCGGGTCCCCTGAATGAAGAGGGAAACAGTAACGGGCTGTTGCGGAACCAGGGTGGCACGCTTGGTGGGTGGTCCGAAGTAGAACAAGCCGCCGCCGAACTCCTTCACTTGGAGCACGCAGGCTCCGGTCACCACCAACTGCGCGTCGGATACCGAGCAGGTGCCGCCCACCACGGAAAGGTCCGCCGCTCCGAGCCGGCCTCCCTTTGCCGCCCCCGAGAACCCGGCCTGCCAGTCACCGGCCGCGCCGTTGTTCCCGCCACCGCAGCTCACCCCGAAGACCAGCACCAGTACTGCGATCAACCCGCAGGCCGCCACCACGATGATCGGGGTCCGGTTTTGCTTATTCATTGGGTGCACCGGGCAGTACTACAAGTTCGTCCGTCACATGCGCCGGCTTCACGCCTTTCACGATCCTGCGAACCAGTTCCAGTTGCCCTTCTGCGTCCGCGGGAACCAGCACCTTGATGTGGAACGCGCCGGGAACGGATTCGACGCCGAACCCGGGCACCCCCGTGGCCAGATGCAGGAAGCGGGTGAGCCCGTCTTCCGTGCCGCGGCGGGCGGACAGTTGGGCCGCCGCAGCGATCAGGTCCCGTTGCCTGGCGATGGGGATGGTGCCGCTGCGGGAGCTCTCGGGCCCGGGCAGCGTCAGCCAGTCCAGGTCCACCCAGCGGGAAAGGAACGGAATCAACGACGCCGGAGCGCGCCGTGGATCGGGGACGGTGTGGAGGCGATCCAGAAGTTCCCGGACAGGGGCGTGCATATCTTCCGCGACGGCGAGCAGTGCCTGCATGGGCGGGCTCGTTTCCGCGGCCACTTGGAAGACTTCGGGCAGCACGCGGAGGAGCTTGGAATCCTCAGCCATTCCCGTGCACCACCTCGATCCTGTGGTCACCCGAGCAGAACAACCAGGTGTCCGGCAGGGTCACCACGTCCTCAACCACCCTGCGCGTGCAACTTTCCCAGGAAGCCGCGCTGTCCTTGCTCCGGTACACGCCTTTGGGCCCGGCCGCCAAGACCAAGGCGACCCCGTCGGGCAGGACAGCTCCGGAGACCGAGCGCACAGGCTCGAACCTGGTCCGGTCCCGCAGCGGCAGATTGCAGTTCACGTCCGGAACGCTCCACTGCGCCGAGGCCTGGCCCAGCTGAAAGCGGAGGACCCCGCCACTTTGGGTAGCGGCGTAGGCGGCATCGCCCATCACGTGTACGCCCCAGCAGCTCCCGCCCGTCCAGCCGGCGCTGAACTCCTCCCAGGAGTTCATGAACTGCTCGTCGAAGTCCGTACGGCCCAGTTCGTCGATCTTGAGCCGGAGGCATCCCGTTCCGGTGCCTTCCGGCACGGCGCGGCCGAGCCACACATAGCTGGTACCGCCGTCGTACTGGACCGTCAGGCAGCGGATGTCCTCACCGGCCGCCTTGACTTGCTTAAAGCTTCCGGCGGTTCCGGAGTCGGGCGATAACCACACGCCGGCCGAAGCCTCGGCTGCGACCACCACACCCGTGCGGCCCCGGATGTCCACCAGGGCGTCCACTGCGTAAAACCCGCGATCCGGCTGGCCGGCGTCCACCACGTTCTGGATCGGGATGGCCCCTTCGGTGACGGGCAGTTCGTAAAGCCCGCGTTCGCCGGCGAGCAGGAGCAACGGCTCACCCTGGCGGTCCACCCAGCACAGATCCGCGACGACGAATCCCAATTCGGCGCTCTTGCGCCAGGATTCGCCAAGGTCGTTGCTGATGTAGATCCGCGAACCCGCCCCGGTGACAGTACTGACGGCCACCATGCCCGGATGCTTTTCGGGGCCCGCCCTGCCCGGCGCGGGTGAGCGGAAGGGCGCGATGGCACGGACGGTTTCTTCGGCTTCACCCGAGCCGGTGCTGAATTCGGCGCATGCTTCCCACCCATCGGCCGCGTTGGTGGTGCGGAACAGCATGCCGTCCTGCGCCACGAACCACGTGTTGTCCTGTCCTTCCGCCTGCACCAACCCAACAGCGTCGGTGTCCGGGACTTTGTCCACTTCCAGCCGGACCCGGTCCACGTACTGCACCCCGGGTTCGGCCTCTTCCATGGCGCGGTAGAGGTTCGAGACACGCAGGGGTTTGCCGAACCCCGAACCGTACGAGGACGCATCCTGAGCCAGCGGACTGATGCCTTCAGACAGGCGGCCCACGATCCGGGACTTCACGGCCTCGGCGTCCTCATCGGGACGAACCACGATCCGCGCGTCGACCAGCACCTGCTTGTAGAGGCCCCAGCGCACTACAGGCTCGGCGCCAACCGTGGACCGCCTGCGCAGGTATTGTTCCACGTCAGACCGCACTTGGTCACGGGCTTGGGCGTCAAGGTCGGCTGCCCTCACGGCCTTCTTCGGGTCGGCGTCCGCTGCGGGAACGAACGGGACCAGGACCACCTCCACCTCACCCGGCCTGGCGAAGGCCCACAGGTCCTTGCGGGTGAAGGCACGCGCGCGTGCGACGCCACCATGCCGGCGTGCCAGCACCTCGTAATCGCGGACCGTCACGGCACGGTCCCGCGCTTGGAAGTCCTGCGGTGCGCGCCTCAGGGCATTCTGCAACGACTCCCCGTCGCGACCTCCCGTTGCCGGCTCCGGGTTGGTGACTTTAGCGCCTTGCACCGGTGATCTCAGCACGGTCAACTGGCCCGCGCCAACGTTTCCGGCCGCACCGCCGCCGCTCCGGTACCAGGCCCGCACTTCCGCGCCGGCACCCGGAACCGCTGTAGGTGTCCGGGCTGCGGATTCTTCGTCCCACCAAGCGAACATCACGACGCCGGCACTCCGGTCGATCCGCACCGGCACCTCCCCAGGAGCAGCGTCCGCGAATGCTTCCACTTCCTGGCAATAGCGGAACGCCTTGCCGTCCACCAGCACCGCCTCGCCGCTGCTGAGCCGCGTCCCGGGAGGAACCTCGACGGCGATTGCCAGGCCTGCGCCCGAAACGATCGGCGCGTTCGGGATCACGAAGCTCTGGCCGGGCCGGCCGGTACCGGAACCGATCAGGACGGCGTCGTACATGGTGACATCGGCTGCGGGGACCACAACGCTGCCCTGGCCGGGCGCGAGTGTCCCGGCCGCCGTCGTCGTGAATACCGGCTGGGGTGTTCCCGGAACGCCGGGTGGACAGCTGACCTGGGTACCGCGGGGAATGTGGATTTCCTGGTCCGAGTTGGCCGATGTCCGGCCGAATTCCAGGTTGGTTTCCGCGCAGCTCGGCGGATAAAGCGAGGTGCCCAGCAGGTTCAGGTACACGGCGTAGAGCTTGTCCGGCACACGGTTCACCCGGTACATCAGCGTGTCCGTGAGGTAGGCGAAGGCTTCCACGATGGTGATTCCGGGATCGTGGACGGACAGGTCCGTCCATTCCGGGGCGATCTGCTGGATGCGTTCGCGGGCACCGGCCACCAAGTCCGCGAAGTTCCGGTCGTCCAGGTTGGGGACAGGAATGCTCATGCTGCGCCTCCTGACTCAACCGGCAAGCCGATGATGATTTCGTCCTCCAACCGGGACGTCCGGACCCGGTACTTCAACCTGACTTCGAGTATCTCGGGGCTCTCGGCGGACCGTGCGGCATCCAGGGACAGCACCGTGATCCTGCGCTCCCACTGTTCCACGGCCTTGGCCACGTAGTGGATGGCAAGCCCGGCCGTGGTGTCGTCTGCAGGGGCGAATGCGAGGCGGAAGAGGTGGCAGCCGTACGTCGGGCGGTTGACGCGCTCGCCCGGCCGGGTGCTGAGCAGGAGCAAGAGGGCCTGCCTGACCGAGGCGGCGTCCGTGACTGTCGCGAGCCTGCCCGCAGCCGTGATCCTCAGCCCGGGCAGCCCGGCGGTGGCGTCGAAGTCCGGGTGGATGAAAGCCACGGACTTGTAGCGCGGGGCGCTCACGGTGTTCTTCCTGTCATGAGCCCGCCTCCACGAACGTCTGGCCCGGCCGGCGGACGTTGTATTTCACCGCACCCGGAGGAGTTCCGTCCGTGAAACCCTCAACCGTGTCCAGGCACACTGCTTTGCCGCCGATGGTGACGAACGTGGAATACCCCTTGGTCACGGGCAAGGTCTTGTTGCAGGGCTTGATGTTGATGCCGACATTCGGGCACATGCTGATGTCCCGGCCCTGTGGATCCGTGGCTACCAGGATTGCCGACTCTTTGATGCGGACCCATTCCTGGGAGGGAACGTTTTCTACTTTGCCGTCGTGGCCGCAGCGGAGGATTGCTTCCTTGACGAGGACCTTCATGGTGTCTTCAGGCCTCCTCGAAGTCGACGGTTTTCGCGCGGATTTTCATGGCCTTGCCTGGCGCTTCAAGCACCAGGTCGGTAGCTGCCGTGATGCGGAGTTTGTCCGGTCCCAGTTCCACCGAGGAACCGTGGCCGTCCATGAAGCTGATGGTGCGGGCACCGCCGTCGAGCATCACTTGCTGGCCACCCGCGGTCCGGAAGGTAAAGCGGCTGTCCCGGGGTGTGTTGACGCCATGGTCCGGCGGCTGCTCGCTGCCGTACAGGCCGCCCAGGATGATGGCCTGCGCGGGGTCGCTCGCGGGGAGCAGGACCAGGACGTTGTCGCCCGGCGCCGGTGGGACCACCAGGCCCTTATCCGGCCCTGCAGCTGCCATGAGCACGGGAGCCCATGCTGTTTGCAGGTCCGGATACGCGGGTAGCCGGACCTGTGCCCGAGCCCTCGCTTCCGGGTCCTCCGTGTCCACTACGATCCCGAGGGTGAAGACGTCGGGCTTCCGTTCGGGTACTGGCATGGGAGGACGCGTGGTGATGGTGGTTTCGTATCCTGTGCCGTCCAAGCGGTGCGCGGCACTCGCGATCAGGTAGGTGCCCTCGATATTCGCTGCAACGCCGTTAATCCTGATCCGCCCGCCAGCCCTCAACTTCGGATCCCCTTCGGCCACGAAAACGCCCGTGACTTGGCCGGCGATCCGTACGTCCAACTCCGCGCGGGCCAGTTGGCCTGCGAGCGCAGTGCTGTCGAGGAGTTCGTTGTCCCTGCTGAATTCACCGCCTGCGCCTACACTCGCGAGGCCCGGGTCTGCCATGGCCTGGGCCTTGGCGTCGCTGCTGCTGGTGCTTGCCTGGTGGATGGAGGCATCCTCGGCACGCCAGCCGTTGCTTGCTGCGCTGGCGTAGGCGGGTTCCTGGCTGAGTTCGATCTCGGCCGAGTGGAGCGTGGAGCCGAGCGTCAGTTCGAGTGGTTCGCCTTCGCCGTCGAGCCCAGTGAGCCTGAGGGTGCCGTCGTGGACCACGGGATAGGCGCCAACGCGGGCGCTCTGTTCCACCAGGAGGCTGAGGTCCGTACGGGCACATTGATAGACGTGCCCCAAGTGCTCGCCGCCGCCCACCACGTTCAGTCCTGTCCCGTCGCACAGTGTCTTGGCCAGTGCCGCGAGGTCCGTATCGGCGTGGAGCCGGGTGTACTGGCGTTTCCTCAGCCGATGCAGGGCGTCGTAGGCCCGGATGCGGATCTCCTGGCCGAGGTCGGCCCCGTAGCTGTACTCCACCACCGTGACCTCACCCGCGAAGAGCGCCGTACGTTGGCCACCAAGTTCCACCCGGAGGGCATCGCCGGGCGCGGGGTCCACTCCGCCCCGGGCTGCGGCTGTCCGGCCCGGCCCCGGACGCCAACTGATGAGGCATTGGGCAGGCCTCGCCAGGGAACTGAGCACGTTGACCGACACGATGGCCGCTGTTTCGGCCGTGGTGAGCCTGCGCCTGCCAAGTGTGACGATGAGTTCCGGGAGGCCCTGGAGTTGCCTCATGGCGCTTCACCCACGGGTGGGACGGCCAGCGGGCCATTGAAGTGGGCCGGGTCATCGATGTTGTTGTACTCAAGGAGCAGCTTCCAGAGAAGGGGCGTGCCGAAGGCTTCCACGGACAGTCGTCCCAGCTCAGCCGGTGGCACCTCGGGAAGAAGCTCACCGCCGTCGGGCATCAACGCCTCCCGGTCGGTGCTGCCGTCACCCGTCACCGGAAGGGTATCCACAGGCGGAGCCGTGAGGTCCACGGCCGGCAGGCGCCGGGCGAGTTCGTAGTTCTCGCCACCCTCTTCATCCGCGGCCTGGCCCACCCTGACAAAGACCATCCGCATCCACGAGCGCAGGGGCGAACCATCCGGTGCAAAACGATCGAAGCGCTCAGCAACTTCGGTCACCACGCCCGGGACGTTCCATGCGCGGCCCCAGACAAACCGGACCGACGGCGGCCGACGTTGCCGCTCCACTTCGGCGCTGTTTTCCGCGAGCGCCCAGAGGGGGCGGGTCATCTGCCGCACGTCCTGCACATGGAGCGACGCCGGCGCGAGGTCGACGTCGAACAGGAGATCCAGCCGCAGTTCGGTGTGGCCGCCGCCGGTGAAGAGGAGGGGATCGTCCGCGAGCCCGGTGCCGCTGAGCTTTCCGCCTGCACTCCTGCGCGGTTCAACGCCCGCGGTCCGCTGCATGACCACGGTCTCGGGATTGAGCAAACAACCAAGGTGTTCCCCGGTGTCCTCGATCAGGAAGGCGACCCGTTCCATGTCACAGCGCTCCGTGCTCCCGGGCCAGCCGTGCCTGGCGGGCTATGGCCTGGGTGACGGCGCTCGCAGGGTTGGCCTGGGCCGGGGTGGTCCTTGCTACGAGTTCCGGCCAAACCCCTGGGCGGCCGGGCGCCGGAGTGTGGTTTTCGGTGGGCACGCTGCGTTGTGGGGCCTGCTCTGCGCTCTTTGGTGGCTCGTTGGGGCGCAGAGCGGGCCTGGCAACGGGTGGGTTTGTGGGTGCTTGTACGTGAACTGATTGTGTGGCCTGCTCTGCGTTCCATGGAGGAGATATGGGACGTAATTTGGGCCTCTCAATGGGCCTCTCAATGGGCCTCTCAGTGCGTGGGTCGGAAGGTGCTTCCAGGATGCTCGCGGCGCCTGGGCGGGCGGGAGTGCGCAGCTTTAAAACAGGAGTGCGATGCGGGGCCTGCTCTGCGCCTTCTGCGTGCTCAGAAGCACGTACATCGGGCCTCGCAACCGCCTGGCCCGCCGTGGGCTCACCCTCTGGGGCCTGCTCTGCGCTCTTTGTTGGCTCGTTGGGGCGTAGAGCGGGCCTGGCAACGGGTGGGTTTGGAGGTGGTTCGTAGGTGGTGGGCTTATGTGGTGCTTCTCTGTGGGCCGGTGTGCGAAGCCTGAGGGCAAGCGCAACGGGTTGCTCGGCGGTGGGCTCAACTTGCGGGGCCTGCTTTGCGCGCCATGGACGCGTCAAAGCACGCAGAGCGGGCCTCGCAACGAGGTTGGGAGCTGCGAGCTTGGGAGCCACGCGCTTGGGAGCAGCGGGAGGGACCAGCCCGGCCTCCCGAAGCATGGCAACCCAATGCGCAGGTGCGCCGTCGAGATCGAAGCCGCGGGCCGCCGTCGGGCTTTCCAAACCGGCGACGTCGGCCCCGCGGGCCGGATCGACCCATGCGGCCACCCGGCGAAGCCGCCCAGCCAGGGCACTGCGCCAGGGAATGCCCTTAAGCGACCGGAGCGCGGGCATCGTCGAGCTCCAGGCGGTCGTAGGCGATGCTGAGGGTCTCAATGGCGAGATCCTTGCCCATGGCGTCAAGGGGTGCGCCGAACCAGTCGCACGGCCACGCCCCCAGAAGGTTCCAGCGGCGTACTTCGGTGGAACCGGCGTCGTTGAGCATCGCGATGGAGACGTTCCTCCGCTCTACGGTCCCATTGACGGCTTTGAAGAGCCATTGCAGCATTTCGGTGGAGTCCGTGAGGCCGTACTTCAGCGTGACCGGTGTGTACTCCACTTGCCCGGGGATCACCCGGACGGTGCTGTTTTCGCCGCCGGACCGGTAGAGGATGCGGCCGATCTTGAGCCCGAGGCCCTCCACCTTGGTGAAGTGGCCCTGGACGACGCCCTGGATGACGAGCTTGAAGTTGTAGGCCCTGTACGGGTCCACCACGTTGCCCGGCTGTGCTGCAGGTGTTGGGGTGCTCATGTCAGGCTCCTGCGTTTTCCGTCTGGCTGGTGTTGTCCGCCGATTGCATCAGTTTGAAGATCACGAACTCAGCCGGCTTCACCGGGGCGATGCCGATCAGCGTGACCACTTGCCCGGCATCGCGGACTTCGGGAGGGTTGGTTTCTTCGTCGCACTTCACGAAGAACGCCTGTTGAGGGGTAGTGCCCAGCAAAGCACCGTCACGCCACACGTTGGTCAGGAACGCCCCGATGTCCCGGCGGATCGACTTCCACAGCGTGTGGTCGTTGGGTTCGAACACCACCCACCGTGTCCCGTCCGCCACGGATTCCTTGATCATGTTGGTCAGCCTGCGCACGTTCACGTACCTGTATTCGCTGGCTTCGGGCGCTTTGGTCCGCGCGCCCCATACCCGGATACCCTCGCCCGGGAAGTAGCGGATGCAATTCACGCCCGCCGGGTTCAGGACTTCCTGCTCACCTCGGCTCACGCGCCGCACCAAGTCGATGGCGCCCTGGATCGGCTCGTTCGCCGGGGCCTTGTGGACGCCGCGCGTCGCGTCGACGCGAGCCCATACCCCCGCGATATGGCCCGACGGCGGTTGGGTCACCTTTTTCCCGGAAACGGGGTCGATCATCACGATCCAGGGGAAGTACAGCGCGGTGTATCCGCCGGGAGACTGCGGGGCCCCCAAGTCCTGTTGGTCCGAGGCCTCGGTCGAACCCTTCTTCGTCGAGCCGGACCCGGAAGCTGACCCGGACCCCGAAGCTGAGGACCCGGAATCCGCGCCCTCCGGAACCCCGGACGTAGCAGCCCGGGTGAGCGAGCCGACGTCGTCCACTTTCTCAACGGTGTCCATGATCGCCATACGGTCCTGACGCAGCGGGTGTTCCACGTGTTCCTGCAGCGCAGCGTACGCTTCCGCGGTGGCGTAGCCGGGGGCAGCGACCATGGAGATGTCGTCCACTGCCTCGAACAGGGTGAGTCCGTTGGGCGCCGAAGCCGTCCCGGTCAGGCTGCCTCCTGCTCCTACGTTGACCACGTAACAACGGCTTCCTCCGTTCGAGAAGAAGCCGTAAACAGCGTTGGAAAGGGGCGTCCCCTCGGCCGCGTTGCCCACGTATTGGTCCACGAACTGGGTCCAGTTGTCCAGCACACGGACTTCACCTACCAACGCGTCGTTGTCCGGGGCTACGCCCACAAAACCGGCGATACTTGTGCTGACCTGTCCGATGGCGCGCGCGCCGCTGGGCACTTCCTGTACATAAACGCCTGGCGCCTGATAGTTCGCCATGGTGCGCTCCCTTTCCTGCCCGCAAACAGGCGGGCTCAGGTCCACCGGATGATGACCGGCAGGCTGCTGGTGCTGGCCGAGACTTCCCGTTCAGTGCCGCGTACTGCCACGGCAAAGTGCTGGAGTTCGTCCGCCGAGGCCAGGACCTCGAAGTGGCCGGTCGCATCGCTGACGACGGCGGTGGCGGAGGAATGGGCGTGGATGTAGGCGTCGGGGATGCCTTTGTTGTGGACGTCCACCAAGCGTCCATGGATGCGCCGGGCAACTCCGGTCTTGGCGATGAGTGGCTCCAGGACAGGCGGTCCGGAGGGTTCTTCGAAGCGGAGCGCTACCGGTATGCGGACCAGGAAACCTAATCCGTCGCGGATGCTCTGCTCGTATTCGCCGGGCCGGTATTCGCTGCTGGAGACGATTGAGTACTGGCTGTGGCGTTCCACCGAGAGGAGGAGTTGTTCCATGTTGTCGAGTTGCTCGGGTCCGTGGCATTCCACGGCAACGCGCAACTCCAAGTCCAGGACCGGACCGTCGCGGCGGGAGCGGCCTACCCGGTTAAGCGCGACGGCGTGGACGGTGACCGGAACGTCCGCCGGGGTATCCGCGCCGTTGGGGGAGCCGTCGTCGTACCTGACGCGTTGGGGAGCGACGGCGTCGGAAAGGACGCCGAGAAGGTCGGACAGTGACGATCGCACATAGCCCACGGCAGAACCCCAGCTTTAAGGTGATCCACAAACGTAACTGGGAATAGGTTACTCCCGCTGTTGCCCGTAGTCACTGGGGAAACAGGGATAACTCCATTCGATTGAAGACGGCCCAACTGGGGGACAGCAACCGTTCCACTGAGCCGTCAATGGAGCAGGTGCTGTCCCCCAGTTGGGAGGTCCCCCAGTTGGGAGGTCCCCCGGACGGGTTAGGCCAGGCCGGGTACGCCGTCGTTGATGGTGAAGGACTTATTCGTGCTGACCGGTGCCCCCGGTTTGGTGACGTAGTCCAGCACCCGGAAGTCCGCGGTCATGGCGTCCTTGGTGATGCGGGTGTTCACGTAGCCGCGGTTGTCGTTGTAGAACTTCAGGTGCGGGTTCCATACCATGGTCGGGTCCGTGGTGGAACCTGTTCCGTCGCCTGTGGAGGTGATGGACGAGCACACCAGTTCCGAGCCCACCACGGGCGAGGCCAGATCCTTGTAGTCCACCTTGAGGTCGGTGGCCCAGTGGCGGTGGACGTCGCCGGTAAGTACGACGGCGTTGCGCACCTTCGCGTCCAGCCAACCTTGGGTGATGCGGCGGCGGGAGGCGGCATATCCGTCCCAGCCATCCATGGAGACATCGTCGATCTCGGGGGCTTTGTCGCGGTCCCGTTCGGCGAAGAAGACCTGCTGGCCAAGGATGTCCCACCGCTGGGTGGAGGTCCGGAATCCGTCCAGCAGCCACTGTTCCTGTTCGGCTCCGGTGATGGTGCGGTTCTCGTCCAGGCGCTCGGCCACGTTCTTCCGCCAGCCGTCTCCGGCGAGCTGGTCGTCGCGGTACTGTCGGGTGTCCATCATGTGGAAGTTGGCGAGCTGGCCCCACTGGATGGTGCGGTAGATCTTCATGTCGAAGCCTGCCGGGAGCGACGACGGACGCAGCGGCATGTTCTCGTAGTAGGCCTGGAATGCCGCGGCGCGACGTTGCCGGAAGTGCTCGGTGGTGTCGTTGAGCTGGGCAGGCTCGCTATTCTCCGGAATGTCGTTTGCCCAGTTGTTGTCCACTTCGTGGTCGTCCCATACAACCAACCAGGGCGCTATTGCGTGTGCGGCCTGCAGGTCGGTATCGGCTTTGTACTGGGCGTGACGCTGGCGGTAGGTCGCCAGCGAGACCGTCTCCGGCCCCTCGTGGTCGCGTGGGTTGCCACCCGCAATCACATAGCTGCCCTTCTTGTATTCGTAGAGGTAGTCGCCCAGGTGGAGCACCAGGTCGGGGTGGTCTTCTGCGAGGCGGGAGTACGCGGTGAAGTAGCCGTGCTCGTACTGGGCGCAACTGGCAAAGGCCATGGCCAGCGCAGCCGGCGTTTCTCGCGGCGCTGGGCTGGTGAGGGTGCGTCCGACGGTACTGAAGTGTCGGCCGGTGCGGAAGCGGTAGAAGTACTCGCGACCTGGCTTGAGGCCTTTGAGCTCGACGTGCACTGAGTGGGCGGTTTCGATCCGGGCATGCTCGACGCCGCGGGTTACAACCCGGCGCATGGCCTGGTCTTCGGCCACTTCCCAAGCGACGGCGACGTTGCGTGAGGGCATCCCGCCCAGGCCATCCTCGGCGACGGGGTTCAAAGCGAGGCGGGTCCAGATGACGAAGCCGTCGGGCCACGGCTCGCCCGACGCGATGCCGAGGGTGAATGGATCGGTGCGGAGACCGGCGTCGTCCGCTGTTGAAACGGCCATCGCGCTGACGGGGACAGCGGCAACCAAGCCGGCGCCCAGGCCGGCGGAAATGAGGGATCTGCGGGTGATGTTTTCCATGCGCTCGACGCTAAGGAAGCTTAGTTGACAGACGTCGAGGGTGGTGTGAATGGGTGGTTAATTGTGTGACAAGAGCGGTTAATCACGGGACCCGTGCGATTCCCCATGGCCTGGAAGCTCCGGGTCGGCCATGAATGTCAGTGCCTGATGTGAGGCTCAACCCATGGAAGTGAATCCCAAAGTCATGACCGACTCGCGCGGTCTGTCCTTGCCTGAGGGCTACACAGATCTTGTGACCACGCTCAAGGAACGCGTCCGGTCCGCGCGTCTAACAGCCCGTCGAACTGTCAACACACAACTGATCGAGCTGTATTGGTCGATCGGAAAGACGGTTTTGGAACGCCAACAGGTGGAGCAATGGGGGACCGGAGTCATGGGGCGCCTGGCTGACGACCTGCGGGCCGAGTTCCCTGACATGAAGGGCCTGTCCAGACGCAACCTCTTCTACATGCGGGCCTTTGCCGCTGCTTGGCCCGACCCAATTGTGCAACAAGCTGTTGCACAATTGCCGTGGGGCCACATCACAGTCCTCCTGGATAAGGCCGAGCACCAACGTCAAAGAGATTCGTACGCCGCCGCGGCCGTTGAGCACGGGTGGTCCCGTAACGTCCTCCTGAACATGATCATGAACAGGACCCTGGAAAGGACTGGCGCAGCGCCGTCGAATTTTGTCCAACAGCTTGTTGGACCAGATTCCGAGTTGGCCCAACAAGTCGCAAAGGACCCGTACAACTTCGAATTTCTCGGCCTGTCCGGAGAGGTTGCCGAGCGCGACTTGGAACTTGCCCTGACCCGCCGGATCACCGAGACCCTGCGGGAACTCGGACCAGGTTTTTCGTTCGTCGGCCGACAGGTGCACTTTGACGTTGACGGCGACGATTACTACGTCGACATGCTGTTCTTCCACATGGACCAGAACCGATATGTCGTCATCGAACTCAAGACCGGAAAGTTCCAGCCGGAGTACGCCGGTAAGCTGAACTTCTATGTGGCCCTCGTTGATGACATGCTGCGCAGGGAGCATCACAACGAAACCATCGGCATTCTTATCTGCGGCACCAAGAACGACCGCAGCGTCCGGTACAGCCTCGGCCGCTCCACCTCGCCCATGGCAGTCGCCGCCTACACCTATGACAAACTCCCCGCTGCCGAACAACGAGCGCTACCTAACGAAGGGCACCTCGTCGCAGCCCTCGACTGGGCCGAACCCGATGACGATGCAGATGAGCTGTCAATCCCGTGATGCCACGCGGCCCTGCCACCACGCCACCGTTGCCGCCGCTGCTTCCTGCAGGGGAGTCGGTTCCAGGCCCAGCAACCGTTGGCTCTCGATCGAGTCCATGACGAACGGGCGCTCGAATTGGTACAGCATCTCCACCAGTTCGCGCATGTCCGTGGAAAAGACACCGGCGAGGCGCATCACCCACCCTGGTACGGCAGTGACCTTGGGATTCCGCACTCCGGCCGCCATGGCGTACGCGCCGGCCAGTTCGCGCTGGGTCATCGCCGGTCCCGTCGGCGCATGCAGCACACGGTTCCACAGCTCGGGCTTTTGCGCTGCTGCAATCATCGCCGCAGCAAGGTCCGGGACGTACGTAAACGAATGTGGCTGGTCCGCACTGCCCAGTACCTGCACGGTTTTCCCGCCGAGCACCAGGGGAACCACGCGTTCGCCTGCGTGCGCCATGAGAACCCGGGGCCCAAAGAAGTCGCCCGCCACCATACTGACCGCGTTGGCCGCGTGCGCCGCCCGCGCTTTCAGCAGCTCCGTCCGGACGCCACGCTTGCCGCCCGTCGCCCCGCGCGGTCCGGCCTCGGTCATGATGCGGTCGGGCTCGCTGTAGGAGTAGAGGCTTTCAGGAAATACGACGACGGCGCCCGCGGCCGCCGCTGCATCCATCACCACGCGCTCGGCCTGGGGGAGTTCGGCGGCCCAGTCGACTGCCCGGTATTTGGATCCGTGGATGCAGTGGAAGACGGCTTCTGCTCCGGTCACGGCGTCGGCCAACTGGGCGGCCTTCGAGGCATCCACCCGCATCCGTTGAATGAGCGGGTGTTCGGGGCCGCTTCCTGAGCGCGTCAGGACGCGGACGTCGTGGCCTTGGGCTGCGAGTTGTTCAGCGACGGTCCAACCGACTGGTCCTGCTCCGGTAACGACGTACATGGGATTCTCTTTTCTGGAGTGCCTGATAGAACGAGAGCACTGCTCTCTCAATTCCAGAATCCACTCTGCAGTTTCAAAAGTCAAGAGCACTGCTCTCAATGGTTTACGCTGCTCTCATTTGTGAGAAGCTGTTCCTATGCCGCCAACAGCCGAAGCAAAGCCACCTACGCCCAGGGAGCGGGCACGCGCCCAGACCATTGCCGACATTGTCCGGCTGGGACGTGAACACTTGGCAGTCCATGGCGCAGCGGCCCTTTCCCTCCGCGCCGTTGCCCGCGATCTCGGCGTCGTGTCGTCCGCTGTGTACCGCTACGTGGAGAATCGCGACGAACTCCTGACCCTTCTCCTTATTGACGCCTATAACGAACTCGGCGATGAGGTGGACGGGGCCGTCGACGCCGTGGACGGCCAAGACTTCGCCGGGCAATTCCGGGCACTCGGGAACGCCGTTCGGAACTGGGCGCTTCGAGAGCCAGCCAGTTACGCGCTCCTGTTCGGCAGCCCCGTCCCCGGGTACCAAGCCCCTGGCGAGCGGACCACCGGTCCCGGCACCCGGGTCATAGTGCGCCTCGTGGGGATTTTCGACGGCGCGTACCGGGCCGGCGCGATGGATGCGGAGGTGGGTCCCGACGTCGTTATTCCTCCCAAGCTTGCCGGGGACCTGGCGAGTATCCGCGCGGAGATGGGGCTCGCTGCACCGGATGCGTCGCTCGCGCGGGGCGTGCTGGTGTGGACGTCGTTGTTCGGGGCTGTCAGTTTTGAGGTGTTTGGGCAGTACGGTGCTGACACGTTTGCCGCGCGCGAAGAGCTCTTTGGGCATCAGCTTTCCGTGCTGCAGAAAGTCGCCGGGCTGTAAAGGGCGGAAGTAGAGTATTCGGATGGCTCGTGGACTGGCTGACATCGGGGCGGAGGGCGTTCTGCTCGCCGGTGCCGGGCGCGCCATTCTCCTGCAAATCGCCGATCCCCGGGTGGGTCATGGCGTGGCGGACCACAGTAATTTCGTTGACCGTCCGCAGGATCGGCTCAAGGCCACGCTGACCTACGTCTACGCCATTGTTTACGGCTCCGAGGAGCAGGTCACGGCGGTTCGCCGCGCAGTCAATCGCGCCCACGCGCCCGTCCGTCGCACGGCCGACGGGACGTCCAGCGGCTACAGCGCTTTCGACGCCTCCTCGCAACTGTGGGTTGTGGCCACGTTGTACAACACGGCACTCACTGTCTACGAGCAGGTCCATGGAACGCTCGACGACGAGACCGCGGACCTGATGTACCGGGACTATGCGCGGATTGGGACAGCGCTGCAGCTGCCTGCGGACATGTGGCCGGTGGATCGGGCGGCGTTCGCCCAGTACTGGAACGAGCAGTTGGCGGTTCTGCGGCCGGACGAGAAGGCACGAAAGATCGCCCGGGACTTGCTCTATCCGGTGGGCGGTCCTGCCCTCATGCGGCTGGTAATGCCGGTGGCCCGGTTCCTGACGGTTGGCCTGTTGCCCGACCACCTCCGGCAAGGATTCGGCTTCGACTGGACGCCGGTGCATGCCCGGCGCTTCGACAGGACCATGCGGGTAGTGGGTCGGGTGTATCCCCGGTTGCCGCAGCGGATCCGGCACTGGCCTCGGGACTACTGCCTGAGTACCTTGAAGCCGACCCCGCTCCGGGACGCTGTGCCGCATGCGTAATTCCACCTCGGTTGAGCGGTCCATTGATGCCGTCGCCCACCGCTACCTGGACCGCTCTGCCGGACGACTGCGCGCCGGGCTCACGGAGTTCGTAGTCTTCGGCCTGAAGCAGGCATGGGCCTGCGTTTTCGGGGCCTCCCTGTTGGCCGTAATCATCGGTGTGCGTCTGTGGTACCCCTCCGAGGCGGACCTGGCTAGCAACGACTTCCTGACCCTCGCGGCCGTGGCAATCCAAGTGCTGATGGTTGTCTTCCGGCTGGAGACCTTACGCGAGCTTCGCGTGATCGTCCTGTTCCATGTGGTGGGGACGGTCATGGAGCTGTTCAAAACCGATGTTGGCTCCTGGTCCTATGAGGCGGACGGCATCCTCCGCATAGGCGCGGTTCCGCTGTTCAGTGGCTTCATGTACGCGGCCGTGGGCTCCTACATGGTGCGGGTGTTCCGGCTGTTCGACCTCCGCTTCGACCGCTACCCACGCCGTTGGATCACGGCCCTTGTGGCGGCCGGGATCTACCTCAATTTCTTCTCGCACCACTACATCTTCGACTTCCGCTGGGTGCTGCTGGCCGCCGTCGTCCTTGTTTACGGCAGGTGCGTGATGCATTACCGGGTGTTCCGCAAGCGGTTCCGCATGCCCATCCTGGTTTCGTTCCTGCTGGTGGCGCTGTTTATTTGGTTCGCGGAGAACATCGGCACATGGTCCCGTGCGTGGCTCTACCCGAACCAGTTGAATGGGTGGCAGGCTGTCTCGATCGACAAGCTGCTGGCGTGGTTCCTGCTGATGATCATCTCAGTGGTGCTTGTGGCGTGGGTGTACAAGCCCGAGCCACCTGAGAGGCGTCAGCCCAGCAGTCTGCCAGTTCACGCTGAGCGAAACCAGCCCTAAATTCCGCGTGATTCCGGGCCTTCTGCCTACCAAGGAAGCAAACTTGAGCGTACTTGACTCAACTTTGGATTGACATCGTTCCGAGGCTGAGTACAGTTGAGTGCAGAACGCTCAACTAGCCGATTGTTGAGTGGGCTCCCGAACCAGCAACCGCTCCAGCGGAGAGTGCTGGCGGGCGCAATCTTCAACATCGGTCATTGAAAGGAAAAACAAGATATGTCACGTGCAGTAGGTATCGACCTCGGAACAACCAACTCCGTGGTCTCTGTTCTTGAAGGTGGCGAGCCCACCGTCATCGCCAACGCAGAAGGCGGCCGCACCACGCCGTCCGTCGTCGCGTTCTCCAAGTCCGGCGAGGTCCTGGTTGGCGAGATCGCCAAGCGCCAGGCCGTCAACAACATCGATCGCACCATCGCCTCCGTCAAGCGCCACATGGGCACCGACTGGACCGTCGCCATCGATGACAAGAAGTACACGCCGCAGGAAATTTCCGCGCGTATCCTCATGAAGCTTAAGAACGACGCCGAGAGCTACTTGGGCGAAAAGGTCACCGACGCTGTGATCACCGTCCCGGCTTACTTCAACGACGCCGAGCGCCAGTCCACCAAGGAAGCCGGCGAAATCGCAGGCCTCAACGTCCTCCGCATCGTCAACGAGCCCACCGCGGCCGCCCTGGCCTACGGTTTGGACAAGGGCAAGGAAGACGAACTCATCCTGGTCTTCGACCTCGGTGGCGGTACCTTCGACGTCTCCCTCCTCGAGGTTGGCAAGGACGAAGACAACTTCTCCACCATCCAGGTCCGCGCAACCGCCGGTGACAACCGCCTCGGTGGCGACGACTGGGACAACCGCATCGTCGAATGGCTCCTGAGCCAGCTCAAGGTCAAGGGCATCGACCTCTCCAAGGACAAGATCGCCCTGCAGCGCCTCCGCGAAGCTGCCGAGCAGGCCAAGAAGGAACTTTCCTCCTCGACCAGCACCAACATCTCCCTCCAGTACCTGTCCGTCACCCCCGACGGCCCGGTCCACCTGGACGAGCAGCTGACCCGTGCCAAATTCCAGGACCTCACCAAGGACCTCCTGGACCGCACCAAGAAGCCGTTCCACGACGTCATCGCTGAAGCCGGCATCAAGGTTTCCGACATCGACCACATCGTCCTCGTCGGTGGCTCCACCCGTATGCCTGCTGTCTCCGAGCTCGTCAAGGAACTCGCCGGCGGCAAGGAGCCCAACAAGGGCGTCAACCCGGACGAAGTCGTGGCCGTTGGTGCTGCACTGCAGGCCGGTGTCCTCAAGGGTGAGCGCAAGGACGTTCTCCTCATCGACGTCACGCCGCTGTCCCTCGGTATCGAAACCAAGGGTGGCGTCATGACGCACCTCATCGAGCGCAACACGGCCATCCCCACCAAGCGTTCGGAGACCTTCACCACCGCTGATGACAACCAGCCGTCCGTGGCCATCCAGGTCTTCCAGGGCGAGCGTGAATTTACCCGCGACAACAAGCCGCTGGGCACGTTCGAACTGACGGGCATCGCTCCGGCGCCGCGTGGTGTTCCGCAGGTTGAGGTCACCTTCGACATCGACGCCAACGGCATCGTCCACGTGTCCGCCAAGGACAAGGGCACCGGCAAGGAACAGTCCATGACCATCACCGGTGGCACGGCACTGTCCAAGGACGACATCGACCGCATGGTCCGCGAAGCCGAAGAGCACGCCGCTGAGGACAAGGCCCGCCGCGAAGCTACGGATACCCGTAACTCCGCTGAGCAGCTCGCCTACTCGGTGGAGAAGCTGATCGCCGACAACGACGACAAGCTGCCCGAAGAGGTCAAGACTGAGGTCAAGGCCGACGTCGACTCCCTCAAGTCCGCGCTGGAAGGCACCGACGACGCCGCCGTGAAGACGGCGTTCGAGAAGCTCCAGGCTTCCCAGACCAAGCTCGGCGAGGCCATCTACTCGCAGGCCTCCGCAGCTGACGCTCCGGGTGCCGGTGCTGAAGGTGCTCCTGCTGGTGACAAGGCTGCCAACGACGAAGACATCGTTGACGCCGAAATCATCGACGAAGACGAAGCGAAGAAGTAGCCATGCCTCATCACGGCAACGAAGCAGAGCACTCTGACGAGCGCGGCGCCAACGAGGGATCGGGCCAGCAGAAGCCGGTTATCCGGGACAACCGCAAGGTTGACCCGGAGACCGGGGCCGCCCGCCACCCCCAGGGCGAAGCGGGTGTCGAAGGCAACGCTGCTCCGACGGACGGCGACGCCCTCTCCCAGGCTGAGGAAATCCTCAACGGGGTAGAGGTGCCGGCTGAAGAGTCGGTGGCCCCCGGTGCGGCAGCCGAAGCTCAGGCAGCGGAGCTCCGCAACGACCTCCTGCGCCTCCAGGCTGAGTACGTCAACTACCGCAAGCGCGTCGAGCGCGACCGCGCCGTAGCAGGGGAGATGGCCGTCATCGGCGTCCTGAACTCCCTGCTTCCGGTACTGGACGACGTCGACGCTGCCCGCCAGCACGGTGACCTCGAAGACGGCCCCTTCGCCGCCATCGCCACCAAGCTGGAGAACGCGCTCAAGACGTACGGACTGGAACGCATCGCGGACACTGGTGTCGAGTTCGACCCCACCATCCACGAAGCACTCATCCAGCAGCCCGGCGAGGACATCCAGGTTGACACTGTCAGCCAGGTGCTGCGCTCCGGATACCGCTCAGGCGAGCGTGTCCTCCGCGCAGCCCAGGTGATCGTCGCGGTTCCCGCTTAAGGTGAGTTAGTCGCAGCGCGAAGTGGAATATGGGCCTCAGGAGTGGCTTCGGGGGCCCATATTCCACGTAGCGCAAACGCAACAACAGATGTGAAAGGAAACGCTCTTGGCCAGCCAGGACTGGGTTGAAAAGGATTTTTACGCGATCCTTGGTGTTGCCAAGGACGCGTCCGACGCTGACATCAAGAAGGCTTACCGCAAGCTTGCCCGGCAGTACCATCCGGATACCAACGCCGGGGATGCTGCTGCGGAGAAGCGGTTCAAGGACATTTCCGAGGCTTACTCGGTGTTGTCGAGTCCTGAGGACCGGCAGCAGTATGACGCCATCCGTGCCATGGGTGGCGGCGCACGGTTTGCTCCGGGCGCAGGACGTGGCGGTGCAGGAACCAACGGCGGGTTCGAGGACCTGTTCGGCGGCCTGTTCGGCGGCGGTGCCGGGGCTCGTCAACCGCAGGGCGGCGGTATTCCGCCTGAGTTCGCTGACCTGTTCGGCGGCGGTTTTGGCGGAGGCCCCACGGGCTTCCAGCGCGCACCGCAGAAGGGCTCGGACCGCACCGCGTCCACCACGATCTCGTTCGCGGGTTCCATCAAGGGCACCACGGTGAGCCTTCGTGAAAGCAACGGGAACGTCATCGACGTCAAGATTCCGGCGGGAATCAAGGACGGCCAGAAGGTCCGCCAGCGCGGCAAAGGCAACGTTGGCCCGGCCGGGAACGGCGACCTCATCATCACGGTCAACGTGAAACCCCACGATTTCTTCCAGCGCGACGGCGACAACATCCGCGTCCACGTACCCGTGACGTTCGCGGAAGCGGCGCTCGGCGCCACCATTGAAGTTCCAACGCTCGACGGCGACACCGTCAAGTTGCGTGTCCCGGCGGGCACCCCTGCTGGCCGCACTTTGCGTGTGAAGGGCCGGGGGGTGAAGACATCGAAGGCGACCGGCGACCTGCTGGTGACCATCGACGTCGCTGTTCCCCAAAACCTGAACAAGGAAGCAGAGGAAGCGGTGAAGGCGTTCGCTGCCGCCACCTCGGACGCCAATCCGCGTCACGACCTGGCCGCGAAGGCCCGGTTGTAAGGAGAGGGTCATGGCAATCGACGTCAACCAGCCGATCTTCGTCATCTCCGTCGCCGCGGAGCTTGCCGACATGCATCCGCAGACGTTGCGCCAGTACGACCGGCTGGGCATCGTCTCGCCCAGCCGCGCGCCGGGCAAATCCCGGCGCTATTCGCAGAACGATGTCAACAAGCTGCGGGAGGTCCAGCGCCTGTCACAGTCGGGCGTTTCCCTGGAGGGCATCAAGCGGATCCTGGACCTCGAAAACCAAGTAGCCGCCCTGCAATACAGGGTGGCGGAACTGACCGAGGAACTGTCACGACGCCGGACGCCGGTGGACGCGAGGATCTTCGCAGCGGGAGCCGCCGGAGACGTGGTGAGCCTCGCCCGGGGCCAGCGACCGCGCGGAAGGTCCCAGGCCGTCGTCGTATGGCGTCCGCGGCAGGGTGAGAACCAGAACCTGGGCTAAACAGCCGGCCCGCGGCGGTCCCACCGGACCACTACCTTGGCCGCACCCTGTTCGGTCCGCTCCACCTCGGTCACGATCTCGGACTCAGCAGCGCCCATCCCGCGGATCTGCTGCTTGTACTCCTCGATATGGGCTGCGAGGGACTCTTCGGTCCATTCGCCCGGCCGCATGCGCGTGGAAATTTCCACGGGCTCGGTGGGAACTACCAGCTCCTGGGGCTGGACGTCATTCGGGACGCTGTCCGTTCGGCGTACAGGTTTTCCCTCGGGAGCCAGTATCCGCCAAGCAAAAGCGCCTCCGGCGATACCCGCCAAGAGGCCTGCGAAGATCAACCAAGCCGCGCGGCCGCGCTGGGGGCGCGCGTCGACTCCTGGCTTCACTCGGTTCGATATTTTTGCAGATCGTCGTGCCATGGGAAGAATCGCCTTCCAGTTGGTTTGCCGTACGTCATGCCGGGGTGCCTTCCTAGCTTGTCACAGTATCGCCGCACCTGCGGGTGGTTGACCGTAGCGGGGCCAAGGAAGCGAGCCTGTGGCTACTCTGCACAAACCGTCAGATAATGAAGGCAGGGCACGGCAAGCAGGGTACGTGCAGAGGGATGAGCGGTGGACGCCGAAGTGCGCCGTGGAACTCGTGGGATGAGGAATGATTCCGATGTCGTTATCGGAGGAAGAGCGCAGAAGCCTCGAAGAGCTCGAGCGTGGCCTTGCCGCGACGGATCCCGATCTGGATTTGCAGTTGAAGTCCGGCCGGCTGCGGGGGACCGCAGCCCGGATGGTCATCGGCGGCCTGGTGTTGCTTGTTGGCTTCGCACTGGTAATCGCCGGAATCATTACCCAGATCCTGATAGTGGGTGTTGCCGGGTTCCTTGTTGCCGGAGGAGGCGCTTACCTGCTCCTGAGCAGACTGGTGCTTAGGCGCCGTCTTCGCCGGTACGGGCAGGACGGTCCGGATTCTCCGGGTGGCTGACGGGAGCGGGTTCGCCGGAGGGAACCATCTTCCGCCAGGCCAGCACCGCTCCGGCAATAAGTCCAACCGCCGCGATCAGAGCCACCCAGGCCGCGCCACCGGAACGGCTTTTCGGCGAGCTGCGCCGAAGCGCCCGGGTTGCCCGTTTCACTGCCGCCTCGGCTGACCGCCGGGCCCTTTTTGCCGTCTTCCGGTTCCCCGTCAGTGTCAGCATCACTCCCTGCACCACCGAAGGAACATCTGCATGGTTGATGCGGGACAACGCCCATCTGATGACGGCATCAGTCTGAGACGAGGTTCCCTCCGCTGCGTACCTGACCCAGTCCGCAGCAAGGTCCTGGACTGCGGGAACGATTGTTTTAGCTGTGTACATGGTGACTCCCGGCGGAGTAGATGACTTCGCTTGCCAGCCTACGCCGCCGGGATCGTCGCGAACAGCTCGCCCGGAACGAGTCAGCCCGGAACCAAATCAGTCCCGGATTACCGAGGCCAGCTCCACCGGCTGCTCCAACCCGGACCACGAGCCCTGCAGCGTGAGTTCAGCGTGGAGCTCCGGCGCAGCGGCCGTGTTGACGGCGGCATCGGCGGCCACATCCACAACCCGGTTCACCTTCAGGCGGAGCCCGCCGGCGTGGATGATGGTGACGCCGCTGCCCGATACAGGTGCTGAAGCGCTCAAGGCGGGAACTTCGCCGTCGGGCGTTCCGCTGCCCGTGACCGTGACGCTGCTGGGCCGGGGCTCCGACTCGCCCTCCACCAGCAAGCTCGCTTCTTTTTGGCCGGTGAGGATCGCCGTGGCCAGCGCTTTCACGTACACGGGATCGGCGCAGGCGTCGTAGACCCAGCGCTTTCCGAGTACGGAGTGTTCCATGGTGCCGATGAGCCATTCGTGGGCGCCGCCCAGCTCGTGGCCCCGGTAGCTCAGGGGGACTTGGTAGATGCGGTCACCTGCGGCAACCACGTGGGTCTCAATACCGACCTCGCCGGCGGGATCGTCGAACCGGTAGGCGCCGATGAGCTCCGGTTCGCCGTCCTGGATGAACCACGGCTGCGTGGGCAGGTAGTCAGCGATGAGTTCAAGCTTGGTGGGGGACAGGGTTGCTTTATGAATGATCGCCATGTCCCCCAGCCTAGGGCAGCTTGAAGACCCGAAGGACATTGGACGTCCGCATCACGGCGCAACCGTGCAGCTTGCTGCCTGAAACGCCCTTTACAATCGAAGGGACGTCGACCATTGAGGGAATCATGAAGAAACTCACCACTGTCCTGATCGCTGCCGGGCTGCTCGCCTCGGCTTCCGCTTGTTCAGCACCGCAGCTGACCACCGCGCAGACCTGCGACAGGATGGCCGCCGCCGCTTCCGGGCTCACCCAGAACAACAACAAGACGGCAAGCAACCGTGTAGCCAACGCCATCCGTCCCATCGAGGGCGTCGCTTCCGACGAGATGAAGCCGGTGGTGACCTCCATCCTGGCGTTGCTCGATGAGCAGGCGAAGGAAAACCCGGATGAAGCAAAGCTCGGGGACCTGACCACCGCATACCAGGAAGCCGGCACCAAGTACGGCCAGCTCTGCAACGGCGGCCAGTAGCACTTTCAGGACGCTCTCTCACCTACCACCCCTGAAACGCGATCGCTCTCTCGTTAAGTGAGAGAGCGATCGGCTGGAGGGGCGGTTTGGTGAGAGAGCGTTTTTGCTTTCTCGTCAGGAGTCCAGCACCTTGAAATGACGGGGTCGAGGGTGGCCGAACATGGCATGAACCAGCAGAATTTTCGGTGTCGCTGCGGGTAGGCTCTCGGAATGACCCAGCCTGACATCAAAGCCCGCCTTCTTGCTGCCTACGATGAGCAGCTCCGCACCGACGCGGAGACTCCGAGCGCCCTCACGGTGGCCGAGCGCGGACCACTCCGCCTGGTGACGTTCCTGGGTGGACGCGGTTTCATCACGTACCGGGACCTGGACGGAGCCGATCAAGAGGGAGTCCGACGGCTTGTCTCGGAGGCCATGGCCTACTTTGAGGGCCTGCCTGAAATCACCAAGGTGGAATGGAAGACCCGGGGGCACGACCACGCCCCACGGCTCCATGAAACACTCCTGGAGCACGGCTTCACGGCGGATGCGCCGGAGTCGATCATGATCGGCAAAGCCCGGGCGCTCAGCGCGGACGTGCCATTGCCTGACGGCGTGACGCTGCGCCGTGTGGTTGACGAACCTGACGTCCGGGCCATGAGTGCCATGCAGGATGAGGTCTTCGGCGAGCCCGTCTCGGACGAGATGGCCGGTGCCCTTCTTCGCCGGCTTTCGCTCGATGACGCCATGGAACTGTGGGTTGCCGAGTCCGGCGGTGTCATCATCAGTGCCGGCCGACTGGAACCCGTACCCGGCACCGACTTTGCCGGCATCTGGGGCGGTGCTACCCGCCCGGAATGGAGGGGCCGCGGGATCTATCGGGCCCTGACGGCCCGCCGTGCCCAGTCGGCGTTGGCGCACGGCAAGACGTTGATTAACAGCGACTCCACCGAGTTTTCCCGCCCAATCCTCGAGCGATCCGGTCTGGTCAAGGTGTCCACCACTACGCCCTACCGTTGGTCGCGGAGCTGACCGACCCAGATGCTACGTCCGACCAGCCGGAACAGGACCCAGGAATCCTCCGGAAGGTCGTTTCATACCCCAAATGAATAAGCGGTCCCTTACTGGACGCAGCATGCGTTCTGGGTCCGTCTTGCGACGGACGTAAACAGCCTGTATAGATGTATACAAGTACACGCACCCAGACCTTGGCGGCAGCATGGCAGCATCACAACCCCGGAACACCGGCGCTCACCTCGTTTACACGGAGCTGAAACGGCAGATCCTGGACCTTGAACTCAAGCCAGGCACACGGATCTACGAACCCGCAATGGCAACGTCACTGCAGGTCAGCCGGACGCCGCTGCGCGAAGCGATCCGCCGGTTGATTTCCGAGAGCCTCCTGGAGCAACAGCCCACCGGGGGGGTGCTGGTTCCGCTGCTCGATGAGACGGCAATCTCCGAGCTCTACGACGTGCGGGCGGCCTTGGAATCCCTCATGGCGCGTGAAGCATGTGCCCGCGCTACAGAGGCCGACATTGACAAGCTGCAGGGAATCCTTGAGCGCAACGCTGCCATGGTGGGCTTCGCGGACGAGGCCATGAAGTACGGCGTCTCCCTCCACGCCACCATTGCCTCGATCGCGGGAAACTCCTGGGCCCTGCGTTTCCACGGGCAGATCGCCAGCCAGGTGGAACGCTACCGATACTTCACCAACAACTCGCCGGAACGCCGGGAAGAGGCACTCGCAGATCATCGCTTGTTGGTGGCAGCCATGGCGACAAAAGACGCAGAACGCGCGGCGAAGATCGCGTTCGAGCACGTCATGGGAGCCCGGGACGAGACACTGCGCATGATCTCGGACAAAGGCCTCGACGTCGAATGATCGGCGAACTCGGGCGGCGATCGTCCTCGGCACTCCTTCTCCATTCGGCGTTGATCCAGGCCGTGACGTTCCTTGTCCGGCCGGCCGCCACGTACCGCGCCCTCGAACTCGACGTCCCCGCCTTTGCCCTCGGCGTCCTCGCGGCCAGCTACGCCGTCTTTCCGTTGCTGCTTGCCCTGCCGATCGGCAATCTGGTGGACCGCTTGGGTGAGCGTCGGCTCATGGCTGCTGGGTCCGCCGTCGTGCTTCTTTGCTCAACGTTCCTGCTGTTCTGGGGGACGTCCGTTGGGGCGCTGATCACCGGAACAGCACTGCTCGGTGCCGGGCAGCTGGCCTGTGTTGTGGGGCAGCAGGCGGTGGTCGCGAACAACGCGGCTTCTTCCCGACTCGACTCCGCGTTCGGTTACCTGACGTTCGCTGCCTCGTTGGGCCAAGCGCTGGGACCGCTTGCCATTTCCGTTGTCGGCGGTGCGTCCGTTCGTCCGGACACCCAGGCGATCTTCATCCTTGCCGTTGCCATGGGCCTGGTCCTTTTTGGCACGACTTTCTTGATCTCTTCGCGTGTAAGCAGCGGTCGACGTGCCTCCCGGTCCGCCGAACCACAGAGGGGCAGCGCTTTCGCCTTGCTCCGGGCGCCCGGGGTTGCCCGTGCTTTGGCCACCAGTGCCACCGTGTTGGCCGTGGTGGATCTGACGGTCGTCTACCTGCCCGCTTTGGGCGCTGAGCGAGGCATCACCGCCGCCACCGTTGGCCTCATGCTGACCGTCCGGGCCGTGTTCTCCATGGTCTCCCGCATAGGTTTGGGCAGTGTTTCCCGCAAACTGGGGCGGATGAAGCTGCTAGTCCTCAGCCTGGCTGTTTCCACAGTGTCCCTGGCCGTTGCCGCGATTCCGATGCCGGAATGGCTGTTGTTTGTTGTCATGGCCTTCCTTGGCCTCGGTTTGGGAATTGGCCAACCGCTCACCATGTCCTGGCTCTCCGCGCAGGCGCCTCCAGGTCAACGCGGGCGGGCTCTTGCACTGCGGTTGGCCGGAAACAGGGTTGGCCAAGTGATCCTGCCGAGTGCCATTGGCGTGGTGGCTGTTGGTTTGGGTGCGGCCGGAGTCTTCCTGGCCTCTGCCGTTGCTGTTGGCGGGACGATGCTGATGCTGCGGGGCGTGCGGCTGGACTGAGGCGTCCGAAGGGGCGGCGAGATAGCTGTATAGACTGCGGAAAATGTTGTTGGAAGTCGGGGCCAAACGAAAAGTGGCTGAGTCCGGATCGTCGTCCGTTCGGTTCGGTGAAGAACCCAAGCAGCCGGGACAGTGGGCCGGGAGGCGGCTGCTCTGGAATGGAGACAAGGCTGCGTTCAACCTCTCTTTCTGGTGCGGAACCTGTCCGTTGGTTTTCGAACGCCTGGAAGGCGCCACGGATACAGTTTCCATCCCCGAGGTGCAAGGCCAATTGAAGTTTGGGGTTGATGGCATCGACCACGCCGTACTTAGTGCGTTCGAATCAGTTCTTCCGGCGGGGTCCTACATTCCCCTGTTGCTCGAAGTGCAGCCGGAACTGGTGTATCCGGGGAAGCCAGGAGACTACTTCAGTGAAGAGCAAGTAGATACCTGGGGCCTTTCAGGTTTTTGGGGCGTGCCCGAGCATCCGCGCACCCCGTACTACCGCACATGGCAGGCCCCCGTTGATGCAAGGGCTCATGCATTCGAGTTCGTTGTGCCTATGGTCCCACCAACATGGAATGACAACGGCCGGGTGGCGGAGTACTCTGCCATACTGGCAGATGTCTCGACACCGACTGCAGTGGCTGTTTCAGTTCTTGATGTCTGCCAGCCGGCTATGGACAACGGTGCGGACTATTACGCTCACTGGGGTCTTGTGCATTTCCTCTTGGACGGTCATCACAAAATGCAGGCCGCCGCGGAATCCGGCCGGCCACTGCGCCTGTTATCGTTGCTCCGCGCGAATCCTCCGGCACCTCGAAGGGCCTCACAGTAGGGAGGGTCTTCACGTTCAACTCCTACAACGCTGTGCATCCGTCATTTTCCGCGGGCTCCCCTCACCGCTAATTAGGCAGACATGGAGGGGGCCTTTGCCATGGAAAAGAGCACGGTTTTCCGGATGATGGATCCGGAGGCGCTGTCGGCGCGGTACAACAAAGCCTGGGAGTACTTCCTGCCCGGTGACGAAGTCGATATCGACTTTGCGGGGGGGGGGGGGGTAATGGCTGGTGTGGTACAGGACGTCATGCCTGACGGAACTGGTCTTTGGATCTACGTCAATGGAGTTGGCAGGCGACTGTTCGGCGCCGAGGAAGGCGTAGAAATCAGGGTGGTTCGGAAGGTCCCCCGCCCAGACATCACCGCCAACACAAACTCGAAAGACGAATGGAGGCTCTTTTGAAATTACACATCTTGGCGGCGGCGGTCGCACTGGTAATCGGCGGCGCCGGGGCCATTATCTCCAACCCCGCGGTTGGCGTTGCAATGGGTATCTCGGTGTTCGCCGGTGGCTTGGCAGATGCGAAACGCCGTCAACGACTGTCAACCGGCCGCAATGCTGCGCCTTGACACTTTTACGCATATTGAGGTTCGATTGACGTAGCCCACCTCCTGCTGGGGGGTTGGGAAGTTAAAGCCAGGATCCCCGCCGGTTGACGGGACCTGGCTTTCGCGTTTGTTGAGTCGGATCAGATGATGTGTCGGCTGATGTGGCCCCGGAACATTCTGAGCCATGTGGCATCTCCCGCTTCAGCGTCGCCCATGGCGCCAAGAACCTGATCGGGTATCCAGAGCATCGGTTCTTCTGAAGGAAGTTGAATCTCGACTCGGAGTGACTCAGGCATAACTCTTCGACCTCGCAACTTATCGACGAGGTGCATGTCGCGTGCGTTGAGAGATCGCGTGCGGGACTCAAGGAAGACTGACGTGACGCCTAATGCGCCCAGCTTCCGAGAACAGCCTTTCCATGCATTTGGCTCGGGCCCGTTCTTGTCGCCGGGGTTCAAGAGGCGCTGCCACGACGACGATGTGAGCTGCGTCCAGCGCTCCCAAGAGATCAATGGACAGTTTCTTCGCCCGGGTGTCCATGTCCCTCCAATGCAGCTTTGGGCCGTCAGTCAGGATGGATCGCAAATCATCCCGTGCAACGCCACAACGCGATGGGTCAGCCACGGCCGCGCCAAGCATGTACATGGGTTCTTTGACGTTCACAGTTCGCATGCTTTCGTCCACCCAGGCATGCAGTTCAAATGAAACCTCTGCCTGTCTGATCATTGTCACCTAGGGCTCATTAGCTCGAATGTTGCTGAATGAGAGCAGTCTATTACTACTAAGCGGTGAGTCCCGGGATCTAAGGTCGCGGACGCGATGCAGGCGTCCGACGTAAACGTGACGGCGGCCTCCCAAATCCGGGAGACCGCCGTCGAACGTTTCTAGAGGATTGCTGTCATGGCGTCCCAGCCCCAGCCCACCGCGAATCGCGGCATCCAGCCGCCCCTGCCGTCGCCGGGGTAGTGCCACAGGACACCCTCGGTGTCACGGGCCAGGAGATCCGCGGTCCCGTCCGGTGCGAAGTTGCTGTTGAAGTCGCCCGGAGCAACGACGGCGGTCATGGAGTTCCAGCCCGAGCCCACCTGGACGCGGGGGAGCCAACCGGAGGAGCCGTTGCCGGGGTAGAGCCACAAAGTACCCGCGGTGTCGGTGGCAATGACGTCGTGCTTGCCGTCGCCGTTGAAGTCGCCCGGGCCCACGATCGAGGTCATGACGTTCCATCCGGCGCCCACCTGGACGCGGGGGAGCCAGCCGGAGGAGCCGTTGCCGGGGTAGAGCCACAGGACACCGGAAGAGTCCCTGGCCAGAATGTCGTGTTTGCCGTCGCCGTTGAAGTCGCCCGGGCCCACGATCGAGGTCATGACGTTCCATCCGGCGCCCACCTGGACGCGTGGGTACCACTCGCCGTAGCCATTGCCCGGGTAAAGCCAGAGCACACCGGCCGCGTCGCGGGCCAACACGTCGGGTTTGCCGTCGCCATTCAAATCACCGGGTGCCACCAGGGACGTCATGGCATTCCAGCCCGAGCCAACCTGACCGCGCGGAGAGAACTGGCCGCCCGATTTCCCTGGATACAGCCAAAGGGTTCCCGCGGCGTCCCGGGCCAGCGTGTCAGCAGCGCCGCGGCCGCGGCCTGCTTGGGATTTCTTAAGATTTCATGCTTCGAAAACGGCAGGTCGGTCACTGCAGTTCCCCCTACTATGTGCCAGCGACCACATTTCCTGGGCCGGAGGAGAGTCTACAGCCACTTCGGTCCTACTCCGCGAACAGCGCCGCCAGGTCCTCCGCCGTCAACGAACCGCCAGCCAACGCGTCGCCTTCCATCACATCCGCGAACAGTTGCGACTTCTTGGCCTTCAACGCCATGACCTTTTCCTCGATGGTGTCTTTTGCGACCAGTCGATAAACCATCACGTTCCGGGCCTGCCCGATCCGGTGTGTCCGGTCCACGGCCTGGGCCTCGGACGCGGGGTTCCACCAAGGGTCCAGCAGGAACACGTAGTCGGCCTCGGTCAGGTTGAGGCCGAAACCGCCGGCCTTCAGCGAGATCAGGAAGACGGGCGCCGAGCCGTTCTTGAATTCGCTGACAACCTCGCCTCGGTTGCGGGTGCTGCCATCGAGGTAGCAATACTCGATTCCCTCGGCATCCATCCGCTCGCGGACCTTGCCCAGGAACCCGGTGAACTGGCTGAAGATCAGGGTTCGGTGCCCCTCGGAGATGATGTCCTCAAGCTGCTCAAACAGGACGTCAAGCTTGGACGAGCGCACCGCGGACAACGACGAGTCCACCAGCGACACGTCCAGGCTTAGCTGCCGCAGCAAGGTCAAGGACTGGAAGATCGTGAAGCGGTTCTTGTTGACGTCGTCGATCAGGCCGAGGATTTTCTGCCGCTCACGCTGCAGGTGGGTTTGGTAGACCTTCTGGTGGCGCGGGTTGAGGACCACCTCGAGGACCTGCTCCTGTTTGGGCGGCAGGTCTTTGATGACTTGTTCTTTGGTGCGGCGCATCATGAGCGGACGGACACGACGGCGGAGCTTGCCCAGCTGCGCGGAGTCACCATTCTTTTCCACGGGCTTTTGGTAGTTTTCGGCGAACCTCTTGGGGCTCGGGAACAGTCCGGGAGCGACGATCGACGTCAGCGCCCAGAACTCCATCAGGTTGTTTTCCAAGGGTGTGCCTGTGATTGCCAGTTTGAAGCGGGCAGGCAGTTTCCGCGCACATTGGTACGCCTTGGACTGGTGGTTCTTCACGAACTGCGCTTCATCGAGCATGAGCCCCGCCCACTGGAAATAGGCGTAGGCCTCGTAGTCGATGCGGAACAGCGCATAGGAGGTAATAACGACGTCGGCCCCCGCCATCGCTTCGGACGGCAACAGGCCACTCTTGGCGAAAGTCTCCGAGACCGTTCGCACCACCAAGCCTGGAGCAAACCGCTGCGCTTCCAGGGCCCAGTTGCTCACCACGCTGGTAGGAGCAACAACCAGGAACGGGGCCCTGTCATTGCCGCTGGACACGGCCAGCTCCTTCGCAGCGCAGATCAGCGCAAGAGCCTGCACGGTCTTGCCCAGGCCCATGTCGTCGGCCAGGACCCCGCCAAGGCTGTGCTTGTAGAGGAAGCTGAGCCAGTTGAACCCTTCCAGCTGGTACGGACGCAGCTCAGCGTTAAGGCCGGCCGGCAGCGGCAGCCCGGTCACGCCGTCGTCGAGCAATCCACCGACCGACTCACGCCACGCGGCTGCCTGCTCGTCCACGATTCCAAGCTGCGCCAGCTCGTCCCAGAGCCCCACCTGGAAGCGGCTGATCTGCAACGTGCCGTCTTTGTTGTCAGGGTTGTCCTGCAGCGAGCGGGCCTCGTCGATGAGTTCGCGGAGCTGGTGGAGTTCGGGAAGGTCCAGGGAGAAGTGGGCGCCGCTGGGCAGGAGCATGCGGGTTTGACCGGCGGCCAAGGCGGAGAAGACCGCCGCGAAGGAGACCGGTTCCCCCTCGAGGGTGATCACGATTCCGAGGTCGAACCAGTCGCCGCTCGCAGTTTCCTTGGTGGAAATCGAGACAACCGGCGCTTCCTCGGCCTCCCGGTAATCGGCGATGTCACCGGAGGTTTCAACCACGACGTCGGGAAGTTGCCTGAGTGCGGGC
Organism: Paenarthrobacter sp. NPDC089675; assembly: GCF_044749185.1. Taxonomy (NCBI): domain Bacteria; kingdom Bacillati; phylum Actinomycetota; class Actinomycetes; order Micrococcales; family Micrococcaceae; genus Paenarthrobacter; species Paenarthrobacter sp. NPDC089675. The sequence goes on along the minus strand of NZ_JBIVHM010000009.1, from coordinate 3,845 downwards.
AGTACCTCTTCGGTGAACGCGAGGGTGTCCAGGCCGGCGAGTTCGGCTGTGGCGGTGAGCCGGGGTGCACCCCAGCCACCTGTTGAGGACTCCGCGAGGGCGGGGACGATCTCCCACGGGTGTCCCAGCGATTCGAGGATTCGGGCTTCCGCAGCGTCGTCCCGGTAGCCGCGATCTTCCGGGTGCCGCCACAGCGGTTGGGCAGTCACGAGGGTGCCCGAAGTGTAGTGCCACTCCCAGTGCAGCCGGACTTTGTGGTCGTTGCCGTAATTGGCCAACAGGGACAACGTGGGCACGGCCAGGGTGGGGAGCTCGACCGATTCGTCGGCGGCTTGCACCGGCGTCGACTGACGCAGCTTCGGGTAGAACGACGTCAGGAAGCGGCTCTCGTCCTCGGCTGGAATCCGCAGCGTGGAACCCTCAGTGACGAAGTCCAGCAACTCATCGCTGATGCTTCCTTCGATGGGTGCCAGGGCGATGAGGTTGTTCTGCGGGGCCACACCGGGCAGCGCCTCCGAACCGGAATGCGTGAAGAAGATCCCGTTGGCGGGCTTTCCGAGGAACCCCACGGATCCGGCATCGACCTCTTCCCCGCCCACCGTTACCGACGGCGAAAGCTGCAGGCCGCCGTCGGGCTTTCCGCCGTTGGCTTCCGGCCTTGCCAGGCTGAGTCCGACGACGGCGGGCCGGGACTCGATACGGACGGGCTCGCTTCCTGCGGCGTGAATGAGCGGAATGCCCACCTTCTTGGTTTCATAAAGGAGAGCCCAGAGGTTCTTCCCGGCGAAGTCGTTCAGGCTCAGCCACATGGCGCCGGCTGGTTGTTGCCGTCCGTTGGGGGTGCCGTGGGCGGCGAGGAACGTTTGGAGCCACTCGACCTGTGTCTCGTTGAACTCCCGGCGGAAACTGACGTAGCTGAGGTTGTTCCACGAGATGTCGCCACGGATCCATTTGCCCTTGGCGCCCATCATCATGGGGCGTACCTTGAGCTGCCGGACGCTGCGAACCGGGTCTCTTCGCCCTGTGTAGGAGAAGTGTGCGGCCGGTTCCTCCACCTCGAACTGGAGCGCGAGCTGGATTCCTGCGGGGCTCGGGGTTGCGCCGGGCTTTGTGATCAGCCTGTTGAGGGCGAGTTCCCAGGCCGGCCGGGCAGCGGCTTGCCCGGGGCGGGCGGTCTGCATACCCGGAGCCTGGGCCAACAGCTGCGCACGGATGGACGGGTGGTCCTCAGCCGTGAAAAGGAGGGCTGCCACGTGCTTGCAGTCCTTGCGGACCGGGCAGCTGCAAATGCCCACCGTGCAGCTCCAGCCGCTTGGCTTGCGGACCAGTTTTGCCGACGTCGAATATGGCTGCGGGGAGTTGCCGCGGACCTTGCCCAGAAGCAGTCCCGTAGCCGCATCGAAGGTAATCCCCGTGACACGGCTGCCCATGGCATAGGCCAATCCGGCCGCGAGGGAGCGGTCGTTGATGGCAGGTGTTTGTATGGCCAGTTCCCAATTGTCATCGGGGTGGGACGGCATGCAGGCGGCTACTTTCGGCAGGAGGTTATCTGCTCAATCTTAGTCAGCCCGGAGCGGCCCCCAAACTTCGCCCACCGTTAACCTCCACCTCGTTTGCGGCGCCATTCCCACGCGTACGTTGAAGATGTCCGGAGCACCACCAGCTTTCAGCAGTGAGGATTTCCCATGACTACCAACGAGTACCCCGTCGTCCTGAACAAGGCAGCCTTCGAAGCCGGCAATGGGGACGTTGTGGATTCCAACGTCAATGTAGTGAATGAGATGTACGCAGAACTCCTCAACAGCGACGAGATCGCACCGGCCGCCCTCAACAGCTACTTTGTTGACTTCTACCTGACGCAGGCACTCGCCGGTGGCTTCGCGCAGTACGTGTTCACCGTTCCTGAGCGCGAGGACGTGGACGCGTTCGTCCGTGCCGGGCTTGAGGGCATGGGTGCTGCACGGCACCTGGAGCTCTTCAACCGCACGGCCGCCGCTTTCGATGCCTTGAGTGAAGACGAAGCCGAGGCCTACCTCGACGGCGAACTCGATGAGTCGGAACCTGCTTCGGCATCGGTGGCTCTGTTGGATGAACTCGATGGTGAGTTCGAGGCACTCCTTGAGGAAGAGGACATCGTGGACCTCAACGCGGCATACCTTCGCAGCCAGCCGGAACTCCTGGTCCTCAATGACGAAGACCTCGAGGCCCACATCGCCGAACGTGTTGCCCTCATCCCGGATCTCGACGAACGCCAGGCCGAGGCGAAGGAAGAAGCACTCGCCAACGCCCCGGAGTTCGAGGTCATCATCCGCGAATTGTGCGACGTCGCCGGGTACACCCTGGAGAAGATCACCATGGGCGACCCCAACTACCAGCACGACGGCGAAACCATCCTGGCGTGGCACTTCTCCACCGACCACGGCGACTTCATCATGATCGAAGACGAGGACGAGGCCTTCATGATCCACCCGGAGACCAAGGAAATCATCGCGGCAGTGGAGTTCGAGGAGTCGGACGAGTTCGTGGAGGCCTAGCCTTCCGTGCTGTCTTCGCTGGGTTCGCGGGAACACTGCATGTTCTTAGGGAAGTTTCCGGACGGTTGGCATGATTCCCGCGAATCCGGCGAACGGCTGTCCACATAGCACTGCCACGGCCTTCTTCGGGTCGTTGACTGTTGGCGATGCTGGGTCGATGAGCACACTTTCAAGCCCATCCACATCGCCCAAACGCCGTGAACTCCCCGCCCTTGGAAACATGTGGCGGACCGAGCAGTTGCTTCGCATGGGTCACAACAGTCGAAGCATCAAAGCCTTGCTGGACGCCGGTCAAATCCATCGGCTGAGATACGGGTGCTACGTCAGGGCGAGCCGATGGGACGCGTTGGGTCCGAGCCAGCGTGCACTGCAACGAATTGCTGCCCACGCCCACGGCACTTTAACAACGTCCACAGGGGCCTTTGCCTATAGCCACCTCTCCGCGGCACGACTCCATGGCTTGTTTCTGTGGGGTGTCAACGACAAGGTCCATGTGTTGCACCCTGTCCGCCCCTCCGCTGACCGTTGGGGAAAGGACGTGCAGGCCCACACGGAGGCTTTGCCCGAGGACGAGGTCAGCACGGTCCGGGGCTTGAGGGCCACAACGCTTGAGCGGACGGTTTCCGACTGTGCTCGGATGCTCAGTTATCCCAAGGCCCTGGTCATCGTGGATCACGGGTTGCGGTTGGGCGCCAACCGGGCCCTGGTTGAAGAACTGGCCGACGCCTCTGCGGGCAAACGGGGTGTCCGGATTCTGCGCAAGGCTCTGGAGAACGCTGATGTTCGCGCAGAATCGGCCGGTGAGACGCTGACGCGGGAACTCATGCAGCGCCTGCGCATCAGGCTCCCCGAGCCGCAGTTCAAGGTGCGAACCAGGCTGGGCGAGCACCGGATGGACTTCGCCTGGGAGGAGGAGAAGCTCGCGCTGGAGTTTGACGGGCGGACCAAATACTTCGACTACAAACCCACGGAGGAGGTCATCTTTCAGGAGAGGCGCCGCGAGAAGGCCCTCATGGAAGATGGCTGGCGCTTTATTCGGATCGAGTGGAAGGACTTGTTCCAGGAACACGCTTTCAAAGAACGCATTCTCCGGGCGCTCAGATGATGGCGACTGCGCTCAGTTCGCGGGAACCCTCCTAATCGCATGGAAATTCGGTATATATCAAGCTGTTTGTGACAGCTGGGTGGTTTTTCTGTGGTTGATTCCGGCGGTGGCTGGTATTCCTGGCGCGGTGGGTCTGCGGTGGTATCTGTGAGGGTTGCGGGCGTAGCAGGCATCGAGGGTTTGTTGTCGTTGCCTGCGCGCTTGTT
>NZ_JBIVHM010000008.1:0-210712 GCF_044749185.1 Paenarthrobacter sp. NPDC089675 | reverse complement strand
ACCGCCGGACAACCATTACAGGCTGGAGCCCCGACCACGACGGTCGGGGCTCCAGCTACTTAACCACCACAGCACCACCAAAGACCCAGGCTCCCCCTACGATCTTGTGAGACTACCCAGGGTGACGCCCAGGGCAACCCGTAACCCTAGCCCGAGAAGAACCCGGCCAATTCCGCAATCAGCTTCTCCGGAGCCTTGTTCGGCCCGTCATGGCCGAAGCCGGGCAGGATGGTGTAGCTGGATCCGGACAGGACGTCATGGATCTGCCCGCAGGCCACCCCGAAGTATGCAGGGCTCTTCTCGCCCACCACAATCAGTGTCTCCAACGGCAGTTCCAGGAACGGCTCTGCGGGCATGTCGGCAGCAATGACAGCCTTGATCTCCCGTACGCCGCAGGACATCAACTCCCGCATTTGCTTCCCCAGTGGAGTGCCGGCGGTGAGTTTCGTAGCCAAGGTCAGCATCGACAACGGCATCCTGGCGAACGCCCCTCCAGTCTCCACTCCCTTGATAAGGACGGCGAGGGCGCGGTCGTAGTCTCCTGCCGCCGTCGCGCGTTCATACTCAGGCGCCCAATCTGCCTTGACGCTGTGGTTGACCGAGACCGCGGGGTCGTAGACCGCGAGCCGTTCCACCGGCAGCGTCCGGGCGGCGTGCAGTGCCACTGCCCCTCCGAAACTGTGCCCAAAGACGTCTGTGCTGGAGGTGTGCTTCATGACTGCGTTGAGGTCGCGGATATCGGCTTCCAGCGTGTAGTCCTCAGCCTGGGGCGAAGACTCTCCCCGCCCGCGTCGGTTGAAGGTATGGACGGGGCGGCCGAGCGCCTCGCTGAGCTTCTGCGCGAAGCGCGTGTAATCGGAGGCCGTCACCATCGACGCGGGCACGACGACGACGCCGGAACCTGCCGCTTTCAGGTCACCGCCGGTGGTGAGTACTTCGAGGTGTCCGCCGTCAGCTGTGGTGATGATCTCGCGAGTCATGACACGAGCCTAGCCGAGCCGCCTGAACGGGAGCCGGATACCGCAGGGATTCAGCCCTTGAAGTAATCGGAGATGTCGCTGACGAGCTCCTTGACCGCCGCCGGAACTGATCCGTGGAATCCTTTGGGAGAAACTTCCATGGTGCTGCCGGGGACGGCACGGTTCAAGCGGGCAGCGGTCACTTTATAGAACTGCGGACTTTTCTTGCCCACCATGAAGTGTGTGGTTGGCGGGAGTGCGGAGAAGTCCTGGGGTGTCTCCGCGGCTTCAAAGGCGGCCTTCAACTCGCCAACGCCCGATGGCAGGAGTTCCCGGAACAATTTGTTGACCTTGGTTCGCGAGACTACCGCCATGAGGCCGGCGAGCATGGGCTCGGGAACCCGCGCGAGGGCGGTACCCGGCTGCATCCCGCGCTTCATGCGGGCCATGGCACGGCTGATGTCGCCCTCATTGACTGCATCCTCGAAGCCAGCCAACCAGCCGGTGTCCATGCTGCCGTCGATGTTCACGGCGGCGTCGTAGACGGCGAGTTTTGCAGGCTCATGGCGGGTGCCCACGAAGGCCTGCGCGGCGTTGAGGGCCACCGAACCTCCCAGGCTGTGGCCCAGGATGTTCCTGGCGTTGGTGGCATCCATGATGGTCCGGACATCGGCGATTTCCGTGGCCATGGAGTAGTTGTGCGGCTGCGCGGTGGATTTGCCGCGGCCCCGGCGGTCGTAGACATCAACAGCCCAGCCATCCCCCAGGCCTTTCGCCAAGGCAATGGAGAAGGGGCGATAGATCAGGGCGGTGAGGAACGCACCGCCGACGACGATCACACGACGTTCACCGGGCGCGTCGTCAGCCCCGTACGTGTACAAGGCGAGGCGGCCGCCGTCGTGCGTCTTTACGTCCTGTTCCTTCACCGGTTCATCCTAGGTGCCCACGGCGGCCGATACGTGACCGCCGGACAGGAAACGGGCGATCCGTGTGGCCAGGCGTTTGCCGGGCCGCAGGGGTCCCTCGTGGAACTGCAGGGGCACGATGGCGAAGTCGATGGCTGGTACGGCGCCCGCCAACGCGCGGCCGGTTTCGGCGAAGTAGGACGGGCTCCAGCCGCCGCTGAGCATGAGGGTGGGCGTTTGGAGGTTCACGAAATCGGCAAGGTTGGCGTCGGCGGCCAGGACGGCGCGCATTTCGGTGACGGCCGTGGGCAGGAGCGAGCGCATTTCTGCGCCCAAACGGGTCTGCGCGGAAATGATGCTGAGCGTCCGCAAGGCGCCCATGGGCAGGTAGGAGATGGGGCCTGCGGTTCCCAGGCCTTGTACGAGGTGGGCCCACGCGTGATCGAGTTGCCCGGCCGTAACGGCATCCTCAAGCTCGGGCCGCCAGCGGCCGTGAAGGTTTCCGGACAGTGACACTGCGGCATCGTAGGTGACCAGCCGGTTGATCTTGGCCGACAGTACTGCGTTGAGTGCTACGAAGCCGCCGTAGCTGTGCGCCACAACGTCAGTGGAACCGCTGGCGCGCATCACGGCCTCGAGGTCGGCGATCTCTGTCTCCACGGAGTAGCCGGGTGGTTGGGGCGCGGAATGACCGCGGCCGCGCCGGTTGTAGCTGTGTACGGGCCGGCCAAGCAGGACGCTCAAGTGCCGGGCGAAGGGCCAGTACAGGGAATCAGTCACCAAGGTGCCGTGGACCATGACGACGCCGGATGGCTCCGCGGGTGCCTGCGAGCCGGGAATCGATGCTTTCGACGCGGGCCTGAAGGTGTGCACCTCAAGCTGGCCGCCGCCGTCGTCCGTTTCAACAGTCCATGTTTCCACCGTCCGAGTCTATGCTTTCCGCCGTTGCTGATGCCCGGAAGTGAAGGCCGGCAATCGGCGGTAAACTTAAGGATTGTGACTTCCGCAAACACCCCCGCCCCGAACACCTCCGCAGAACCCATCGATGCCAGCGAGCAGATGCGCATCCGCATGGACAAGCGCGCCAAGCTGATCGAGCGCGGCACGGAAGCGTACCCGGTGGGCGTGGAACGGACACACTCGCTGACTGAGGTCCGGGAAAAGTACGGCCACCTCCAGGCTGATGAAACCACCGGAGACATCGTTGGAGTCACCGGTCGTGTTGTCTTTGTCCGCAACACCGGCAAGCTGTGCTTCGCCACGCTCCAGGAGGGCGGTGTGGACGGCAAGGGCGTGCGTTTGCAGGCCATGCTGAGCCTTGCCAATGTGGGCGAGGAAGCGCTGGCCGAGTGGAAGGCGCTTGTTGACCTTGGCGACCACGTCTTCATCAAGGGTGAGGTGATTTCCTCCCGCCGCGGTGAGCTTTCCGTGATGGCAGACTCCTGGTCCATGGCCTCCAAGGCGCTCCGCCCGCTGCCGGTGCTCCACGCCGGCCTCAACGAGGAGACCCGGGTCCGCCAGCGCTACGTGGACCTCATGGTGCGCGACGAAGCCCGCGAAATGGTCTACACGCGCGCTGCGATTACCCGTTCGGTCCGCGACACCCTCGACCGCCACGGCTACGTGGAGGTGGAGACGCCAATTCTGCAATTGGTCCACGGTGGCGCAACGGCGCGTCCGTTCGAAACGCACATGAATGCTTTCGACCAGAAGATGACCCTGCGCATTGCCACGGAACTTTTCCTCAAGCGTGCAGTGGTGGGTGGCATCGACCGCGTTTACGATATGGGCCGGGTTTTCCGCAACGAGGGCGTCGATTCCACGCATAGCCCGGAATTCACCACACTCGAATGCTACGAAGCGTGGGCCGACCAGTTCGTCATGGCCGAGCGAATGAAGGAAATCATCCTGAATGTGGCCGACGTGGTGGGGACCCGTACCATCCAGACGGAAGCCGGTGAAATAAACCTCGACGGCGAATGGTCCTGGCTTGCCGTCTATCCGGGCCTTTCGGAGGCTGTTGGAGAGGAAATTACGCCCGACACCACGGTTGACGAATTGCTGGCCATTGCTGCCAAGCACGATGTCAAGGTGGACCCCAAGTGGGATGCCGAAAAGCTGGTTGTGGAACTGTTCGGCGAAATTGTGGAACCCACCCTGCTTAACCCCACGTTCGTTTACGATTATCCGCCGTCCGCCCAGCCCCTGGCCCGCCCACACCGAGAAGACGACCGCCTTATTGAGGCCTGGGACCTTATCATTGGCGGTATGGAGCGCGGTACGGCGTTCTCGGAGCTCATTGACCCGGTGATCCAGCGGGAGCGGCTCACGGAGCAGTCCCGCCGCTCCGCCGCAGGCGACGATGAAGCCATGCAATTGGATGAAGACTTCCTGCGGGCCCTTGAATACGGTGCTCCGCCGATGGGCGGTATTGGCCTTGGCATCGATCGCCTTGTCATGTTGTTCACGGGCGCCGGTATCCGTGAAACCATTCTGTTCCCCTTGCTGAAGCCTGAAGGTCACTAATCATGGAGTACATCGCAGTCCTGGCACCCTCAGTGGTGGTCGGTTTGATCTTCTGGTTTGCCATGAAGTCAATTTTTAATGCGGACAAATCGGAGCGGCAGGCCGAGGCGCGTGCCCAGGCGGAGGCAAATCTGCGCAATTCCGGTCCCGAAGCGGACGGTCCGGCCGCTAAATAGCCCCTAATTGGCGGGGAGTTAGCAGTAATCCACATATGCCTTTGACGTGCGCGCTTGCCGTGAACGATAATCATGATTAGCAACATGGGGATTTCTGAATATCCAACCCTCCAAAAGAGAGGCTACTCATGGCACAAAAAGTAAAAATCATCCTCGTTGACGACCTGGATGAAGGGGCAGCCGACGAAACTGTCCGCTTTGGCCTGGACGGCGTCAGCTACGAGATGGACCTGTCCACGGCAAACGCAGCTTCCCTGCGGAAAGCCCTGGAGCCTTACGTATCCAAGGCCCGGAAGACTTCTTCCGGCCGTGCGGCCCGGGGGCGCGCAACGGCAACCCGAAGCCAGGATTCCGCCCAGATCCGCCAGTGGGCGCGTGACAACGGTTACACCGTAAACAGCCGCGGCCGCATTCAAGCTGAAATCCAGGAAGCGTACCAGAAGGCCAATTCCTGATTCACTGCCTCAAAGCCCCGGCATCCGTGCCGGGGCTTTGGCGTTTAAAGGGTCTGCCAGTAGGGGCCCGGGATTATTCAAGGCCGTTGATAAATATTCGCTTCTGAAGTACCAGCTTGAATGCGCGGTAATAGGGGTACGTGGATATCAACGGAACCGCAGCCGGACTCTTTGCCTCGCGGGATCGGGCATGACGAGGCTGTCCGGCTGGGCGGCAACGAGGGAGGCTTAGAGGAGTGCAGGGGGTGCGCGGACTTCTCCCCGGATTTATTCCGCGGAGCGTCATGTTTCCCCTGTGGCGAACACGCTCCAAATCTCCCGCCCCGGCACGTAGCATCAAAGTACGTCGTAGCTAGGAGTGTGGCGAAATGTTTGAGAGATTTACGGACCGTGCCCGTCGCGTGGTCGTCCTTGCCCAAGAAGAGGCACGGATGCTCAATCACAACTACATCGGTACTGAACACATCCTCTTGGGTCTGATCCACGAGGGTGAAGGCGTTGCCGCCAAGGCGCTTGAGTCCTTGAGCATTTCGCTCGATGGCGTCCGCGAACAGGTTCAGGAGATCATCGGCCAGGGCCAACAGGCTCCGTCCGGACACATCCCCTTTACCCCGCGTGCCAAGAAGGTACTTGAGCTTTCCCTTCGCGAAGCTCTTCAGCTCGGCCACAATTACATCGGCACTGAGCACATCCTCCTCGGCCTCATCCGTGAGGGCGAAGGCGTGGCTGCCCAGGTCCTGGTGAAGCTCGGTGCGGACCTCAACCGTGTCCGCCAGCAGGTTATCCAGTTGCTGTCCGGCTACCAGGGCAAGGAAACCGCCGGTGCGGGCTCCGGCCAGGGCCAGCAGGAAGGAACCCCTGCAGGTTCGGTGGTGCTGGACCAGTTCGGCCGCAACCTTACCCAGGCCGCCCGCGAGAACAAGCTCGATCCCGTGATCGGCCGCGAGCAGGAGATGGAACGCGTCATGCAGGTCCTCTCCCGCCGCACCAAGAACAACCCCGTCCTCATCGGTGAGCCCGGCGTCGGCAAGACGGCCGTCGTCGAAGGCCTCGCCCAGGCGATCGTCCGCGGCGACGTCCCGGAGACCATCAAGGACAAGCAACTGTACACGCTTGACCTTGGCTCCCTGGTCGCCGGCTCCCGCTACCGTGGCGACTTCGAAGAGCGCCTCAAGAAGGTCCTCAAGGAAATCCGCACCCGCGGGGACATCATCCTCTTCATCGACGAGATCCACACCCTCGTTGGTGCAGGTGCCGCCGAAGGCGCAATCGATGCTGCGTCCATCCTGAAGCCGATGCTGGCCCGCGGAGAGCTCCAAACCATTGGTGCCACCACGCTGGACGAGTACCGCAAGCACATCGAGAAGGACGCTGCGCTGGAGCGCCGCTTCCAGCCCATCCAGGTCAAGGAGCCCTCGGTTGCGCACGCGATCGAGATCCTCAAGGGCCTGCGTGACCGTTACGAGGCACACCACCGCGTGACAATCACCGACGGCGCCCTCGCCTCTGCGGCGCAGCTGGCCGAACGCTACATCTCGGACCGCTTCCTGCCGGACAAGGCGATCGACCTCATCGACGAAGCCGGCGCACGCCTGCGCATCCGCCGCATGACCGCTCCGCCGGAGCTCAAGGCCATGGACGAGCGCATCGCAGACGTGAAGCTGGAGAAGGAATCGGCTATCGACGCCCAGGACTTCGAAGGTGCCGCTTCGCTGCGCGACAAGGAGCAGAAGCTCATTGCCGAGCGCGCGGAGAAGGAGCGCAACTGGAAGTCCGGCGGCATGGACGACATCTCCGAGGTTGATGAGGACCTGATCGCAGAAGTCCTCGCCAACTCCACGGGTATCCCCGTCTTCAAGCTGACCGAGGAAGAGTCCTCGCGCCTGCTCAAGATGGAAGAGGAACTGCACAAGCGCGTCGTGGGCCAGGACGAAGCCATCAAGGCCCTGTCCCAGGCTATCCGCCGTACCCGTGCAGGCCTCAAGGACCCCAAGCGCCCGGGTGGCTCGTTCATCTTCGCCGGTCCCACCGGCGTCGGAAAGACCGAGCTCGCCAAGGCACTGGCCGAGTTCCTGTTCGGTGAAGAGGACGCCCTCATCACGCTGGACATGTCCGAGTACTCCGAGAAGCACACGGTTTCGCGTCTCTTCGGTGCACCTCCGGGCTACGTCGGCTACGAAGAAGGCGGCCAGCTGACCGAGAAGGTCCGCCGCCGTCCGTTCTCCGTGGTGCTGTTTGACGAAGTTGAGAAGGCACACGCCGATCTCTTCAACTCGCTGCTCCAGATTCTGGAAGACGGCCGCCTGACCGACTCCCAGGGCCGCGTGGTGGACTTCAAGAACACCGTGATCATCATGACCACCAACCTGGGTACCCGCGACATCTCCAAGAGCGTCGCAACCGGCTTCCAGTCCGGCACGGACACCCAGACCGGCTACAACCGGATGCGTGCACGGGTAACGGAAGAGCTCAAGCAGCACTTCCGCCCCGAGTTCCTCAACCGTGTTGACGACGTCGTGGTGTTCCCGCAGCTGACGCAGGACGAGATCATCGAGATCGTGGACCTGTTCGTTACCCGCCTGGAGCGCCGCCTCAAGGACAAGGACATGGGCATCGAGCTCACCAAGGCCGCCAAGGTCCTGCTCGCCACCCGTGGTTACGACCCCGCGATGGGTGCCCGGCCGTTGCGCCGCACCATCCAGCGCGAGATCGAGGACCAGCTGTCCGAGAAGATCCTGTTCGGCGACATTCACCCCGGCGACATCGTTGTGGTGGACGTCGAGGGTGAAGGTGACGACGCCAAGTTCACGTTCGAAGGCAACGCCAAGCCGCGGATCCCGGAGATTGCTCCTACCGCGTAAGGAATAAGCTCTTCTGCAAAATGCCCCGCACATTCTCCTGGGAGTGTGCGGGGCATTTTTGTTCCTGGGCGGAGGGAAAGAGGAATCATGCGGGTATTGATGGTGGCTCCGGGAACCCGGGGAGATGTGGCCCCCATGGCGGGCTTGGGTGGTCGCCTGCAGGCGCATGGGTTCGAGGTCGCCATCGCGGCCAATCCGGCGTATGCCCCCTTGGTGGTGTCATCAGGTTGCGAATACCGCCAACTTCCCGGCGACCTGGGCAGGATCATCAAGCGCACGGCCCCGGCGGCGAAGGCCGCAGCACGAGACGTGCTCAGCTCCTGGCGGGACCTGAACGAGTACATGGACCAAGCCGCGTCGGGGACACTCGCGGCCGCGGAAGCCGGGGCCGATGTGGTCATGGCGAATTCGGTGGCTCCCTATGCCTATGACGTTGCGGAGGCGCTGGGAATCCCGGCCTTGGGCGCACACCTGCAGCCTGTGGAACCCAGCCGGGCCTATCCGCCGGTGCTGCTGGGCTCCGCGCGGAATCTGGGGCAGCTGGGCAACAAGTTGATCGGTAAGCGGGTGGCGGCAGGGCCTGCGCCGTATGACGCCCCGAGTGCCAAGATTCGGCGGGAACTTGGCTTGCCCCGGCAGTCCCGCCAAGCTGCCGACCGGCGTCGACGGCGGCAGCAGGCGACCATCCTGCATGGCATAAGCCACACCGTCCTGCCCCGGCCGGCGGACTGGCATCCCGGGCTGGTGGCGGCAGGATATTGGTGGCCGCCGGCTCAACCTCAGTGGCAGCCGGACGCAGAATTGGCGGATTTCCTGGCAGCCGGGCCGCCGCCGGTTTTTGTGGGTTTCGGCAGCGGGGCTAGGGTGGATTCGGACCTGGTCCTGGAGGCGGCGCGCAAGGCCGGAGTTCGGGCGGTCATCCAAGGCGGGGTTGTGGTCACCGATGACGCCGTCAGTGTGGGAGAGGTTCCGCACGAATGGCTTTTTCCGCGCATGGCGGCCGTGGTGCACCACGCCGGATCAGGTACGACGGCGGCCGGCCTCCGCGCCGGTGTTCCGACAGTGTGTGTTCCCGTGTTCACCGACCAGCCGCTATGGGCTTCCAGGGTTGCCGCGCTCGGTGCGGGACCGCCGCCGGTTCCTTTCAAGAAGCTCACGGCGGAGCGCCTAGGTGCGGCGATCGAGGCTGCGGTCAGCACGCCGGCATATACGGCCCGGGCCAAACTTCTGTCGGCGCGCATCGCCGCGGAGGACGGCGTTGCCCCGGTTTTGGCGGCCCTTCGAAGAATCTAAGGGGCAGTAAGTGTCGCCATGGACTGCCATTGGAAAAGGTGCTTTCCCTCTGCTGGGAGGGCAGGGATGTGAAAGTAGTGTTTCACTCTTAGTGAACCGAACTGTGATCGGCAACACATTCCGTGTTGAATCAAGACATGGATTCCACTGACTCCCACACTCCGCAACCCCCAACGCCCTTCCACGATTTCGACCACTACCTCTCCATCCCCAGGATTGGTGGCCTGACCCTGAGCCCTGACGGCGAACGGCTGGTGACCACCGTGACCACGCTGAACAGCAAGGGGACGGAGTTTGCCACGGCCCTCTGGGAGCTTGATCCCTCCGGCCGTAAGCAGGCCCGGCGCATCACCCGCAGTGCCAAGGGCGAAGCCGGAGCGACTTTCTCAGCCAGCGGCGACCTCTACTTCACCTCGGCCCGGCCGGACCCGGAGGAGCCGGACGAAGACCCTGTCAATGCCCTTTGGGTCCTCCCTGCAGGTGGTGGGGAGGCCCGGGTTGCCCACACGCGTGCGGGCGGAGTCGGCTCCGTCCTGTCAGCTGCGGACGCTGACGCCACGTTCGTCGTCGCCGAGGTCCTGGCCGGCTCCGCGGACGAAGAGAATGACGAAGAGCGCCGGAAAGCCCGCAAGGACAACAAGGTCTCGGCCATCCTGCACAGCGGTTATCCGGTGCGCTACTGGGATGCGGACCTCGGGCCCGCGGAGCCGCGGATCTTCGCGGTAGAGGCGGGCGAGCTCGGTGAACCTGGAAAGCCCGCCACCATCGACGCCCAACCGCCGGTCAAGCTCCGGAACCTGACTCCCGGCGTCGGAGGCTCGCTCCGGGAGGCGAAGACTGTGGTGAGCCCGGACGGCAAGACCATCTACACCAGCCTCAGCAAGCCGCTGGCAAAAGCGGACAGCCGCGAGGTGCTGGCCGCCGTCGACGTTGCCACCGGTGCCGTCAAGGTGTTGCTGGACCATGATGGCATGAGCTACTTCCCCGGCCCCGTCAGCCCCGACAACACTTCGCTGGTTGTGCAAAGCGAGAGCGACACCACGCCCACGGAGGCCCCTCAGGTGAAGCTGCACGTCCTGGACGTCTCCTCTGGCGGGACCACTGAACTTATGCCCCTGGCCCACGACTGGGACCGCTGGGGGACGCCGGTGGCCTGGCTTCCGGACGGCAACGCAGTTTTGGTCACCGCGGACGACGACGGCGCGGGGCCGGTTTTCCGGGTAGACGTCCGCAGCGGTGCGGTAACGCGGGTGACGAACGACGCGGCCGCCTATACCGACGTCGTGGTTTCCCGTGACGGAAGCGCTGCGTTCGCGCTGCGGAGCTCGTACGAGTTCCCGGCGGAGGTGGTTCGGATCGACCTCGCCACCGGAGCCGTGGATCGACTGCCGGCCCCCGCTGAACGGCCTGTGTTCGAGGGCCGGCTGGAACGGGTGGAGACCCCTGCCGAGGACGGATCGCGGGTGCCGGCTTACCTGGCTCTTCCGCCAGGCGCCTCGGCAGAGGCGCCGGCGCCGCTGCTTCTCTGGATTCACGGAGGGCCCCTGAACTCATGGAACGCCTGGACCTGGCGCTGGAACCCGTGGCTGTTGGTAGCCAAGGGCTATGCCGTGCTGCTGCCCGATCCCGCGCTCTCCACGGGCTACGGGCAGGAGTTTATCCAGCGTGGCTGGGGCGAGTGGGGCAAGAAGCCGTTCTCGGACCTGATGGCCATCACGGATGCCGTTGCTTCGCGCCCGGACATCGATGAAACACGCACTGCCGCGATGGGTGGGTCCTTTGGCGGATACATGGCCAACTGGGTTGCCGGGCAGACCGACCGTTTCAAGGCGATCGTCACCCATGCCAGCCTTTGGGCCTTGGACCAGTTCGGGCCCACCACGGATGCTGCACAGTACTGGCTCAAGGAAATGACCGCTGAAATGGCCATGGAAAACTCCCCGCACCGGAACGTCGGCAACATCAAGACGCCCATGCTGGTGATCCACGGAGACAAGGACTATCGCGTGCCGATCGGCGAGGGCCTGAGGCTTTGGTACGAACTCCTTTCCTCGTCCGGTCTGCCTGCCGGCGAAGATGGGCAGAGCCCGCACCGCTTCCTCTACTTCCCGGACGAGAACCACTGGGTACTTCAACCCCAGCATGCCAAGATCTGGTACGGGGTGGTGGAGCACTTCCTTGCCAAGCAGGTACTTGGTCAGGACGTTGCGCTGCCGGAGGAACTGGGGGTCTGAGGCAGCCTCGGGGTTAGCCTGCAGACATGCGGCGGATGCCTGCAGCGTAGGCGTCGAGCACTTCAAAGATGCCACGGTGCTGCCATATGCGCTTGCGGTCGCGCCCTGATGATTCGGTAAGTACACCGCGCTTGGTGAGCGCATCGAGCGCGCGCAGGGCTGCCATCTCGCCTAGCCCGAGCTGGTTCATGAGGTATTTGGTATTCACGGCAGGCTGGCCGATCAATGCAGGGAGGATTTGCCACGCTGCAGCGTCCGCGCGCAGCCCGGTCATCTTTGCACGGGACTCGTCGAGCTGTGCAACGAGGTCATCGACCAGCCGTGAGCCAGTGGCCGCTGCGATCCGGCTGGCCATCGCAAACTCCCGGACGATCGGACCGGCGTCGCCCTCGCGGAAGTAGTCCAGGGCAGCGAAGTAGCGCTCCGTGTTTACCAGCAGGCCCGCCGAGATCGGCACTGCCGTGGAGCCTACGAGTCCCTTGTTGCGAAGGATCGACTGCGCCAATGCCCTTCCGGTCCTGCCATTGCCGTCGGGGAAGGGGTGGATCGTCTCGAACTGAGCATGGCTGACGGCCACCTGGACCAGGATCGGGACATCCTGGCGCCCGATGAACGCGACCAAGTCCCCAATTGCCTCTTGGATGCGGTTGTGGTGGGGCGCGACGAACTCAGCCACCCGGGGTCCCGCTTGGCCGGGGCCTATCCACACCTGCTCGTCGCGGAACCGGCCGGCGCCGGCTGGATCGAAGCCGGGCTGGTGGAGCATCAGTGCCTTGTGCATCGCGAGGATGGAGTCCTCATTTATGTGATCGGCAAGCTGAAGGGCCGCCTCCATGGCGCGGACGTTGCCAATTACGGTCAGCGCGTTGGCTTTGTCGCCCTCCTCAATCTCGGCGAGTGCTAGTTGCTTGGCCGACGTGGTCAGCTGTTCGATCTGCGAGCTGGAAGCCGACTCGGTCCGCAGGAGGATGGCCGTCATCGGTCCAAGTGCGGGGTTGTTTGTGCCCAGGGTGCGTTGCGCGTGTTTATCGAATCCCACCAGTTGACGAGTGGCGTCCTCGATGTCAGCAGAGTCCTCGCCCGAGATGTGGGGCGTCCAGTCCGCAATCGAGGGCGTCACGCTGGCTTTATAGGGGCCGGTCTGCCGGTCCACCTCAGCTCTTGAGTACATTTCAGGAGCGCGAGGCTTCCAGTCGAAGGTCTCGAATGAGACCGGGTCAACTGGAATCCGGTTGTCTGGAGCCGTTGGCATGGGTGAAAGTTTACCAACACTTAGTGCCATAAGTGTTGGTTAGGCCACGCTTTAACCAACACCTGATCACGTAAGTGTTGGTAAAGTGTGGTTTCGCCCTCGGCTTTGGTCTTGCCGGGTCATCCATGACCTCACCCCGGCCGTTCAGACCGTCGCGGAACTGATGGAAAGCGGCAATCCGCAGAAATAGTCCTCCAAGCCGGGGGCACGCCCCGCTGGAACCTTAAGGAACTTGCCGAGGCCACGCTCGCGGAGGCGACTCTGAACGCGCAGCCGACGTCCGCGGCTCCGTGATGGAGGCGCTGGGAGGCAGCATCGCTGCCATCCGGCCCGGCTCGCATGAAGCCCGTGAAGTGAAGGAGGTGCTCAGCAAGCGGGGCATGTGGTCCCAATACCTGGAGGTCGGGCTCGGCCCGGACCCTGAAGTGTTCACGAAAGCGGCCGTGCTCTCGTCGGTAGGTTTTGGTGCTGATATCGGTATCCCCGATTTCTCGGAAGTGCTCCCCGGGAGTTCGCAAGTGACGATCTTCCGGGGAGCGGTCCGCATGGTCCTGGCGGGCCTCCCCGGCTGGCTAGGATGGGGGAGTGGATTCAGCCTTCAGCCTTCGCCCTGCCCGCACCAGCGATGTGGCGGCAATCAAGAGGCTCGTGGCCCGGTTGGCTGATGAACGGATCCTGATCTCCAAGGAGACGGTGGCCTACTACGAGAGCCTCCAGGAGTTCCAGATCGCCGAATCCGCGGACGGTGAAGTCATTGGTTGCGGTGCCTTGCATGTCATGTGGGAGGACCTGGCCGAGATCCGCACCCTGGCGGCGGCGGACTCCTGGCGTGGCAAAGGGGTTGGCCATGGTTTGGTGGAGAGCCTGCTGGAAAAGGCCCGCGACCTCGGAGTAAGCCGGGTTTTCTGCCTGACGTTCGAGGTGGATTTCTTCGTTCGGCACGGCTTTGAGGTCATGGCCGACCAAAGTGCCGTGGACCCCGAGGTTTACTCCGAGCTGCTGCGCTCGCATGACGAGGGCGTGGCCGAATTCCTGGACCTGGCACGGGTGAAACCCAACACCTTGGGCAACACGCGCATGATCAAGCACCTCCAGTAACAGCCGCCGCAAGCGGTGCGGATTATGGGCGATTTAAACTCTCTTCTTTTATCTAAATTTGATGGATAAACTGGTTGAGGCTTGCTGGGGAGCTTCCGCCACATCGGTTCACTCGAGAGAAGATCATGCAGTCCCACGCGTCCTTTTCAGGCATTTCAAGCATTTCAGAACTCCAACTCTCCGTGCGCGGCCCCGTGTTCACGCCCACGGATCCAGGCTTCGCAGACGAAGTCGCGGCATTCAACCTGTCCACTCAGCACCAGCCCGATGTTGCTTTCGGCGCCCTCGATGCAGAGGACGTGTCAGAAGCAGTGAAATGGGCGGCCGAACAGGGTATGCCGGTTTCGGTGCAGTCCACCGGGCATGGTGCCACCAACGCAATCCAAGGCGGCTTGCTGATCAGCACCCGCCGCATGCTGGAACTCAGCATCGACCCGGTCGAAAAGACCGCCCGTGTGGGTGCGGGCGTCCGTTGGAAGGCAGTGGTTGACCTGGCTGCCACTTTCGGGCTCATGGGTCTTTGCGGTTCCACAACCGACGTCGGCGTGGTGGGTTACACGCTCGGCGGCGGGCTTCCAATCATGGGTCGCAAGTACGGCTTCGCGTCGGACCACGTCATTGCCTTTGAACTCGTTACCGCTGACGGAACGCAGCGACGCGTCACCAAGGACGAAGACCCCGAGCTCTTTTTCCTCCTGCGCGGCGGCAAGGGAAACCTCGGCATCGTCACGGCCATGGAATTCCACCTCTTCCCGAGCCGGGATATTTTTGCCGGCGGGATCTACTTTGCCGGCGAGCATGCGGCCGCGGTCCTCCAGCAGTTCAGCGAATGGGTGCCGACGTTGCCAACTGAAGCATCGGCGTCGTTGGCTTTCCTTCGCCTGCCGGACATGGACATCATCCCCGAGCCACTGCGCGGCAAGTTCGTGGTGCATGTGCGCTACGCCTACCAGGGGGATCCGGCGCTGGCCACGCAACTGTTGGAGCCCATGCGGCGGAGCGCCCCGTTCATGATGGATGCCACCGGGCCCCTCGAATCGACCCGGTTCGATTCCATCCACCAGGATCCGGACCAGCCCGTGCCCGTGCGTGAGCGCGGCTTCCTGCTGAACCGTCTGGATGACCCCGCCAAGGAAGCCATCCTGCGGCACTTCGGGCCCGGCGTCGAAAGTCCCGTCCTGCTTGCCGAGGTCCGCCTGCTGGGCGGTGCACTGGCTAAGTGTGCAGACGGTGAGGACAGCGTGAACGGCCGCGATGCGGCGTTCAGCTTCTTCATGGCAGGGATGGCCGTCCCGCCATTGGCTGAGCTGCTTCCCGTGGTGTACGACGCCGTTCGCGAAGATCTCCGCGAAGCCTCCAGCGACAGCACTTTCGTGAACCTGCACGGGCACTTCGTAGACGCGGAGGACCGGGAGCGCGCCTGGGGCCCAGCGATCCGTGAACGCTTGCGCAAGGCAAAGGCCGAGCTGGATCCGCAGAACATGTTCAGCTTCGGGCACGTCGTGGGTCTTCCCGTCATCGACCAGACGGTGCTCCTGGAAGATGTTGTCAGCGCCGGCGGCGACGCCGTCCTGGGCAACTAGGAACATGCCATGCAGGATCGTGTGGTTTTTCCTGACTTCTCGGCGTTCCAAATAGACATCCCGCACGGCCCGTGGCCGCATGAAACCGGGTGGGCCGGGGCGGGGCATCCCCATCACGAGGTGTATGCCGATTTCTGGCCCGACGTCCAGGTGAGCCACGAGGGCGTGCCTTCGGAAGGGTCGGTGGAAGGGCCTGCGGAAGGCGGCTAAGGGCATTGCACACAAGGGACACTCCGGGCCTACCATGCCCCTGCCGCCGGTAGTAGGGTCAGAGCACCACACCACTGCAGGCCCAGGAGCATCCCATGAAAAAGCTCATCAATGATCCACGTGCGGTGGTGGACGAATCCGTTGAAGGTTTCGGCATGGCACATGCCGACCTCCTGGACGTCCACCCCGACCCCAAGTTCGTCGTCCGCAAGGGTGCGCCGGTGGCGGGCAAAGTGGCCCTCGTTTCCGGCGGGGGCAGCGGCCACGAGCCACTGCACGCCGGGTTCGTCGGACTGGGCATGCTGGACGCCGCCGTCCCGGGTGCCGTGTTTACCTCGCCCACTCCGGACCAGATCATCCCGGCGACGACGGCCGTCGACTCGGGTGCCGGCGTCGTGCATATCGTGAAGAATTACACCGGCGACGTCCTGAACTTCGAGACCGCCGCGGAGATGGCCCAGGCCGAGGGCGTGGCCGTCCGCTCGGTACTCGTGAACGACGACGTCGCCGTTGAGGACTCGCTCTACACGGCGGGCAGACGGGGCGTCGGCGGAACGGTCCTCGTGGAGAAGATCGCCGGAGCAGCCGCGGAACGCGGTGACGACCTCGACGCCGTGGCCGCCATTGCCGAGCGGGTGGTGGCCAACGTGCGCACCATGGGCGTGGCGCTCTCCGGCTGCACCGTTCCGCACGCGGGGACTCCCAGCTTCGAACTCGCTGACGACGAGATCGAAATTGGCATTGGCATCCACGGCGAACCCGGCAGGCACAGGATCGGCGTGGAAAGCGCCGATGCAATCACGGACCGTCTGTTGGAGCCGGTGCTGGATGACTTGTCCCTGGCGTCCGGAGAAAAGGTCCTGCTGTTCGTCAACGGCATGGGTGGCACCCCGCTCAGCGAGTTGTACATCGTGTACCGCAGGGCCGCCCAAGTGCTGGCCGAACGGGGCGCCACCGTGGAGCGCTCTTTGGTGGGCAACTACGTGACTTCCCTGGAAATGCAAGGTTGCTCCGTGTCGGTACTCCGGCTCGACGGCGAGATGACCACCCTGTGGGACGCTCCCGTCCACACGGCGGCCCTCCGTTGGGGAGTGTGACCGTGGGCTTGGGTGTTGACTGGGCCGTGAAGTGGCTGAAGCTTTCCGCGGAAACAATGGCTGATCATCGCACCGAACTCATTGAACTGGACAGGGCTATCGGTGACTCCGACCATGGAGAGAACATGGACCGCGGCTTCCAGGCTGTGCTCCAAAAGCTCGACGAGTCACCCCCTGAAACGCCCGGGGCTGCCCTGAAAGCTGCCGCCATGGCGCTGATGTCCAAGGTCGGCGGGGCCGCAGGGCCGCTCTATGGGACGGCGTACCTGCGTGCTGCCACCTCGCTTGGGGATGCCGCGGATATCGACGCCGGGAACGTAGTCTCCGCCTTGGCGGCGGCCCGGGACGGTGTTGTTGCCCGCGGTAAAGCCGAACCCGGAGACAAGACAATGGTCGACGCCTGGACGCCGGCCGTTGAAGCGGCTCAAAAAGCTGCCGACGATGGCGGCGATGCGCTCGCAGTGTTGGAAGCTGCGGCCGCGGCCGCAGAGTCCGGAGCGGAGGCCACCGAGCCATTGGTGGCACGCAAGGGCCGTGCGAGCTATCTTGGCGACCGGAGCGCGGGGCATCGTGATCCCGGAGCCCAATCCACTGCGTTGCTGCTGCGCGCGGCAGTAAACGCTGCCAAAGAGGGCGCGGCCGCATGACGGTTTCCATCGTGGTGGTCTCGCACAGCAGCAAGATCGCTGAAGGTGCTGTTGAACTCGCCGCCCAGATGGCGCCCGACGTCGTACTCGTCGCCGCCGGGGGAACCGACGACGGGCGGATCGGCACCAGCCTTGAGAAGGTGCTTGCCGCCGTCGAGCAAGCACTGGCCGACGCCGGGGGCGACGGTGTGGTGGTGCTGACGGACTTGGGCTCGGCCGTGATGACGGCAGAATCTGCCGTGGAGTTTGCCAGCGAACCGGACGCCCTGCGGTTGGCCGATGCACCGCTGGTTGAAGGTTTGGTGGCCGCGGCCGTCGCTGCCCAAGGGGGTGCCGGCGTCGAGGATGTCCGCAAGGCTGCCGAAGCTGCCGGCAGTGCTGCCGCTGCGGAGGCCGTGGATTTGGGTGAGCCTGAAGCCTCGGGGGATTTTGAACTCGTTAACGCCATGGGCATCCATGCACGGCCCGCGGCGAAGATCGCGGGGGGCTTGTCCGGGATGGACGCCGAGGTCACCATCAACGGGGTGGACGGAGCGTCCATGATGGAGCTCATGGCACTCGGCGCCGGACAAGGGGCCAACCTCCAGGTGAAGGCGTGGGGCAAGGATGCTGGGAAAGCCGTTGACTACCTCCGAAAGCTGGTGTCGGAGGGGTTTGGAGAGCTCTGACGCGCCGCAATTTAGGCCAAAAGATTGCTAAGTACCCTGATTAGTGATGTTGTAGAGGTACAGGTTCACTACGAGAAAGAGGTGCAACATGGGTGCAGATGACAAGGCACAGAACACGGGCGAGAAGATCGCAGGCAAGGCCAAGGAAGCTGCCGGCAAGCTGACCGACAACGAGCGACTCGAAGCCGAAGGCAAAGGCGAGCAGGCCAAGGCCGACCTCAAGAACGCCGGTGAAAAGGTAAAAGACGCCTTCAAGAATGACTAGGAATTCGGGCAGGGCCGCTGTGATGCAGCGGCCCTGCCTTGTTTCCGGACGTTTGAATTTGGCGGCCCGACGGCCCATGGAAGGAACTTCGTGAACATACTGGTGAAACTTTTCGGCCTGGCGGTCAGCCTCGGAGCCGGTGCCCTGGCAAACAAGACACTCGAGGGGCTCTGGGAAAAGAAGACCGGAAAGCCCGCGCCAAAGGACGGGACGGACCTGGACGATTCGCTGCCCGGTGTCCTCGTCTTCGCCGTTGTGTCGGCCGCGGTTGGTGCCGTGGTGCACGTCTTGACCCAACGGGGCACGAAGAGTGCCCTGGCACGTTTGAAGAACACCGCAGATGAGGTTTAGCGAATGGCTAAAGCAAAGCACCCCAGCGTCGTCATCGACTGCCCGGACGCCCGCGCCCTGGCCAACTTCTACGGCGAACTCCTCGGCTGGGAAGTCACCCGCGAGGACGGCGATTGGGCCGAAGTCCGTCCCGTCGACGGCAGTAACTGCATCGCCTTCCAGCAAGTGGAGGTCTACCAGGCGCCCGTTTGGCCCGGTCAGACCATTCCCCAGCAAATGCACTTCGACGTCATGGTGGATGACCTGGACGAGGCTGAAAAAGCGGTCCTTGAGATCGGAGCCACCAAGCACGACCACCAGCCCGGAGAAACCTTCAGGGTTTTCCTTGATCCGGCCGGTCATCCTTTTTGCTTGTGCGTTTCCTAGCCTTGTTGGGCGGCCCATTCCTCTACGCGGCGGTTGCTCTCTTCCTCTGAGAGATCCTCCACGCGGGTCATGATGGACCAGCGCACGCCGAACGGGTCGCGGATGCTCGCGTACCGGTCGCCTGAGACAAAGGTGCTGAGTGGTTCGCGGATAGTGGCCCCGGACTGCTCTGCCCGCTGGACAAGGGCGTCCGCATCCGCGCAGTAAAGGCCCATGGAATAGCAGTCGTCCTCGCCGTTCGGTGCGGGCACCAGGTGGTATTCGGGGTTCGGTTCACCCAGTTGCAGGTGCCCGTTGCCGAAGTCGAGCTCTGCGTGGACCACCACTCCACCCATCTCCGTGGCGCCTACGACGCGGGCTCCGAAAACGTCCCGGTAGAAGTCGATTGCTTCCTTGGCGTTCTTGACCGCCAGGAACGGAGTGAGGCTGGTCAGGCCCTTGGGGATTCCGTGGACGGTGTGCTCGCCGTGCGCGGCCGTGGTTGATTCGGTGCTTGTAGTATCGGTCATGTCTTTGACGCTACGCTTTCGCGCGTTGGCCTCGCTTGGAGATTTGCGACAGCCTTTTGTTCGGAGGGGGCGCATGCAAGGTTCGTACAAGGGGATCCTCTATCCCGCACGACTGCCCACCTTCAACAGGCTCCCCGCGCCTACTTCGGTGGAGCATCTGGTGCAGTGGTTCTGGATTCCCGAGTGGGACATCGAGCCCGGGCGTACGTCGCGGCAGCACGTGATTGCCTACCCTGCCTGCAACCTGGTGGTTGGTCTTGAGGGGGTGGTTCTTGCAGGACCTGCCACCCGTGCGGGCTACCAGGACCTGAGTGGCAACGGCTGGGCTGTTGGTGCGTTGCTGCGGCCCGCAGCGGTCCCGCTCTTAACGGAAGACCCCGCTGGCTGCCGCGACGCGGAAGTGGACTATCCCGCCGTCGAACTTCACCGCAGTGTGGTTGCGGCGATGTCGCCTTTGCCATCGGATGCGCACGACGGCGGCACCCGCCGGGAACGCGCGGTGGAGGCGTTTGTTCTTTGGTTGGCCTCCTTTGCCGGTGCCGGGTTGTCCGAGGAAGCCGCGCTGGCCAACCGGATGATGGAGCTCCTGGCAACTGATCCGGCGGTTCTGCGGTTGGAGGACGCGGCTTCAGCCTTGGCAGTCTCACCGCGCACTTTGCAGCGCGTGGCCAGGAAGTACATCGGCCTCAGCCCGGCCGCGCTCATCCGCCGTCGAAGGCTGCAGGACGCCGCCGAGCGGGTCAGGCTTAACCCCTCGGCAGATCTTGCGGCAATAGCCGCTGAGTTGGGATACGCCGACCACGCCCACCTCAGCAACGACTTCCGAAAATACCTGGGATTTACGCCCAGCCGCTATCGCACATCAGTTGGTGAGGGCGGCTAGTCACTGGGTGTCGTCGTCGTCCGTGTCCTCAAGAAGCCCCCGCTGGGCGAGGTCGGCTTCCTCCGAGGCTTCCTCTGGTAGCGGGTCCGTGGCGTCGGGCACTGCGCTGGGTGCATAATCGGCCAATCCTGCGGCCACGCGTTCCTGCTCGACTGCTTCCTGGTAGGTGTCGTCGTCGATATTCTCCGGCATCTTTCCGTGGCCCGTCCGGGAGGGGGCCGGCAGTGCATCTTCCTGAGGGATGATGACGCCTTCTGCGGCAGTCGGTTGTTCATTTTGGTTGGACATGACTCTCCTTGGTTGTTTAGTCGTCTGCTGATCCTGGTTCGCTGAGCCGCCGGCCGAACGCTGCGCCGGCGGCGTCGGGAAGTATGTTCGAGCCGAGGCCCAGCGTGCGGGACTTCACTGAGCCGCCCAACACGTTTCCTTCCCCTTTCATCAATGCCTTGAAACCCTGTTCTGCCACTCTTGGGCGGCATCGTCTTTCTCTTCCGCGCCCACCTTCGTGTCCAAAAGGTCTGCCTTCTCGAAGAACGGTGTTTCCGTGGGTCCGGGAAGGAGCATCGTGACGGTGACTCCTGTGTCCTTCAATTCGTTCCGCAGGGCCTGGCCGAACGACTGGACGAAGGCTTTGGAAGCCCCATAGATCGCCTGGAAGGGCGCGGGGGTGCGGGCGATGATCGACGATGTGAAGAGGATCCGCCCTTTGTTGCGCGCGGCCATGTCCCTCGCCACCCACTTGGCGATAGCCACGGTTGACGCCACATTGAGGTCGATGATCCGGAGTTCCTGGGCCAGGTCCGTTTCGATGAACGGTCCGCCTGTTCCGATTCCGGCGTTGATGGCGGCCGCTTCCAGTGGTTTGCCGAGCACGCTGACCGCGGACTGCAGTGTCCCTGGTCCGTGCCTGTCGGCAAGGTCTATCTGCAGTGGCGTAGGGATTCCACCCAAGCCGCTGAGGCTGTCCGCGGCGTGGCGGATGTCTTCGCCGTCGGCCACCATGACGGTATCGAAGCCGTTGCTGAGGAACTGCCTCGCCAGCTCGTAGCCGATGCCGGAGGATGCGCCAGTGACCATGGCCAAGGGGCGTTGGGTGGCTGTCATAATAGACAGCCTACTTACTATTCCGTCCGAACGGCAGGGTTATTTTGGGAACTCCACAGCCAAAATCGCCCGCGACAGGGTCACGGCGCGCTCGGCAAGCGTTTCAAGCTCGGCGTCGGAGCAATCAGTGGGAGCCCAGCGGGTGGCGCCTTCAAGGAGCGTGACCACAACCCGGACATGCTCCGCGGGATCGGCACACCCCATGTCGCGCGCCGCCGCCTCATACATCTGCTCGTGAAGGGCAACCCATTCGTCGACCTGCGCTCGCAGGTCCTTGGGCAGGACTCCCGCCATCCTGTCCGTGGCAACCAGGAGATCCCAAAGATTGCTCTCGGGGAGCCTTACCTGCCGGGTGAAGTGGAGTTTCACCATGGCGTCCCAGAACTCTTCCGCATTTCCCGCCGGAGCAACAGCCTCGAGCAGGGCGACACCAAAGCGGTGGAAGTGCCAGCGCAGCGATTCGGCAACGATTTCGTCCCGGCCGTCCGGGAAGTGCGAGTAGAGACTGGGTGGCTTGATGTTGACGGCGTTGGCGATGGTCCGCATGGAAACGGAG
The DNA here is from genome assembly GCF_044749185.1 of Paenarthrobacter sp. NPDC089675. NCBI lineage: Bacteria > Bacillati > Actinomycetota > Actinomycetes > Micrococcales > Micrococcaceae > Paenarthrobacter > Paenarthrobacter sp. NPDC089675. The sequence continues at coordinate 188,714 of NZ_JBIVHM010000008.1, read as the reverse complement.
TTGAAGCCATTGGCAATCGCAAGTTCCAGGAATGCTTCGAGGATGTTCTGCCGGCCCGCCTTCTGGCCCGTCCAATTCCATTCCTTCAGTTGCGATTCGAAGGCGCGGGCGGCGGCTTCGTATGACGTCACGCTCATAATTCGCCATCCTAACAGTCGTTAGCTTTTGTTCGCGTGGAAGCGGCAAAACTCTTCCCTAACGTCTGTTAGTTAGGTACTCTGGAAATGGCATCAAGCAGTACCGCTGCCGGTGCATCTCAAAGCGTTGAGCGGGAAGAGAAAAGCAATGGTCACCGAAAACACGAGCCTGGGGGCCACTCGGAACAGCAACGTCATCCTCGGAAGCGGTCTTTCCGGAATGGTTGCCGCGTACATCGGCGCACGGGCGCTGGAAGACAACGCCGCGCAGGATGAGGCTTGGCAGGCGCAACTCGCGTTCCATCCCAAGCGCTCCCGGCGGCTGCGCCACAGAAGGACCACATCGGGCGGACCCGGCCCGGCACTGGCATCCTGAACCGCCAACCCAGAGAGAACTCCCCAATGTCAGCAGAAGTACTGTCTCCGTGGCCGAATGAGACCCCGCGCGAAACCAACCGCGTCCGCGAGCTTTTCCTCATGCAACCCCATGCCGATCTCAGCGGTATCCGCCCCATCGTTGCCCGCTCGTGGTACCGGAGCCGTGCTGCGGGCGTCGATGCCTTCGCCGACCGCGGTTTTTTCGACGAGGGGCGGGTGGACGAGTACACCATTGCGGCTGCCGGCCCGCACCTTCAGAAGCTGGATGAAGTGGCTGCCGATCTGGGCGGTTACGTCAACATCACGGCCCCCAACGGTGTCCTGGTCAAGGCCAGCTTCCTGCGGGATGACGGGTTCCCCGCCGGGTACTCCTTGCTGGAGGAGAGCTGCGGAAGCAACGGCGAAGGCCTCGCCCTGGAGGAAGGGCGCGGCGTCTGGCTGGCCCCGGAAGAACACTTCCGCGAGGACATGCGCGGCAACTGGTGCTTTGCCTCCTTGGTACGCGACCCGTTCCATAACCGTGTGCGGGCCGTGATCGGGCTGACGCTCCCGGCAAACCGGGTCAGCACGCTGGAACCATCGTCGACCCTGCTCATGTTGGAGGGCGTTGCCTCCCGGATTGAGCGGGACATTGAGGTCCGTACGTCATCGAAAGAGCGGGCACTCCTGAGCGAGTACCTCAGAATCTCGCGCCGACGGGGCAACCGGGCCGTGATCGCCGTCGACGGCAAGAACTCGCTCCAGAACGCATCGGCGACGGCGACGCTGGTGGACAGTGATTTCTCGATCGTCTCCGGCTACGCCAAGGCGGTCATGGCCTCCGGCCGGGAGATGAACTGCGAAGTCATGCTCGAGGGGCCGGGCTTGTCCACGTTGGAGATATCACCAGTGACCCTGTCCGCCGCAAACGTCGGGGCAATCGTCGTGGTCCGCCCCCATGCCCCGGCCAAGGACCGCGCCGTCAACTCCACCAGTGCGCCACTCCAGCTGGCGTCGGCGCCACAGGGGACTGCCGAGCGCTTGTTGAAGCACGTGGACGGCACCAGTACGGAGTTCAAGCGCACACTCAACCTGGCGCGGAAGGCCGTGGACCAGGACAGGTCCGTGGTGATGATCGGTGAACTCGGCAGCGGGAAACTGCGGCTGGCCGATGCCATAGCATCACTGCGGGGTGGTCGGATGGTTGTGGACGCGCGCAACGGAGACCTCAGGAATGCCAACTTCAGGGACGTCCTGCATCGGGTGGCCACCGAGCTCCCGGCCACGTTGATCGTGGAGCACGCTGATGAGTTGTCGCAGAACGAAGCCAGCGAGATCGCCCGAAACCTTCGCGGCAACGCCACCACCAAGCTGATCTTCACCGTCGCCCGCCCCACGGATGCCACTCTCCTGCTTTCGGAGGCGTTCGACGTCCTTGAGGTCTCCGTGGCGCCCCTGCGCAACAGGCGCGAAGACATCCCCCAACTGGCCAACGCCATCGCAGGGGAGCTGGGGGAGCGGCGCTTGTCCCGCAGGCTTATCACCACCCTCACCCATGCCGACTGGCCACGGAACATCGACCAGCTGCGGGCCGTGGTCTCCAACGCCGTCGAACGCGCGGAGGGTGGCGAGGTGACAGTCGACGACCTGCCCCAAGGATTCCACCGCGTCCTGACGAAGGGCCGGCTGTCCCGTCTGGAAGACGCCGAACTCAGCGAACTGCGCACGGCCCTGCAGGAAGCAAAGGGCAACCGCAGCCTGGCCGCGGAAACCCTGCAGATCGGGCGGTCCACCCTGTACCGGCGCATGGACTACTTCCGCAGCCGCGGCTTCGACCTCTAATTGCACGCAGGGAACAGCAGCCGACCCCTAACGGGGTCGGCTGCTACGCGCTGCCCAAGAACGAAAGCCCGACGGCGGGTGGCCGCGTTTGCGCGGCCGAACATCCCACCCCCACGGCCGCTGGGACAGTGTCCCACCCCGGTGTCTCGATCTGGCACGGATGGCCGCGCCGATATCGCGTTGTACTGGAAATCACCCGACACCGGCACCCGTCCCAAGGAGTGTCCGGCAGCGACCAAGGGTTCGAAGACGAAGAGGACGACTGACTATGACCCGCGATGCCAAGGGAACCATTCTTGTGGCCCCTCACCATTTCCCGCACCTGGACCGTGAGCACGCGCTCGCGGAGGAGTTCGGTTACACACTCAACCCCGCGGCAGACACAGACGCCTTCCGTGCAGGGCTGCCCGAAGCCGACATTGTGATGATCACGCCCTACGCCAAGCTCACTGCCGCCGACTTCCCGCTGATGGCCAAGTGCCGTGCAGTGATCCGGTACGGAATCGGCTACGACAACATCGACGTTTCAGCGGCCACCGAAGCGGGCATCCCGGTCTCGATCGTTCCCGGCACGGCGTCGGAGGAAGTCGCCTCCCACGCCTTCGCGATGGGGCTCGCGCTGGCCCGCCGCCTTCCGGCCGGGAACGCCGCGATCAGCAACCTCGGCTGGGCCGGAACCATCGGCTATGACACTCCTGTCCTCTCCGAGCTGGAAGTCGGCGTCCTGGGCATGGGACGCATCGGCCAGCACGTAGCCCGCATGTACTCGGCCGTCGGAGCCAGTGTCCGGGCCTACGATCCCTTCGTCACGGAGAGCTTCGTGGAGATGACCGGGCTGGAGGACATCCTCGAGAATTCCGACGTCGTTTCCCTCCACCTGCCGCTGAACGACGAGACAGCGGACCTCATCTCCACCGATGTCCTCGCCAGAATGCGCAAGGGGACAGTGATCGTCAACGTGTCCCGCGGCGGGCTCATCGATGAAGCCGCGCTGGCCGAGGCGCTCGCCTCGGGTCACATCGCAGGCGCCGGCATCGACACTTTCGCCCAGGAGCCGCTCGCTGCTGAGCACCCTCTGCGCACGGCACCCAACGCCATCCTCACGCCGCACATTGCCTGGCGTTCCAACCGGTCGACAGGTGCCCTGCAGGACGGCGCCGTGGAGCGGGTACGCCTCGCGCTGACCGGCCAGCCGCTCATCGATCTTGTGAACTGAAAAGACTGGAGAAACCCGACTTGGCTACCACCAACCATTTGGAAGACCTCGCTGCATTGCAGAACCCCGTGGAAGACCCACACCTGCGCCGCGGACCGCGCGGTTTCCCGCTGCTGCCTGGCGGCTACGGCCGCTCAACGTACTACACCGGAGCGCCCAGCCCCTACGCCATCAAGGGCGAAGGCTACCGGGTGTGGGACGACCGCGGCCGTGAACTGATCGACGCGAACAACAACTTCACGTCCCTGATCCACGGCAACGCCCACCCGGAAATCACCGAAGCCGCCACCAAGGCCCTCACCACCGGGGCGAGCTGGGGCATCCCGAACCTCTACGAATGGGAACTCGCCGAACTCCTGCTCGGACGCCTTCCCGAATTGGACCAGGTCCGCTTCGCGAACTCCGGCACTGAGGCCGTCATGTCCGCGATCCGCATCGCCCGTGCCAGCACAGGTCGTGAGCGCGTCATCGTCACCAAGGGCGGTTACCACGGAACGTCCGAGGTTGCACTGGTCCCGGGCGGACCGTCCTACCAGCGCGGCGTCACCCGCGGCGTGATCGACGACGTCACAGCGGTGCCGCTGAACGACGTCGAATTCCTGCGCCAGGCGGTTGAAGCCGCTCCGGACGCCTACGCCGCCATCATCCTGGACCTGCTGCCGAACCGCGCCGGCCTTCTCACCATCAATGAGGAATTCGTCCAGACCGCCCGCGAGCTGGCTACCCGCTACGGCATTGTGCTGATCATCGACGAGGTCATCAGCCTCCGCCTGGGCTACAGCGGCTTCAGCGGTGAGTACGGGGTTTCCCCGGACCTGCTGACCACGGGCAAGCTCATCGGCGGCGGATTCCCCGTTGGGGCAGTCTGTGGCAAGGCCGAGCTCATGGCCGAGGTGGACCCCACGCGCCCGGGCAGCCTGCCGCACGGCGGAACGTTCTCCGGTAACCCGGTGAGCATGGCCGCAGGTTCCGTGGCCCTGCGCCTCTACACCGAAGAGGAGGTCACGCGCCTGAACCAGTTGGGCGACACCGCCCGCGAAACGGTCAACGCCAGAATTGCCGACGCCGGCTGGGAGATCCGTGGCCGCGGCTCGCTCCTCCGCGCGGTTCCTGCCGGTGCGGAGAAAGTGGACGAGCACACCCAGCACAAGCTGTGGTGGGCCTCCTACGAGCGCGGCCTGCTCGGCTCCCCGGCCAACCTGCTGTCCCTGTCCACGCCCATGGACGAAAAGGTGGTGGCTGACATTACCGACCGCCTGGCCGACGCCGTCCTTGCAGTCGCCTCGGAGGCTCCCACTACGGAAGGTGCCAAGTAACCATGAAGATCGTTTCCTACGAACACGAATCCGGCATCCGCGGTGGCATCCTGATCGAGGACACCGTCTATGACCTGGAACTGCTGCTGCAGGGTTCCAGCCAGGCAGTGCACGGAGCCACCACGTCCGTCCGGGAATTCCTGGAACTCTACGGCGACCGGCTGGAGGCCATCTCCTTGGAAATAGCCGCCTTGGCCGGACAGGATCCGGAAGCACACGTTGGTGCCCGGGCGGACGTCCGCCTGACCACGCCGGTGCCCAATCCCTCCAAGGTTCTCTGCATCGGCCTGAACTACAAGGACCACGTTGCCGAGACCGGCCGCGCGTTCCCGGAGTACCCGGACGTCTTTGCCAAGTTCGCATCCACCCTGGTTGGGCCCGAGGACGAGATTGGCGGTGCGAAGGTCAGCGAAAACCTCGACTTCGAGGGGGAACTGGCAGTAGTCATCGGGCGCAAGGCCAGCGAGGTCACCGAAGAAGAAGCATTGAACTACGTTGCCGCACTCGCCCCGTTGAACGATGTGACTGCCCGCGACCTGCAATACCGCGGCACCCAGTGGCTGGCAGGCAAGGCCGTTGATGGGTCAACCCCGTGGGGTCCGGCCCTGGTCACCCTGGAGGAAGTGGGCGATCCCCAGAACCTGGACCTCACAACCCGCGTGAACGGCATCGAAGTCCAGCGCTCCAACACCAGTTACCAGATCTTCCCGATCGCGCGGATCGTCTCCTACCTCTCAAGCTTCCTCACCTTGGAACCCGGCGACGTCATTGCCACAGGAACCCCGCAGGGCATCGGTGCCAAGCGGAACCCGCCTGTCTGGTTGGAACCGGGAGACACCGTGGAAATCGAAATCGACAAGGTAGGTCTGCTCCGCAACACCGTGGGCAAGCCCCAGCTCTAACCCCCTGCAAGCTCTACGAAAGTAATGAAGACCATGAGTGATGTACAAACACAACCAGGCGAGGCCCGGTACCGCATCGCCGTCGACACCGGCGGTACCTTTACCGACGTCGTGGTCGGTTCCAATAGCGGTGACATGGCTGTCGGCAAGGCGCTGACCACCTACGACCGCGTGTTCACCGGCTTCGAAGCCTCGGTTCGCCGTGCGGCCGAGTCTGTTGGCTGGAGTGGCGACGACGTGCTGCGCAACGCCGACGTCATTGTCTACGGCACCACCCACGCCACCAACGCAGTGCTCACCGGCAAAGTGGCCAAGACCGCACTGCTGACCACCGACGGTTTTGCCGACACCCTGCTGCTCCGCGAAGGTGGCCGCCGCGACGCCTTCGATTCCAAGGCCGCCTATCCACCGCCGTACATTCCCCGCCACCTGACCTTCGAAATTACCGAGCGCATCTCCGCCGAGGGCGACATCCTGGTGGAACTGGACGAAGAGCAGGTCCGCGAAGTCCTCGGTTCCTTCAAGGAACAGGGCATCGAAGCCGTTGCGGTGTCCTTCCTGTGGTCCATCATCAACGACGCCCACGAGAAGCGGGTTGCCGAGCTGATCCAGGAAATCCTCCCCGGGGTTCCATACACGCTCTCCAACGCGGCCAACCCCACCATCCGCGAATACCGCCGCTCCTCGGCAGCCTCGATCGACGCTTCCCTGAAGCCGTTGATGGCCGACCACCTGGGCAAGCTCCGCTCGGACCTCCAGGAATACGGCTTCGCTGGCGATCTCCTGGTGGTGACCTCCGAAGGTGCCGTGCTCGACGTCGCCGATGTCCTTGACCGTCCCGTCCTGCTGCTGAACTCCGGCCCGTCCATGGCACCGCTCGTGGGTGCGGCGGCGGCCCCGGACCACGACACCGTGGTTGTCTGCGACATGGGCGGCACCACCTTCGACGTGTCCCTGGTGGAGAACGGCGTGGTCCGCCACACCCGCGAAGCCTGGCTGGGGGAGCCGTTCGTCGGTCACCTCACCGGCTTGTCCTCCGTCGCCGTGTCCAGCATCGGCGCCGGCGGTGGCAGCATCGCGTGGATCGACGGCGGTGGCCTCCTTCGCGTGGGCCCGCAGAGTGCGCGCAGCACTCCCGGTCCGGCGGCCTACGGCCGCGGCGGCGAGGAACCAACCGTCACCGACGCCTGCGTGGCGCTTGGCTACCTCGACACGGAGGGCTTCGAAGGCGGGTTTACCTTGAACCGCGAGGCCGCCGTCAAGGCCATCGACACCCGCATCGCCGGGCCACTGAAGATGGACACCCTGCAGGCCGCCCAGGCCATCCTGGATGTCTCCGCCAACCACATGGCCACTGCCATCCGCCAGTCTGCCTTGGAACAGGGCGTTGACCCCCGTGGCGCGCTCATTGTTGCCGGCGGTGGCGCAGGCGCCATGGTCGCAGCGATCATTGGCAGGCTCCTGGAAGCCGACACCGTGCTGATCCCGGCGACCGCCGGCGTCCTCGCCGCCTACGGCGCCCACCGCGCCCCGATCGCCACCGAGTTCCTCTCCCCGCTGCACAACGACACTCGCAGTTTCGACGCTGGTTCGGCCTCCCGCGCCGTGGAGGACCTGACAGCCAAGGCTGAGGTCTTCGTGAAGCGCTTCGATGGCGTGGGCGAAGCACCCAAGGTCACCTACTTCGTGGATGCCCGGTATCCCGGCCAGGCCTGGGACCTCCGCGTCTACCTCGACGCCGCCCCGGACACCTCCGGTGACGCGGCAGGCATCATCGAGCGCGCCTTCCACGAAGAGCACGACCGCCGCAACGGCACCCACGATCCGGACAGCCGCGTGGAGCTCATCACCTGGGGTGTCCGCGTGGAGATCCCGCGTCCGGAGCACACCAAGTCCGAAAGCGAACTCAGCCGCACTGCGGAAATCCACCGCACGGACAGCATCGTGTTTGGCGGCGAACCTTTCAGCACCCAGCGCTACCGCGGTGTGACGCTCGCTCCGCGCGACAAGATCGTGGGACCGGCCGTCATCGACCAGCCCACCACCACCATCGTCGTGCCGCCGGAATGGGACGCGACGCTCGATGAACGATCCAACATCTACCTCACCCGTAAGGAGGCGTAACCGTGACCCGCGAATTCGATCCCGTAAAGCTCTCGGTCCTTGCCAACGCATTCGACGGCATTGTCCGCGAGATGACCAGCGGCCTGCTCCGCTCCGCCCGCTCGTCCGTCATCAACACGGCCCGCGACTTCTCCTGCGCCGTGCTGACCGCGGACAACCAGTTGCTTGCCGCGGCTGAAGGTGTGCCGGTGCACGTCTTCGGTGCCGGTCCGCTGGGCGAGGACATGGTGGAACTGCATAAGGACATCCGCGAAGGCGACGCTTTCCTGCACAACGACCCCTACATGGGTAACTCCCACGCAGCGGACCACGTGATCCTGGTGCCCATCTTCATCCAGGGCCGCCACCTCTTCACCGCCGTGACCAAGGCCCACCAGGCCGACTGCGGCAACTCGCTTCCCACCACGTTCTTCGCCACCGCGCGGGACGTGTACGAGGAAGGCGCGTTGATCTTCCCCTGCGTGCGGATCCAGCGCGACTACACGGACATCGACGACATCATCCGCATGTGCCGGTCCCGCATCCGTGTTCCGGACCAGTGGTACGGCGACTACCTGGCCTCCGTCGGTGCCTCGCGCATCGCCGAGCGCCGCATCCACGAACTCGCTGAAAAGTTCGGCGTGGATGACCTGGTGGACTTCGTGGACGCCTGGTTCGACTACTCCGAGCGCCTCACCGCCAGCGCGATCGAGAAGCTGCCCGAGTACGTCCTCCACGGCACCTCCGCCCACGATCCATTCCCCGGAACCGGCCCGGAGGGCGTGCAGCTGCAGGCAACCCTCGAGGTGAAGCCCAAGCAGGGCAAGGTGGTGATCGACCTCCGCGACAACCCGGACAACCTGCCCAACGGCCTGAACCTCACCAAGGCAACGGCTACCGGTGCAGCACTGGCCGGCATCCTCTCCGGCATCCCGGAGAACCTGCCGAGCAACGCCGGGACCTTCCGCCGCGTCGAGGTGCTGCTGCGGGACGGCTGCGCCGTAGGCGTTCCCAAGCACCCGTACTCCTGCTCGTCCGGCACCACCAACCTTGCTGACCGCGTGGTCAACATCGTCCAGGCCGCTTTCTCCCAGATCGACGACGGCTACGGCACCGCCGAGGGTGCGGCCGGCCAGGCACCCGCCAAGTCGGTCATCTCCGGGACGGACGAACGCAACGGCAACCCCTACGTCAACCAGATCCTGGTAGGGGGCGTCGGTGGTCCCGCAACACCGTACGTTGACGGCTGGCCCACCTACCAACGTCCAGTGTGCGGCGCCCTGCTGTACCACGACAGCGTGGAAGTGGACGAGCAGCGTTACCCGATCCTGGTCCACGAGCGCACCTTGGTTGCCGACTCCGGCGGAGCCGGCCGCCAGCGCGGCGGACTCGCAACACGCGTCACCATGGAGCCCCGGGGGGAGAGCGTCACCCTCACCTACGGCATCGAAGGCAAGATCAACCCGCCCAAGGGCGTCCGCGGCGGGCACGACGGCGCCGAGCCCTCAGCCTGGGTGGAAGACCTCAAGACCGGCGAACGCCGCGAAATCCCGGTGGTGGGCCGCTACGACCTGCAATCGGGCGAGAAGGTTGTGTCCATCACTCCCGGCGGTGGCGGCTACGGCGACCCGCTGGAACGCGACGTCCTGGCAGTCCTCGATGACTACCGCGAGTCCCGCGTCACCCTCGACGCCGCGGCGGCACACTACGGCGTGGTCATCACCGACGGTGCCGTGGACGAGGCAGCGACGGCGAAGACCCGTCAGGAACGCCTGGCCAGCTAGCTCTCGCAACCCATCCCGGGGCGAGATATCCTCGCCCCGGGATGTTCCAACAATCATCAAACGGAGATTCACATGGAACCCATTCGAGTCGGCATTATCGGCGTCGGAAACGTCCTCAACCAATACCTGGACAAGATCGGCGTCCACCCCGACGTCGACATCGTGGCGCTCGCCGACGTGAACCCCGAGGCCGTGCGGAAGCGTGCTGCCGAGTACGACGTTCCCAAGGCCCTCACCCCGGACGAGTTGCTGGCAGATGAGGACGTGGAGCTTGTCCTGAACCTCACACCGCCCAAGCTCCATGCGCCGGTCACGCTGCAGGCGATTGCGGCCGGCAAGCACGTTCTCTCCGAGAAGCCTTTTGCTACCTCCCTTGAGGAAGCGAAGCAGATCCTGGACGCGGCACGGGAAGCGGGCGTCAAGGTAGGTTCCGCACCCACCACCTTCCTGGGCTCCGGGATGCAGACCAGCCGCAAGCTGATCGACGATGGCTGGATCGGCCAGCCGGTTGCAGCCTTCGCGTCCTTCGCCTGCCGCGGATATGAGCACTGGCACCCGAACGTGGACCCTTTCTACAGCCCCGGAGCCGGCCCCATGCTGGACATCGGACCGTACCTGATCACCAACCTGGTGAACTTCTTCGGCCCGGTTTCCCGCGTCTCCGCGACCACGCCGCGTTCGTCCGAAACCCGGCCCCGCCCCGGCAAGGACGGCGAAGTCATCCAGATCCAGACGCCCACGCACGTCACCGGCACCCTCGATTTCGAGTCCGGCGCTGCTGCCACCGTGATCGTCAGCTGGGACATCTGGAACCACAACCTGCCGCACCTGGAGATCTACGGCACCGGTGGTTCCCTGGCGGCACCAAACCCGGACCACTTCTCCGGCGCTCCGGTGTTGCGCCGCGGCGAGCCGGGCGACCTCGCGCTGGACATGACGCCTCCCGGTGGCGGTGATTGGCGCGAAACGCCCATCACTCACCGTGACGACGCCTACCGCGGCATCGGCCTGGCCGAATTCGGCTACGCCATCCGCAACGGCGTGGAACCCCGGACGGGCGGCGACTTCGCCTACCACGTCCTGGAAGTCCTTCTCGCCTTCGAGGCCTCCTCGGAGCAGGGCAAGCACATCGCGATCGAAAGCACCTGCGAGCGGCCCCGGCCGCTGCCCTCAGTAGGACCGCAGGAGCCTTACCGCTTCGACTAAGAGAAGCGAAAACAAACAGCAGCCGACGGCGGTACGCACGTACCGCCGTCGGCTGCTGTTTTGTTGCGAGCAAGAGATCTAGGAAGCGGCATCTGAAGCCTGCAAGGTCCACCGCCCTCACAACAGACGGCAAATGCCGCTTGCCCTCGGAAGGGCCGGTTACGGTTCAATGTCCTGGGAATGGATACCGAGCTTCAAGCAGAGACCACTTTTGGTGCTGTGCGCAGGGATTCGTATAGCCCTGCCAGTTCCGGATGCCGGTAGCCTATGGACCCGATCTGCTTGGTGCGCATCAGCACACGGGGATCCCTGAGCACCTCGCTGTTATGGATGTCGCGTTCGCTGCCAAGCAGACGAATTTTGGACTCATAAGTGAAAGAACCGGTTAGCTTGGCCGAGAATTTTTCCTCCACCCAGGTGAAGCTCGAGTCAGCGATCAGCTGGTAGTCAGCTGCACGGCCAACCAGACCGCAGACCCAATCGGCGAACTGGACACTGGAGTTCACCTTGCTGTCCACGTGCAAAGGAGGCTCAACAATGAGCCGCATTTCTTCAAAGGTTTTTGTTCTCGCGTAGATGTGCCCGTACATTTGCGCGACGAGTTCGCGGCGGGACTTCTCGGTGAAGTCGTCCATCAGAATGACAACTTCCTCGCCTTTATGCTCGGCATACCGGCAGATTCGGTTGATGGTTTCTCGAAGGGCGTCGACGGTGTAGTCCTCAGAGGTTTTCTGCGTTTGTTTGACGGTGCCGCGGCGCTTCTCGTCGCCGTAGAAGAAGAGGTTGCCGCCCGTAGCCACCAGTTTGGTCACTAGTCCTGTGAAGGCACGGACCTGCTCGGGCCGTTTGGTAATGCTGCCAGTGCTGAAGTACTCCGCGCCTTTGCGCTCCCACTGGGCGGGCTACTGTCCTGCTCGATTTCGGTCTTGAACAGGGTTCGCTTAACCCGCAGGAACTCAGCTCCAAAGTAGCGGGCGTGCTGGGCCGGAATGATGTATCCGGCGTACCCGAACACTGGATGATCCTTGTACTTGGCGTGGTCCCGGCTGACGTACGGACCAACATGCCCGAACTCATCCAAGTAAGCAATCAGCAAGCCTAGTTCCCCATCGATCTCTTAACGCAAGAACCCACGCTCAGGGCGTGGGCTCTTCGAAGTGGTGCGCAATCCATTATTTCAGGAACCGCTACCGCGCTAATACTAGGCAGGGTTGTATTAAAAACACAAACCCGCATCCCGTACTGTTCGGTGCCGTCGACTGTGGCCTGAGGTCCGGGGTGAAGAGCTTCACTGCCTACTACCCGTGTGGCCTGCGTCCCAAACTGGGACACAACTTTGCTTCCCCGCGGTGAAAACCTGATGTTCGGGCGAATCGGTTTGCAAATGCCGACGCACCTACGAATTTAGGAGAACGCATGACTAGCACAGCCGCTGCTGATATCGGCACCGAGGTCAATATCGCAGCCGATAAAAAGGCCGTCCGCCGCCGCACTGTCGCACAAGCGATCGTCGAGTATTTGCAGGTCCAGTACAGCGAGCTCGACGGCGAACAACGTCGCCTTATTGCCGGCATGTACGGCATTTTTGGCCACGGCAACTCCGTAGGCCTGGCCCAGGGCATTGACGAATACGGCGTGGACTTCCCCCACTACCAAGGCAAGAACGAGCAATCCATGGTCCACGCGGCCATCGGCTTTGCCAAGGCCTCCAACCGTGCCGCCACCCTGGCCTGCACCGCTTCCGCCGGCCCCGGATCAACCAACATGGTCTCCGGTGCGGCCACGGCCACTACCAACCGGCTGCCCGTGTTGCTGTTCCCCGCGGACATCATCAACAACCGCTTCGGTGACCCGGTGCTGCAGCAGATCGAGCACCCGGTGGAACGTGACGTGTCCGCCAACGACTGCTTCCGTCCTGTCAGCCGTTACTTCGACCGCATCACGCACCCCGCCCAGTTGCTGTCCACGCTCCCTGAGGCAATGCGCGTCCTCACCGATCCCGTGGAAACCGGTGCCGTGGTGGTTTGCCTGCCGCAGGACATTCAGGGTGCGGAGTTCGACTTCCCGGAGTCCTTCTTCGCCCCGCGCGTCTGGCACATCCGCCGTCGTCCGGCTGTTGAGGACGAACTCCGCGACGCCGCCGAAATCATTCGCAACGCCAAGAGGCCGCTGCTGATCGCCGGTGGCGGCGTCCGCTACTCCAAGGCCCAGCAAGAACTGGCCCGTTTCAGCGCCGAGTTCGGAATCCCGGTCTCCGAGACCTACGCGGGCAAGGGCAGCGGACCCATCACCGACCTCAACCTCGGTGCGCTGGGTGTGACCGGAACCGTGGGCGCCAACGAGATCGCCGATGGTGCGGACTGCGTCATTACCGTGGGCTCGCGCCTGCAGGACTTCATCACTGCCTCGCACTCGCTGTTCCAGAACCCGGACGTGAAATTCGTGAACCTCAACGTGGGTTCGTTCGACGCCCACAAGATGGGCTCATTCCCGGTGATCGGCGACGCCAAGCTGAACCTGGCCGCCCTGCGGGAGCGGCTCGCCGCCGTCGGGTACTCGACGTCGGACGAGTTCCGCAGCGACATCGCGGACGCCCGCAAGGCCACGCTGGAAGTTCGCAAGCACGACCTCCAGGCCTTCCCGGGCGAGATCATGAGCCAGGCCCAGGTGATCGACGTCCTCAACAAGCGCACAAACAGCGACGACGCCCTGATCCTAGGCTCCGGCGGCGTAGTTGAAGGCATCCACAAGGCCTGGGACCCCTCCAACGGCACCGAAATCCACTTCGAGTATGCGAACTCATGCATGGGCCACGAAATCCCGGCCGGCCTCGGCTACCGTCTGGCCCGCCCAGACGCCGCTGGCGAAGTGTATGTCCTGATCGGTGACGGCACTTACTTCATGCAGCCCACGGAACTGGTCACGGCCGTCCAGGAACGCAAGAAGATCATCACGATCGTCATCGACAACCGCGGACACCAGTGCATCTGGCCCCTCCAGGTTGCCAAGGGTGGCCCGGGCCGCGAATTCGGCACCCAGTACCGCGAACGCAGCAAGGAATCCGGTCGGCTGGACGGGGCGGTCCTCGAGTTCGACATCGCCGCCAACGCGGCCAGCATGGGCTGTGCCGCCTGGTCCACGACGACGATCGAGGAGTTCTCGGCCGCCCTCACCGAGGCGCAGGAAACCGAGGGCCCCGCAGTGATCGTCGCTCGGGTGGAGCCCTGGCGCTACCTGTCAGGTAACGGCGCCTTCTGGGACGTCGGAGCTCCGATGACCTCGGAGCGGCCCGCCACCCTGGAGGGTGCTGCCAAGCACCTCAAGGGCCGTGAGCGCCAGCGCTTCTACGCTGCCACCACTGCACCTGAAACGCGCTAAGCGCACCGGGCGGGACCGCTACGCAGCGGTCCCGCCCGTCGTCTTACGGGCTTACCCGTTTTTCTGATTTTCGTAACAAAGGAGCATTCATCATGAGCGCATTTGCCGTTACTGATCCGGCTACCGGAACCATCCACGCCGAGTACCCCGCGGCCACCGACGCTGAGGTCCAGGCCGGACTCAGCGCAGCCCAGAAGACCTACCAGGAGTGGTCACGAACCACCACGGTGGCCGAACGGGCGGCCCTGGCCAAGCGTCTTGCGGACCTGTTTGTAGAGCGCAAGGACAAGCTGGCAGCCATCATCAACCGTGAGATGGGGAAGCCACTGCAGCAGGCCGTGGGCGAGGCAGAGTTCTCCGGTTCCATCGCAGCTGCCTTCGCTGAAAATGCCGAAGAATGGCTGGCCGACGAGCAACTCGAGGTAGCCGACGGCCTCCGGAGCTTCTTCCGCTACCAAGGCCTCGGCGTGATCCTGGGCATCATGCCGTGGAACTACCCCTACTACCAGGTGGCACGGTTTGCGATCCCCAACATCATCCTGGGCAACACGGTGATCGTCCGGCATGCGAGCCAGTGTCCGGAGTCGGCGTTGGCGTTGGAGGAACTTTTCCGCGACGCAGGTTTCCCTGAGGGCGCCTACGTCAACCTGTTCGCCACCCATCAGCAGATCTCGGACATCATTGCCGACGACCGCGTGCAGGGTGTCTCGCTGACCGGCTCGGAGCAGGTGGGTGCGATTGTTGCGGAGCAGGCCGGCCGTGCGCTGAAGAAGTGCGTCCTGGAACTCGGCGGCGCCGATGTGTTCCTGGTCCTGGACACGGACAATGTTGACCTTGCCGTGAAGAAGGCCGTCATGGGCCGCATGGGCAACACAGGCCAGTCCTGCAACGGTTCCAAGAGGATCGTGGTGCTGGACAAGTACTTTGACGAGTTCTCCGAAAAGTTCAAGGCTGCCATCGCCGGCCAGTCTTACGAGAACGGCGATTTTGGCCCGATGTCCTCGGACTCGGCCACCAGATTCCTGGCTTCCCAGGTGCAGGGTGCCTTGGACCAAGGCGCAGAGATCCTGGTGGGGAACAATGAGCCCCAAGGTAACGTCTTCACTCCGACGATCATCACCAACATCACCCCGTCCATGGACGTCTACAGCGAGGAACTTTTCGGTCCCGTTGCGCAGCTGTACAAGGTCAGCAGCGACGAGGAAGCGATCAAGCTGGCCAACTCCTCGCCGTACGGCCTGGGTTCGGTAGTGATTTGCGACGACGTTGAACGCGCCGAGCGCGTCGGCAACCAGCTCGACGTCGGCATGGTCTTCGTTGGTGCCTACGACCTCAGCGGTGCGGACGTGCCGTTCGGTGGCGTCAAGAAGTCCGGGTACGGCCGCGAACTGGGCAAGGTGGGCATGCTGGAATTCGCCAACAAGAAGCTGTTCCGCTTCGCGAAGTAGTTCTTAAGCACAAAAGGAGGCCGGATCACTCTCCGTGATCCGGCCTCCTTCTTTGCCCTGGAAGACTAGGCTCCGTACGTGGTGTTCCCTGTGACTTCCGGGACCTCCACCCAAGCTGAAGAGTCTGCGCTGCGCAGCGAGGCATCAACCAGCTCCGATGCCGACCAGCCATCGGCCACAGAGGGGCCGAGCTGCTTGCCTTCGGCGACGGAGCGCAGGAACAGCGCAGCCTCGATTGTCTTCAGATCGTTGAACCCAATGCCAGGGCCGGCATTCGGCTGGAAGCGCCCGAACTCACCGTAGGACGGCGGGGTCATGATGGTCCGGTAACCGCTGCGGTCGGTGGCGACCTCCAGCTGGTTCATGCGCTCAAAGTTCCAGCGGATGGATCCTTCCGTGCCGTAGACCTCCACAATGTATTCGGCGTGCGGGCCGATCGCCACACGGGTTGTCTCGAACATGCCCACTGCACCACCCTCGAACCGGGCAAGCATGGCCGTGTAGTCCTCATTCTCCACCTCACGGGTCACATCCGAAGCTTCACCCTTGTCGAAGGAGTTCGACGACGTTCCCGCCGGCAGCGGACGTTCCTTGATGAAGGTTTCCGTGACGGCGTTGACCGAGGTAATGCGGCCAACCAGGAACTGGGCCAGGTCGAAACCGTGGCTCAGGATGTCGCCCAGGACGCCGGAACCAGCACGCGCCTGCTCGTACCGCCATGTGAACACCTGGGTCGGGTCCGAGGCGTAGCTGGTCAGCAGACGGATCTGCACGTTGGTTACCTTGCCCAGCGCCCCGGAACGGATCAGCCGTCGTGCTTCAGCGATGGACGGTGCATGCCGGTAGTTGAAGCCCACCGAGGTAATCAGCCCGGCAGCTTCGGCGCCCTGGGCAATTTCGCGGGATTCCTGGGCGCTGCGGCCCATGGGCTTCTCGATCCAGAAATGCTTGCCGGCCTCGATGGTGGCCAGGGCGATTTCGTGATGCAGGAAGTTGGGGGAGCAGATGGAGACGACATCGACGTCCGGGTTCTCCAGCACTTTGCGATAATCGGTGGCCGTTTCCTTGTAGCCGAGCGCGTCCTCGGCGTGGTGACGGCCGGCGTCGTCGGGGTCTGCGGCGATCACAAGCTCGGGGTGGCGCGGCAGTTCAGGGAAGAACTGTTTGGTGGCGAGGTAGGCGCGGGAATGCAGGCGCCCCATCCACCCAACCGAGATGAGGCCAACGCCAATGCGGTTCTGGTCTTCCAAAGTGGACTCCTTAGGTTGTGCCGCTTTTCGGCGGTGCTGTGCCGCGCAGAAAGGCGGCATCTGCGGATCAGCCTATGAACGCAAGGAGTGTGCGCTGTGTCTCAATCTGAGACATCCGGCGAAGGCCTGCGGCTGTTTGAGTAGAACGTACTAGTCCAGCAACGCCAACCAAGAGGAGCCCGTCGACGATGATGGACCGCAACAAACGGATTCGAACGGAACCCCTCCGGGTACTCGTCACGGGTGCGACATCCGGCGTTGGAGAGGCGACCGCGAAACTCTTCGCGGCGCGGGGTGCGCGGGTGGCGCTCATGGGGCGCCGTGCCGGAGAGCTGCAACGGGTTGCGGAGGAGATCGACGGCGGTGCTCACCAAGTGGTTACGGACGTCGCTGACGCCGCATCGGTCCGGAACGGTGTCCGGGGAGCGATTCACTCCCTCGGGGGCCTGGACGTGGCGGTCAACGCTGCCGGGGTTGCCGGCTACGCACCCCTGGAGGACCTGGACGAGCACCGTTGGCGCGAGGTGCTGGATACCAACCTCTCCGGAACGTTCTACGTCGCCAGGGAAGCGGGCCTCCACCTGCGCAGAGCCGGGGGAGGGGCAATCGTCAACGTTGCCTCAGACCTCGCAACCATGGGCGTAGCCGGGCTGGCCCACTACTGCGCCGCGAAGGCAGGCGTCGTGGGGCTTACCAAGGCGCTCGCCGTGGAGTTGGCGCCCCATGTCCGCGTCAACGCTGTCTGCCCGGGCCCGATCGACACTCCCATGCTGCGTTCCGGCCTGGACGCCGAGCCGGACCCCGTCCTGGCCCTGCAAGAGAAGGAAAGCACCGTGCCGCTGAACCGGCTCGCAGACCCGGAGGAAGTTGCGGCAGCCATCTACTTTCTGGCGGTCGAGGGCACCTTCGCCACCGGCACCAGCATGGCGTTCGACGGCGGCACGTCCGCCGCGTAGCAGTCTCACCCAAGACCTCATAAAGACAAACAAGCCAAGGAGCTTTGAAGGATATGTCCGAGTCGAACTACAACGATCTCCGCAGCGCACGCTGGTTCGCGCCGCACGACCTCACGGGATTCGTGCACCGCACCGCCATCCAGGCCGAGGGCTTCTCGCGCTTCGCCATCAAGGACCGGCCGGTGATTGGCATCGCCAACTCCTGGTCGGAACTGGTCAACTGCAATATCCACTTCAAGCTGCTTGCCGAGGCCGTGAAACGCGGGGTGCTCATGGCCGGAGGCTTGCCGCTGGAGTTCCCCACCATCTCCCTGGGCGAGAGCCTCATGAAGCCCTCCGCCATGCAGTTCCGCAACCTGATGGCCATGGACGTCGAGGAATCCATTCGCGCCTACCCGCTTGATGCGATCGTGCTGCTGGGCGGTTGCGACAAGACAGTTCCCGCGCAGCTCATGGGTGCCGCCAGCGCCGACATCCCCACCATCATGCTCACTGGCGGTCCGCAGGAACCGGCGCACTTCCGCGGCAAGCAGCTTGGCGTTGGCACGGACACCTGGAAGTACGCGGATGAGCTGCGGGCCGGTAGGATCACCGAGGCCGACTTTGACGAGCTCGAATCCGCGGCGAAGCCTTCCGCCGGCCATTGCAGCGAAATGGGTACGGCGTCCACCATGACGTCCCTCGTTGAAGCTTTGGGCATGTGCCTGCCCGGCAGTGCCTCCATTCCCGCCGTCGACTCACGCCGCGGGCAGGCCGCGGAAGCTACCGGACGCCGGGCGGTGGAAATGGCCTTGTCAGGTCCGAAGCCCAGCGAGATCCTGACCAAGGAAGCGTTCGACAACGCCATCACCCTGCTCATGGCCGTGGGTGGGTCCACCAACGCCGTGGTTCACCTTCTGGCACTGGCCCGCAGGGTCGGCTACGAACTTCAGCTGGACCGGTTCCACGAAATTTCGCAGCGGACCCCGCGCATCGCCAACGTCCGCCCTTCGGGTGAGTACCTGGTTAAGCAGCTCTTCGAGGTTGGCGGCATCCCCACGGTGCTGAAGGCCCTGGACCCGCTGCTGAACCGTGATGCCCTGACCGTTACGGGCGAGTCCCTCGCAAAGGGTTACGAATCGGCACCCGAGCCGGACGGCGTCGTCGTGAGCACGCTCGACGCGCCCTTCGACGCTTCAGGCGGTATCGCCGTCGTCCGTGGCTCCCTGGCCCCGAACGGCGCGGTGATCAAGCGGAGCGCTGCCTCCAAGGACTTGCTGCAGCACAAGGGATCGGCCATTGTCTTCGACGACATCTACGATCTCGGGCGGCGGATCGACGATCCTGACCTGGACATCACTGAGGACTCGGTCCTGGTACTCCGCAATAGCGGTCCTGTGGGTGCGCCCGGTATGCCGGAGTGGGGAATGCTGCCCATCCCGCAGAAGCTGCTGCGCCGGGGCATCCGCGACATCGTGCGCATTTCCGATGCCCGCATGAGCGGGACCGCATTTGGCACGACCGTGCTACATGTCTCGCCTGAGGCTGCGGTGGGTGGTCCTCTGGCGATTGTCCGCGATGGGGATCCGATCGTGCTGGACGTCGAGAACCAGCGCCTTGACCTGGATCTTCCCGAGGAAGAAATTGAAGCCAGGCTTGCCGAGCTCAAACTGCCTGAGCCGAAGTACCGCCGTGGCTACGGACGCCTCTTCATCGACCACGTCAACCAGGCGCATGAAGGTTGCGACTTCGACTTCCTCAAGGGCCTGCCGGACGAGGAGCCCCAGCGGCTGCCCTACGGCCTGATGAGCGGTTGGCAGGGCGGCTGGTAAGAAGCCGCAACGACCGAGAAGACCAGCCAGGAGGAAACAAGCGTGTCACGACCTAAAGTAATTGTCATTGTCCAGGAGGGCCGGCCTGTACCACCGGTGGAACGCCTGGAAGCGGAAGCCGATGTTGTGGTGGTCCGGACGGCGGATGAATTCCGGGCTGCGCTGCCCGGAACGGAGATCCTGTTCCTCAACGATTTCCGGACCAAGCTACTGCGCGAAATTGGTCCGGGGGAGCTGCGCTGGATCCACACCTCCAGCATTGGCGTGGACAGCCTCATGACCGAGGAGATCATCAACAGCGACATCGTGGTCAGCAATTCCCGGGGTGTTTGTGAACGCCCCATCGCAGAATGGGTCCTGGGCGTCTTGCTCATGTTCACAAAGGACCTGCGCCGCACCATCGAGTTGCAGCAGGCCCGGACATGGCAGCACCGCGAAACCGAGCCACTGCTGGGCCGCAAGGTGCTGGTGGTCGGTCCGGGGCCGGTGGGACGTGAAACGGTGCTGCTGCTGCGCGCTGCGGGCATGGATGTGTCGGTGGTGGGTCGGACCGCCCGCGAGGATGCCCAGCTCGGAGCGATTGCGTCCTTTGACGAGCTGGACGTGCTCCTTGGCGAGGCCAAGGATGTGGTGCTCACAGTTCCGCTCACTGAGGAAACCCGTGGCCTGTTCAACGCTGCCCGCTTCGACAAGATGCGTCCGGGTGCCCGTTTGGTCAACGTGGGACGCGGAGCAGTGGTTGTGGAGCAGGACCTCCTTGATGCGATCGATGCGGGGCACCTGGGAGCTGCGGCCTTGGATGTCTTCGAGAACGAGCCCTTGACGGCAGAAAATCCGCTGTGGAGCCGCAGCAACATCCTGGTCTCACCGCATGCCTCAGGAGACTTAATCGGATGGCGCGGGAAGGTTGTGGACTGCTTCTCGAGGAACCTGCAGCAGTGGAAAGCGGGCCAGCCGCTAAACGACATCGTGGACCTGAAAAAGCTGGGCGGAGCCGCTCCAAAAGCGCTGTCCCAAGCTGGTACAGTGCTCCCACAATCCGCGTCGATAGTGTGATTCAGCACTCTAAATTTCGTGACGAGGATTACATGTCTAGCTCAACAAAAGGGAAGCCGATAACGCCTACCCAGACCCAGGAACACAAGCTCAGCGGCAACATGGGGGTCGGCGAGCTCGTGATGAACGTGCTCGCGTTCTCCTCCCCGCTGACCACCGTTGCGGGCACCCTGCCCGTGATGCTTCTTTTCAGCGGCCATACCGCTCCGGGAATCTACCTCCTGGTCACGCTGATGCTGCTGATTTTCTCGGTGGGGTTCGTCAAGATGAGCCGGAGCGTCGAGGCGCCCGGTGGCTTCTACTCCTTCGTCACGGCAGGCCTGGGCAAGCCGGCTGGCCTGGGCGGGGCGCTCCTGGCCTTGGTTGGCTATGTGTTCATCGGCTTTTTTGCGCCGTCACTGTTCGCGCTGACCCTGCAGGGCTTTGTGGTTAATACCCTCGGTGGCCCGGATATCCCGTGGTACTGGTACGGCTTGGGCATCATCGCCGTCACAACCTTGCTGGCCTACAACCGCATTGACCTTTCCGCGAAGGTGCTGACGGTGGTCATGCTGCTCGAGTCCACGGTGGTCATCATCTTCGATGTTGCGGCGTTCGCTTCGGGTGACGTCTCACAGGGCGTCGGGTTCTCCATGCCGTGGATTACCGACGCCGGATTGGGCCTCGCGCTGCTGTTTGCAGTTGGCAACTTCTTCGGTTTCGAAGCAACGGTCATCTACCGTGACGAGGTCAAGAACCCGGACAGGACCATTCCCCGGGCAACGTACCTGGCCGTGGTGGGCATTGGTCTGTTCTACGCGGTGGCCGCGTGGGCGTACACGGCATTCCTTGGTGCTGACAACGTCCAGGAAGAGGCCAAGGCCAATACTGTGAACTTGTTCAATGACGGTGCCACGGTGCTGGTGGGCAAGATCTTCGCGGACATCGGGGTTGTCCTGCTCATTACGTCCATCTTGGCTTCCATGCTCTCGATCCAGAATATCGCTGCCCGCTACAGCTTCTCGTTGGCCGCCGACGGAGCGCTTCCGAAGGCCCTGGGCCGGGTGCATCCCCGCCACAAGTCCCCGTACGTTTCAGCGATGGCCGTGGGCATTTTGTGGGCCGTGGCCACCGTCGTTTTCACCGTGCTGGGGGTTGCTCCGGAGGCTCTTTATCCGATCGCCAGTGGCAGCGGTACCTTCTCTGTCCTGTTGCTGATGTTCATCACGAGCTTCGCCGTCCTGGTGTACTTCGTACGACGCCGTAATTTCGCACCGGAGTCGGTCTGGAAGACAATCGTGGCGCCGATCGTGAGCGTAGTCTTCCTCGGGCTGATTACTTACTTGGCGATCGCGAATTACCCCGAGCTGATCGGCGGCTCAACGGTTATGACGGCCATATTCATGACCTTCACTTTCGCCCTGTTTTTCGGCGGAATTGTCTATGCCTACTTCCTGCGCTCAAAGCGTCCGGACGTTTATGCCCGACTGGGTCGGCAAAAGGTCGATCAATAAACAACTTCAACATCTGGAGACATGCAATGACGCAACAGATCAGAGTTGGCCTGTTCGGGACCGGCAGGATCGGTCAAGTGCATGCCATGAGCCTGGCCACGTTGGAAGAAGCGACGTTGACCTGGGTGTGCGATCCCTTTATTGAGGGTGCCAAGCGAACAGCCGCTGAATACGGTGGGCGCGTGAGCGACGATCCGGTAGAGGTCTTTGCTTCCGGGGAAGTCGACGCCGTTATTGTTGCCTCTCCCACGGCCACTCACGTGGACCTGATCGAGCAAGCCATCGACGCCGGAATCCCGGTTCTGTGCGAGAAGCCGATCGACCTTGAGATTGCGCGGGTTGATGCACTCAGGGCCAAGGCGGCGGCAACCGACGTTCCCATCGCTTTGGGTTTCAACAAGCGCTTTGACAGGCATTTCGTGGAGCTCAGGCGGCGTGTGGGGGCCGGCGAGATCGGTGACTTGGAGCAGCTGATCATCACCAGCCGGGATCCGGGGGAGCCCCCGGCAGCCTACCTGCCCCAGTCCGGCGGAATTTTCCGGGACATGACCATCCATGACCTGGATATGACCCGCTACTTCATCCCGGACATCGTGGAGGTCTCGGCCCGGGGTGCCAACGTCTTCAGCGACGGCATCCGGCAGGCGGGTGACTTCGATTCCACCGTGGTCACCCTCCGGGGTTCCAAAGATGAACTCGTGACCATCTTCAACTCAAGGCATTCCGCGTATGGCTACGACCAGCGCATCGAGGCCTTCGGGTCAACCGGCTTGCTTCAGGTGGCCAACAAGAACGACAGCCTGGTCCGGCACTGGGGTGCCAGGACGGTGGAGGG
Organism: Paenarthrobacter sp. NPDC089675; assembly: GCF_044749185.1. Classification (NCBI taxonomy): domain Bacteria; kingdom Bacillati; phylum Actinomycetota; class Actinomycetes; order Micrococcales; family Micrococcaceae; genus Paenarthrobacter; species Paenarthrobacter sp. NPDC089675. The sequence continues at coordinate 165,624 of NZ_JBIVHM010000008.1, read as the reverse complement.
AATAGCGCCGTACCAGAGCTTCTTCCTTGAGCGCTACGCGGAGGCGTATCGGCTTGAAGTCGCAGAGTTCCTGCGCGCTGTCCGCGGGCTTCCCTCGCGGAGTCCCGGTTTCGAGGACGGCCGTGCTGCCTTGATCCTGGCCGACGCGGCGGAGAAGTCCGCCCGAACAGGAGCTGCGATAGCCGTGGAGCTGTCAGCGTAGCCCTTATGACTGCCCGGTTTGGGCACGGATTCTTTCGCAACAATCCGTGCCTGGGCCGGGCTTTGTCCTTTAAGAGACTTAACCGCCAAGAATTGTTTCCCGCAGCAACAATTCCGGCAGGTCCGTGTTCCAAAGTGGCACACATGCCGGGTTATCCAATCCGTCAAAGTTCAAGTAAGTGAAACAGTGTGGCGAAGGTCACGCAGTTGTGGGGCTTTCTTGAATTACCCCGGAATCTGCAAAGTCGAACAACGTTGTTTGATGGTCCATCGCCAAAGGTGTTTCACCGGTTCATTTGCATGGCCCTATCAAACGAGGATGAGATGACCGACGCACCACCGGCGACAGCCCCACTTGTCGCCCTAAAGGACATACACAAGACATTCGGGGCGGTGTCCGCTCTGCGCGGAGTCAGCATCGATGTCATGCCCGGCGAAACCTTCGCACTTCTTGGAGACAACGCCGCCGGCAAATCAACGCTCATGAAAGTGCTGACGGGCGTCTACCAGCCCGATCGTGGCTCGATCGAGCTGGAAGGAAAGCGGACCGAGTTCCCAACGCCTTCCGCCTCCCGCGACCAAGGCGTCGAGATGGTCTACCAGGACTTCGCACTGGCCGACAACCTCGATGTCCGGACCAACATCTTCCTGGGCCGCGAGCCCCAGAAGAACATCCTGGGTCCGCTGTTGAGGATCATCGACCGGAAAAAGATGGAGGCGGAGACCAAGCGCGTCCTGGAACGCCTGGACATCCCCATCAACCCGCGGCTCAAGGTCAAGCGGCTCTCTGGTGGCCAGCGGCAGGCTGTGGCAATCGGACGCGCGCTGGCCTTCGACGCCCGCTTGATCATCATGGACGAGCCCACCGCCAACCTGTCGGTGGCCAAGGTGGACAAGCTCATCGAAGTCACCCAGCGACTCAAGGACCTTGGCATCGCGGTCATCATCATTACGCACCGCCTCGACGAAGCCTTCGCCGTGGCTGACCGCTTTGCCGTCATGCGCCAGGGCCAGGTAGTGGGACGCTTCCGCGTGGGCGAGGTCTCCGAGGCCCAGGTGGCCCACCTGATCTCCCACGGCACCTTGGACGACTACGTCGACCACGGCAGCGGCATTCCCGAGGACCGCCGCAAGATCGGAAGCACTTCATCCATGGAAACCGTTGATGCCTTTGCCGCACGCGGTACCACCAACGGGAGCAACTCATGAGCATCACCATGGACAACATCAAGACCAAGCTGGGGCCTGCAGACCTCAAGGAAGGCCTCACGGCCACCAAGGTCAAGCGCTTCATTGGCGATTACGGAATCATCATCTTGTTCGTGGTGATCCTCGTCTTCCTCGCTGCAGCGGCTCCGAACTTTCTCACACTGAACAACATCGTCAACGTGGTCAGGCAGTCCTCGATCATCGGGCTGATCGCACTGGGAATGACCTTCGTCATGATCACGGCAGGAATCGACCTGTCGGTGGGATCGGTGGTGGGCCTGGCCGGCATGACCTTCGCCCTGCTTGCCCCCGCCAGTGGTGGCGCCTTCTGGCTGCCGCTGATCGCCGGCCTGGGCGTCGGCCTCCTGGTCGGCTTCCTCAGCGCAGCGATGGTGGTTTGGGGAGCCATCCTTCCCTTCCTGGCAACGTTGGCCACCATGGCCATAGCCCGCACGGCGGCGCTCGTGATCACCGATGGCCAGGTTGTCTCCGGTCTCAGCGGTCCGGCCGAGTGGCTCGGATCCGGCTTCCTGGGCCCCATCCCGCTTCCCGTGATCATCTTCCTGGTGGCTGCCATCATCTGTGAGTTCGTGCTGAGCCGCACCAAGTTCGGTTCCCACGTCTACGCCGTGGGCGGCAATGAGGAATCGGCCAAGAAGGTCGGCATCTCGACAGGCCGCGTGCTCTTCATGGTCTACCTCATCGGTGGCGTCACCGCCGCCCTCGGTGGTCTCGTCCTGACAGCCCGTCTCGACGGCGCGGCCCCTGTGGCAGGTACCGGTTACGAACTCCAAGTGATTGCCGCCGTCGTGATCGGTGGAACGAGCCTCTTCGGTGGCGTCGGCACCATTCGCGGAACCGTCATCGGCGTGCTCCTGCTGGGTGTGGTGATGAACGGCATGAACCTGATGGGTGTTTCCTCTTACTTCCAGCAAGGCGTCCAGGGCGTGATCCTGGTGCTGGCCGTCCTGCTGAACCGCTGGAAGTCCGACTGAGCCGCCGAAAAGCACCAACAGTAACAACAATCTCCCAACGCACAGGCAAAACCACTGAAAGGAACAACCATGGGTATGCGACGTAAGATCGCCGCGGCGGTCGCCATGATGGCAGCGGGGGCACTGACCCTCACCGGCTGCGCGGGAAGCAGCAACGCCACCAGCAGCGGCGGGACGGGCAAGACCTACAACATCGGCGTTGTGGTCCTTGACCTGCAGGACCCGGACCTGGCCCACATGACGGACGCCATGAAGAAGACGGCTGATGAAAAGGGCGTCAAGCTCAACATCACCGACTCCAAGAAGGATGTCGGCAGCGAACTGAACCAGGTGGAGGACCTCCTCACCCGCCAGGTGGACGCCGTCATCATGCAGCCCCTTGACGGCGATGCCAGCCAGAACGCGGCCAAGCGGGTGATTGCGGCCAACATTCCCCTGTTCATCCTGTCCACCGAATTCGCCGAAGGTTCGAACATCGGTTACAAGAGCTACATCGGCGTGGACGACACCGTGGCAGGCCAGATGCAGGCCGAATACCTCAACAAGCTGATGCCCAACGGCGGCAACCTCGTGTTCGCGGCCGGCATCTACGGCGCCTCGTGGACCGACCGCCGCAAGTCCGGCTTCGACAAGACCATCAACAAGAACTTCAAGATCGTGGCCGAGTTCCAGGCCAAGGGCAGCCGGGATGATGCCAAACGCAACATGGAGGACACCCTGCAGCGCTTCCCGTCCGGCCAGGTGGACGCCGTAGTTGCCAACAACGACGAGATGGCCATTGGTGCCGCCTCCGCCATTGCCGACGCGGGCCGCTCGGCCGAGTTCAAGGCCGTGGTGGGCGTCGACGGTACAGATCCGGCACTCCAGGACATCAAGGCGGGCACCATGTCCGCTACGGTCCGCCAGGACTCTGCGGGCCAGGGTGTCAAGGCAGTCGAGGTGGTGACCGACTTCCTCAAGGGTGGAAACGTGGAGAACCGCTACACCCTGCCGTTCACGCTCATCACCAAGGACAATCTGTCTGAGTTCCTGAAGTAACCTCTTTCGGAAAAGGAACGGGCACAGCGGATCCCTCCGCTGTGCCCGTTCTGTTTTGGCACATTCCAGCAGCGCGCGGGCCTGCCTAAACTTCCAGCGGACCACTACGAATTGGAGACGGCCAACATGCCCCATGGTGACGACGGAGACACGAAAGTAGAGCAGTTGCTTGGCGCCCTGCGCGGGCAAGGCATCGAGGTGGATGACTCCGCGCGACGGCTCTCCGAGTACTCCTACGATGCTTCCAATTACCGGGTCCGGCCAGCCGCCGTCGCCTTCCCGGCAAGCGTCAAGGACGTCGGGAAAGTCGTACGCGCGTGTTCCATGCTTGGCGTCCCCATCACCCCGCGCGGCGGTGGAACGTCCATGGCAGGCAACGCTATAGGGGATTCCTTGGTGATAGACCTTTCGCGCCACTTGACATCCATAGGAGAGTTCGACGGCGGTAAGGCGGCGGTTTGGGCGGACGCCGGCGTGGTCCTTGGCGAGCTGCGCTCCTACGTCGAGAACGCGAGCGGCGGGGAGTTGACCTTCGCCCCGGACCCTTCGTCCATGACCCGTGCCACCATCGGCGGCTCCATCGGCAATGACGCCTGTGGCAACCACTCGGTGGCCTACGGACGCATGACCCAGCATGTGCAGGAACTGGAGCTCGTCACGGCGGACGGCGCCCACCTGCATGCGGGCACGGACTTCCTGCGGGCCGTGGACGCGGGTGACCAGCACTCCGTCGCCAGGGCCGAGGAACTTCTCATGGGCCTGAAGGAGTTGGCCCAAGCCAACCTTGCCCCGCTGCGCGTGGAGTTGGGAAACATCCCACGGCAGGTTTCGGGCTACCATCTGGGGCACCTCCTGCCCGAGAACGGCCTGGATGTGGCGGCCGCCTTGGCGGGGAGCGAAGGCACGTGTGCCCTGGTGGTCCGGGCCAAGGTGGGACTGGTGCCGAGGCCCCGAACCACGGCGCTCCTGTGCCTTGGCTACGCGAACACCATCGATTCGGCTCGCGATGTGATGACCATCCTCGCCGCGAAGCCAAGCGCCATCGAGGGCCTGGACGCCTCGATTGTGGACATCATGCGCCACCGCCGGGGCGCCGCCAGCGTGGACTCCCTGCCGCAGGGCAAGGCCTTCCTGATGGTCGAGTTCCCCGCGGACGGCATCGAACGTGCCGCCGCGCACTGCGAGCAGCTGCTGGAGAAACTCAAAGCCGACGGCCGGGTTTTGGACCACGCCCTTGTCACTGAGCCCCGGGAGCGCGCCAAACTGTGGCGGGTCCGCGAAGACGGGGCCGGGCTTTCCTCACGCAGGATCGACGGCGTCCAGACCTGGCCCGGCTGGGAGGATTCCGCGGTCGCTCCCGAGCGATTGGCGGACTACCTCGCGGAACTGCTGCCCCTCGTGGAGAAGTACGGCTACACCGCCTTCCTGTACGGGCATTTTGGTGCGGGCTGCGTGCACATGCGTCTGGACTACGACCTCCGAAGCGGTACTGGCCGGGAGTCTTTTGAGAACTTCACCCGCGAAGCCGCGGCCCTCGTGGTTGCCCACGGCGGCTCGCTTTCCGGGGAACACGGGGACGGCCGGGCACGCAGCGAACTGCTGGATGTGATGTACTCACCGGCCATGGTGGGCATTTTCAAAGCGTTCAAACACCTCTGGGATCCTGCCGGAATCCTGAACCCGGGAATCATCGTGGACCCCGAGCCCTTCGCTGCCTCGCTGGCTCTCGAAGGCGTGCCCCTGCCGGGGCCCGCGCACGGTGAGCCCGCCACGGTGCCGGGTACCGCCGTCGTACTTTCGTCCGAAAACCGCAGCCTGCTCCCGGTGGTGAGCCCGTTCGTCGGTAACACCCACGCGTGCATCGGAGTGGGCCGCTGCCGGGCGACCACCGGCGGTTTCATGTGTCCCAGCTACCGCGCCACGAAGGACGAGAAGGACTCGACGCGGGGCCGGGCGAGGGTCCTGCAGGAGCTTACCCGGACCAAAGGCACCAGCCACGACGGTTGGTCCAGCCCCGAGGTGCGGGAAGCGCTGGACCTGTGCCTTTCCTGCAAGGCCTGCTCGGCCGACTGTCCCACGGGGGTGGATATCGCTGAGGCCAAGTCGGAGCTGGTGGATGAGCACTATCGCGGCAAGATCCGGCCCTTCACGCATTATTCGATTGGCTGGCTGCCGCGTTGGCTGCCGCTTTTGACACGCATCGCCCCGATCGCCAATGCAGGGACTGGCTTCCGTCCGTTCCGTTGGGTGGGCGAAAAGTTGGGCGTTAGCGCACGACGACGGCTCCCGGACTTCGCGGGGAACGGCCGCATCCGGCGGCTGGCGCGGGAAGCGCAGTTCACGGACGCGGCCGACGTCCTGCTGTTCATCGACAGCTTTACCCGCGCCTTCCGTCCAGAGGTGGTCCCCGCCGCAGCCCGGGTGCTGCGTGACGCGGGAAGCTCCGTGGGCTGCACGCCGGACGCCTGTTGTGGGCTGACGTGGATCTCCACCGGACAGCGCGACGGTGCCCGGCGCCGCTTGGCCCGGTTGATCAGCAGGCTCGACGACGGCACGGACCGGGACATCGTGGTGCTGGAGCCGAGCTGCGCGGCAACCATACGCGACGAGGGACCCAAAATGGTGGGCGGGGCGGCGGCCGCGCGCGTGGCTGCCCGGGTCCGCTCGTTCTCCGTGGCGGTTGACGAGGCCATTAAGCGTGGATGGACGCCGTCCGCCGTTCCACCCCAAACTGCTGTCCTGCAGACCCACTGCCACGAGCATGCGGTCTTCGGTTCGGGTGCACAGAAACGGGTCCTGGAGGCGTGGGGAGTGCCTAACGTCGTGGAGTCGTCCTCGTGCTGCGGAGTGGCCGGAAACTTTGGCTTTGAGGCAGAGCACTTCGACATGTCGATGAAGGTGGCCGAGCATTCCATTGTGCCGGCGCTGGACAGCGGTGACGGGCTCGTGCTCACCGACGGGTTCAGCTGCGCCATGCAGGTCTCGCAGATTGACCCCGATCGCTCCAGCAAGCACCTGGCGATTGCCTTGGACCCGCTGAGTGCCCGATGGACGGAGGACTGAGTGGTGTACGTCGGCATTTTCCTCATCCTCGCAGCGGCCGGATTGCGCGTGGCGGGCCGGCATTACGCCGGACCGTCCCGTGAAACCCGGGCCACGGCCAGTTTTCGCGGCGTCCATGCGGTGCCCTTGGGAGCCGCGGCTTTCCTGGTTGCAGCGAGCGGCATTTTCATCGTCGCAACGGGCATCAGCCTTGGGTGACTTGCGGCCGTCGCGGGCTGTGTCCAGAAGGTGTCCCAACCGTGTCCCAAACTGACACGGTTGCTGCGGGTTCCCGGGACGGATGCTTGAAGGGACCCAATAGCCCCAATACTTTTTGAGAGTTGATCTCGATGATGAACAGGAAGCTCGCACAAGGACGGCACGTCGAATGGTTGCGGGCATCGGCACACTTCAACGAAACCGATCTCGGCGAACGGACCGACCTTCAGCTGAAGCGCTCCGGGAAACTCGTTCACCGTCTCCTTCAGGACATGGCAGAAGGCCGCGATAGCAGCGACGCCTCACCGTGGCCAACCCCGGGCATCTAGCCCCTCCAGCCGCGGTCCGTGGCGTTTGTTCCTGGCACTGTGTTCAAGCGCCACGGCCCGCTTCCTTTTACCTCAGGAGGCACAGTGGTCCCGCCAGCCAGCTACGTGTTGCCCGTTGCTTTCGGCGGGCCTGCCGGGCCTGACCTGGGGACGGCTGGCCTGCTCCTTGATATGCCGCCGCGGTCTTTGATCAGGCGCCTCTGCCGGACAAAGCACACCGTCAGACGGTTCACAGCGCCTGCGGCCTCTGCCCTGATAGAAGTTCCGTGGGGGATGGACTGGCACCAGACGGCCCACGCCGGCAGACGGATCAAAGCCGTACCCCAGGGATCCCTCACGCTCTCTGTCCTCGGCGTCACTCTAACCAGTTGCGATGGGTACACGGACGACCTTGTGGTGGGCCGGGTGCAGGAATGTTTCGCCGAGTGCCTCATCGGTGAAGGCGACTCTGTTTGGCTTCGGTCTTCTCAGCCTAACGACTGTTAGTTAGACTTATTTCATTACGACCCTTTGAGGATGAAATGAGTCCATCTCCGCGTGAGCAGGCGAACGCTGCTGTCCGGGAATTCCTGTCCAAGCGTGACTGGTCGGCACAGACGCCTGCCAGGAAGCGGATCCTCGCAGCTTTCCTCCGACTGGCCGCCACCAGCGGTTACAACTCTGTGAGCATGCGTACGCTGGGTCGCGAGCTGGGCCTCAAAGCGCCAAGCCTCTATTCCAGTTTTCCGCAGGGCAAGGAGCAGATTGTGGCGGAATCGCTCCTCTGGTTCACCCACGGATTCGCGCGCGAGCTCCTCGATGCAGTGCAGGACACTATGTACGCGGGCGACTACTGGGCGGCCCTTGTTCGCTTCCACGTCGCCCAGCAGGTGAGCACGCCCGAGGCCGATCTCTGGAATCTTTTGGTTGCTTCGGACAAGGTGGCTGGGTTCCTAAATCAAGGACTGCGGGAAGAGCTGGCTTTTTGGCAGCTTCTGCACGAGGAGATGTACACGGCTGCAGCCGAGGAAATGGGCCTCTCCGTTACTCGGCAAACCATCCAAGCCATTTTTACGCTGCTAGACGGCGCAGCCCACTGGTCCGCGTGGGACGGCACGGCGGCACATCTGGAAAGCCTGGCTGACCACGGTGTGGCACTGACCCGTTCCTTGCTTGAAGTCGGCGCCGCCACCCGCGCCGGCACGTAGCCTGTGCTGTCCCAACATGGCACACCGCCCTTATCTGCCCGGTCGATACTGTGATTCAGAACTCAATAATCAGTGATGAGGATTACATGAATAGCACCACTCTCGACGCCCCAAAGGTGTCGCGTCAGATCCAGGAGAATCGGCTCAGCGGCAACATGGGAGTGGGCGAACTCGTGATGAACGTGCTCGCTTTTTCTTCGCCACTGGCCACGGTGGCCGGAACGCTTCCCGTGCTGCTGATGTTCAGCGGTCAAACAGCGCCAGCCATCTATCTGCTGGTGACGATCATGCTGCTGATTTTCTCGGTGGGATTCGTCAAGATGAGCCGCAGCGTCCAGGGACCGGGTGGCTTCTACTCCTTTGTCACGGCCGGACTGGGCAAGCCGGCAGGTCTCGGCGGCGCCTTCCTCGCACTGTTTGGCTACATCTTTATCGGCTTCTTCGCTCCATCGTTCTTCGGGGTGACGCTCCAGGGGTTTGTTGTCGATACCCTTGGCGGACCGGATATAGCGTGGTACTGGTACGCCCTGGCCATCACTGCCGTTACCACGCTGCTGGCCTACAACCGCATCGACCTGTCCGCCAAGCTGCTGACCATCGTTATGTTGCTGGAAGTGGCAATCATTATTGTGTTCGACGTCGTGTCCTTCTCCAGCAACGGACTTGAGACAGTGCAGAGCGCAGGATTCGCCCTGCCGTCCATCACTGACGCCACCCTGGGCCTGGCATTGCTTTTCGCCGTGGGCAACTTCTTCGGCTTCGAAGCAACAGTCATTTACCGGGATGAGGTCAGGAACCCGGACAAGACCATCTCGCGGGCAACGTATCTGGCCGTCGCGGGCATCGGCGTTTTCTACGCAGTGGCAGCGTGGGCCTTCATTGCGTTCTTTGGGCCGGATAAGATCCAGGCCGAGGCAGAGAACAACACGGTGAATCTCTTCAACGACGCGCTTGTCGGCCTTGTGGGCAGGATCTTTGCCGATATCGCCGTCATCCTGCTCATCACATCCGTGCTCGCGTGCATGCTGTCCATCCAGAACATTGCCGCCAGGTACAGCTTCGCGCTGGCCTCGGACCACGCTCTCCCCAGGTTCCTGGGCCGGGTCCACCCGAAGCACAAGTCGCCGTACGTCTCGGCGTTGGCTGTGGGCATCGTTTGGGCTGCTGCCACCGTGCTCTTCACGGTCCTGGGTGTTGCTCCGGAAGCCTTGTATCCCATCGCCAGTGGAAGCGGAACCTTCGCCGTGCTGCTCCTGATGTTCATCACGAGCTTCGCCGTCCTGGTCTACTTCATCCGCCGCCGCGGCTTCGCGCCGGAATCGGTCTGGAAGACCATCGTCGCACCCATCATCAGCGTCCTGTTCCTAGGGGCCATCACTTACCTGGCAATTGCTAACTACCCCGAACTTATCGGCGGTTCGGCGGTCCTGACCCTCATCTTCATGACGTTCACCTTCGCGCTTTTCTTCGGCGGAATCGTCTACGCCTTCTTCCTGCGAAACAACCGTCCCGACATCTACGCCCGCTTGGGCCGCCAGCGCATCGACTGAGCCGGAACGGGCGGCCATGGGGCACAGGACCGCCCGTTCCCACCGAAGCACTCAGGAAACGGCAACCGCCGGGCCGGGCGAGGCTGGAACCTTCCCTTCAAAAGCGTCCAGCATGGCCTGGCGATCAAACTGCCCTTCCCACTTGGCAACCACGAACGTGGCTACGCAGTTGCCGAGCAGGTTCACAACTACGCGCATCGAGTCCATGAGCCGGTCCGCGCCAAGGAGCAATGCCACCCCGGCGACGGGGAAGATGCCCAGCGCTCCAGCCGTGGCGGATAGGGCCAGGAAGGCTGAACCTGGTACGCCGGCCATGCCTTTGGAGGTCAGCATGAGGACTCCCAATGCGGCGAGCTGCTGCCCGAGGTCGAGGTTGTGCCCGAATGCCTGTGCCAGGAAGAGCAGCGAAATGGACAGGTAGAGCGCGGCTCCATCAAGGTTGAAGGAGTATCCCGTGGGCACGACCAATCCGGTGGTTGCCCGGGAGCAGCCTGCATTGTTCAGCTTGGTCATGATGCGGGGCAGCACGGACTCGGTCGATGCAGTGCCAAGGGCCAGCAAGAACTCCTCCCGCGAGTATTTGATGAACTGCCACAACGGCACGCGGGGATAGGCCCAGGCCACCAGGAAAAGAAGGCCGATGAAGACCAGTGCCGAGCCGTAGCAGCATGCCACCAGCACGGCGTAGGTGCTCAGTGAGCTGAGGCCATATTGCCCGATGATGAACGCCATCGCTCCGAAGGCGCCGATGGGAGCGACGCGCATCACCCAAGCCATGATCTTGAAGAACAGTTCAAGCGTGGTTTCCATGACGTCGATGACGGGCTTGCACTTGTCCCGCCCGACCACAACGATTGCGGCTCCGAAAAACACGGCAAAGCAGAGCACCTGCAGCAGCGAGTTTGAGGCGAAGGCGCCAATGACGCTGCTCGGGATGATGCCAAGCAGGAATTGGCCGACATCCTTGGGAGGGGCGGTGCTGGTTTTGGCGTTCAGTGCATCCTGCGAAAGGGTGGCGGGATCTATGTTGAGTCCAGCTCCGGGTTGAACGAGGTTGGCCACCACCAGTCCGAACGCCAGTGCAAACAACGTGGCTGCAGTGAAGTAGGCCAGCGCCTTGATTCCTACCCGCCCCACTGCTTTGACGTCTCCCACCGCGGAAATTCCGGTCACGATCACCATGAAGATCAGTGGGGCGATGATCATCTTGATGAGCTGGATGAAACCGTCACCGAGGGGACGCAACGCCGCGCCGGCGTCGGGCCAGAGGTATCCGATGGTTATGCCGGCCACCACGGCAACCAGGATCTGGGTAAACAAGGATTTGTGCAGCGGCCGCTTGCTAATGGAGGCGGCCGGAGCCGGGGAGGTTTTCAATGGATCGCCTATCTGTGCGGGGCCGCGCAGGAGACCGCGGGGCCGGATCACAGATGACGCTATGGGTGGCATGTTTCCGGATTGCTAAAGGATGCGCTCGCCCATGTTTAATATTGGAATACACATTCCATCATGCGGAAATTCTAGATGAGGCCAAGTGGGCGACAGCCCTCGGCCCTGACCTCCGCAGGTTTAGGTGCCGGCCTTTGGCAGTCATCCAGATAGACGCGGTAGGACATGACGTGTGCGCTGAGCGGTCCGGCTGAACAATCGCATTTGTAGACGTGGGGCATCCACAAATCTCCTACGAAGGCTTTCAACCAGGCTTCGCATTCAAGCGGCAAGAGTTTGGCGGGCAGGCCGCTGGCCTCGTGATGTGCGGTAAGGGAGACCGTTACGCAGGTTCCGGCGGGCGCCGGACCTGCAGTGAACCAACCAAGCTCAGCCAATTCGGCAACGAGCGTGATCTTTACCGTCGAATCCTCCGTGGCCGCGAGCGGTCCGAGCCGATGCCGAGTGCGGCCGGATCCGGACCTTATCGCAGCACGGAGTTCTCCCAGGTCTTTGCCGTAGGTCCGCTGGATCCGTGCCGTCAGTTCCGTGCTTGACGCTAGCTGCGCTTCGCCACGATTCCCCGCACCGCGCACGACGCCTCCCAATCGCTCATCACCCCGGACACGGCGACATTACCCGCTCGGGGCATTAATTGGCCATAGGGATGCGACTATTCCTGCCTGAGGCCCTGATCATCCAGAATCAGGCTCGCCGTCACGAATCTCGGGCACTGTTCCCCGAACGGATACCTGCCTGTGGGAGTGAACGTCAGGCTGCGCGTCGGCAGGGGGGATCCCGAAGGTGATGTCCCGGTAGTCGTAGCTTCCATTGGGCTTTCCGTCAGGCTGGGCAAATCCAGGAGGCCCCGCACGGTCCCGTCATACGTCGACTTGGCGGAGCATACCCCTTCAGCGTTGCAGCCTTGGTCCACGGTGGCGGAACCGGGCCGCAGCACAAGGTCTCCTTCGCTGCAGGCCCCGTTCTGGCAGGCTTTCAGGTGCAATGTACCCACCGATGCCGAGTACCAGGCTGCCACCGTCACGGACACCCCTGTCACCTGCCCCATGGCGGGACAGGCAACCGGCCGTGGGTCGCAACTTGGCAGCAGCGCAGAAGCGCTCACAAGAGTCAATGCCAACGCAATCTTCCCCATGGCTTCAGGGTAGGGCGGGATGCGCTAGGCAGGAAGCCGCAGACCGCCGTCGTGCATTTCCGCCAAACCGTCGCTCAGCAGCCCGTCCAGCGCACGCTCGAGCTGTTCCGGAGCGGAGTTGAGCCGGTGTAAGGCGGCCAGCGGAACCCCGAAGCCCGTGGGTGCGAATCCAAGGTCAGCCGGCGCCCGTTCAAACAGCTCGCGGGGCACCGGGGCGTCGGCGACGCGCAGGACCGCCATCACGGCTCCGCGGACCTGCCGGTCGGTGCCGTGCCAGGCCTGTCCCTTCGGGGTGTACGACGGCGGCGGCTCGCCGGCCGCAAGCCAGGCGCAGCTTTCCCGGACCGGACAGTCGGCGCACTTCGGACTGCGGGCGGTACACACCGTGGCTCCGAGCTCCATCACCGAAGCATTCCAGCGCACGGACAAGCGGTGGTCGTCGGGGAGCAGGGCGTCCGCCAGCCGCATCTCAGCGGCCGTGAGCGCGGGCGCCGGAAGCGCGTGGCCGGACAACAGCCTCGCATGCACGCGGCGGATGTTGGTGTCCACCACGGTTTCGCGTTTGCCAAAAGCGAAAGAGGCGACGGCGGCGGCCGTGTAATTGCCCACGCCCGGCAGTTCCAGCAGTTCAGGATAGTTGTCCGGCACCTTGCCGCCGTGCCTGTCCCGGATGGCGACGGCGGCGGCGTGCAGCCGGAGGGCCCGGCGTGGATATCCAAGCCTGCCCCAATGCCGGACAGCCTCGCCGGAGGGCTCATTGGCGAGATCCGCGGGGGAAGGCCACCGCTCCATCCAATCCAGCCACACGGGCAGCACCCGGACCACTGGAGTCTGTTGGAGCATGACCTCGCTGACCAGGATTCCCCAGGGGCCGCAATCGGGTTCACGCCACGGCAGCTCGCGGGCGTTCTTGCCAAACCACTGGTCCAGGGCCTCGTGGAGCTGCTTCAAATGCTCGGTGTTCATGGGTGACATGCTGCCCTCCACTCTAGTTGAAACCGGGCCCGGCCCTCCCGTCCACGGAAGCATGGCGGACGTCACATTTGCGGTGGGCGGCGTGGTGGTGAGGTACCCGGAGGGTGCGCCGCCTAGCCTAGAAATATGGCCACCCAGGGTAAGCAGCAGTCGTCCGCGCGCGCGTCGGTGCCGACGCAAAAGCGGCGTCCCAGCCCTGCCGTGTACCGCCGTCGCAGGCTTGTTGTACTTATTGGGCTGCTGGTGGTGGTCGCGCTTCTGATCGCCGGTGTTTCCGCGATCGGGCGTGCCCTCGCGGGCGGTTCCGAGCCCCAAGCCGTCAGCACGCCGCCGGCCACCACCGCGGCGACGCCTGTGAGCACGCCCTCCGCCGGGACGGCGTCACCGTCAGCTTCACCGACCCCCGTCTGCGACTTCAACCTCATGACCGTGGCGGCCAAGACGGACAAGCCGGCCTATGCCGCAGAGGAACTCCCGATGCTCACCATGACCATCACCAATGGGGGCTCCGCGCCGTGCGAGGTCAACGTCGGCACCTCCCAGATGGAGTACCTGATCATGAGCGGAGCCGACCGGATCTTCTCATCCAAGGACTGCCAGACCGGTGGCGTTGACCTCATCAAAACCATCCAACCGGGCAAGAGTGAGACCGCCAACTTCCCGTGGCAGCGCAACAGGACCCTCGAAGGTTGTGGCGCCATCACCGCCAAGCCCGGGGCAGGCGGTGCCTACTACACGTTTGAGGCAAGGCTTGGAAACAAGGCCAGCCCCAAGGCCGTGTTCCAGCTGAACTGACCGTTAGAGGAAACGGTCCAAAAGGCTCGCCTCGGCCATGCGGCTCAAGCCCTCGCGGACAGTGCGGGCACGCTGGTCGCCGATGCCGTCCACGGTCATGAGGTCGTCGATGGTTGCGGCCATGAGGTTCTGGAGGCCGCCGAAGTAGTCCACCAGCCTGTCGGCGACGGCCTTCGGCACGGATTTCAAACCGGAGAGCAACCGGTACCCGCGGGGCTGGACTACTGCATCCAACTGTTCCACGCCACCTGCGAATCCGATGATGTGGGCAATCTTGCTCAGGTCGATCAGCTCCGTGGGACCAAGGTTCAAGAGGGCCTGGACGGATTCCTCGATGTCCTCGGCGCTGGCGTCCGGATCGGCATAGTCGCGGATGATCACATCGCTGCCGGGCCCTCGTCCCATTGTCAGTTCTTCAAGCTGCAGGGACAGAAGCCGCCCGTCTTCGCCCAGTTCCAGGACGTACTGCGCGATCTCCTCCGAGATCCGCCGCACCATTTCCTGCCGCTGCAGCGTAACGGCCACGTCCCTTACCGTTACCAGCGCCTCGATCTCCAGCGCGGAAAGCGAACTGGTGACCTGGTCCAGCCTTGCGCTGTACCGTTCCAGGGTGGCCAGCGCCTGGTTGGCGCGGGCAAGGACCTTCTCCGAGCCCTCCAGTACGTGCCGCAGGCCGTTCACATACAACGCGATGATCTGCATGGACTGGCTGACGGAAATCACTGGAACGCCGGTCTGGATGGCCACCCGTTCTGCCGTGCGGTGACGGGTGCCGGATTCCTGTGTTTCGATGCTGGAGTCGGGAACCAGCTGGACGGCCGCGCGGATGATGTTGCTGGCGTCCTTGTCGCAGACGATTGCCCCGTCCATCTTGGCCAGCTCACGCAGGCGGGTGGGGGAGAACTCGATGCCGATTTCGAATCCGCCGGAACAAATGGCATCGATGGTCCGGTCCGAACCCAGTACGATCAACGCTCCTGTACGGCCGCGGAGGATGCGTTCCAACCCGTCACGCAAAGGCGTTCCGGGTGCGACTCTGGCCAGAGTCGCCTTGAGCGATTCTTCCGGGCTCCGGGCCATGGGGTTTCCCTTCGAAGGTGCAAGCCTCGGCTCACAGACAAGCTGAATCCGGCGTCCGGGAACATCACAAAAGTGCCCCGAAGACGACTAGCACCATGATAGGGCTTCCGGGCACTGTTAACCGCACCAGCAAGCCGCAAAGTGGGTCATTTCGTTATCTTCGGGAGGACCCGGAAAGTGGGTTTGCGCTGCACTCAGCCAAGGGCATTTTGGTGTCAGTAGTCCACCTGCCGCTTCATCCTGTTGCCAAGCCATAGGACAGCAAGGCTCACCACAAGGAAGCCGACGGCGATGGCGATCGCGTACACCAGAACGCCGCCCCAGCCGCCGGCACGGTCCGGGTTGATGAACCAGTACGGATACCAGCGCACTATGGAGCCGCGGATCAGGCTGTACGCCAGGTACGCAACCGGGTAGATCAACCAGTACCAGATGTGTCGCAGCTCCAGCCGGGCCCGCGGCGGCTGGAAAAGCCAGTCCGCAACCATCACCACGGGCATCAGGTAGTGGACCACGAAGTTGACCCACGGAACCATGGAGCCCAGGTCCTCACCCGCGAGCAAAGCGCCAAAGACGAGGCCAACCACGGCCATGGCGATCGTCGCAGTGCCGCGCGTGACATCGTCCGCCTCACTGGGCCGTTTGCGGATAAGCACCCGATAGCCGCCCACCAGGAGCACAACGGCGGCGAAGATGTTGGACAGATTGGTGAAATAGCTGAAGAAGTTTCCGACGTCGTAATTCAGACCCACATGGACCACCAGTTGCGTTGCCACCGCCACCAAGGTCAAAAGGCCAAAGAAGAAGCGTCCCCCGATAAGCACTGTTCTTTTGGTCATGCGCCTAATACTTGCCGACACGCCGACGCCAAGAGCGCCGACACCCCGCAACGCCTAAGTGATGAGCAACTCGAGGGCCTCCGCAAGGTGCCCAACCTCGCGAACCGAGAAACCATCCGGGATGACACCCGCGCCTGCCGGGCTCGCCGGAACGATCGCGTGGGTGAAGCCGAGGCGGTGGGCTTCCTGGATGCGCTGGTTGATCCCGGGCACAGGACGCACCTCGCCGGCGAGGCCAACCTCACCGAAAGCGATAAGCCGCTGGGGGAGGGCCTTGCGCGACTTGGCCGATGCCACAGCGAGTGCGACAGCCAAGTCAGTGGCCGGTTCGCTGAGCTTCACTCCGCCAACGGTTGCGACGTAGGAATCGTCCTTGTGCAGCATGCAGCCCGCCCGCTGTTGAAGGACCGCGAGCAGCATGGCGACGCGGGAGCTCTCCAGCCCGCTCGTTGCCCTCCGTGGCTGGGCGTTCGCGCTGTCCGCCAGAAGTGACTGGACCTCGGCCAGCAGCGGCCTGCGGCCCTCCATGGTCACCGTGATGCACGTGCCGGAGACGGGCTCCCGCGTCCGTGAGACAAACAATCCGCTGGGGTCGGCGAGGCCTTCGATGCCGGTCTCGTTGAGGTCGAAGCAGCCGACGTCGTCCGTGGCGCCATAGCGGTTCTTGACCGCCCGGAGCAGCCTCAGCCTGGAATGGCGCTCGCCCTCGAACTGGCACACCACATCAACCAGGTGTTCAAGAAGCCGCGGCCCGGCAATGGTGCCTTCCTTGGTCACGTGGCCCACCAGGAGCGTGGTCATGTTGCGCCGCTTCGCTGCGGCAATGATGGAAGCGGCAACCTCACGGACTTGTGAAACGCCGCCGGCGCTGCCTTCGACGTCGGCACTGCTAAGCGTCTGGACGGAGTCGACAATGAGGAGCTTGGGCTCGAGCTTCTCCACCTGGCCGAGCGCCTGGCTCAGGTCTGTTTCGGCCGAGAGGTACAGCGTGTGCGCCACGGCGTCGATCCGTTCCGCACGCAGCTTTACCTGCGCTGCCGATTCCTCGCCCGTGATGTAAAGGACGTCCTGCCCTGTGCGCGCGAACTTTGCGGCAACATCCAGCAAGAGCGTGGACTTCCCGACGCCGGGTTCTCCGGCCAGCAGGATAACGGCACCCGGGACCAGCCCTCCGCCGAGGACGCGGTCGAGCTCGTCCACGCCGGTGGGAAGGAAGGCCGCCGTCGTGCCATCAACCTCGGCTATCCGGCGCGCCGGCTCCAAAACAGTGGCAGCCGCCGTCGTCCGGGCCACGGTGGCGCCGTACTCCTCAACGGTTCCCCACGCCTGGCATTCACCACAGCGACCCACCCATTTGATGGCAGTCCAGCCGCATTCGGTGCATTTGTAAGCGGGCGTCTTGGATGCACGGGAGGTCTTGGTTGCCATGGATCCAAGGTTAGCCGGGGGGACTGACAGGATTAGCCGATTGCCCCGCCGGCGAATCGACAGCCTACGCCGCTGCCCGCCCGTTCCTCGCCGCATCCACGAACACGGCCAGGCCCAGCACGCCCAAGGCAACACCAATCGAAGCCACGACGTCGGTGAGCCAGTGGTACCCGAGGTATAGCCGGCTGTAGGCGACCAACAGCGTGAGCAGCGCGGCGCCGGTGTAGGCGAGGACCGCCGTCGTGCGTGTTCCCGAACGCGAGACGAGCAGGTAGGCCAGCACCGAAACAAGGACGGCGGTGCCCAGTGTGTGGCCGGATGGGAAAGACAGGGCGTCGTCGGGGCCCAAGAGGAAGTCCGACGACGGCGGGCGGGAACGCGAAACTTCCAGTTTGATGACCGTAGCCAGGACCACGGACAGCACCATGGCCCCCATCAGGACGGCAGGGCGCCAGAGTTCCCGCTTCCACACGGCCCAGACGACAGCTACCAAGCCACCGAAGACGGCCATCACCGTGGGTGATGTCACGCTCGAGACAGCAGCCAGCAAACCCGTGGCGAAATCGCTCCGGGAGTCCACCACAAAGGTGTGGACAGCGCCGTCGAGCGTGGCAAGGCCGCTGGCTGACAAGACGGCGGCGAACATGAGCCAGAAAACCACGTCACCGGCGACGAACAGCGCACCGGCCCAGATGAACAACAGCCGCTGCCGGAGCCGCAGCACGGGGGCAGGCCTGAGGCGCAGGGACGTGAGCACTGATGAGGCAGGAAGCATCGGTCCATTATCCACACCCCACATGTGTCTTTGCTGGGAGTTACTGGAGTGGCGGCAGGACGGCCCGTGCTTCTTCCGGTTCCATTCCGCTTGCCTCCAGCAGGTCCACCATGAGCGGCCGGAACAGCATCACAACGGTCTCGCCCTCAAGCCGTTGCACGCCCAGCATCTTGGGGTGCAGGCGTGAAGCGACGTCGGTGAGGTCGGCCCGGGCCCGCCGGAGATGGGCCCGGCGGGTTCCCTCGCTCTGTTCGGACAAGCCGATAGTCAGTTCGTCGACGGCGGCCGCGGTTTCCTGCAGAACTTCGGAGATGGAATCGATGGCCTCGTCTGAAAGGGCGGCATGGTTGATGGCGCTTGTGAGCCTCCGCGCGAACACGCGGCTGTTGCGGAGTGCCAGGTCGATGTACTCCAGGGAATGCTCCAGGCCGGCCAGTTCGTCCCTGTGCCTTCGGTGCGCCGGTGCCAGCGTGGCCACCTCGCCGGAGGCCCGCAGGGTTTGCCGCATCCTGTCCACCAGCGGTTGGCAGTTCCTGCCCCGGATGAGGGCGTGCCAGGCGGTAGTCGAGTCGCTGTCGATCATGGCCTTGGCGCACTCCCGCAGGACCTCCGCGAGCTCGTGGAGGATCTTGCGGATGTCCTTCCGGGGCTCCCGGCGCGGGTCCTTCGGCACCAGGATGGTCACCAGCAAGGCGCAGACGCCGCCCACCACGGCGTCCAGGCTCCGCGTGAATGGGCCGCCCGCCGGTGCCGGGAGCAGCACCACCAGCAACGACTGCAGGCCCAGCTGCGTGGTGAAGATGGTGCCGCTGTCCAGGAACCTCGCCAGCAGGATAGAGAAAAGAAGCACGACGGCGGCCTGCCAGACTCCGGCCCCCAGCCAGTGAAGCAGGAGGTCGCCGACCACAATGCCGAGTGTGCAGCCAAGACCTACCTCAATAACCCGGCGAAGGCGCGGATCACGGGAGAACCCCAAGGCGATCAGCGAGGACGTGGCTGCGAACAAGGGCCCTTGGTGTCCCAGGACGTACTCGGCGAAGGCGTAGGCCCCCACAGCACAGACGGTCATCTGGATGGCGGGCACCAGCGAGGTCCGGCTTCGGACCAGGCCGGTGCGCACCCGGGTACGCAGAAACCTCTTGCTAGCGGAAAGTCCCTTCGCGGCGGCCATGTCCTCCAGTGTATTTGCCGGACTGCGTCCCAACTGCCCGAGTGGCGGTGACCGCGCACCAAAGCGCAACGCGTGCGGCCCTCAAGGTGGCGCGCGCCACATAACCCAATGGTCCGCCGTCGTTCACTTTCCGTTTACTTTGCACCACAGATCCCGTTACCTGCGCTCCTTACCTTCAATAAAGGAACTAAACGGTCCACAGCTCGCGCACGCCGAAATCTCCGTTCGGAACGCATCTGAGAAATCCCTGGAAGGGGCACATCCAAGTGAAGGCAACTCGCTTCGGCCGCAACGCGGCACTCGCGGTCATCGCAGCAGGCGCACTCGCGCTCACCGCTTGCGGTTCCGACAACGCAACCGGCACCACTGGCGGAACCCAGTCCGCCGCTTCGGGCACCAAGGTCACCGGTACCCTCACCGGCATCGGCGCTTCCTCCACCGGCGCTGCAATGGATGCCTGGAAGGCCGGCTTCTCCGCCGCCAACCAGGGCGCAACGGTCCAGTACTCCCCGGACGGCTCGGGCGCAGGCCGCAAGGCCATCATCGACGGCTCGGCACAGTTTGCCGGTTCCGACGCCTACCTGAAGGACGACGAGCTCGAGGCTTCCAAGGCCAAGTGCGGCCCCGAGGGTGCCATCAACATCCCCGTCTACATTTCCCCGATCGCCGTTGCCTTCAACGTCCCGGGCATCACCGACCTGAAGCTCGACGCCACCACGGTTGCCAAGATCTTCCGCGGCCAGATCACCAACTGGAACGACCCGGCAATTGCAGCCCTGAACTCCGGCGTCACCCTGCCGGACCTCAAGGTCACCCCGGTCAACCGCTCCGACGACTCCGGCACCACCTCCAACTTCACCGACTACCTCGCAGCCGCTGCTCCCGAGGTCTGGACGGACAAGGCTGCCGGTGTTTGGCCCGCATCGCTGAAGGGCGAGAACGCCAAGGGCACTTCCGGCGTGGTCAAGACCGTCACCGACACCGCCGGCGCCGTGACCTACGCTGACGACTCCGCTGTCTCCGGCAAGCTGGGCACCGCCTCCATCAAGGTCGGCACGGACTTCGTCAAGATCTCCGCTGACGCCGCTTCGAAGGCTGTCGAAGCCGGCAAGCCCGTTGACGGACGCGCTACCAACGATGTGGCCATCAAGCTGGACCGCAAGACCACTGCCTCCGGCGCCTACCCCGTGGTGCTCGTTTCCTACCACGTGGTCTGCACCACGTACGGAACCAAGGATGTAGCCGACCTGGTCAAGGCCTTCGAAACCTACGTCGTCTCCGACGAGGGCCAGAAGACCGCCGCTGATGCCGCAAAGTCCGCGCCGCTCTCCAAGACGCTCCAGGACAAGGCCAAGGCAGCCATCGAGTCCATCAAGGTCAAGTCCTAAGGCCTGGCCCGCAACGCGGCCGAACACTGAAGTTCCCCGTCCCGCGCGCCGGTGGCCACAACGCCACAGTTGTTGGTCCACTGCGTGGGGCGGGGAACTTAGCCATGTAAGACCAGTTCACTCCAGACTTAAGGATCGTGAAGTGACCACCAACTCCCTGACAACCTCCCGGGGCGCAGGACGCGCCGGGGACAAGGTTTTCTCCGGGGCCGCCATGGCCGCAGGGTGCCTGATTCTCGCGGTTCTCTTCGGAGTCGCGCTGTTCCTTGTGGTTCAGGCCATCCCCGCGCTCGTTGCCCCGCCGGAAAACATCCAGGGCGGGCACGGCTTCTTTGCCTACATCGCCCCGATTGTCGTCGGCACGCTCATTGCTGCCGTTATCGCCCTCGTTATCGCCACCCCGGTGGCCATCGGAGTGGCATTGTTCATCTCGCACTACGCTCCGCGCCGACTGGCTGCGGGGCTTGGCTACGTGGTGGACCTGCTCGCCGCCATCCCGTCCGTTGTGTACGGCGCATGGGGTGCGGCTTTCCTCGCCAAGGAAATCTCGCCTGCCTATGACTGGCTGGCCAACAACCTCGGCTGGATCCCGCTGTTCCATGGCCCCGCTTCGGCAACCGGCAAGACCATCCTGACCGCAGGAATCGTCCTGTCCGTCATGGTCCTGCCGATCATCACCTCCCTGTCCCGCGAAATCTTCCTGCAGACCCCCAAGCTGCACGAGGAAGCCGCGCTGGCACTCGGAGCCACCCGCTGGGAAATGATCAAGATGGCTGTGCTGCCCTTCGGCCGCCCGGGCATCATCAGCGCCATCATGCTGGGCCTGGGCCGGGCGCTCGGCGAAACCATGGCTGTGGCCCTGGTACTTTCATCCGGCGCCCTGACTGCGAGCCTCATCCAGTCCGGCAACCAGACCATCGCCGCCGAAATCGCCCTGAACTTCCCGGAGGCCAGCGGCCTCAAGGTGAATACGCTGATCGCCGCCGGCCTGGTGTTGTTCGTCATCACCCTTGGCGTGAACATGATCGCCCGCTGGATCATCACCAAGCACAAAGAATTCTCGGGAGCCAACTAAATGACCTCCACAGTAGTCCGTAAGCGTTCAGCGCTTACCAAGGGCCAGCTGCCGAAGTTCGCGCCCTACATTGTCCTGGTTGTCGCCCTCATTGTCGGTGCGGCCATCCTGGCATTGATCGGCTTCAATGCCTTCGGCTGGGGCTTGGTCACAGCCATCCTTTTCACCATCGGCCTGGTGGCCTGGAGCGGCGCCGTTGAAGGGGCCCGCAAAGCCAAGGACAAGTTGGCCACCTGCCTGGTTGTGGGTGCCTTCCTGATCGCACTCCTGCCGCTGGTTTCGGTCATCTGGACAGTGCTGGTCAACGGCATCCCCGGACTGGTCACGCCCGGATTCCTGGGTACGTCCATGAACGGTGTCACCGGCGCCTTCGACAACAAGGCGGCGGAAGAGGGCGGAAAGGTGCTGGGCGGTATCTACCACGCACTGCTCGGCACCATCCAGATCACGCTCCTGGCGACCGTTATCTCCGTGCCCGTTGGCCTGTTGACCTCCATCTACCTGGTGGAATACGGCAACGACCGTCCGTTGGCACGGGCCATCACCTTCTTCGTGGACGTCATGACCGGCATCCCGTCGATCGTGGCCGGCCTCTTCGCAGCAGCGTTCTTCTTTGCGGTTGTCGGCCCCGGCACCAAGACCGGTGCGGTAGCCGCCGTCGCGCTTTCCGTCCTCATGATCCCAGTGGTTGTCCGCTCCAGCGAGGAAATGCTCAAGATCGTCCCGAACGAGCTCCGCGAGGCTTCCTACGCGCTGGGTGTCCGCAAATGGCGCACCATTGTGAAGGTGGTCATTCCGACGGCGATCTCCGGCATCGCGTCCGGCGTCACCTTGGCAATCGCCCGCGTGATCGGTGAAACCGCGCCGATCCTGGTCACCGCCGGGTTCGCCACCACCATCAACAACAACGTATTCGGCGGCTGGATGGCCTCGCTCCCCACGTTCATCTACACACAGATCCTGAACCCGACGTCGCCGTCCAACCCTGGCCCCTCAGACCAGCGTGCTTGGGGCGCCGCCCTGGTGTTGATCATCCTGGTGATGCTCCTGAACCTCGGAGCACGCCTCATCGCCCGCATCTTCGCTCCCAAGACGGGCCGCTAAGCCGGGCTCCGGCCCCGGCCACACCACAAACTTCCAGACCCCCAAGGAACAAAGGAACACCATGTCCAAGCGCATCGACGTCAAAGACTTGAATGTCTACTACGGCAACTTCCTTGCCGTTGAAGGCGTCAACATCAACATCGAAGCCAAGTCCGTTACGGCCTTCATTGGCCCGTCCGGCTGCGGCAAGTCCACCTTCCTCCGCACCCTCAACCGCATGCACGAGGTCCTCCCCGGCGCCCGCGTTGAAGGCGAAGTACTGCTCGACGGCGACAACCTGTACGGTCCCGGCGTCGACCCCGTCACTGTCCGCACCCAGGTGGGCATGGTCTTCCAGCGCCCCAACCCGTTCCCCACCATGTCCATCCGGGACAACGTGCTTGCCGGCGTGAAGCTGAACAACAAGAAGATCTCAAAGGGCGCAGCCGACGCACTCGTTGAGAAGTCCCTCGTGGGCGCCAACCTGTGGAACGAGGTCAAGGACCGCCTGGACAAGCCGGGCTCCGGCCTTTCCGGTGGCCAGCAGCAGCGTCTGTGCATCGCCCGTGCCATTGCCGTTGAACCGCAGGTGATCCTCATGGACGAGCCCTGCTCCGCCCTGGACCCCATCTCCACCCTTGCTGTCGAGGACCTCATCAATGAGCTCAAGGACCAGTACACCGTGGTGATCGTGACCCACAACATGCAGCAGGCGGCCCGTGTATCAGACAAGACCGCGTTCTTCAACATCGCGGGTACCGGCAAGCCGGGCAAGCTCATCGAGTTCGCGGACACCACCACCATCTTCAACAACCCGTCACAGAAGGCCACCGAGGACTACGTCTCGGGCCGCTTCGGATAAGGGTTGACAGGCTCCGGTTTCCTTGGGGGAGCCGGCGGATGACGACGGCGGCCGTCGCCTTGGGGGTACGGCCGCCGTCGTCTTTTTCGTACCCAACCGTCGTTTGTCCCCCAATGGGTGAGGGGGCGGGTCAGAGGTCCGCGAGGGGTGAAAAGGCCAGCTCGAGGATGAACGCGACGGCTGCCGTAATGATTGGAGTCAGCACCCAGAACAGGAGAATCCTGCGCACCAGCCGGCGGTTGGTCACGTGGAACCGCTGGTTGGTCCCGGCGCCGAGGGCTGAGGCAGTGAGCGTGTGGGTGGTGGAGAGCGGGAACTGCAGGCCGATTGCCCCCACGAAGAGCATCACGGAGGTCAGGGTCTGGGCCACGAAACCGCGGAGCGGGTCGATCCGGATCATCCGGTGGCCCAGGTTATGGGAAATCCGCCAGCCTCCGAACAGCGTCCCGGCCGTGAGCATGAGGGCCGTGACAAGGAGGATCCAAAAGGGTACGTCTGCCCCGGATTCCAGTCCGGCAGCCACGAGCGCGAGGAGGAGGACCGCCGTCGTGCGTTGGCCGTCCTGCAGCCCGTGGCCGAACGCAACGGCCGCGGAGGAGACGGCCTGTGCCCTGCGGAAGCGCCGGTTGATGACGTTGGGCTGGGCGTAGCGCGCGGCCCACGTGACTGGCCAGACCAGCAGGTAGGCCGCGATGAAGGCAATGACCGGCGATACCACCAAGGGCAACACCACCTGCGTGATCAGGATGGAGTCGACGCCGTCAATGAAGTTGCCGCCCACCAGGACGCTGGCCGCCCCCGCTCCGATCAACCCGCCCACCAGAGAGTTGGTGGAAGACAGCGGAATGCCGCGCCACCACGCATAAACACCCCACAGGATCGCTGCTGCCAACGCCGAGGCCAGCATGGTCAGGCCGCCTGTTCCTGTCGGCAGCGTGATCCATCCCTGCGTGAAGGCAAGGACGAAGCTGCCGCTCAGCATGGCGCCTGCAAAGTTGAAGATGACGGCCAGCAATACAGCGATGGACGGCGTCAGGGCGCGGGTCCGAGTGGAGAGTGCCACGGCGTTGGAGACGTCGCGGAAACCATTCAGGAAGGCGAACCCCGCGGCCAAACCCACCACGAGGAACAGGACTGCGGTGGTCACGTCAGGATTCCTTGACGATGATGCTGCCTACCTGCGTGGCGATCTTCCGCATGTCCTTGGTGACTTCCACCAGTTGGTTGGCGATGTCCCGGTGCCGGGCGTACTGCGCCGATTTCATGTCCTTCAGCATCTCCGCCACCCACGTACGGTGCGTCCGCTCCGCCCGCTTGGCGAGCCGAAGGATCTCGATCCAGTAATCCTCGAGCTCGTCCAAGTCTTCGAGCTTCCGCATGGCGTCCACGGTGAGTTCGGCCTGCCGGCTGATGATTTCCAACTGGTCGGCCGCACGCTTGGGCAATCGGTCGAGCTTGTACAGCGCGACGAGCTCGCCGGCGGCATCGAGCTTCTCCATGGCCTCGTTGAGGTGGCGGGAGAGGGTGTACATGTCCTCGCGGGGAAGCGGGTTCACGAAGCTCGTCCGCATGTGGGTCAGGAGCGCGAAGTGCAGATCCAGGGATTTGGACTCGTGCTCATGGAGTTCTTCGCTGAGCCGTTCATGCTCGCTGGCCGGCGCGCCGAGGATCTCCGAGAGGGTACCCGTGGCCGCCACTATAACGCCTGCCATCTGCGCGAGCAGCACGAGCCCGGCAGGTTCCTGGGGGAAAAGGCGCAGCTTCATGTCGCTTTCCGGTCGGGGGACGGTGGGCGGCGGGACGCTTGACTTGACGCTTCCCGTTTCGGTCCCAACTTTACCGGTACAACAGGCCGGGCCGGTGTCCAGGCGGCGGGGAGCCATTTACACCAGGATCACCCTGCAGCAGGGCATGAAAATGGTGCCGAACCGGATACGCCTCTCGGCGGTAGGCCGCTCGAAGCGGCTATAAGTTGAAGCCCGGGGGTTTCGCGGTTCGACACCAATTTCAGTGTTCTACGTCGGAGAAACTAAGTCAACATTGACAGCGGGGGCCGGAAGTGGGTAACTTCCGGCCCCCGTTCCATGGCGTTTCAAGCCTTCAAACAGCTAGTCCAACTCGCCCAGGCGCCACGCATTTGCGGCGTGTTCAAGGTCTTCCGCGGTCTTCACGAGCTGGTGGGAATTGCGCGTCAATTTGCTGGCGTGACTCTCGTTGCTGTGCTCTGCGCCGTCGGCCAGCGTGGCTTGGCCGAGCGCCACGACGCGGCAGAAGGCTGCTGAACGTTCCAGCGCGACGTCGAAATCGCCGTCGAAAGCCCCGGACAGGATAGCGTCCGCCATCTTCTTCATTTCATCGGCGCCGGGCGGTTCTGCTGCGCCGGCCACGACGTTGGAGACCTGAGCAGTGTCCCGGCCTGCGCGGAAGTACACGGAGATCCGCTCGGGATTCTGGATGGTGGCGGCACGGAGTGCGTAGAGCCGCCACAATGCTCCGGGGAGGGAACGCGCGGGGCTCTCGGCCCACATTTCCGCGATGGCGTCCAGTCCTTGCTCGTCGGCGAGCTTCACGAGCCTGCGTGTGACTTTGGGGTCGTCGCTGTCCCGGCCGCGTCTCACCAAGGCCTGGGCAGCCAAATGCGCGGCTTCCGAAACCCGGGCCGGGTCAGCGCCACCTGCGAACGGTTCGAAATCGATGGGCGCGAAGGGCTTGGGCTTGTGGTGCCTGTTTGCTCCGCCGTACGCACGTGATCCTTGCTGTTCGCTCATGAGTTCACCGTACTCCTGTGCCCTGATGGGGTCGAGTAACGGTTGTTGCGGCCGGGTTCTGTTGCTCCGGTGGCTGTGGGGTACAGTATTCATGGCTGTTTCTACAGCTGGAGGGCCTTTAGCTCAGTTGGTAGAGCATCGGACTTTTAATCCGTGGGTCGTGGGTTCGATCCCCACAGGGCCCACCCTCCAAGCAGGTCAGAGGCGTTTAGCCTCTGACCTGCTTCTGTTCCCGAGGGGCTAATCCAACGGAAACCCAAGTATTTCGACCCGCTGCTACGTCGGTGGTCCCTGTTATCAGCCAGCAAGCTCGCCTGTGTACGTGCGACCTGGACGCGGGAGAGCGTGTGATCGGGTCGACTCTCTATACCACACCCGATCCTGTGGATAAGCCATGCATATTTTTTTCCATGTGGACAGAACGTGTAAAAAAAATGGCCATTTCTTTACACGTCATGGTTACGTTGCTAGTTTCTTTCTATGTCGAACTGGGATCCCAAGAAGCCGCACAACGAACTTCCGCACCTACCCCCAAAGACTGAAGTGGAGACGGTGGGCGTTCTGAAGTTGGCTATTGAGGCCCGAGCTGCACTGGCGGCTCTAAACCAGGCGACGTTGTCCATGACCAACCCCAGTGTGCTGATCAATGCCATACCGCTCCTGGAGGCTCAAGCCAGTTCGGAGGTCGAGAACATCGTGACCACGACTGACGAACTCTTTATGCACGCCCAGGATGAGTCCTCTGCCAACCCAGCGACGCGAGAGGCGCTGCGCTACCGGACTGCCCTGTTCGAGGGGTTTGAAAGCGTTACGACTAGGGGGATCGTAACCACCAACACGGCCCGTGAAGTGTGCTCCATCATCAAGATGCACAACATGGATCTGCGGCACTCCAGCGGTACCTACATCGGTAACCCCCAGACGCAGACTGCGATTTACACTCCTCCGGAGGGTTACTCGGTGATCGATGCCAAGCTGGGTGATTGGGAAATGTTCGTGAACTCCAGCGCCGGCTACGACCCGCTTGTAAGGATGGCCATAGCTCATTACCAGTTCGAAGCCATTCACCCATTCGAAGACGGCAATGGCCGAACAGGCCGCGTTCTCAACGTTCTAATGCTCGTGGCGGCCGGGTTGCTCAGCCAGCCCGTTCTCTACCTGTCTAAATACATCATCGGTAACAAGAATGACTACTACAAGAGGCTGCTTGCCGTAACGGCTGAGGAAGCCTGGACCGACTGGATCGAGTACATGCTGGAGGGTGTCCGTCAGACTTCGATCTCAACCCTTAAAAAGATTGACGCGATTCGGACGCTCCAGGGTGACATGAAGTTGGAGATGAGTAAGGTTATCAACGGCGGCGGGCACGTAGCCCTTTTGGATGTCCTGTTTGAGCAGCCTTACTGCCGCATCTCTAATGTTATGGATGTCTGTAGGGTATCGAGGCCTACTGCTACTAACTGGCTGAACGCCTTGAAGGATGGGGGGATCCTTGTAGACGTCAAAGTAGGTCGGGAACGGCTCTTCATAAACACCCGCTACATGAACCTCCTCGTTAAGGATGAATCGCCCGTCGCGGAACCAGGAAGTGATGACAGGTTGTTTTAGCTCCTGATGCGGGAGTAGCTCCGGCGCCAACCGTAGGCCCTCTCCGCTGAAGGGCCGAGCAGCCGTCTAACTCCGCTCAGTGCGACAGCTTTGCGAGAGCCTGGCGGACAATTGAGCGCCGAGCCCGGTGGCCTTGATCTGCTGGTCATGTGCCTCTGGTGGCGCTCCAGTCCTGCTCGAAATTACAGGCTCGACCGTACCACGTCCGGTCTTCTCCAAATTCAGCACCAGAGGGAGCGCCGCTTCGCCAACCCCCAACTTGTGCCCGGTTTCAATCACCGTCAGCACTGTGCCCGTCGTTCCCATAGTTTCGAGCCTTAACCTGTCGCGCCGGCGTGGTCAACGAGTAGCCCGAGTATACGAATATGCGATGGCTCAATCACGGACACAAATCGAATTCAGATGCCCTCCAAATCCAGCAGAGCATCATCGGACAGTATCGCGCAAGGGACCTTCCGAGCATTTCGGCCATAACCGCGAGCAGTGCGCGCCGGGCGGCATCGACTGCTTCAGCAGTCAGCAGAATCAAGTCCTCACGCTCCATCAAACGATGCACAACGTCCTCTAGCGATATGCCGGCTTCGACGGCGGCAGAAACCATCTGGCCGTCGACCCGCGTCCCTGAACCTCCTGCAGCTTCCCTCCAAAGGTGTGCAGCGCCTCCACCATTCCAGCAACAGGTATTGCGATAGGTGGGAAGGCGGGCGCAACGACGGCTCCCGCTGCAGCGGGGATGCCCTTGCCGGCAGGTCCAAGCCCTAGTTGCTGCGGCAAACGATCAATTGCTGGGTCAAGGTACTGGCTGTTCCATTAGTGCCTGATTGAACGATCCTGTTCAACGGGTCGGCTACTTCCTTGTGCACCCCCTTCCGGCCCATGTACACGTCCAGGGTCATTAAGATCTATGCATGGCCGAGTTCGCGCGTGGAATCCTTCGGCGCGAAAGTGTTTTCCTCTGAAGAGGCCACGATTGACGGGACTCACTATCAAGGGGAGTTGGACCGGCAGGAAGCAAGTTCAAGCCCCACCCCGATCGCCAGTAGCAGCGAACACGCTTAGCGGCCTGCACTCGGATAGGTAAAGCAAGAAATGTCTTGACGCATGACCCAAGCAGCAGCCAGCATTGTTTCTACAACGTTGTAGACTCGCAACAGCAAAATACCCAGTACAAAGGACGCCCGCTTGGAAACCCCAAAAACGCCGGAAAACAGCACTGCCAAAATCACCATCGACCCTGCATTCGCCGTGGGTCCTGTCCGGAGGAAGACCTTCGGGGCTTTCGTCGAGCACCTGGGCCGTTGCGTCTACACGGGCATCTTCGAGCCGGACCACCCCAAGGCTGACGAGGACGGGTTCCGCACGGACGTCCTGGAACTCACCAAGGAACTCGGCGTCTCAACTGTCCGCTACCCTGGGGGCAACTTCGTCTCCGGGTACCGATGGGAAGACGGCGTTGGCCCGAAGGAACAACGGCCTACGCGACTGGACCTCGCCTGGCATTCCTCCGACCCCAACCTGGTGGGCGTGGATGAGTTCACCGCATGGTCAAAGAAGGCCGGCGTTGAACCGATGATGGCCGTCAACCTGGGCACACGCGGAACACAGGAAGCCTTGGATCTGCTCGAGTACTCAAACATCAAGGGCGGAACGGCCCTGTCCGAACAGCGCAAGGCAAATGGCGCCGTCGAACCCCACAGTATTTCCATGTGGTGCCTCGGCAACGAGATGGACGGGTTCTGGCAGATTGGCCACAAGAAGGCGGGGGAGTACGCCCGGCTGGCCGCGGAGACCGCCCGCGCCATGCGGATGGTGAATCCGGACCTGGAACTGGTGGCGTGCGGAAGTTCGGGCCCGAACATCCCGACCTTCGGCGAATGGGAACGCGTGGTGCTCAATGAGACCTATGAGCTGGTGGACCTGATCTCGGCGCACCAATACTTCGAGGACTTCGGAGACCTTCAGGAGCACCTTTCGGCAGGGCATCGCATGGAGGCCTTCATCAAGGACCTCGTCGCCCACATCGACCATGTGAAGTCGGCCCTCAAGTCCGACAAACAGGTCAACATTTCCTTCGATGAGTGGAACGTGTGGCACATGTCCCGTGACGAATCGAAGGTGCCGACCGGCGACGATTGGCCCGTGGCTCCTGTGCTGCTGGAGGACCGCTACACGGTGGCGGACGCCGTGGTGGTGGGCGACCTGCTCATCACGCTCCTTCGCCACACCGACCGTGTCCATTCGGCCAGCCTTGCCCAGCTGGTCAACGTGATCGCCCCGATCATGACTGAACCCGGCGGCCGTGCCTGGAAGCAAACCACTTTCCATCCGTTCGCGCTTACCTCGCAGCATGCCACGGGCACGGTGCTGAACCTCGCCGTCGAATCGCCGCTGCTGGACAGCGAAAAGACGGCCGGCTTCCCGGCGCTCTCGGCTGTAGCCACCTACGACGCCGATGCGAACCAGGCGGTGGTCTTCGCCGTGAACCGCTCGGCCACGGACGCGCTTACCCTCGATGCCGCCGTCGGCGGGCTCGGGGCCGGCACGATCATCGAGGCCGTCACGTATACCAACAAAGATCCCTACTGGCAGGCAACGGCAGACGATTCGACGTCGGTCCTGCCGTCGGAGAACGTCAGCGCAAAGCTCGACGGCGGCAAGCTCACCGCTGTTTTGCCGGCGGTGAGCTGGACCATGATCCGGCTGCAGCTGGCCTAGCCCAAGAGACGCCTACGCAATCGCCTGCGAGCCGTCCTGGAAGACCGGGAAAAGCGAGATGGGGGTGACCGTGGCGGGGGTGGGTTCGGGCAAGCCTGCCGGAGCCTCCTCCCCGTCGCGGACAATCTCCAGCG
This sequence comes from Paenarthrobacter sp. NPDC089675, assembly GCF_044749185.1. NCBI lineage: Bacteria > Bacillati > Actinomycetota > Actinomycetes > Micrococcales > Micrococcaceae > Paenarthrobacter > Paenarthrobacter sp. NPDC089675. The sequence goes on along the minus strand of NZ_JBIVHM010000008.1, from coordinate 134,574 downwards.
ATTCCAAGTCCAGGAGCCGTCGGTTTCCTGCGTCGTCCTGAAGCCAGAACAGGCCGGTGCCGGCCACTGTCTTGACCACGGTTCCGCGGTGGAAGAGGCGGCCGTGGTGCCAGGCCTCGATGTGTTCGCCGGCCTCAAGGGCGTGCGGCTCCGGCTCGTTGTCCGGCAGGGTGCCAAATGCCTGCGCGAGGCTTGCTTGAGTCTTCAGCGCTTGGAAAAGGTCTGTGTTTGCGATACCCATTGGTGCTCCCCTTGGCTTGCTTCCTTGCTCTGGGAACAGCTTGGCCCATTCATGTTGCAGGCTCGTTGCGGGGTGATGAGCGCCGTGTGACGTCTACGGGGAAACGGGATTTTCCGGGGTCGCGGAGCCGAGCAGCTCCTCTGCGTAGGGGGCGTGAGGTGAAGCGGTGCCCTCGGAGAGCTCGTTAGCGGCCAAAGCAAGGATGTCCCGTTGCAGAGACGGGATGGACAGTGCGCCTTCCAGGTAGGCATCAACTTCCAGTTCGCCCAACGAGCCGCTGAGGCTGACGTAATGGAGCCAGAGCGTCTCGGTACTGATGCCTGCTGCTGTCAGTACTCCCTGGAGCCCCTTGCTCTGCTCAGGTTCTTTGCTGTCGAAGCCCATGTTCTGCGCCTTGGAAACAGCCGACATCCGGATATCACTAGACATCCGAGTATTTATATCAGACTAACCGTTCGGCCCGTCAAGACCCAGAGCGGACGTCGGTTTTCCTAGGATGTATTTCGAACACCTCCCGGTACCTGCCGGAGGCCCCTGATCAAACTTGAGGAGCACGCCGATGGCCGTGACCATGAACGACGTCGCACGCGCCGCTGGTGTGTCCCTGAAAACCGTCTCCAACGTCATCAACAACTACGAATTCATCCGGCCGGCCACCAAGCAGCGTGTGCTTGATGCCATCAGCGAACTCGGGTACCAAACCAATTTGACTGCCCGCAGCCTCCGCTCGGGAAAGACCAGCATGCTGGGCCTTGTCCTGGCCGACCTCAACATTCCCTACTACGCGGAGTTCGCCTCCGACGTCATGAAAGCCGCCTGGGCCCGGGGTTACCGCGTCCTGGTGGAACAATCGGGCAGCGAGGCCGGCCATGAGCGCGCCGCGCTGCAAGGTCAATTCCGTAGCCTGACGGACGGACTGCTCTTCATTCCGCTGGCCCTCGACGCCGGGCAGATCATCGAGGCCGCCGGACAAAAGCCCCTGGTGCTCCTGGGCGAATCCGTGCAGGACCCGCGGCTGGACATGGTCCTCATCCGTAACCAGGAAGCGGCGGCAGCCGTCACCACGCACCTGCTTGACGGCGGCCGCCGTCGGATTGCCGTGCTGGGCGCGAACGACGGCGATACCACAGGGAGCAACGGCCTGCGGCTTACCGGGTACAAGACCGCGCTCGCTGCCGCCGGGGTGGCGTACGACCCCGCGCTGGTGGTCGGTTGCGGTTGGCGGCGCGACGGGGGAGTCGACGCCGTGGGGCGCTTGCTGGACAGCGGAGTGGAGTTCGATGCCGTTTTCGGTTTGAACGACGCCGTGGCGCTGGGGGCCCTGCATGCGTTGCTGTTGCGTGGCCGCCGAGTTCCGGACGAGATTGCCGTGGCTGGTTTCGACGACATCGAAGAGGCACGGTTTTCTTCACCCTCGCTGACCACGGTGGCGCCGGGCCGTACGGAAATTGCGGAGCGCGCCGTCGAACTGCTGATCCAGAGGATCGAAAGTGGGGACCAAGGGGGCGGGGTACAGCAGCCGGAGGCGGCTTTCTCGCTGCGGGTCCGGCAGTCGGCGCCGTAGGCGTTAGTGTCAAAGGATGAACCACTCAGTCCCCGCAGAAGTACTGACCCCTGCCATCATGATCGATGTGGATGTGCTGGACCGGAATATCGAGCGCATGGCATCGGGAATGCTGCAGCGCGGAATCAGGCTCCGTCCGCACGCGAAGACGCACAAAACCCTGGAGATCGCCGGCAAACAGCTGGCTGCCGGCGCGGTTGGACTCACCGTGGCCACGCTTGGTGAGGCGGAAGTATTTGCCGAAGGCGGCACCACCGACATCTTCATTGCCTACCCTTTGTGGGTCGAAGCTCCCCATGCGGAGCGGCTGCGGAAGCTCGTGGCCAAGTGCGCCGTCTCGCTAGGGGTGGATTCCGCGGAGAGTGCCACCCAAATGGGCAAGCAGCTCGGCGCCGATGCGGGCCGGGTGAACGTGCTGGTGGAGGTGGACAGCGGGCATCACCGAAGCGGAGTAATGCCCGGCGAGGTTGTGGAAGTGGCCCGCGCTGCTGCGGCTGCCGGGCTGACTGTGTCAGGCGTTTTCACCTTTCCGGGCCACAGCTACAAGCCCGGCATGCCCAGTGGTGCTGCCAGCAATGAAAACGATGCTCTGGGCCATGCCGCCACAGCGCTGAGCGACGCCGGTTTCGAAGTGAGCACCATCAGTGGAGGGTCCACGCCGACTGCCCTCATCGATTCGGAGACGGTGGCTACCGAACTGAGGCCCGGGGTTTACGTCTTTGGCGACGCCCAACAACTGGAACTTGAGCGTTGTTCCTGGGAAGACATCGCCCTGACTGTTGCGGCAACGGTGGTCAGCCGTCACGAGGCAACAGGTGGAAACGTCCGTCGGGTCGTTGTGGATGCTGGCAGCAAGATCCTGGGCAGCGACCGTCCGGACTGGGCTTCGGGCTACGGACGGCTGCCGGAGTTCCCGGAGGCGCGGATTACGGCCCTGTCCGAACACCACGCAACGGTGGTATGGCCCGACGATGCTGAGCTCCCTCCGCTGGGCCGGCGCCTACGGGTGATCCCCAACCACGTTTGCCTGGCGATGAACCTGGTGGACCAGGTCACGGCAATCCGCGGGAACTCCGTGGTGGACACGTGGAATGTGGCGGCGAGGGGTCGGAACAACTAAGCCCCGATGAGATGCCCGGTGAAGTAGCGGGAGTGCGTCTTTTCAACGGTTGCGAGGGAGTCGCTGTTGAGGGAGACGATCTCCCACTCGCGGCTTTCACGCTCGCGCTCAAGCTTCAGCCGGAGTTTGAGGGCCTCGCGATGCCCGAGGCTCCCGGGAAATTCGGTAACAATTCGGTCGCCAGTGCGCCTGTTGTATTTGATGACGAATCCAGCCAACTGATCATCACCTTCCTTTCTCTCGGATGGTATCAAATGTGGCCTTGAGCGAGTCCATCTGCGCCCGGATACTGTTTTCGGATTCCAAGACAATGGCGCGCAACTCGTCGAGTTGGCGTGTTTGCTTGGCTGCCCGTTGAGCGTAAAAGTCGTAGTCGGGCGTTCCCGGATCGTGCCGGGCCAGCTCGCCACGGGCGGTCATCAAGGACGACTCGAGCGGAAGCAGTCCGTTGCGGGCAGATTCAAGCTGTCGAATCCCCTCAACAGACATGTTCTGCAGGTCCGTTACAAACTTTCTCAGGCTGGGTTCGGCAGGAAACGCACCATACCTGATATCTCGCCCGAGTACGTCTGCGGCGGACTCGTACATGTTTGCCCAAGAACTCTGCATATGGGTTCTGATCTGTACTTCAATCCTTGCCGGCACCCTGAGCCAGAGATGAACGCCTCGGTAACCGCTGTGAGGCTGTGTCCTGAGATCATGGGTGCAACTGCCCGGAGAATGATCGAAAAGTCCAGCAATAGCGTTGGCCACTGCGTCTTGTTCATCAAGACTCATTTCAGCTTCGAACCGAACGCCTGCGATGTCCTGGACGTTTGAGAGTGGGGTACTTCTGTCCCGGATCAGTTTCTGGCGGAGAGTGTCAATGGTTTTTGGTCTTGAAGTGACCTCAAACGGGCGTCGATCTAAGAGCGGAGTCCAGTCCAGAGCTGCAATCATCTCCTGGGCTTCCGCCGCGACGTCGTTGTAGTACAGCATGACTTCGTCATAGGAGGGTAGTCCGGGCTTCGCAGTTACGCCGTCCCGTATCGATTCCCCCAACTTTCGCAGCTGCTTGGCCGACCATGGGGGGATTTCCATGTTTGAAGTCTATGTCGGGAGGATATCCAGACTCAGCGCGACGGGCGTTACCTGTGGATTGTTGAACACCGCGCTGACAGGCACATGCAAAAGCGGGCCGGGGAAAGCCCCGGCCACCGCTTTGCTGCTTAGTTGATGGGTGTTGGTGGTTGTTCGCCGCTCAGGACGGCGAGGGTGTTGCTTGCTGCCAGGACTGCCATGGCGGTGCGGGTTTCGACGGTGGCGGAGCCCAGATGGGGTACGAGGGCCACGTTCTCGAGTTCCAGGAGCCAGGGGTGGACCTTGGGTTCCTGTTCGAAGACGTCCAGCCCTGCGCCGGCGATCTGGCCTTCGCGCAGGGCCAGTGCCAGTGCGGCTTCGTCGATGATGGGGCCGCGTGCGGTGTTCACGAGGTACGCGGTGTCCTTCATGGTGGCGAGTTGCTCTGCGCCGATGAGGTGGTGGGTGTTCGGGCCGTAAGGGCAGTGGAGCGAGACGACGTCGGAGATCGCCAGGAGCTCGTCGAGTTCGACGCGGCGGGCACCGAGTTCGGCGGCGATGGCGGGGTCGATTTCGCTGCGGGATTGGTAGACGATTTCCATGCCGAAGGCCTTGGCGCGGCGTGCGGTGGCTTGGCCGATGCCGCCCATGCCCACGATGCCCAGGGTCTTTCCTTGCAGGCTGGAGCCGAGCAGGAAGAACATGCCCCATTTCCATGGCTGGCCGGCGCGGATGAGGCGTTCGCCTTCGCCGAGTCGGCGGGTGGCCATGAGGATGAGCCCGAAAGCGATGTCAGCGGTGGCTTCGGTGAGCACGCCCGGGGTGTTGGTGGCTGTGATTCCGCGTTCGGTGCAGGCCGGGACGTCGATGTTGTCGTAGCCGACGGCGACGTTGGAGACCACTTTCAGCTGCGGTCCGGCGGCGTCGAGCAGTTCAGCGTCGACGCGTTCGGTGAGCAGGCTGACGATCGCGTCGGCTCCGGCGACGCGTCGGAGGAGTTCCTCGCGGCTGATGGATCCCTCACCTTCCCAGGCGACGACGTCGTGGGAGGCACGAAGGTTTTCGAGGGCGGCTTCGGGGATGCGTCCCGTGACGACGACGCGGCTCATGCGGTTTCGATCCATTCACGCAGTCGGCCGAGGCCTTCACGGATGGCATCTGTTTCGATGCCGGAGTAGGCCAGGCGGATGTATTGGCGGTCTTCGCCGGGCAGGCGCCGGCCGAAGTGTTCGCGGGTGCAGAAGGAAACACCGGTTTTGTACAGGGCGTCCGAGGCGAAGTCGCCCACCGCGGTGTAGCCGAGTTTCTGCATGGCTTCGGTGACGTCCGGGAACAGGTAGAACGTGGACTGCGGCACGGCGACGTTCATGCCGGGGATGGCGTTGACGATTTCGCAGGCGGCGTCGCGGCGGTCCTTGAGGATGTCGAGCATGGCCTGGACGGGTTCCTGCGGGCCGCGGAGGGCTTCGATGCCGGCCCACTGGACGTAGTGGGTGGTGCAGGATTCGTCATTGGTGTTCAGGGTGGACAGAACCTGGGCGATCTCCTTGGGGGCCACGGCGCAGCCCAGGCGGGAGCCGGTCATGGCGAACTTCTTGCTGAACGTGTAGAGGATCACGGTGCGCTCGGCCATGCCCGGGATCGAGGTGATGGAGCTCGATACGCCTTCGTACCGGGTTTCGAAGTAAGCCTCGTCGGAGAGGACCCAGAGATCGTGTTCGATCGCGATTTGGGCGATCGCTTCGCGTTCGGCCGCGGTGGACTCGGCGGAGATCGGGTTCTGCAGATCGTTGTAGATGATCGCGGTGGTGTTGGGGGTGATCGAGGCCCGGACCTGGTCGAGGTCGATCGCGAAGCCCTTGGAGGTGGGCACGTAGCGGTAAGGTACGGCCGTGCCGCCAAGGTACTCGATCTGGGATTCGTAGATCGGGAAGCCGGGGTTGGGGTACAGCACTTCCTCGCCGGGGTTCATCACGGCCTGGAGGAACTTGGTGATCACGGGCTTGCCGCCGGTCATGACCACGACGTTCTCCGGGGAGAATTCGATCCCGCGGCGGGATCCAATGTCCTCTGCCAGTGCTTCGCGCAGCTGCGGGATGCCCGGGCCGGGGCAGTAACCGGTGTAGCCGTCAGCGATGGCCTTGTTCATGGCCTCGATGATGTGCGGGGCCGTCGGGATGTTGATATCACCCAGGTGGAAGGGGTAGACGAGGTTGCCCTTCGCCTTCCAAGCGGCAGCGGCCTGCGCGACGCTGAAAGCAGTTTCAGTGCCCAGGCGTTCAAGCCGGTGTGCGAGTTTCTGCATGTGCTGACTAACTCCTCCTCGAGTCGATCACGCTCACGGCGTGAAGTACCCAACTAGTATATTAGTCATGTATTAGACTGTCCATGGGTTTTCGATGACTGATTGGCAGCTGGCTGACCCTCCCCTCACAGCTCCGCGTTTGACAAACTCGAAGCCATGCAGTCACTTTTTGAGGGGCTCCTCCACGCCAGCCCGCTCGTGGTGGTCTGCATCGTGTTCGCGCTGGTCTTCGCCGAGGACGCGTTGTTCATCGGATTCGTCATTCCGGGTGAAACGGCGGCCGTCATCAGCGGAGTCTTCTCGAGCCAAAGTGGCTTCCCGCTCTGGGTGATGATCCTTGTGGTCATAGCCGCTGCCATCCTTGGAGACACGGTGGGCTACGAAATCGGCAAGCACTTGGGCCCGCGCATCATGCGCATGAAGATCCTGGACAAGAGGCGGGCCCGCCTGCAGAGAGCCGAGGACTTCCTTGCGCGCAGGGGCGGGCTGGCGGTGTTCCTCGGACGCTTCACCGCCTTTTTCCGCGCCGTCATGCCGGCACTCGCGGGCCTCAGCCAAATGCCATACCGCAGATTTGCGCTGTGGAACTTCACTGGCGGCATTGTCTGGGGCGGCCTTTTTGTCACCATCGGCTTCCTGGCCGGAAATTCCTACGAAGAAGTGGCCCGGACCTACGGCCGCGGCGCCGCGCTGGTAGTGGCGGGCGTCGCCGTCGTACTCCTGCTCGTCTGGCAGGTGCGCAAGCACATGGCCGAAGGCAAAACCAAAACGGATTCGCAGGAGTAGGAAACGCGGACGAAACCTTGCAAGTCATACGCTGGTCGCAATTCGTTGGCAGGAATACCAAGTGGATATGTCCGACGTTTGGAGCTATAAGAGTAGTAGCGCCCGACGTCCTCGGCAGTTCTTGCCTCGAGTGATCTGACGTCCGTCTGCGCGCCCCAAGAAAGTTTGAAGGAGAACCGATGCATCTTTTGCCGCGTGAGCAGGAAAAACTCATGATCGTGGTAGCTGCCGACCTGGCACGGCGCAGACAGGCGCGAGGTTTGAAACTCAACTACCCGGAAGCCGTTGCGATCATCAGTTATGAGCTCATCGAGGGCGCGCGGGACGGCAGGACCGTGGCCGAACTCATGAGCTACGGCACCGCCCTGCTCCGCCGCGAAGACGTCATGGAAGGCGTCCCGGAGATGATCCACGACGTCCAGATCGAAGCCACCTTCCCGGACGGCACCAAGCTCGTCACCGTCCACGATCCCATCCGCTAGGAGCCCGCAATGATCCCCGGAGAGTACCGGCTCCAATCCGGAGCCATCGTCTGCAACAGCGGCCGTGACGCTATCGCCGTCGAGGTGGTGAACCGCGGCGACCGCCCCATCCAGATCGGTTCGCACTACCACTTCGCCGAAGCCAACCGAGCCCTCGAGTTCGATCGCGAAGCCGCCTACGGACGCCGGCTGGATATCCCAGCCGGCACTGCCGCGCGCTTCGAGCCAGGCGACACCAAGACCGTGCACTTGATTGACCTCGCGGGGTCCCGTGAAGTCTTCGGACTGCGGAACGCCGTTAATGGAAAGCTCGACGGCGGAACCCGCCCGGGCGGGCCCGTCACCGAAGGAGACGCCGAATGAGCTTCGAGATTTCACGCAAGCAATACTCCGAGTTGTACGGCCCCACCACAGGTGATGCGATTCGCCTGGCGGACACTGAGCTGTTCCTCGAGATCGAGAAGGATTACACAGCGTACGGCGAAGAAGTGGTCTTCGGCGGCGGCAAGGTGATCCGTGACGGTATGGGCCAGAACGGGCAGCTCACGCGCTCGGAGGACATCCCGGACACTGTCATCACCAACGTGATCGTGCTGGACTACACCGGCATCTACAAGGCCGATGTTGCGCTCAAGGACGGCCACATCTTCAAGATCGGCAAGGCCGGGAATCCGCAGATCACTGACGGCGTGGACATCGTGATCGGGGCCAGCACCGAGATCATCGCCGGTGAACGGAAGATCCTCACGGCCGGCGGCATCGACACCCACATCCACTACATCTCTCCGGAACAGGTTCCCACGGCACTGTGCAACGGAGTGACCACCATGGTGGGCGGTGGAGCCGGGCCCGCAGAGGGAACCAAAGCCACCACCATCACGCCAGGCCCTTGGCATATCTCGCGCATGCTCCAGGCTGTTGAAGGGCTGCCCATCAACATCGGCATCTTCGGCAAGGGCCACGCATCCGCCGTCGAGCCCCTCGCCGAGCAGATCCGCGCAGGTGCCGTGGGCCTCAAAGTCCATGAAGACTGGGGTGCCACTACCTCGTCCATCGACATGTCCTTACGGGTTGCGGACGAATACGACATCCAGGTGGCCATCCACACCGACACCCTGAATGAGTGCGGATTCGTGGAAGACACCATCAACGCGATCGATGGACGCGTCATCCACACTTTCCACACCGAAGGCGCAGGTGGTGGACACGCCCCGGACATCATCAAGATCGCCGGGCTGCCCAACGTCCTCCCCGCCTCCACCAACCCCACGCTGCCGTACACGAAGAACACCATCGAAGAGCATCTGGACATGCTGATGGTGTGCCACCACCTCAACCCGGACATCCCCGAAGATGTTGCTTTCGCCGATTCACGGATCCGGGCCGAAACCATCGCTGCCGAAGACGTGCTCCACGATCTCGGCGTTTTCGCGATCACCTCCTCGGACTCGCAGGCCATGGGCCGCGTGGGCGAAGTGGTCACGAGGACCTGGCAGGTGGCCGACGCCATGAAGCGCCAGAGGGGAGTCCTTCGTGATCCCTCCGGGGCAGTCCACGGTTCGCCGGAGAGTGACAACTTCAGGCTCAAGCGCTACGTCGCCAAGTACACGATCAACCCCGCCATCGCGCAGGGCATGGCAGACACCATCGGCTCGGTGGAGCCCGGCAAATTCGCCGACCTCGTGCTATGGGATCCGGCGTTCTTCGGCGTGAAGCCGGAAGTGGTCATCAAGGGCGGCCAGATTGCCTATGCGCTCATGGGCGACTCCAACGGTTCGATTCCCACACCCCAGCCGCGCACCATGCGGCCCATGTTCGCCACGTACGGCAAAGCGCTCCAGCAGTCCTCCATCACGTTCCTCTCCAAGGCAGCCATCGACGCCGGAGTGCCCGCGGAGCTGGGACTCGAACGGGTCATCCGGCCAGTGAGTGGCATTCGCGATGTCCGCAAAGCGGACCTTAAGCACAACGGGGAAACCCCGGACATTGTGGTCGATCCCGAAACGTACAAGGTAACGGTTGACGGAGTCGAAGCCACCTGCGAGCCCTCCGACGTGCTGCCCATGGCGCAGCGCTACTTCCTCTTCTAGGACATCCATGATCATCGAAAAAATCCTCGGCAACCTGCACGAACTGTCCCCGGAAACCTACGCGCACCACCACAAAGAGAAAGTGGTGCTCCCCAGCGCATTGCTGGTCAAGCGGATCCAGCGTGTCACCACGGACCACGGCAAGGAACTCGGCATCCGCCTCCCCTCCGGATCCGGCGACCTTCGCGACGGCGACATCCTCGCCGTCGAGGATGCCAACCTGATTGTCATCTCCGTGCTGCCAACGGACGTCCTGATCATCGCCCCGCGGACCATCCACGAAATGGGCGTCGTTGCCCACTCCCTTGGCAACCGGCACTTGCAGGCACAGTTCTTCGACGCCGCCTCCGAATACGCGGCAGAAGTCATGGTGTGCCAGTACGACCACACTGTTGAGGACTACCTCAAGCATGTGGGAGTGCCCTACGACAGGCAGGAACGGGTGATGCCGGTGCCGTTCCGCCATGCAGAGCACACGCACTGATTACCAGCTTGCCCTCCAGCAGCTGACCGACTCGGCGTTGCCAACGGGGGCGTTTGCGCACTCCCTCGGGTTTGAGACGTACATCGACCGGGAGCTGGTCACGGACGAGGTCACATTCACCGCATGGATGGGGTCGTTCATCGGGCAGCAGCTGACGTACTCTGACGGGCTGGCCATTCGCTTCCTCTACGAGGGGATCAACCTGGTTGACCTGGATGAGCTGTTGACTGGTTGCCTTCTGGCGCGCGAAGTCCGCGAAGCGTCCGCCAAGATGGGCGGACGACTGCTGGAAATCGGGGGAGAGGTGTTTCCCTCGCCTGAGTTGGACGCCTACCGAAGCCTGGTCCGGGAGGGGCGCGCGGTGGGGCATCAGCCCTTGGCGTTCGCCGTCGTCGCGCGTTCCCTTGACGTGCCTTTGCGCGAGGCGCTGGCTGCCTACTTCTTCGCTACCGTCACGTCCCTGACGCAGAACGCCGTTCGTGCCATCCCGCTCGGCCAGAACGCCGGGCAGCGGGTTCTTCGGGCAACGCACGACGCCGTCGCTGCCGCCGTCGAGCTTGTTCCCCACCTCAGCCGGGACGACTTCGGGGCCGTGAGCCCCGGACTGGAAATTTCACAAATGCGGCACGAACGGCAACGCGCCCGCATGTTCATGAGCTAAACCAAGGAGGACACATGACTGAGCCCATCATCATCGGCATCGGCGGACCCGTCGGAGCCGGAAAGACCCAGCTCGTGGAGCGCATTACCCGCCACATGAGCGGCGACATCTCCATGGCCGCCATCACCAACGACATCTACACGATCGAAGACGCCAAGATCCTCGCCGCCAACGGCATCCTGCCCGAGGACCGCATCATCGGCGTGGAAACCGGAGGCTGCCCGCACACCGCCATCCGCGAAGACACCTCCATGAACACCGCTGCGATCGAGGAACTCAAGGAACGGCACCCGGACCTCCAGGTGATCTTCGTCGAATCCGGCGGCGACAACCTCTCGGCAACCTTCAGCCCGGAGCTGGTGGACTTCTCCATCTACATCATCGACGTAGCCCAAGGTGAGAAGATCCCCCGCAAAGCCGGGCAAGGCATGATCAAGTCCGACCTGTTCATCATCAACAAGACCGACCTGGCACCGCACGTGGGCGCGGACCTGTCCATCATGGAGCGGGATTCCAAGGAATTCCGCGGCAACAAGCCGTTCTGCTTCACCAACCTCAAGACGGACGAAGGGTTGGAGAATGTGCTGGGCTGGATCAAGCGCGACGTCCTGATGCTCGATCTGGCGCAATGAGTACTGCCGTCAGCGCGCCGCCACGGGGTGAACTCCGGCTGCGGATCGCCGAGCGAGCCGGCAGGTCCGTTGCTTCGAGGCAGTTCCACGAGGGCGCATTGCGGGTGCTCCGGCCGCATTACTTGGATCAAAGCGGCCAGGTTTGCTATGTCATGGTCAACCCCGGCGGGGCTTATCTGGGGGCGGACCTGTTCCTCGTGGAAGTGGAGGTGGAGGACGGCGCGGAGCTGCTGCTCACTACGCAATCGGCCACCAAGATCTACAGGACCCCGGAGTCCTTTGCCGAGCAGCGGATGACCCTGCGCCTGGGGGAGGGGGCCCGGCTGGAACTGGTTCCGGACCAGCTCATCGCCTACCGAGAGGCCAGCTACCGGCAGGTTTCGCACATCAGCCTGCGCCCGACGTCGAGCCTCGTCATGGCTGAGGTCATCACACCGGGCTGGTCGCCCGACGGAGCCGCTTTCCGCTACGAGGAGCTCCGGCTCCGGAACGAGATCCGGGTGGAAACGGACCACGGTTCCAAACTGCTCGCGCTCGACAACCTCCTCATTCGTCCACCGCTCGGGGACGTGACGGGCATGGGATTCATGGAGGGCTACAGCCACTTGGGTTCCCTGATTGTTGTGGACCCCCGGGTGAACCAGGAACTCGCCGACCAACTGGACCGGGCGGCGCGTGACTACGAAGCCTGTTCGGGTGTTTCATTGACCATCAGCGTCGCAGGGACCACGGGGTTGGTGATGCGTTCGTTGTCGAACAGCACCCGGGAGCTCAATGAATTGCTGGGCGCCTGCACTGCCCTTCTGCGGAAGCGTTGGCACGGGCAGGAGCCCTTGAACCTAAGGAAATACTGATGACCACGCTGACCGAGTTCGCCGCAATGTATCGGGACCGGGAAAAACTCTCCTTCCGCACGCGCTTGCTGTTCACTTTCGGTGCCGTCGCTGCGTTGCACGCGGCCGCCGTCGTGCTTTTGCTGGCGGGTGCCGCGGGAGGTGCGCAACCGCTGGCGCTGGGCCTCGTGGTCACCGCCTATGTGGCCGGAATCAAGCACAGCTACGACTGGGACCACATCGCCGCGATCGACAACTCCACCCGGAAGTTCGTCGCGCAGCGCAAGGACCCCGTCAGCGTGGGCTTTGCGTTCAGCCTGGGCCACAGTTCAGTGGTGGTCCTGGCCGGTTTGCTGGTGGTGGCGGGCGCCACGGTGATCGGGCAGTTCATGGAGGACGGCACCACCGGGAACAAGGTCCTGGGCCTGATCGGCAGCGGGGTCTCGGGCTTGTTCCTGCTGGTCATGGGGCTCTTCAACGGTTCGGCATTCGTCCGTGCCACCCAGGCGTACCGGAACGTTCAGGCCGGCGGCGATGTCCGGCCCGAGGACCTCGAAGCCAAGGGATTCGTTGCGAGGCTCCTGTCCAAGCCGCTGTCCAAAGTGGAGCGGCCGCGGAACATCTACGTCATCGGTTTCCTGTTCGGCCTCGGGTTCGACACGGCCACAACCATCGGGCTGCTGGTCATCACCACGACGGCGTCCCTAGCCGGTGTTTCGCCCCTCGCCTTGATGGCCCTGCCGCTCGCGTTCACCGCAGCGATGACCCTATGCGACTCAGCGAATGGCGTGGCCATGATGAAGATGTACCGGTCGGCCATTCACAACCCGCAGCGCAAGCTCGGCTTCAACGCCGTGATCACGGGCATCTCCGCCGTCTCTGCCCTGTTCATTTCCGTCATCACGCTGGGCGGATTCCTGAACGCAGCCTTCGACCTTGAAGATCCGCTGACCACGTGGCTCGGAGAGATTGACCTCGGTGATGCGGGCTTGATCCTGGTTGGCCTGTTTGTGGTGGTGTGGTCCGTGTCCGCGTTGCGTGGCCGGACTCGGGAGGGTTAGGAAGCAGCCACCGCGTTGAACAACTCGGTGGTGTCCACCCCTCGGCCCGGTGTGTCCAGGACTTTAAGTGGGCGCAAGCAGATTTTGCTGGATCATTCGCCTGGCTCCCCGAGTAAGCCGCGCAAATCCGGGCTTCCTTCGGGTGCGGGTGCGAATGATCCAGCAGAATCTTCACGCACACTGTAACCGTGGCGACCCGGCCGGAAACTATATGGGTATCCTGCAGTTCCGGGTTCTATTCATCAGGGGGAAATCGTGCTTTCCGAGCGCGAATTGGCGTTTATCGCCATTCACAAAGACAGCTATCCAGCCGTTTTCAGATTTGTTGGCCGCCGCGTGGAATCGGCGGAGGTGGCGGAGGAAATTGCCGCCGATGTATTCCGCGTGGTGTGGCAGAAATGGGCGGATGATTCCAAGCCCGAACTCCCGTATTTGCTAAGCGTCGCGCGGAACCTCGTGGGGAATGCCTATCGCAGCAGGGACCGCCAGCAGGCGCTCCAGGAGAAGTTGCGTACGACGGCGGTGCAACGTTTCGGCGGTAGCTCCGAAAACGTCGCGGTACAGGATGCAATGGCCCGCCTGCGCGAGAAGGACCGGGACATCCTCCAGTTGGCCTACTGGGACGGCTTGGGCAGCGCCGAAATCGCCGAGGTTCTCCAGTGCAGCGAATCCGCCGCGAAAGTACGGCTGCACCGCGCCCGCGCCGCATTCCGGAAACAACTGCCTGCAGGTTCAGAAACGACTACAGAGAAGTTGGGGGTCTGACCATGGATCCGATCAAGAACCAGATTGCCGCAATCGACCCTTTCGATCCGGCGACGGAACCGAACGGCGAGGAAGCCCTGCACAAGATGCTCTCCGGCTCCACCGTCTACAGCGACACCAACCCGCTGCGTGGCGTTCCATCACTTGAGGAACGGCGGCTGCGGAAGGCACGGATCGCCGGAGGCCTGCTCCTGGGGGCGGCCGCTGTCACCGCGGGGGTCCTGGTGGCGTCCAACTTCGGACCGGTCAGCTCGACGCCCGCACCAGCTGTCACCGTGGACACCGCCACGCCAACGCCTTCCGCCACGGCTACGACAACTCCCACGGCCACCCCAACGCCCTCGGCAACCCCTACGGCGGCACCCACCCAAGTGCCGACGCCGACCACGCCCGCCGTGGCCACCACTGCGCCGGTTGTGCCGCCCGTGCAGGTGCCGACGACGAAGACGTTCACGTTCCCGGACGGGCATTTGTCGTTCACATATCCGGCTGCTTGGACTGTGCAGACGGAGCAGGGCCCGTACCTTTCGGAGGAGACGAAGGCTGCGTCGCTCGGTGCCACCATCTTTGATGAGGCGGGCGCCAAGCTCGCCGTTATCAACAGCGGGATGTATGGAGATGGCACGGGTGGTTGGGTGAAACGGACGGTTTTCGACAGGGCCACGGTGCCCGGCCTGAAGTCGATGATCCGGCCGCAGGATACGGTGGAATTCGGGTTCTACTCCCACCAGGCAGCCTTGATGGTCCATCCAGGTGAGACGCAGCCGGCAATGCCACTCGACACGACGCCCTGGTATGGCATGGACGTGCGCCTGTCTTCCGAACTCCAAGAGGGCGAGACGGGCTCCGGCACCAACCAGATCCAAATGGGTAACGGCATGATGAGCGCCTACGTGTACTTCGACTTCGAAAAGCAACCCACGTTCGCCACTCCTGCCGCAGCCAAGGCGTGGATGGGGTCCCGGCAGTATGCCCAGTTGAAGGCAATGCTCCTGAGCCTGAGCTACAAATAGGACGAAACGAAGCCCGCAGGACCTTCATGGGAGGTCCTGCGGGCCTTCCCACGACTCGACGGCGCCAATCATGCTGGTCAAATGCATCTAACCATGCGGAAACCTTGTGCATTTGCCCATAACAAACGCGGGAGGAGTTTCATAGGGTTGAGGAGATCTGCTTCACACTGCAGAGTCCGGACCTACCCAAGGATGAGTTTTCAACGATGAAGAGCATCGCCCTCCTGCGTGAACGAGCCACCCGCGTCATGCCTACCGGTTCCCACTGCCCGGCATCGGGTATGTGGAGTCCCGAGTCGGAGCCCGACGCCGTTCAGATTTTCCCCGAGGGGCATGTCCTTCCCGCCCACAACGGCGCGCCGACTGTGTGGCGTCGGCGCCTCTCCGCCGACGTGTCGGCATGACCAGCAGCATCCTCCACCGCCCGGCCGAGTACAGCCATGTCCCCGCAAGCGAGTGGAGCCACCTGAAGGCCGGCGATCCCGTCTGGATCTACGACGTTGCCTGGGGCGCCGGTACGGGCCGGGTCGATGACGTGTCCCAACACCAGGAACTCCTGTGGGTCATCCTCGAGCCGACGGGCCGCAAACTCATCTGCGGCACGGACGACGTTGAGGTCTGGGCCGCCTAAGAACCACCGGGATGGCATTAGGTGCCAATGTTTGAGCGGAGCATTGGCACTTAATGCCATCCCGGCGCTTTTAACCGGCAGGTACCAGGACGCTTGGCGATCCCGTCTCCACGCGGCTGACCGGCCCATCCGGAAGGCCCGTTTCCGCGTCCAGTTTGTAGCTCACGACGTCGTTGGAGCCTTCGTGCGCCACGAACAGCCAGCCTTCGCGCACCAAGTGGTGCCGCGGCCAGTCGCCACCGCTGGACACGTCGACCAAAGGGGCCAGGCTGGTTCCGTCGTCTCCGACCTTCAGGATGCAGATCCTGTTGGACCCGCGCACGCCAACATAGGCGAACCGCCCGTCAGGTGACAGGGCAATCTCCGCTGCCGCATCGCCGTCGAACGGTTTGTTGACGCTCACCGGCACCATGGCGGTGAGTTCAAAGACGCCTTGGGGTTCGGCCTTGATCGCCGCCACCTCGACCGAATACTCCGTGTCGATGAAAACGGTGCCGCTGGAATGCCTGGCCATGTGGCGCGGTCCAGAGCCCTTCGGCAGGATCACCTGATGGTCGGCGTGAAGTCCTTCGCCTACCGAGTACTTCCAGACCCGCACCAGGTCGTTGCCCAGGTCTGTCGTCAGGATCCGGCCGTCCGGGAGCATGAGGCTTGAATGCGCGCGGCTGGGCCTCGGCTGGTTGGGGGCTCCGTTGTAGTGGGGGTCGACGGCGGCTTCCGCGCTGTGGCGGGAGGTGATGGCGCCGTCGTCGTCGAGTTCGAAGAGGATGACCTGACCGTCGCCCCAGCAGGTGGCGATGATGAAATGCCCTTGCGGATCCGCCGCAACGTGGCAAGTCGCTTCCCCGGTGGGCCAAGGCTCGCCGAAAGGCTCCAGTTCGGCAACACCCGTACGGCGGTAGGCCTGCACTTTCCCGGCTTCTTCGGCCACGGCGTAGAGCACGGGAAGTGTGGGGTGCAGGGCGATAAATGAGGGGGAGTCGGCGGCAGCGGCGAGCCCCAGGGAAGTGAGCTTCCCGTGGGAGTCGGCGGAAATCGCGCCGATGCCCTCGCCCTTGGCGTTGCGGTCGGCTGTATAGGAGCCGGTCCAGATGACGGTTTCCATATAAGTCCTCCCCCTAGTGTCCCTGGACGTCCGAATCGACTCCGGCGTCCGGTCCGGCGTCGAGCGTTTGCAGTGCGTCCAAATCATCGGGGTCGAGTTCGAACCCGAACACGTCCAGGTTTTCCTGCATGCGCTGGGGATTGGCCGTCTTGGGAATGGCCACCAGTCCCTGCTGGACGTGCCAGCGCAGCACCACTTGGCCAGGGGTCTTGCCGTGCTTCTCGCCGATCATCCCCAACACCGGTGCGTTCAGGAGGTCGCTGCCGGCACCCAGGGGGCTGTAGGACTCCGTGACGATGCCGTGCTTCTCGTTGAAGGCCCGGGCGGCCGGCCGCGGAACTGACGGGCTGACCTGGATTTGGTTCACCGCCGGCACAACGCTGGTCTCGGCAAAGAGCCTGTTTAGATGGGCCGGCTTGAAGTTGGAGACACCTATGGAACGGACTTTGCCAGATGCCTGGAGTTCCTCGAAGGTCTTCCATGTGGACACGAACTCGTCGCGGCGGGGGAGTGGCCAGTGGATGAGCAACAGGTCCACGTAGTCCAGGCCGAGCCGCTTCAAGGAACCGTCCAAGCCGGCGACTGCCTTGCCGGACCCCTGGTATTCACCATCGAGTTTGGTGGTGATGAACAGCTCGCTCCGGTCGATTCCGCTGTTCCGGATCCCGTTGCCCACGCCGGTCTCGTTGCCGTATTTCACTGCTGTGTCGATGTGCCGGTACCCCCGCGAGACGGCTTCCACCACCGCCTCGGCAACCTGGGTGTCGTCCAAGGGCCATGTGCCCAGGCCAAGCTGGGGAATTCGGTGTCCGTCGTTGAGTTCTATGAGCGGGGCTGACGCCATGGGGCACGATCTCCTTGGTCGGAACGAAAAAGAAAGATTCCTTACTTTTCTACGCTGGCAGCGCAGGGCTTGGCAACAATTGACGTCGCGACCACTCGTAGAGGCGGTCACTCAGCTCCATGTAATCGTCATTCACCACCTGCAGTCCGGAATGCCGATCGTGCCATTCCACGATCTCTGCCGCGCCGTCGGCGAACGGAATGGTTGCCGCATAGTCCGGAACGAGGGCCTTGATCTTTGAGTTGTCGAACACTACGGAGTGGGACCGGTCCCCGAGCAAATTGGGACCGAGTTCGGGGCTGTGGGCAGCGATGGTCTCCGAGGAGACATGGAACAGCTCCGGCTCCGGAACTCCCGCGGCCCGCGCAAACAGCCGATAGACCTGGTTCCACGGCAGGTACTCGTCCGAGGTGATGGTGTAGCTCTCTCCGATGGCCTGCGGGCGGGCGAGGAGTCCCACAAACGCTTTGGCAAAGTCGCGGCTGTGGGTCAGGGGCCACAGGGAAGTCCCGTCTCCGTGAACCAGGACGGGCAGCCCCGCCCGCATCCGGTGGATGTCCGTCCAGCCGCCAACCATCGCAATCTTGGTCCGGTCGTAGGTGTGCGACGGGCGCACCACCGTTACCGGGAAATCCTCCTCGCGGTAGGCCCGGAAGAACAGTTCTTCGCAGGCGATCTTGTCCCGCGAGTACTGCCAGAACGGATTCTTCAAAGGGGTCGATTCCCTGATGGGCAAGGTGGCGGGAGGTTTTTGGTAGGCAGAGGCGGAACTGATGAAGACGTACTGCCCCGTCCGTCCGCGGAACAACTCCAAAGCCGTTTGCGCCTGATCGGGAGTGTAGGAGATGAAGTCCGCTACGGCGTCGTACTCCCGTCCTCCAAGCACCTCGCGCACGGCAGCGGCATCGCGGACGTCCGCATGCAACACCTCGGCACCTTGGGGAACCGGCCGCCCGGCTGACCGTCCGCGGTTGAGGATGGTCAGCCGGTGGCCCAGTGCGACGGCGCGTTCAGCCGCCGCCGCGCTGATGACCCCGGTCCCGCCGATGAAAAGGATGTTCCGCGGCGGGACGGCGCCTGTTTCGGGCAGGAGGCTGCTCACCAGGCGTAGTCCTCGGGGGCGGGGCGGTGGCCCGGGAAGATATCGTCGAGCCGCTTGAGGGCGTCCTCGTTGAGGGTGACGTCCAGTGCCCGAATCGCCGAATCAAGCTGCTCCTGCGTACGCGGGCCCACGATCGGTGCCGTCACCGCGGGCTGGTGGAGCAGCCACGCCAAGGCGACATCGCCGGGGGCATGTCCCAGCTCGTCTGCGAAGTCCTCGTACTGGCGGATCTGGTTCTCATGCTTCTTCAGGGTCTCCAGCGCGCGGCCTTCGGTGCGGCGAACGCCCTGCTCTTCCTGCTTGAGCACGCCGCCGAGCAGGCCACCCTGCAGCGGGGACCACGGGATCAGGCCAAGGCCATACTGTTGGGCCGCCGGGATGACCTCGAGTTCGAGTTCACGGCGGAACAGGTTGTAAATGGACTGCTCGCTCACCAAGCCGGTGTAGTTGCGGCGACGTGCTGCTTCCTGCGCCTGGGCAATGTGCCAACCGGCGAAGTTGCTGCTGCCCGAGTACAGGATCTTGCCCTGTTGGACAGCTACCTCGATGGCCTGCCAGATCTCGTCCCACGGCGTATCGCGGTCAATGTGGTGGAACTGGTAGATGTCGATGTAGTCCGTCTGCAAACGCTTCAAGCTGGCATCCAGGGCGCGGCGGATGTTCAGCGCCGAGAGTTTTGATTCGTTGGGCCGGTCCGTCATGGTTCCGTAGAGCTTGGTGGCGATCACGGTCCGTTCCCGGCGCTCGCCGCCCTTCGCGAACCAGCGGCCAATGATCTCTTCGGTCCAGCCGCGGTGTTCGGCGCCGCCGTAAACGTTGGCTGTATCGAAGAAATTGATGCCTGAGTCCAACGCGGAATCCATGATCGAGTGCGACGCCTCTTCTTCGGTTTTGGGTCCGAAGTTCATGGTTCCCAGGCAGAGGCGGGAAACCTTCAGGCCGGAGCGGCCCAAGTGGGTGTACTGCATTGTCTTAAGTCCTTTCCGGATTGCGGCCAGGGGTTAGAGCTGGGTAAAAGCTGCGACGGCGGGATCGGAGCCGATGCGGGCGCCGGATTCGAGGGCGGTGATTGCTGCAAGCTCGGACTCGGTGAGGCTGAGATCGGCCGCGCCGAAGTTTTCCCGCATGCGGCTGGAGTCCGCGGACTTGGGGATCACGATGGTTCCCTGGGCAAGGTGCCAGGCGAGGATCACCTGCGCGGGAGTGGTCCCATGCGCCGCGGCCACGAGTGCCACCTGCTCGGCGTTCAGGTCCTTGCCTTGGCCGAGCGGGCTGTAGGCCTCGACGGCGATGGTCAGGTCGCGGCACTTGCTTGCCAGCTCGCCCTGTTGGTACGTGGGGTGCAGTTCGATCTGGTTGACGGCAGGCACCACCTCGGCCTCGCGGAGCAAGGTGTCCACGTGGTCCGCAAGGAAGTTGGAGACGCCGATGGCCCGGATCCGCTTGTCCTGGTACAGCTTCTCCATTTCCTTCCAGGCTTGCGTGTAAAGCCCTTGGGAGGGGACCGGCCAGTGGATGAGGTAAAGATCCACCACGTCCAGGCCCAACGCGTCGCGGCTGCGCTGGAAAGCGTCGTATGCCTCGCCCTGTTCGCCGTTGCGGAGCTTGGTGGTGATGAAGAGTTCCTCACGGGGGATACCCGAGGCGGCGATGGCGGCCCCCACTCCGGACTCGTTCCGGTAGGCGGCCGCAGTGTCGATGTGCCGGTAACCCGCCTCAAGGGCGTCTTCCACCACCTTCTGGGTTTCGCCCGGGGGCACTTGGAAAACACCGAATCCGAGCTGCGGAATCGTGACGCCGTTGTTCAATGTCAGCTCTGGCATGAAGGTCTCCTCTAAATCTCAGGGTGTTTTGTCTAATTCCAGAAAGCGTTTTCGGGGCTCTGTGTTGAGCCTATTCAGTTTTGGGCGGCGAGTCAGCACTGCAGCGTGATCTTGTTTTTCCTAGGTCTGCCAGTCCTACCCAAAGTGGTGGATCGGGCGTCATAAACGCGGGCAGAATGGATGAATGGGTCAAAGCGCAGAGTTCGGAAAGTTCCTCAAGGTTATGCGTGCGCGCCTCACTCCGGAGGACGCCGGTGCACTGGGTTCCACGGGCTCCCGGAGGGTGCCGGGGCTCCGCCGCGAGGAAGTGGCGAGGCTCTCCGGCGTGAGCACCGACTACTACACCCGCCTTGAACAGGGACGGAACATCCACCCCTCCAAGGCGGTGCTCGATTCCGTGGCGCGGGCCCTGCGCCTGGACGCTGGGGAGCAGGCACACATGATGGACCTCCTGGCCCATTGCGCCAACTCCGCCGCCGGCCCGGGCCCGGTCCAGAAGGTTCGGCCGGCGGTGCGGCAACTTTTGGACGCGGTAGGCGACGTTCCGGCCATGGTCCTTGGCCGCCGCACCGATGTCCTGGCGGCCAACCGAATGGCAAACCTCCTCTTCACGGATTTCACGTCGTTGCCTGCCGGGGAGCGGAACCTCACTCGCTGGCTCATCCTCGATTCCGGCGCGGGCGTGCTGTTCCGGGATTGGAAGACCGTAGCTGCCGAGGCTGTGGGCGCTTTGCGCATGGACGTTGGCCGCCACCCCAATGATCCCCAGACCAATCAATTGGTGGGGGAACTTGCCGTACATAGCGACCACTTCCGCCAGTGGTGGGCGGGCCACCGGGTGGCTACCCGTTCGGCAGGCATCGTGCGCCTGCACCATGCGGTGGTCGGCGATCTCGAACTGAACTTTGAAACGCTCAGCCTCCCGGACGACGCCGACCAGCACCTTCGGGTCTATTCCGCCAAGGCCGGGTCGCCGTCGTCGGACGCTTTGACGCTTTTGAGCAGCTTTGGTGCGACGCCCGACGGCGGCAGGGGCGGCTCCGGGGACCTGGCGGTTAATGCCGATGTTCCTGACGAACACCGGCATTAACCGCCATCCCGAAGCGAAGGCGCTCAGCGCTCCAGGCGGAAGCCCAGTTTGATGGTGACCTGCCAGTCGGCCACGGCTCCATCCTCAAGGTGACCGCGGATCTCCTTGACCTCGAACCAGTCCAGGTTGCGCAGGGTCTGGGAAGCGGTCGCAATGCCGTTCTTGATGGCGTCATCGACGCCCTCGGTGGAAGTTCCTACAATCTCGGAAACGCTATAGGTGTGGCCAGCCATGGTGCTCCTCATCAACGTCTTTCGAATCTTGGAAAATCGGGCCCGCAAGGCAGGCCGTTCATGCAGACTAGCCCACGGAAGTTCGTGCGGCCAGAGACTTTGCGGCTTAGCTTTCCCGCCAGTCATTGCTTGTAATATGCGATCCCGCCTGGGGTCCCATTTGCAGCATTCCGCCGTCAACCGGCCAGGAAGCGCCGTTGACGTAGCTCGCATCCGGCGAGGCCAGGAAGGCGATGACGGCGGCGATTTCCCTGGCATCGCCCGGGCGGCCGACGGGTACGCCCGGCCGTTCCTCCTGGCGTGGGTCCTGGTCCGTCTGGCCCGTCATGGGCGTCGCGATCTCGCCGGGTGCCACGTTGTTTGCCGTGATGCCGTGCTCCGCCAGTTCCAGGGCCATGGTCTTGATGAGCCCGCCAAGGCCGTGCTTGGAGGCATCGTAGGCTGAGGAACCAACACGTGGCTGGAACTCGTGGACGCTCGTTACAGCGATGATGAGCCCGCCACGTCCCGCCTGGACCATGCGTTTGGCCGCTGCCTGCATGGCAACGAATGCTCCGTTGAGGTTTGTGTCCAGCGTGTTCATCCAGGTGTCGTAGTCGAGTTCCAGGAACTTGGTGCCATCGCCCGTTCCTGAGTTGTTGACGAAAACGTCTACCCCGCCGAGCTCTTCTGCCAGATGGTCGATTGCCGCAGCGGTTTCCTTGGCTTTGGTGGTATCCAGTTGCTGGACCACGGCTTTGCGGCCAAGGTCCCTGACTTCCTGGGCGGTGTCTTCGGCGCCTTGCTGGTCCGAGTGCCATGTGATTCCCACGTCCATGCCTGCCTTGGCCAAAGCGACGGCCGTGGCGCGTCCGATGCCTGAATCCGAACCCGTGACGATAGCCGTCTGCGGATTGAATGACTGATGTGCCATGATCCTGCCTTTCCGGTTGAGCCGATACCCCTACCCCTACCCGGCATGACACGGCCTAAACGGGGGATCCCGGCAAATGGCGAACGCGTGTAGATTTCTTTGCAGCACCACTGGAGCACCACCCAACCGATCCATGAGGAGAAGGCATGTCTGATGTGATTGTTGTCGGCGTAGACAACAGCGAAACCGCCAAGAGGGCGGCTGTGGCCGCAGCCAAGCTGGCCACCGCGCTTGGCGCCGAGCTGCACGTGATCAGCGGATTCTCCGATGACCGGATCGAGGAGTTCGGCAGCGGCAGCGACCGCATCACGGTTTCCTCGGCCGACTCCGCCGAGTATGTTGCCCGCAAGGTTGCCGAGGAGCTGGACGTTCCGGACAACAGCGTGAAGTACTACGCCGCCCGCGGCACGCCGGCAAACGCCCTCATCAATTACGCCGAGACGCACAACGCTTCGCTCATTGTGGTTGGCAACAAGCGCATGAAGGGCCTCGGCCGCGTGCTCGGAAGCATCGCCAACAGCGTGGCCCACGGTGCGCCATGCGACGTTTACATCGTGAACACGGAAGTGGACGCCTAAGCACCCATGTAGGTAGCAGTTAAGCGCGTTCTGACCGCTCAAAACGTGCTTAACTGCTACTCAGTTGGGCGTACGCTACGCCTCCAGCACGTACTTCTTCAGGTCGTCCAGGGTCTGCTGCATGTGGGCGTCCATGGCGAGTCGCGCCTCCTGGGGATCACGTGAGGACAAGGCTGTCGCGATTTTCCGGTGGTGGCCGATCGCGTGTTCCTGGATCTCGGGGACGGCGGAGGTCTCCGTCCGACGGGCCTCGAGAACGCGGTGCAGCGGCTCGAACAACACGGCGACGAAGACGTTGCCTGAAGCGTGAAGGATGACGTCGTGGAACGCGAGGTCCGATTCGACGAAGGCCGCGACGTCGTTCACCTCGTGGGCTGCCTGCATCTTGTCCACATGATCCTTGAGGACGGCAAGGTCCTGGTCCGAGATGCGCTCGGCGGCGAGTTCACAGGCCCCGGTTTCCAGCATGCGGCGCAGTTCGATGAGCTGGATCGCGGCTTCGGCATCCTTGGTTCCTTCGGAGGCGGCACGAAGTACGGCTTCCAGGGACGTCCACTGGTTCAATGGATTGACGAAGGTTCCGCGCCCCCGCTCGACGCTGAGGATGCGCTGTGCTTCCAGCGTTTTCATGGCTTCGCGCACGGTCATCCGGCTCACTTCGTGGCGTGCGCTGAGCTCCAGTTCGCCTGGGACTACGGTGCCGGGCGGAAATTCGCCGGTAACGATCCGATCCAACAGCTCATCAGCAACAACGCCCACCAGCGACTTGCGTGCCATGTGTCCCCAATCTTCTACTCCGGACCGTCCACCTGGAGGATTTTTCTCCCGGGCGGAAGGGTTGTCAGACATCTTACGCTGGCGTTGGCCGGCTTGTTCTCCAAAACCCCTGCAAGGCTGCGGCGCACGCGTCCGGCTGTTCCCAGTGGACGCTGTGGCCCGCGTCGGGGACCGCGCGTAATTGCCGTCCTGGCGCTCCAGCCACGAACCCTTCCATCTGTCCGATTGAGCGCACCCGGTCGCCGGTTCCGGCGATCACCAGCAAGGGCGCGGTGACGCGCCCGGGCACTGAGGGTTCGACGCCGGTCATGGCCGCCTTGGTGCTGGCGGCGAGCACGGGGAACGGTGCTTCAAACCCTTTGCTGAGCAGGTCCGTATTCTCCCGGGACAGCTTCCCATACCCCCCAGCGAATGTCCCACCAGGTGCACTCGTGACGCTCCCTGCGCCTCGATGGTGGCCGCGACCGAGGCTGCGGCTGAATCCAGCGTCCAGGTGAAGCCCGGTGGCAGCTCCTGGCCCGGGTGGTAGCCGGGAAGGTCCAGGATCCACACCGTTTGGCCGGCCTCGGCGAGCCGTGCGGCAAGCGGCTCCCAATATAGGGAGTGGGAGGCCCAGCCGTGGATCAGCACTGCCGGCGGCTGGTTGCCGGGCTGGCCGGCGGGCATGCGCACCTCGACGAAGCACTGCGGAGCCGGAGTGTCAGGCATGGCCCCAGCCTAGTGACGAGCGGCACCTTGCGCAGAGAAGAGCCGCGTGTCACACTGACAAGGAAATGTTAGATGTCTGACATCTTACATTCACGCAATTGCCACACAGATTTCCCACGATGGAGTGTTCCGTGATCCTTGAAGCCGACGTTCTGTCCGCATTTCCGGCGGAGGTCCAGATCCCCGCGCAGCTCGTGGCCGACGCCGTTGCAGCGTCCTCTGCCGATACACCAAAGATCCTGGTGGTCCTGGACGACGACCCCACGGGTACCCAGTCCGTAGCCGACCTGGCCGTGCTGACGCGCTGGGACGTTGAGGACTTCACGTGGGCTTTCACCCACATCAGCGAGAACCAGACCAAGCCTGCCGTCTACGTGCTGACCAACACCCGTAGCCTGGATGCGGCCGAGGCCGCTGCACGCAACGAAGAGATCGTCCGCAACGCCCTCGCCGCAGCCGACGGCAAGGTGAAGCTCGGCTTCGTCAGCCGCAGCGACTCCACCCTCCGCGGCCATTACCCCCTGGAACCGGACACCATCGCAGCCACAGTTGCCGCCGAGACCGGCGAGCCGACCGACGGCGTCGTCATCGTTCCAGCATTTCCCGACGCCGGTCGCGTCACCATCGGCGGGGTGCACTACATGCGCGGCACCGGAGAAGACGCCGGAACGCTCACCCCCGTGGCGGAAACCGAATTCGCGAAGGATGCCACCTTCGGCTTTGCCAACTCCGAGCTGGCCAAGTACGTGGAGGAGAAGTCCCAGGGACGCTTCTCCGCAGCGAATGTCATCGTCCTTGACCTGAACATCATCCGCGCCGGAGCCGCAGCCAACGACCCCGCGATCTCCGCCAAGGCAATCGCCGACGCGATCGAGTCAGCCACGGACTCCACCCCGATCGTGGCCGACATCGTCACCGAAAACGACTTCCGCGCCCTGGCCCTCGGCCTGGACGAAGCAGAACGCCGCGGCAAGAAGCTCCTGTACCGCGTGGGCCCGCCGTTCGTCCGCGGCCGCATCGGCCAGGAGATCCGCGAAGCCCTGACCGGCGAAGAGGCGTACGCGGGCAACACCCCCTCCACCGCCGGCGGCCTGATAGTGGTTGGTTCGCATGTTGGCCTGACCACCCGCCAGCTCAACGTCCTCACCAGTGAGCACAGCCGCGCCCGGATCGTCGAGATCGACGTCGAGAAGCTGCTGACCACAGCAGGCGAAGCAGACGAGTACATCGGAACCGTAGTGTCCGACGTCGTCGAGGCTCTTCGCGAAGGCGACGTGATCGTCCACACGAGCCGCCTGCTGATCAAGACCGACGATCCCGCAGCGAGCCTGGAGATCGCCCGCAAGGTCTCGGCCGCCGTCGTGTCCGTGGTGAACCGCACACTGAAGATCTTCCCGCCGCGCTTCGTCATCGCCAAGGGCGGCATCACCTCGTCAGATGTCGCCGCGCACGGCCTTGAAATCCGGCACGCAATCGTGCGCGGCCCCATGCTCCCGGGCATCGTTTCCCTCTGGGAACCCGTGGACGGACCGGCGAAGGGCATCCCCTACATCGTTTTCGCGGGCAACGTGGGCGACGACCAGTCCCTTGCCCAGGTCACCCGCAAGCTCAGCAACGCTTTCTAATTCAACGGAGAACACCATGACCAGCAATTACACCGTAACCGTCCTTGGCCTCGGCGCCATGGGCCTGCCGATGGCAACCCGCCTCGCATCCCAGCTGACCGTACACGGTTTCGATATCGCCGAAGCCCGCCTGGAGCTTGCAGCCGAAGCCGGTATCAAGACCTTCGCTTCCGCCCGCGAGGCTTCCCAGGACGCCGACGCGCTGCTCCTGGCTGTCCGCAACGGCGAGCAGCTCAACGATGTGCTCTTCGGCGAGAACGGCGTGGCGTCGGTGTTGAAGCCGGGCGCCGTCGTGATCCTCGGCAGCACCGTAGGCACCGAAGCCATCCCGGCCACGGTCGCCAAGCTGGCGGAATACGGCGTTGCCCTGGTTGACGCCCCGCTCTCCGGTGGCCCGAAGCGCGCCGGCGAAGGCGACCTGCTGATCGTCGTTGGCGCCGAGCCCGAAGCCCTTGAAAAGGCCCGTCCGGCACTGGAACTGCTGGCCTCCACCCTGAGCATCGTTGGCGACAAGCCCGGCGACGGCCAGGCGCTCAAGACCGTCAACCAGCTCCTGTGTGGCGTGCACATCGCTGCCGCTGCCGAGGCCATGGCCCTCGCCGATGCCCTCGGACTGGACCAGGCGAAGACCCTCGCTGCCCTTGAAGCCGGCGCTGCAGGCTCGTTCATGCTGTCCAACCGCGGCCCCCGCATCCTGGAGGCCTACACCGAGGACGGCGCCGAGGTACTGAGCCGCCTGGACATCTTCGTCAAGGACATGGGCATCGTGGGCAAGGCCACCCGCGCCGCCGGACTTGCTGCTCCTGTTGCTGCTGCCGCCGAGCAGCTCTACCTTCTCGGCCAGGCCCAGGGCCTCGCCGCCGCTGACGACTCCGCCGTCATCAAGGTTGTCGCGCCTGCCAAGCGCACCGCTTAGGTGCCTGCCTAAGTACCCCAGATAAAACCGCGACGACGGCGGTCCCCCCTTCGCCGTCGTCGCGCCTTTTTACCGGTCTTCTAGACTGGTATGTCAAAGGAGACACTCCCCAAATGAATCCCCTCATCAATTCGCTGATGGTTCGCGCCGCCGATGCGCCGGCCATCAAACCCGCAGTGGAACTGGGCACTCCGCTGCTGTTGACCATCGCCGCCGCGGGCATCGCTTTGCTGCTCGTGTTGATCATCCGCTTCAAGATCCAAGCCTTCGTGGCCCTCCTGGCCGTCAGCATCCTGGTGGGCGTTGCCGCGCAGATCCCGCTCAAGGACATCTTCACGGTAGTCACCAACGGTGTTGGCAGCACCATGGGCAAGGTGGCCCTGCTCATTGCCCTCGGTGCCATCCTTGGGCGCATGATCGAGGTGTCCGGCGGCGTGCAATCGCTGGCAACCCACTTCACCGAGAAGCTCGGCGCCAAGCGCGTTGCCATTGCCCTCACCGCCGTTGGCTTCCTCGTCGCCATCCCGGTCTTCTTCGAGGTGGGCGTCATTGTCCTGGTCCCGATCGTTTACGCTTTCGCCAAAATCGCCAAGGTCCACCCGATCAAGTTCGGCCTGCCCATGGCCGGAATCATGCTCTCCATCCACGTGGCTGTCCCGCCGCACCCGGGCATCGTTGCAGGTGCCGGCGTGTTCGGGGCTGACATCGGACTCATCACGCTGATCTCGCTGATCATCTGCGTGCCGCTCGGCTTCCTGTCCTACTGGGTTGCCAGCATCATGAACCGCAAGGACTACGAGCTGCTTCCCGGCGTCAAGGCGCAGGTTGAAGAATTCGGTTCCGACTCGCTGGTCCGCGTTGGCCACGACGGCCCCGGCGCCCGCGCCATCGCTCCGCCGCGTCCGGGCCTGATCATGTTCCTGATCGCCGCTCCGATCGTCCAGATCCTCCTCGGCACCGTTGGCACGCTGACTATCGCCAAGGACAACTACTGGTACGGCGTCGCTTCCTTCATTGGCAATCCGTTCTTCGCGCTCCTCGTTGCCGTTGCCCTCTCCTTCTTCCTGCTTGCTGTACGCCGCAACTGGTCGCTAAAGGAAACCGGCGAGATCTTCGAAGGCGCACTGCCTCCCATCGCTTCCATCCTGATGGTGGTGGCGGCCGGTGGCGTGTTTGGTGAAGTCCTCCGCACGTCCGGTATCGGCGCCGCCCTGTCCCACACGCTGGACAGCCTGGGCCTGCCGGTGATCGTGCTCGGCTTCATCATCTCGCTGGCACTGCGCGCAGCACAGGGTTCGGCCACCGTCGCCATCGTGACGACGACGGGCCTGCTCACCTCCGCGGTCATGGAGGGCGGCTACTCACCCGCCCAGATCGCCGTCATCGTGATCGCCATCGGCTTCGGCTCCTTGGGCCTGTCCCACGTGACCGACGCCGGCTTCTGGACCGTGATCCGCTACTACGGCCTCACAGTGTCCGACGGGCTCAAGACCTGGACCGTCCTCACCACCATCCTTGGCCTGGCCGGCTTCGTCCTGACGTACGTTGCGTGGATCCTGGTGGGAGGCCTGGCCCACTGATGCGCGCTTCCCTGGACCAGTTGGTCGGCTCCGCCTTGGCTTCGGGCTCTGCCGTTCCCGCTTTCACGTGCTACGACTTCACCACCGCGCTTGCTGTCGTTTCCGCGGCGGAGGAGGCCCGGCTGGGTGTGATCCTGTTGGTCGCTCCGAAGACGGCTTCCACGCCGAACGGCCTGCGCCTGATCAAGGCCCTGCGTGGCTTGGCGGACGATGCCGGCGTTCCGGTCTCCGTTCAGCTGGACCACGCCTCGGACCTGTCCGTGATCCTCGATTCCGTCGCGGCAGGCGCCGATGCGGTGCTGGCCGACGGTTCCTCCCTCGAATACGAGGACAACATCGCCCTGGTCCGCGAAGTCCGTGCCGCACTGGAAAATGCCGGCCACTCTGACGTTGTGCTGGAAGCCGAGCTTGGCGGCCTTGCGGGCGACGAGGACAAGGCCTTCGGCGCCTCGGTTGACGCGCACGACGCCGGGACTTCCGTTGCCGGGCTCACTGACCCGGCGCAGGTGGCTGACTTTGTTGAGCGTACCGGCGCGCAGTTGCTCGCCGTCGCGGTGGGGAATGTGCACGGAAAGTACAAGGGCGAGCCGAACATCCGCTGGGATGTGCTGCAGGACGTTGCCTCACGGACGGAGGTGCCGTTGGTGCTTCACGGTGCCTCGGGAATCCCGGCTGCGGAGTTGTCCAAGGCGCCATCCATGCGCGTGGGCAAAGTGAACTTCAACACCGAGCTCCGGACGGGCATCCTGTCCACGTTGGAGTCCGAAACCACGGCCCACCGCGCCGACGGGGAGAACCTCCAGGGGTTGCTGGCCCGCTGGAGTTTCTCTGCCGCTGGCTTTGCCGGCGCCACGCTGGAGCTGCTCCGCGCCTGACTTTCCGAGCCGGGAATTACAGGGAGGCTAGGATCAAAACATGATCCTGGCCTCCCTGATTTTTGCCCTCATCGCGGCCCTGCTGCACGTGTACATCTTCACCATGGAGTCAATCACCTGGACCAAGCCCGCCACGTGGAAACGCTTCAGCCTGACATCCCAGGCCGACGCGGAAACCACCAGGCCGCTTGCCTACAACCAGGGCTTCTATAACCTTTTCCTGGCCATCGGAGCGTTGGTGGGCATCATCGCCGTGTGGGCCGGTTCGCCGCAGGTGGGCTGGACCCTCGTGTTCAGCTCGTGCGGCTCAATGTTGCTGGCCGCACTGGTCCTCGCAGCAAGTGGGCGGAAGTACCTCCGGGCTGCAACCACGCAGGGTATTACTCCGCTGATCGCCGTCGTGCTTGGAATTGTCGCCATCCTCTAAAGCCGGTGGTTAGTGCTCCGGTGGGCCGGCCTGCGCTGCGGCGTCGTCCATCCACAGGATTTCCCAGTGGTGGCCGTCGAGGTCCCGGAACGCGCGGCTGTACATGAAGCCGAGGTCTTGGGCTTCGTAGGTTTCCGTACCGCCGGCTTCGAGTGCTTTGTTGGCCAACTCGTCCACAGCTTCCCGGCTCTCGGCCGAAAGGGCGACGATGGCCGCCGTCGAGTTCTTCGTGTCGGCGATGGGGTGCTTGGTGAATTCGCTGAACTTATCGTGCGTCAGCAGCATTGCGTAGATCGTGTCGCTGAACACCACGCACGCCGCGGTGTCATCGGTGAAGTTTGGGTTGATCTCGTAACCAAGCGCTGTATAGAAGGCTTTGGACGCCTCAAGGTCGCTGACAGGGAGATTCACAAAAATGGAGGTTGTCATGGCTCTGATCCTGCCGGTGTTTCGTCGAACCGTCCATAGCGGCCCACCGACGTTCTTCCGGTACCTCCTCCGATTGGAACAGGACGCGGCGCGCCGCCGGGCAACTGAACATTGCGTCGACGGTGCGTGGGCCATAGACTCAAGACGTGGCGTTTGAGGTTCTATGGCCCTCTTTACCGCATCAATGAGCGCACTGCTCTGAACAGGGACCCGATTGCCGTCGGGTCCATTGTTCTTTAACCGTGCAGTGGACTGTTGCCCACATGGCATTAGACTATCGTTTTATTCGCCGCTTTCAGCGGGGCCTTTCCTGTGAATTACGGCGCGGTCCACAGTGGCAGGGGAACCACGCGTGTGCTTCGGCCGGCTGCGTCCAGCACATGCCCGAGCCTCTTGAAGGTTCGCACTACCGCCTGGCGTGAGATGACGGAGCTTCCGGGCGCACGTTCCGCCAGTTCGCGTTCGTAGGCTTGCACTTCGAGATAGTCCCGGACCCACAGGGTCACCAGCAGGTTTTGCGCACCAAGGACCTGTGCGCTGAGCCGGCAGTTGCCCAGTCCGGCGAAGTAGCGGCCCACGTCGTCGACGTACTGGGCCGGGACGTTCAACACCAGGGTGACCTCCCGCAGTCCCTGTTGTGCCGCCGTCGATGCGTCACAACGCAGCGTGATGTAGCCGGTGGCAAGGAATCGCTCCACCCGGCGTCGCGCGGTTTGCGGTGAGACGCCGCAGGCACTCCCGAGTTCCGCCCAACTCGCCCGTCCGTCCTTAGCCAGTTCCACGAGCAATTCGGCGTCCAGGCGGTCCGGTGCGTAGCCCGGCTGCTCGGCCAGCGGCTGGGCTGAGACCAGCCGGGCACGCGCGGGTTCCAGTGTCCCGCTCCGCCAATCCGAGGCCTGCCTGTATAACTTGGTGACGAAAACCACCTCGCGATGGGTCACTCCGGGAAGCTCGGGGAAGGAGCCGGTGACGATGTCCATGAGCTCCTCGTGGCTTGATGCGAAGCAGTCCACAAAGAGGTCGTGCGAACCTGTCACCAAAGAGACGGTGCCAAAGGCCGGTTCAGCGCAGACGCGTTCGATGAGCGCTTGGCTATCGCTGGGCGTCGAGGAAATGTGGATGAACGCGGACCATCCGGCGCTGAGGTAGCGATGCCCGGGCGCAGGTGTGATCCATGCCTGGCCCTGCTCGGCCAGGGCATTCCACCGGCGAGCGGCGGTCGGGGCGGAGAGCCCCAAAGCTTCGGCAATCCTGCTCCATTCGGCCCGTGGATTGATCTGAAGGGCATTCACGATTTCCAGATCCGCTTCGGCAATCATGGTTGATTCGTGCATTTGTCCTCGGCGGAAGTCGGATTCGAACGATTTGAGATCAAGTGTAGTTGCCCACCCTAACGTTGTGACTCGCCTCACCACTTCACGACACAAGGACGGACATGGCAAGCAACACAGCCCCTCCCGCAACTTCGGCCACGGCACGCAGGTCCATCGCGGGGATGATCCTGGCGATGGCCTTGATCGAATCTCTCAGCGGCGTAACCCAGGGATACCTCAACCCGATCCTTCCGGCATTGGGGCCGGTCTTCGAGATCGACGATCCCACCATCAACGGCATCTTCCTGATCTCCAATGTGAGCTTCGCGGTCCTCACTCCGATCATTTCCAGGCTCGGTGACAGTTACGGATACCGGTTGGTGCTGCGCTGGTCGACCGGCATCGTAACCCTCGGCGTTCTTCAGATGGCCCTGTGGCCCTCTTTGTGGACTGTGACCCTTGGCGTTGTGATGTTGACGTGCGTGGTGGGCTTCATCCCACTCATGATGGGAATCCTCCGCGTCACCAGCCCCGCCCACACCCGTACCGGAGTGAGTGTCATGATCGGCATGCTCATGATCATGGTTGGTGCCGGAGGGTTGCTCGCCGGAATCGTGGGCGTCACCGACCCCACGCTCGGCTTCTGGGTGGGCGTTCCGTTCGCGGCGGTGGCCCTCGTCTGTTCCTTCATACTGCCCGACGCCGGGGTCCCCACCCGTGAGGGAATCGCCCTTGCGCCGCTGCTGGCTTGCTCGCTGGGCCTGATTGGCTTTGTGGTGGCTCTTTCCATGGCACCGGAGTGGGGCTGGCTGGACCCCCGCACGATTGGGGCAGGGCTGGTGGGACTCGTCCTTCTGGCCTACTGGGCCCGGCGCGACTTCAGGGCCGGATCAGGCCGTCGTTTCATGGACCTGCGGATGCTGGTGAACCCGAGGATCCGCACCATCTCGCTCGCCACGTTCTTCTTTGGGTTCGCATCCATCAGCTACTTCGGCACCAATGGCATCTTCCTGCATTCGGCACCGGAAAAATCCGGATACGGCTTTGCGCTAAGCCCCCTCATGATCGCCATCGTCCTGGCTTTGGCCTCGGTGCTCTCCCTGGTGTCCTCGCTGCTGACGGCCAAGGCCATGCGTCGATTCGGCGAACGCGCCACCTTGGTTACTGCAGGTCTCCTGTTAGCCTGCGGTTTCCTGGTCATGGCCCTGGCCCACTCCTCCTTCGCCGGGTACTGCGCTGGCTTCGCACTGTTCAACGTAAGCCTGGGGATGTACCAGGCCGGGACCCGTGCCCTTTCCGTGGAGGGCGTTCCCTTGGAGGAGACCTCTACGGCAGCCGGACTCAACGAGTTGGGGTTGTCCGTGGGGATCGCCGTGGGTGCGGCGGTGGTCAAGCTCATCTCTTCCGCCTTCGTCGAGTCGGGGCACATTTCCCAGGGCGGGGTATTCGCCATCTGGGGTGCGTTGGCCCTGGCCGCATTGGTCGCGGCAGGCGCGAGTGCCAAGTACCCCAAGCGTGCTGCCGTAACGGTGACCGCATGAGTACGGGGGTTGGATTCATCAAGCCGCACGCCGCCGTCGGGCTTGTCTCCCAGGGCGAGCTGAACCCGGAGCTGGACGAAGCCCTGGACCGCTGGAAACCGGACCTGCTGGACCTGAGCCACGCCATCCATGCTGATCCGGAATTGGGCGGCCAGGAGTTCCGGGCAGCCAAACGGGTACGGAAGCTGCTGCGGAAGGCGGGGTTCACTTTCGACGCCGTGCAGCCGGGGCAACCGACGGCCTTCAGTGCCCGGGCCGGAAGCGGTGAGCTGGTGATTGCCCTGTGCGTGGAGTATGACGCACTTCCGGCGATCGGCCACGCCTGTGGGCACAACGTGAACGCGGCCAGCGCTGTCGGGGCAGCGCTCGCCCTTGCAGCCGTGGAAGACCGCGTGGGCATAACCGTCAAGGTGTTGGGCACTCCGTCCGAGGAGACGACGGGCGGAAAAGCGGACTTGATTGAGGAAGGCTTTTTCGACGACGTTTCGCTGGCCATGATGGCCCACGCCGCAGGCCGTGACGTGGTGGGTGGAACCTCCTTGGCCATGGGCATGTGGGACGTGCTGTTCGAGGGCCGGCCCGCCCATGCCGCGGCCGCGCCTTGGGACGGCGTGAACGCGTTGGACGCGCTGGTTGTTGCCCAAACCGCGATCGCCCTTGCCCGCCAACAATTGCCCGCAGGCTCCATTGCATCCTTGATCGTGACGGAGGGTGGCAGCGCCGTAAACGTCATCCCCGAACGTGCACGGGCAAGCATCGAAATGCGTGCTCGGAACATCGCGACGCTGAAGATCATCCAGGACAAAGTCCGGCGATGCCTGGAGGCCGGTGCCCACGCCAGCGGTTGTACCCTGCAGGTCACCCCGCACGGTAATGACTATGCCGAACTGCGCCAGGATCCCTTCCTCTCGGACGCTTACCGTTCCGCCTTGGAATCCCGGGGCCGTTCCGTGGAAGTCAACGCCGATCCTGTTGCGTCCACCGATATGGGCAATGTCTCCCAACTGGTGCCGAGCATCCACCCAATGGTCGGCTATGAGGTCCGTGGCGCCGCGCACCACACTGCCGAGTTCGCGGCCTTTGGTGCCACGGCGGCCGCGGACAAGGCGGTGTTGGATGCCGCCTTTGGCATGGCCGCGGCGGCTTGTGCGGCAGCGGTGGATCCGTCGGAGCGGGAACGGTTGCTCCGGCGCACGGACGGCTGATCTCTGGCTGCTCTTGCGCCCTGGGCGGACAATGGAGGCAGCAGGAGGTGGGAAGGCCATGGAGAGGCCACAGCATCTGGACACTCCGGCCGGCCAAGCAGCGGCCGTTCGGCGGGACCCGGCGATCGACCTTGTCCGCTTTGCTTGCCTGCTCCTGGTGGTTGCCGCACACTGCATGATGGTCAGCCCGGTCCTCCACAAGGACGGAACGGTCACCACCGAGAACACCCTGATGGAGCAAGGGTGGTTCACCCCCGTGGTGTGGGTGCTCATGATTGTTCCGCTGTTCTTCGTTCTGGGCGGCGTGACAGGCCTGCAATCGTGGCGCCGCCTCCGCGCGCGTGGAGGCAACGGCTTTCAATTCGCCCAGGTGCGCCTGCTAAGGCTGGTCCGCCCGGCTATGGCCTTGCTCGCTGTCATGTGGGGCGGGCTGTGGGCGGCGTTGCTGCTGGGAGTCCATCCCCAGGTGATCGGACTGATGGCCACTGGGGCAGCGATGCCGCTTTGGTTCCTCGCCGCCTACCTGACTGCGCAGGTGAGCATTCCCCTGATGGCCCGCTTCCACCAACGCGCACCATGGTTGACCCTCGGAATCCTGACGGCACTGGTCATCACGGTGGACTCCCTGCGCGGAGCCATCCCCGTGCTGGCCTTCGTCAACATGGTGTTTGTGTGGTGTGCGGTGCAGCAGCTGGGCTTCTTTGTGGCTGACGGCTACTTCCGCAACCGCAGCCGCACATGGCTGGTGGGGGTGATCGCAGCCAGCAACCTGCTGCTCGGGATTGTCACCGGCGTTGCAGTCTACCCGGGGAACATGGTGGTGAACATCAACCCGCCCAACCTCTGCTTGTTGCTTCTCGGTATTTCGCAGACAGCCACGCTCCAACTGATCCGCGACGGCATCCAATGGCTGGGGTCGGTCCGCTGGATCCAGGCCATGATTGCCGTTGCGGGTCGGCGCGCCATGACGGTCTATCTCTGGCATTTGCCGCTTCTGGTCGGCATGTCCGGGCTGCTCCTGCTCACCGACTTCCCCAAGCCGTCACCTGTCACCGCTGAGTGGTGGTGGGCGCGGATTCCGGTCTTCTTCGCCGTGGTCGCCTTGTTGGTACCAGTCATCCTCGTCTTCGGCCGGCTGGAAAACCGTCCGACAGCGGCCAGCCACGCGCGCGGTCCCTCAAGGACCGCTGTGGTGACTGCCGGCGTCGTGGTTTTCCTCCCGGTGATGGACGCCGCCCTTAACGGCCTGACGCTGGCGCTGCTCGGCGGGGGCGCGGCGTGCTTTGCGCTCGCCGTCCTGCTTTTGGGAAGGGTTCCGACGCCGGTGCTGCCGCCCCAGGTGCCGGGCGGGGAGCCCACGTTGCCAGCGCAAGGTTTACGTGCCAATCTCGAATCATGACCGACACTGAATCATTGGCCGACTCTTTCCGCGCGGGCGTCACCACTGTCCGCAATGACAAATTCCACCGTTACGAACTGCATGTGGATGGGGAGCTTGCGGTGATATCCCAATTCATCGATCGGCCCGGTCATATCGACTTCACGCATACCGAAACTAAGCCCCGGTTCAAGGGTCAGGGACTGGCCAAGGTCCTGGCGCATTTCGCGCTGGACGATGTTGTGGCCTCCGGCAAGCGCATCATCCCGCACTGCCCCTACATTGCTTCCTATCTGCAGAAGCACGAGGGCTATGAGCAGGACGTCGACTGGCCAGCGGAGAAGCCCGTGGGTGAACCGGACAACGACTAGGGGTTTTGTCCCGCCGCATTGAAGCTGCGCGTGATGCTTTCGCCAGGCGGTTACATGGCCTCGTTGGTGAATGAGCGGGGATTAAGACAAATGTTACGCAGGTGGCTTTTGGAGCAGTTGGTGATCCATGCGGTAGAGCTCACAGTGTCTCCCGTAACCGCAGTCGACTTATCTGCGCCGTAGACCAACGTCACGTGGTTTGTGCCTTTGGATTGGACCATCCGGGTTGCCCGGGGACTTCGTGTCGGCCCATCCGTCCGGCTGTATTTCCGGGTAGAACGGGCAATTTTGCTCAATGGTGAGCCGCTGACCCGCACGCCCTGCTTCGGGTGAAGATGCGGTGATGGGAGAGCTCATATCGCGTTAGTGGCGCCTCGGTCGATGTCGTGTTGCAGTCCACCGGGATTTTTGTGCCGCTTATAGTCGTAAGCATCCTGAGATTCAAGTCATATTGCAATCTGATGTCACACTACTGCTTATGGATCAAGCATTGGTGGCAGGGGCACGCGGGGGATCGGCCTTGACTGCAGTCGACAGCGATCCCCGAATTTTGGACCTGGTGCGACAGGGGTCAACAGACGCCTTCGACATTCTCTATAAAAGGCACCTTCCGGTTGCCCAATACGTGGCGAGGCAGCAGACGGACAATCCGAGCGACGCCGATGACGTGGTGGCAGAGTCGTTTGCCTCGATTTTCCAGTCACTGAAGGACGGCAAGGGTCCGAGGGAGTTCTTCCGTTCCTACCTCCTGACAGTCGTACGGCGCACCGCCCACGATAGGAACAAGAGGGCCAGGCGCACGCCCATGGCCGTCGACGACTCCGTGCTGGATTCAGCCGTGCAGGACCCCGATACCGTCCTGCTCGAATTCGAATCCAGCACCATGGCCAAGGCGTTCAAGTCCCTGCCGGAGCGCTGGCAGGCCGTCCTCTGGCACATGGACATCGAAGGATTGAAGCCGGCTGCAGCGGCACCGTTCGTGGGTCTGAGCCCGAACGGCGTGTCCTCATTGGCGATCCGTGCCCGGGAAGGCCTCCGCCAGGCTTACCTGCAGCACCACATCAGCCAGTCAGTGGACGAAGCCTGCGATGAATACGCAGGCCAGTTGGGAAAATACGCTCGCCACGCTTTGAAGCGTTCCTCACGGGAAAAGGTCAGCGCCCATCTGGAAACTTGTGCCAAGTGCACGGCGCTGTTAATGGAACTCAGCGATGTTGAGGCCCGCATGCGCGGGATCGTATTCCCCCTGTTTGCAGGTTTTGCGCTCACACCGGCTGCGGCGGCCGCCTTTACATCCGCAGTTGCGGGCTCCGGCGCCACAAGCACGACGGCGGTCCTGCCCACTGCGGATGCTGGCAAGGGTTCCGCGGCGCTGTCCAAGCTGTTGGTCGCTGCGGCCATAGCAGCAGTGGCCCTGGCTGGATTCATGGCCTGGATCCTCCAGCCGGTTTCCGAATCGCCAGTGGCCGGGGCCGACGTTGCCCCTCCAGCCCAGTCCGCCACTCCGGACACTCCCATGGTTTCGGCGCCACCCAGCGCCGCTGCCCCCGAAGCACCGCAGGCCACGGCTGAAGAACCTCCTGCTGAGCCGGAGGTGGAAATGGTCCCACAAGTTCCCGCCGTCGTGGTTCCCGATGTGCCGGTGGTGCAGCGTAAAGCGAGCGTCATCGCTTCCGCAGTGGTCACTTCGACGCCGGTCGTCGCACAGCCTGCTGTTGCGGCGCCTGGCCAAACTGTCGAGGCTGCGTTTGCCGCTGGCCACGGGGCCAACCCAGCCGAAAGGGACCTGACGGTGGAGTTTTCCCTGCTGGGGGACGGTAGGCCGTCCTCCGGTGAGGCGATCTTTACCCTTCCCGCGCAAGCGACGTTCATCTCCGGAAAAACCGTGGCACCCGCGGGGTGGACTTGCGCGACGGCGGGGGCGGGGCAGGTTCGCTGCACAACAGCCTCCCTGAATGCGACCCAACTCAAGTTCGCCCTGGGAGTTTCCCTGTCCCAACCCGCGGATCCGGGAACCCTGGATTACCAGCTTGGGGGAGCCGGGATCGTCACCAAGACCTTCACCAACACGTTTCACTAAAAAATTCTCAAAACTTTCTTGATTTCTCGCGTCACGTTTTCAGCATGGGCTCCACAGGAGCACTAGGTCGCCCTGGTCGGCGTCCTCGTTGAAGTCCGGCCGGGTTTCGACGACACGAAAAAGTCGGCCGCCCGTACTGGACCAGTGGCGAGCAGCCGAGCGAACCCCGTTTTTTGGATGGGCTATTCGCGCGATCTAGAGAAACCAAGAGAGTCAATGAAACATACGCGTCCACGAAAGCTGTTAGCGGGTCTACTCGCCACAGCGATCATCTCCTTAGGGGTGGGCGGCGCTTTGGCGCCCCCGGCCCTGGCCACAGTCCCGGGAACGCCAGGCGTGACCCAGCCCGGCACGGTGGTCTTCACCGAAGACTTCGAGAACGGCACAGACAACACCGCGCTGGGCGCCCAGTCCTACTCGGCACCCGGCTCCACAACATACGTAGGTGCCGCCGGGCAGACCTACTCCGGTTCCTCCGGATGGATTGATGCCGCACGATGCAATGGCGTCATCCTAAGCTACGCCAATACGGATACGCCTCCGTGGGCAGTGTCTGGAAGCGGTGTTTCAGGGACCAGCAATCGTTGTGCCGACAACTCAACCCGCCGCAGTTACCAGCAGTTGCGGATGCTCGCCAAGGGCATGGGCCAACAGTTCACTCCCGGTTCTCCCGACACGGACCACGTGACCAGCTCCTTTACGGAATGCCCTTCCACAGACACCACCACTGGCTTCTGTGCCCTCGTCCCGGCCGGCCCCAACAACGGCGTGATGTTCAAGACGGTCAAGCCCATTTCCACCACGGCAGGCCATTACTACACCTTCGGCGTTGATACTGCCTACATCAACTGCATGGCTGCATCCGCGGACCCGTCCTACCAGTTCGCCAAGGTGGATGCTGACGGAACCGTCACGCCCATCGGCGATCCCTTGAACGGATGCCAGACCTCGTCTGATCCAAATGTAAAAACGTACCAGCAGCAGGTCACCAGCGATATTGGCGGTGTTTTCGGCACTGTCACCAAGACCGTGAACATCAACTCGATGATCACCAACCAGGCTTTCCAATCCGCTGGTGCTTCCTTGGGCCTGGAGATGTGGAACAACAACGGAACCACCAACGGCAACGATGGCGCCTTCGACAATGTGCGCCTCGTGGACGTTACTCCGCAGCTGGACAAGTCCTTCTCACCGGCACTGATCGGTCCAGGTGGAACGTCCACCCTGACGCTTACCGTGACCAATACCAGCGAGCTCAACGCCAAGGATGACTGGTCCATCACGGACACCCTGCCCAACGGACTGGTTGTTGCAAAAACCCCCAAGATCGGTGGCACGTGTGTTCAGTCCGCTGGTGCTCCGCTGGCTACCACTGCGACAGCAGGCAGCGGGGTCATCTCCGTTACTGGTGGCGACTTGGCGGCAGGCCAGGAATCGTGCACCATCACAGTTGATGTCACCTCGGATACCGAAGGCAGCTACGTTAACGGTGCCGCGAACATCCAGACAAACCTGAACCCCCCTGCCGACGCTACTTTGGTGGTCAAGGCTCCCCGCATCACGCTGAGCAAGGCGCTGGATGCTCCCCGCTTGAGTGATTCCGATCAGTTCACCATGGAGATCCGATCGGGTTCGGCAACCGGTGCAGTGGTCAACAGTACAGCCAACTCCACCACGTCGGGAACGGGCTCTGCGGTGGTTGCCGGTACGGGTACTACGGGTGAATACCTTGCCGACGCCGGCGCCGCTTACTACCTGACGGAGTCCGGTACGAACCTTGGTGGCTACACCCAGGCCATTACCTGCACGGACGCCAACGGACTCCAGCCCGGCCTTCCGTCGGGTGCGGCATTCTCTGGTTCCCTTTCGTTGACACCGGTTCCGGGTGCAAAGATCGATTGCGTGCTGACGAACACTGCGCAGCCTGCTCCGGCCTTGGAATTCAGCAAGTCGGCTGATGCTTCGGCCGTAAAGTCTCCGGCGCAGGTGGGTGATGTGGTCACCTACAACTTCACGGCAAAGAACACCGGGAATACTCCGCTGACCGGTGTCGTCATCAATGATCCCCTGGCTGGCCTGTCCAACCTCACCTACTCGTGGCCGGGAACTCCCGGCACGCTGCTTCCGGGTGAAACGGTGACGGCAATGGCAACGTATGCGATCACGCAGTCGGATATTGATGCCGGTCACGTGGCCAACTCGGCCACCACTTCGGGTAATCCTCCCACCGGTCCTCCGGTCACCCCTCCGCCCGGAACCACGGATACTCCGCTGACCCCGGGGCCGGACATGTCCCTGACCAAGTCTGCTGATGCTTCGGCTGTTCAGAACCCTGCGACCGTGGGTGACAAGATCACCTACACCTTCAAGGCCAAGAACACGGGCAACGTGAAGCTGACGGGTGTGACGATCAATGATCCTTTGGCTGGTTTGTCGGCGCTTTCCTACACGTGGCCTGGTGCTGCGGGTGAGTTGCAGCCCGGTCAGTCGGTGACCGCGACGGCGACGTACGCGATCACGCAGGCGGATATTGATGCCGGCCACGTGGTGAACAGGGCGACCTCCACGGGCACTCCGCCTACGGGTCCTGCTGTGACTCCGCCTCCGGCCGGTACGAATACTCCGTTGACGCCGTCGGCCAATATGACGCTGACCAAGTCGGCCGACGCTTCCGCGGTGCAGAAGCCTTCGCAGGTGGGTGACATCGTCACTTACACCTTTGAAGCCAAGAACACCGGCAACGTTGCGCTTACGGGTGTTGTGATCAACGATCCCTTGGCTGGCCTGTCGGCTCTGAGCTACACCTGGCCTGGTGCCGCGGGAACCCTGCAGCCCGGTCAGTCCGTGACTGCCACTGCTACGTACGCGATCACGCAGGCTGATATAGATGCAGGTCACGTGGTGAACACGGCCACCTCCACAGGCACGCCCCCTAACGGCCCGGAAGTAACTGCTCCGCCCGCCGGCACGGATACTCCGCTGACCCCGGCTCCGGCGATGGAGTTCTCCAAGTCGGCTGATGCTTCGGCTGTTCAGAACCCTGCGGCCGTGGGTGACAAGATCACCTACTCTTTCAGCGCCAAGAACACCGGCAACGTGAAGCTCACAGGGGTCACCATCGATGACCCGCTGGCTGGCCTGTCCGCTTTGACGTACAGCTGGCCTGGTGCTGCGGGTGAGTTGTTGCCGGGTCAGTCGGTGACGGCTACGGCTACGTACGCGATTACCCAGGGTGATATTGATGCGGGCCACGTTGCGAACACGGCGACGACCACGGGCACGCCGCCCACCGGTCCTGCTGTGACTCCGCCGCCGGCAGGTGCGGATACTCCGTTGACGCCGTCAGCCAATATGACGCTGACCAAGTCGGCTGATGCTTCGGCTGTTCAGAACCCTGCGGCCGTGGGTGACAAGATCACCTACACCCTGACGGCAAAGAACACGGGCAACGTGAAGCTGACGGGTGTTACGATCAACGATCCTCTTGCTGGCCTGTCTGCCCTGAGCTACAACTGGCCGGGAACTCCCGGTGAGCTCCTTCCCGGCCAGTCGGTGACTGCGACGGCAACCTACGCGGTCACCCAGGCGGATATCGATGCCGGCCACGTAGCCAACGAGGCCACTGCTACTGGCGTTCCTCCGACCGGTACCCCGGTCACGTCGCCTCCGGGAAAGACGGACACCCCGTTGACCCCGGCGCCGGCAATGCAGTTCACCAAGACGGCTGACGCTTCCGGCGTTCAGAACCCTGCCGTGGTGGGCGATCGCATCACCTACGCGTTCGAGGCGAAGAACACCGGCAACGTCACGCTCACCGACGTGGTCATTAATGATCCACTCGCCGGCCTGTCTGCGCTGAGCTACAACTGGCCGGGCACTGCCGGTGAGTTGCTGCCCGGCCAGACGGTAACGGCGACGGCAAAGTATGCCTTGGCCCAGTCGGACATCGACGCCGGCCATGTCGCCAACAGCGCCACGACGACGGGCAACCCGCCAACGGGCACCCCCGTGACGCCTCCTCCGGGAACGACGGACACTCCGTTGGTTCCGGCCCCGGGGATGGTGTTCACCAAGACTGCTGATTCGTCGGCGGTCCACAGTCCTGCGGTCATTGGCGATGTCATCACTTACACGTTCACTGCCAGCAACACCGGCAATGTGACGCTGAAGGATGTTGGCATCAACGATCCGCTGGCTGGTCTGTCCGCGCTGAGCTACAAGTGGCCGGGCACTCCCGGTGAGTTGCTGCCTGGCCAGACGGTGACGGCTACTGCGACATACGCGGTCAAGCAGGCAGATATCGACGCCGGTCACGTCGCCAACGTAGCTACCTCCACCGGCACTCCGCCAACGGGCACCCCCGTGACGCCTCCTCCGGGAACGACGGACACCCCGTTGACCCCGGCGCCGGCAATGGAGTTCACCAAGTCGGCCGATTCGAGCGCCGTTCAAGACCCGACAAAGGTTGGCGACCAGATCACCTATGCCTTCACGGCCAAGAACACCGGCAACGTGAAGCTGACCAACGTGTCCGTCAATGATCCCCTGGCCGGGCTCTCGGCGCTGGTCTACAGCTGGCCCGGGACTCCGGGCGAACTGCAGCCAGGCGAGACCGTGACCGCTACGGCAAGGTATGCGATCACGCAGGCAGATATCGACGCCGGTCACGTCGCCAACCTGGCAACCACCACGGGTACTCCTCCCACCGGCCCGGCGGTCAGCCCGCCTCCGGCAGGAACCGATACCCCGTTGACGCCTTCGCCGGCCATGGAGTTCAGCAAGCAGGCACTGGTTTCGTTGGTGGGCGGTCCGTCCCACGTGGGAGACGAAATCGTCTACCAGTTCACGGCCAAGAACACCGGCAACGTGAAGCTGAGCAACGTGTCCATCGATGACCCCATGGCTGGCCTCTCCGCACTGGCTTACACCTGGCCGGGCACGCCCGGCGAGTTGTTGCCCGGCGGGACGGTCACGGCCCAGGCGACTTACCACGTCACCCAGGCTGATATCGACGCCGGTCACGTCGCCAACGTGGCAACCACCACGGGTACTCCTCCCACCGGCCCGGCGGTCACCCCGCCTCCTGCCGGCACGGACACCCCGCTGTCGCCGGACGCTGCCCTGGAGTTCTCGAAGACCGCGGATGCTTCCGCCGTCGGAGATCCTGCGAAGGTGGGTGACATCGTCATCTACAACTTCACAGCGAAGAACACCGGCAACGTCACGTTGACGAACGTATCCATACAGGACACCCTGCCCGGACTGTCCGCACTGCGCTACAACTGGCCGGGTACTCCCGGCGAGCTGCAGCCTGGCCAGACGGTAACTGCTGCGGCAACGTATGCAGTCACCCAGGCCGACATCAATGCCGGCAAGGTCCTGAACAACGCGACTGCGACGGCCCTGCCTCCGACGGGACCGCAAGTCACCACGCCACCTGCAAGTGCCGTTGTGACCTTCCCGCCGGTTGTTCCGAACCAGCCAGGTGAATCGTTGGCCTACACCGGTGTTGTTCTCACCGTGTTGCCCATCAGCATCCTGGTGGTTGGCGCGGGATTGCTCCTGTTCCTCATCGGACGCCGTAAGCGTTCCGAGGCCTAGGACACGGTGCGCGGC
Source organism: Paenarthrobacter sp. NPDC089675 (assembly GCF_044749185.1). NCBI lineage: Bacteria > Bacillati > Actinomycetota > Actinomycetes > Micrococcales > Micrococcaceae > Paenarthrobacter > Paenarthrobacter sp. NPDC089675. The sequence continues at coordinate 90,318 of NZ_JBIVHM010000008.1, read as the reverse complement.
AATCGGCCCCCATCCGGTTGCCGCGCACTTTCCACACCCTCCACGAAATCCACAGAATCAGGTAGTTATTCCATGAAGAAGTCAGTCGTGTGCATCGTGGGCGTGCTGGTCTCGGCAGCGGCGCTTGCAGGTTGTTCATCATCCAGCAACGAGGCGGGCCAGTCGCCGTCGTCCACTACAACCCAGGCCGCCACCACCGGTGAGGCCAAAGCCGCCAACCCCGGCACCGGCATTATCGAGGCCACCAAAATGACCTCCTGCGATACCGCGGCCGGAAAGGTGGCTGCCAAGGGAACCGTGACTCCACCGGACGGAACCAAGGGCACAGTAAAAGTCAGCGTGAGTTGGGTGGATCCCAAGACGTCAGCCGTGCTGGCCCGCGGAGAGCAGTCTTTCAAGGATGTCCAGTCAGGTAAAGCCCTCGACTGGGTGGTAAACGCTGAGGTCCCGGCTAACGCGGCCGAAGCGAAGTGCGTGCTCGGTGCAACCGTTCTTTAGCGGAGGCGGCGGGCATCCGGCTCAAGCAGCCGGGTCGGAGTGCACTTAAGAGAAGGCGGTCGATCAGGTCATCCTCACCTGGTCGGCCGTCTTTTTTGCCATGCGGCTGCGTGCCAGAAGAGAAGCGCCGCAGTGAGCAAAAGGAAGGCAAGCAAGCCGTAGGGGAGTGTGGAGAGCAGAAGGAAATTCCAGGGAATGCCTCCGCCGGCGGTGCTCGTGGCAGTGGGCTGGGCTGACTCGTTTAAGGTCCAGATGCAGAACCCGAGCAGTACGAGGTCAAGCGCCCACAGCGCAACGATGAAGGGGTTGACGGCGCGGAGTCCTTGGGCTTGGTGCGCGGGGTCGGGTGCGTGGGGACTCACGGCCGGCACCGCGTTGCCGTCCTGGTCGATCTCGCGGAAGCCGATCCGCTCGTGGACGTCGTCAGTCATTGGTCCCCCAACCGTTTGTGAGTGCGGTTCCGACCCTATCCCATTACCGTTTCGGCTGGACCGATCGCGTCCCATATCCTGAGATTTGAATCTCTTAGTGTGAGACGCGGCGTTACGCTCACTTCATGATGACTTCCTCTCAGCTCCCTCCCTTCGTCTCCCTCGATTGGTGCCGCGAGCATCAAGAGAGCATTATCCTTGCCGACGCCCGCTGGTATCTCGACGGATCTTCCGGGAGGGAGGCCTATGACCAAGGCCATCTGCCTGGCGCTGTATTCGTCGACCTGGACAGGTGGCTCTCAGGAGACGCGTCGGGCCGTGGTGGCCGCAACCCGCTCCCCGAGCCCCGTGTTTTCTCAGAGGGGATGGCCAGCTTGGGAATTGGGGACTCCGACGTGGTAATTGCGTACGACGACGCGGGTGGGGTCATTGCGGCGCGCTTGGTCTGGATGCTCCGGGTCACCGGCCGTCGCGCCGCACTGCTTGATGGCGGCCTCGCGGTTTACGAAGGCGAGCTGGAGTCGGCGGCCGCCATCAGGAAAGCTGCCGATTTTGCGGTTCGTCCGTGGCCGGAAGCGCGTTTGGCGGAGCTTTCGGATGTCCTGGGCGGAGGCGCCGTGATAATTGACGCCCGCAATCGCGAGCGGTTCGAGGGGTGTCAAGACCCTGTCGATCCACGGCCCGGGCATATCCCTGGAGCGATCAGCTTTCCCTGCCGGGAGAATCTGGATCCCACCGGAAGGCTGCTACCGCTCGAGCAGCTTCACCGTAATGCCAGCAGGGCGGGCATCGACAGTGCGGCAGCCCTCATCAGTTACTGCGGCTCGGGGGTAACGGCGTGCCACAATCTGCTGACGTTGGAGCATCTGGGCATGGGTGAAGGGCGGCTGTTCGTTGGCGGATGGTCCCAGTACAGCCTTGCCAAGGAGTTGCCCGTCGGGCTTGGGCCGGGCAAAAAATTGGCCTGAAGTCACCGCCGTTGGCCGAGAGGCGTGGCATTTTGCACTTGAAGAGCCGCCGGGAAAAGTCAATGACGCACTAGCGGGCATTACGTCACCACGAAATCGCCTTCAAAAGGAATTAGGTCACAAAAGTTTGACGGAAAGGCAAACCTAAGTAAGGCTTGCCTTGCTAACTAGCGACCCAATGCAACGGAAGGAAGCTGACGTGACGTCACCCAGTGTCGAAGAGCAGATAGGCCAGGAACAGGACTTCGGCTCCAAAGTGGAACTGGCCCTAGCTGCCACCAATCAGCTCTTCAACGCAAGAAATTCGCCCAGCTATGTGGCGCAGGTCCTACAGGGAGTCAATGCCGTCTCCACCAAGGTCCAACGCACCAACCGGCCCTTCACCGGCGTCGGGCACGCGGAGCTGAAGGCGAAAGTTGGTGCAGTAAACCTCGATCGTCCCCTTCCGGACACTGCATCAGCCCTCGAAGAACTGGATGAGCTGTACCTCAAGGACGCCATCTACTTCCACGACGCCCGCTACGCAGCGCACCTGAACTGTCCCGTTGTCATCCCCGCACTGGTGGGCGAGGCCGTGCTCGCTGCGGTCAACTCCTCCATGGACACCTGGGACCAGAGCGCCGGCGCCACCATGATCGAGCGTCGCCTCATCGACTGGACCGCCGAACGCATCGGCTTCCCGGACGAAGCCGACGGTATTTTCACTTCGGGCGGTAGCCAGTCCAACTTCCAGGCCCTGCTCATCGCCCGAAACCACGCTGTTGCCAGGCTCCGCGCGGACCACTCCGACGCCCGGCTTCCGCATCTCTTGGACCGCCTCCGCATCTTCACGTCGGCGGACAGCCACTTCAGCATCCAGAAGTCCGCATCGATGCTGGGCCTTGGCTTCGATGCCGTGGTCGCCGTGCCCACCGCTGAAGACCACCGAATGGACCCCGCCGCGCTCGCGGCTGCTTTGGCGGAAGCGAACGACGCCGGGCTGGTGCCCATGGCGGTGGTGGCCACCGCAGGGACCACGGACTTCGGTTCGGTCGATCCGCTCTCGGAACTCTCCGCACTGGTTCGCGCCTATGGTTCCTGGCTGCACGTTGATGCCGCCTACGGTGGCGGGCTGTTGGTGTCCGGGCGCTACCGCCACCTGCTGGATGGCATCCATCTGGCCGACTCCGTAACCGTGGACTTCCATAAAACGTTCTTCCAGCCCGTCAGTTCCAGCGCGGTCCTGGTCCGCGACGGCTCCATGTTGGGCCATGTGACTTACTACGCCGACTACCTGAACCCGGAGAGCGCGGCCAAGGCCGAGATCCCCAACCAAGTGGACAAGAGCATCCAAACCACCCGCCGCTTCGACGCCCTGAAGCTGTGGCTCACCCTGCGGACCATGGGCGCCGACGCCATCGGCGCGCTCTTCGACGAGGCAATCGACCTGGCAGGGCGGGTGGGTTCGCTGCTTGGGGAGGACGCCGAGTTCGAGCTTGCGGCGGCTCCGCAGCTCAGCACCCTCGTTTTCCGCTACCGCCCGGTTGTCGACGGTACGGTCCTCGACGAGGACGCCGCCGACGTGCTCAACCCCGCCATCCGTGCCGCGATCTTCGCCTCCGGTGAAGCCGTAATAGCCGGTACCAAGGTGGCAGGACACCACTACCTCAAATTCACTCTCCTCAACGCCGAGGCCTCCCTGAGGGACATTCAGGAAATCATCGAACTCATTCGCCGGACGGGCGCCAGCCTGCTCGCAAACACCACGGAGGCCGCCGCGTGAGCACCCCGGACAACAGCAGGATTTACGACGTCGCAGGTATCGGCGTCGGGCCGTTCAACCTCGGGTTGGCTGCACTGAGCGAGCCGCTCGAGAACCTTGATTGCGTGTTCCTTGAACGCCGCGAGTCGTTCGACTGGCACCCGGGCATGATGCTGGAACCCGCCCATCTGCAGGTGCCGTTCATGGCTGACCTGGTAAGCCTCGCCGACCCGACGTCGCCGTATTCGTTCCTCAACTTCCTGAAGCAGACCGGCAGGCTGTACCGCTTCTATATCCGCGAGAACTTCTATCCGCTGCGCGCCGAGTACAACCAGTACTGCCAGTGGGTGGCCGGGCAGCTGGAGTCGGTCCGTTTTAGCACGGATGTGCTGGATGTGGATTACGACGACGGCTTGTACCGGCTGTCCGTCCAAGGCCCGGACGGTGCTGAGGTGCTTCGTGCCCGGCGGCTGGTCCTTGGCACCGGAACCTCACCGTATATCCCGGTGTCCTGTGCGGGAATAGTGGACGGTGGGGGACTGGTCCTCCACAACGCCGAGTACCTGTCGAGGAAAAGTGAGCTGCAGTCCAAGCGCAGCATCACGATCGTGGGCAGCGGGCAAAGCGCAGCCGAGCTTTACTACGAGCTCCTCCAGGAAATCGACGTCCACGGCTACCAGCTCAACTGGGTCACCCGCTCCCGGCGTTTCTTCCCGCTGGAGTACACCAAGCTCACTCTCGAGATGACTTCGCCGGAGTACGTGGACTACTTCCACTCGCTGCCCTCGGAGCAGCGAGATTCCCTGATCAAGAGCCAGAAGAATCTGTACAAGGGCATCAACTCGGACCTGATCGACGACATTTACGACCTCCTGTACACCAAGAGCCTTTCCGGCATGGTGGACACACAGCTGCACACGCATTCTTCACTCACCGCAGCAGCGTGGGATGGTGCCGCCGGGACCCACACCCTGCGGTTGCGTCACGAAGAACACGGCCGCGACTACACCTTGGAGTCCGAGGCCGTTGTCCTCGCCACCGGCTACTCCTACAAGGAGCCTGCCTTCCTTGCAGGGATCCAAGACCGGATCCGCCGTGACCACAAGGGCCGGTTCGACGTCGAGCGCAACTATGGAACCGGCGTCGAACCCGGTGAGATTTTCGTCCAGAACGCAGAGTTGCACACGCACGGTTTCGTCACGCCGGACCTGGGCATGGCTGCCTACCGCAACTCGGTGATCCTCCGCGAAATCACCGGCCGCGAGGTCTACCCGATCGAGCGCAGCATCGCGTTCCAGCAGTTCGGCGCGCCTGCTCCGGTCACTGCTGAAACTGTAGGAGCGGCCCTGTGAGCTTCACGTTTCGGCTCGTAGATGCTGTGGAAGACGCACCTGTCCTCCACAGCTGGGTCAGTCAGGAGTATGCACGCTTCTGGGGCATGGTGGGATGTGCCGAACAGGATGTTTTGGAGGAGTACTCGAAGATTGCCGCCACCGACCACCACCAGGCTTACTTGGGACTCGACGGCGGTGTCCCCGCTTTCCTGATGGAACGGTACCTTCCGGAAGCGTCACCACTGGCGGACGTCTATGAGGTCCAGCCAGGCGATATCGGAATGCATCTGCTCGTGTCACCGCCCAAGGATGACCCGCGGCCCGGCTACACCACCGCCGTCATGCAGGCCGTTATGACGGAACTGTTCGCTGACCCGGCAAACCGCCGGATCGTCGTCGAACCTGACGCCCGCAACCACAAGATCCATGCGCTCAACGAGAAAGTGGGCTTCCGCCCGCACGGCGTGGTGACCCTACCCGCCGTCGACCCTTCCGAAGACCACAAGCAGGGCCTCCTGAGTTTCTGCACGCGCGAGGATTTCCTGTCCACTTTGACCCCAATCTTGGCTTCGGCCGCCGCCCTGCTGACCAGAGGAGAAACCCAGTGACCAGCACAGTAGAAGCCCGTGCATCGCGGGCCCACGACCACCTGACCCCGGAACGCTGGGCCGTTGCCAACCGGCACCTGCTCCTTAAAGCCATCGCCGAGTTCTCGCATGAACGCATCCTCGTTCCGGAACTCATCCGTGGTGAGGGGGACGGCCCCGGTCTCTACAGGGTGGTGAGCGACGACGACACGGTTGAATACCGCTTCCGGGCGAAAGTCTTGGAGCTTGAACATTGGGCGGTGCGGCCGGAATCCATTGCCCGCTTCCGCGATGGCGTGGAGTTGCCGTTGGACGCCTTGGACTTCATCGCCGAATTCCATGAGGCACTGGGCATCAAGATGGACATGCTTCCTGTCTACCTCGAAGAAATCAGCAGCACGCTGGCAGGCCACGCATACAAGCAAGGTAAGCCGTTCAGTTCTGCCGAGCTGGCTGCGGGCATCACCGGCGGTTTCGATGCTGCCGCGGACTTCCAAGCAATTGAGCACAGCATGACGGAAGGCCACCCCTGTTTCGTGGCCAACAACGGCCGGCTGGGTTTTGGCATGGAGGATTACCACGCGTTCGCGCCGGAGACCGGTGCTGCCGTGAAGCTGCAATGGATCGCAGTGCACCGTTCGAAGGCAGTGTTCACCTCGAGTGCCGGCCTGGACTACAGGACGCACTTCGAAGCCGAATTGGGCCCCGCCATGCTGGCCTGGTTCAACGCCGATTTGTCCGCTTCCGGCCTGGATCCGGAGGACTATCTCCTGATGCCCGTCCACCCATGGCAGTGGGACAACAAGCTGACGGTGACTTTCGCTGCGGAAATCGCCCAACGCCACATCGTTCATCTGGGTACCGGCGAGGATGACTACCAGGCACAGCAGTCCATCCGTACGTTCTTCAACACCGCCTCACCGGAAAAGGCCTACGTGAAGACCGCAATGTCCGTGTTGAACATGGGCTTCATGCGTGGGCTCTCGCCGCAATACATGAAGGCAACGCCAGCCATCAACGATTGGCTGCAGGAACTGATCGACAATGACCAGGAGCTCCAGGACCGGGGCCTGGCCATGATCAAGGAATGTGCCGCGATCGGCTACCACAACCGCTACTACGAGGTGGCTTCGGCCAAGGGTTCGCCCTACCGGAAAATGCTCTCGGCCCTGTGGAGGGAGAGTCCTCTTCCGTTGCTTGAAGATGGTCAGCAGCTTGCCACGATGGCATCGCTCCTGCACGTGGATTCATCCGGAGTTCCCATGGCTTCTTCCCTTATTGAGCGGTCAGGCCTGGCTCCCACTGAGTGGCTTCGGCGGTACTTCGAGGCCTACCTGGTCCCGCTGGTGCACTGCCTCTATGAGTACGAGCTCGCGTTCATGCCCCACGGCGAAAACGTCATCCTGATCCTGGAAAACGGAGTTCCCGTCCGCGCCGTCATGAAGGACCTAGCGGAGGAAATCGTGGTGATGGGGGACAGGCTGGAGCTGCCGGAGGCGGTTTCGCGCATCAAGGCGGAGATCCCCGCCGAGGAAATGGTCCTGGCCATCTTCACCGATGTCTTCGACTGCATCTTCCGCTTCCTGGCCGCCATCCTGGAGGAGGACGGAACGATTGGCGAGGACGAGTTCTGGGGCACTGCCGCAGCTGTGCTGCACGAATACCAAGCCCGCCACCCGGAACTCGCGGACCAGTTCGCCAAGCATGACCTCTTCGCTCCGGACTTCGAGTTGTCCTGCCTCAATCGCCTGCAGCTGCGGAACAACCAGCAGATGCTGGACATCTCGGACCCCTCGGGAGGCCTGCAAATGGCCGGCCGGCTCGTCAACCCGCTGGCCAAGTTCGCCTGACGTTCCGTGAGGGGGCCGCTAGGGTAGGGCCATGACGACTCGAGCCAATGAACTGACTGCCTTGGTCACCGGCGCTACTGCAGGGCTCGGTGCAGAATTTGCCCGCCAACTCGCTGAGGCGGGACACCACTTGGTCCTGGTGGCCCGCGACGAGGAGCGACTGAAGGCCAAAGCGGAGGAGTTCGAACGCGACTTCAGTATTTCAGCGGAGGTGCTGCCCGCGGACCTGACCACCGACGTGGGGGTTTCCACTGTCGCCGACAGGCTTCGCGACGTAAGCCGACCGGTGGATGTGCTGGTCAATAACGCTGGGATCGGTCTGCTGAAGTCCTTCGAGAACAACGAGCTGGAGGAGGAACGCAGGCACCTGCGCCTTCACGTCCAGACACCCATGGAGCTGTGTCACGCCGCGCTGGAAGTCATGCTCGCGCGGGGCAAGGGCCGGATCATCAACGTGGCCAGTGTCGCGGCGTTTGCCAACCGTGGGAGCTACTCCGCTGCCAAGGCCTGGCAAGTAACTTTCAGCCGCTGGGCCAACACGGCGTACGGCAAATCCGGCGTCCAGGTCACGGCTGTTTGCCCCGGATTCACGCACACGGAATTCCACGACCGTATGGGCATGGACAAGTCCGTCGCTCCGCGGTTCCTGTGGCTGAAGGCGGAGCGGGTTGTCCGGGAGGGTTTGGAGGACAATGCGCGCGGGAAGGCCGTCTCAATTCCGACTCGGCGGTACAAGGTGGTCAGCTTCTTCGCGCGGATCCTCCCGGCGAAGCTGACGGCAGGACCGCCGCGGCGCCCCGCTAAAAGCCGGAACTGACTAGCGCCGCCGCTGGACCACCACTGCCACGGCGATCCCCACCACCGCGCCCACGAATGTCTCAATCGCGCGCTCCAACACCAATACCCCCGGGTCCATGGGCGATGCGAGTTGTGCGATCAGCAGGATGACCGGCGTGAAGAACACCATGGCCCACCCGTAATGCCGGGTCATGAACAGCTCGGTGGGGAACTGGCAGAGCACCACCACAATCGCCAGGACCACCCCACTATGGCCTGGGAAGTACTGCAGCGGGGACAAGGGGCTGGGGAAGAGCACGACGGCGACTACGCCCAGGCCGAGGAACGTTCCCACGATGCGGTGGATACCACGGTGGACGCGGCTTGGTAGGTCTGCACCTGCCAGAGGCACTGCGGCTGCGGCCATGGCCCAGTGGGGGTGTCCGCTGCCGCTCAACACGCCAATGACCCCGGCTCCGGCGACGGCGAGCACATAACGCAGGGCATGAACCAGCGAAGACTGCCGCAATGGACCCTGTAAGAGCGGGACATCGCGGACGGCGCCACGCTTCCAGTTCCTATGCCGGATCCAGCCGGCAAAACCCACCATGATCGAGAAGGCCGCCGACGCAGCCCCGATGAGTACCGCCGTCGTGAACGGAACGCTGGTTGGAACCGAGGCGCAGGCACCCAAGGCGAGAATCCCGAAGAACGGTCCGATAGGCCGCAAGCGCACGTAATCCGCATAGAGGGAGCCGAATCCGGCAAAGACAGCGGCCACCAGCACCAGCCACCACGAGTGGATGTGGTTGACGGACAGCAGCACGCCGATGGTCAACCCGCCCACCAGGATGACGGCGGCCTGGGCTTGGTGCTTCAGGCGTAACTGGTGCGTTTCGTTCCGGCCGTACATTCCCGTCAAGGCGCCAAAGACCGCATACATCATGAGGTCGGGCCGCCCGGTCAGGATCAGTACCAAGGCAGGAACAGCGACGCTGAGCGCCACACGTACCGCGGAGAGACGGTCGTTATTGGCCGGTCCCAGCCGGTGGAGATCCCGTGCGTGCGTCATGAACGCGGGCATGGGAACACCACCAATCATCGAAGGCTTGTGGGCAAAAGGCCCACGGTCGAAAATTATCAGCATCCGGGCGCGGCCCGCCATAAGCCCGGTCACAACGCGAAGCAAAGACACACTGGGGAGTCTGGAAAGATTTAAGTATGCCTGTAGCTTTCGTCTGTCGAACCCGCTCCGCCATGTCGCCGCAGGAGCTGTTTGACCTCTCCCGTAACATTGACGCCCACGTCGGCTCGATGACAAAGAGCCGTGAGAAGGCCATCGCCGGCACCACCACCGGCCTCATCTCGGAAGGCGAGTACGTCACCTGGCAGGCGTGGCACCTCGGAGTCCGGTTCCGGATGACCAGCCGCATCGTGCGGATGGAGGCGCCGACGTCGTTCTCCGACGAACAGGTGAAGGGCCCCTTCAAGTACCTCCGTCACACGCACGAGTTCCGCCCCGACGGCAGCGGCACCCTGATGGTGGACACGATTGAGTTCGCAGCACCGTTCGGACCGCTGGGCCGCTTGGTGGAGAAGCTCGTCCTGGCCCGTTACATGCAGAACCTCATCGAGGAGCGCAACGAATTCCTCGTTTCCCAGGCACCGCCCATTCCGGAGCCAAACACATGATCCGGCTCGCACATGCAGATGATTTGGGGCTGCTGCAGGACATCGAACGGGCTGCGGGGGAGGCCTTCAGGTCCCTGGGCATGGACCAGATCGCGGACGACGAACCCCTTCCGGTCGATGAACTGCAGACGTATGTGGCTGCTGGTCGCGCATGGGTATATGTGGACGGACTCGACTTCCCAGTGGCCTACCTCCTGACTGACGTGGTTGACGGCAACGCCCATGTGGAGCAGGTCAGCGTGCATCCCGAACAGGCGCACCAGGGTTTCGGACGTGAACTCCTGCACGCCGCCCGGATTTGGGCGCGGGGCCACGGCATGCAACGCCAAACCCTCAGTACTTTCCGCGATGTTCCATGGAACGCGCCGTACTACCGCCGCCTCGGCTTCGAAATGCTCGACGCCGGCAGTTGGGGTCCGGAGCTTGCCCGCCTCATGGAGCATGAGGCAGAGCTGGGCCTGACCCGGTGGCCCCGCGTTGCAATGTGGCGCCCGGTGGTTCCGCCCCGGTAGGCGCTATTCCGCTACCAGCTCCACCTCGTAGCTGTCCGTATTGACCAGGTACGCAGCATAATGATCGGGACCTCCGGCGTGCGGGTACTTCGATTCGAACATTTCATACCAGCCCCGATCGGCGCCGAGCTCGCGGATGCGGTCCACGTTCTCCCGTGTTCCCGCGTGGAAGGCGAGGTGGTTCATTCCCGGATCTGTGCGTCGGTGGGCTGTCCCGGTGACCGCATCGGAGCATTCCACCACCACGTACATGCCACCGAGCCGCCAGCTGCAACCCGTGGGCCAGTCCTGGAACGGCTCGTAGCCGAGTTCCCCCAGCAACCAGCTCCACTCTTCTTTGGCCCGCTCAAGATGCGGCACCCAGATCTCGACGTGGTGGATGGCTCCCACCTCAACCTCACGCATGGGGCGAGTCTACGAGGTCCGCGCCCGTTCCACATCCGCAGCGCTCGCGGACTCGCCGCGTGCGCGGAGCCCGGCAATGACACCGTCTATGTCGGCTGGTGTGCGGTTCTGGCTCAGTTTTGTCTTCGCCTCGAGACGCGTGATGACAAGTTCGACGCCGACAATCGCTTTTAGCTGCCCCGCAATGAACCGCTCGGGTGCCTCGTCGACCGACCATGGGCGGGGCATGGCAGCCTCGTGCTGGTCGGACAGCCGCCGGACGTGCCGCGACAGCCACCCGGCGTCGTCGTGGACCACCAACTCCCCGTAGACGTGGGCTGTGGAGTAGTTCCACGTGGGGACCACCCTGCCGTGTTCGGCCTTGGAGGCGTACCAGGACGGCGAGATGTAGGCATCCGCGCCTTGGACGATCATCAACGCTTCACCGGCCACCGGAGATGACCACTGGGTGTTGTTGCGGGCCATGTGTGCCTGCAGTGCGCCGTGTTCTCCAACGGAGGGATCGTAAACGAAAGGCAGGAGTGTCGCGAGCAAACCCTCGTGGGAAATCGTCACCAGGTTGGCGGCGCCGGAGTTCCGGAGCAAGTCCTCCACTGCCGAGGGTGATGCCGCGAAGTGCGCGGGCGTGTACATGGGTTTCTTCCTTTCGGTGGGTGCCGGCTAAGAGCCCGACGGCGGAGCGAGCCTTACACGGACGGCGGCACCTGCGCAGAGGATCACCATCAGACCGCCAACAATCGTGGTCAGGTTCAGGGATTCGCCCAGCAGCAGGGCTGCCCAAGCGATGGTCATAACGGGTTGGACCAGTTGGATTTGGCTGACCTGGGCCATCGGCCCGATGGCGAGGCCCCGGTACCAGGCGAAGAAGCCAAGGAACATGCTCACCACTCCCAGATAGCCGAACGATGCCCAACCGGCAGGGGAAGCCCCGGGCAAGCCGGCGCCCAAGGATGCCGCCGTCAGCAGGATCATGACCGGCGAGGCAACCACCAGGGCCCACGAGATGGTTTGCCACGAGCCCAGTTCGCGTGCCAAGAGGCCTCCCTCGGCGTATCCGATGGCTGCGGCAATGACAGCACCCAGAAGCAGGGCATCTGCCCAGTGCAGTGATCCGAATCCGCCCGATTGAACGAGTGCGAAGGCCAGAGCGGCTACCACTCCAACGATTGTCAGGACCCAGAACAACGGCCGTGGTCGTTCCCGCCCGCGCAACACCGCTACTGTGGCGGTGGCTGCCGGGAGTAGCGCAATGACGACGGCGCCGTGGCTTGCCGAGGTGCTGGTAAGAGCGAACGTGGTGAGCAAGGGGAACCCTGCAACAATGCCTCCGGCCACGACCGCCAGGCGGAACCACTGGATGCCGCGGGGTAGTTGCTGCCGTGTAAGAGCCAGCGCCGCCGCGGCCAAAACGGCTGCCACGACGGCGCGGCCGGCGCCGATGAACAACGGCGACATGCCCTCCACGGCCACCCGAGTGAGCGGTACGGTGAAAGAAAAGGCGAACACGCCGAACAGGCCCCACCAGACGCCGGTGGAAGTGCGGCGGGATAACGCTGGTACGGAAACTAGAGTAGCGCTACTATGTTGATTCATGAATAACGATAGCAGCTCCCGGATTGTTCTGAGGCTGAAGGAATGGATTTCCGCCGCCGCTCCGGGTGCAAAGCTGCCGTCCACCAGGCACTTGGTGGCCGAATACCAAGCCAGCCCGGTGACCGTCCAGAAAGCGCTTCGCACGCTGACCTCCCAGGGTCTGGTCGAGAGCCGCCCGGGAGTCGGGACGTTCGTGCGTGCTTTCCGTACCGCGAGGCCCGCCGACTATGGGTGGCAGACGGCCGCGCTGGGAGCGCTTCAAGCGCCACGCCTCACCAATACGGCAGCGATGCGCAGCGCATCCAACGACGTCATCGCCTTCCACTCGGGATATCCGTCGCGTGAACTCCTGCCCGAGCGGCTGGTCCGGGCGGCGCTTACCCGCGTGGCCCGGTCGGAAGCATCCCTGTCGCGGCCACCAGTTGCCGGTCTCCCGGAGTTGCAGTCGTGGTTCGCGCACGAGCTCAGTACCTCAACGCCGGTTGGCGTTACGCCGCCCCAGCCGAGCGACGTCGTCGTGCTTCCCGGCAGCCAAAGCGGACTCAGCTCGATTTTCCGCGGGCTGGTGGGGCATGGCCAGCCGCTGCTGGTCGAGTCGCCCAGTTATTGGGGCGCGCTGCTTGCTGCCTCGCAGGCCGGCGTCCGCGTGGTTCCCGTGCCCAGTGGTGCGGACGGCCCCGAACCTGGGCAGCTGGCCCGCGCCTTCGAGGAGACGGGTGCGCGGATGTTTTATGCCCAGCCCAACTTCGCCAACCCCACCGGCGCCCAGTGGTCGGCGCAGCGTGGGGAGGAGGTCTTGGAGGTGGTGCGGAGCTACGGGGCTTTCCTTGTGGAGGACGACTGGGCCCATGATTTTGGAATCACCTCTGCTTCGATGCCGATCGCGGCGAAGGATGACTCGGGGCATGTGCTCTACATCCGCTCACTGACCAAGAGTGTCTCGCCGTCCATCCGCGTAGCTGCGGTCATCGCCCGCGGGCCCGCCCGCGAGCGGGTGCTCACCGCGCAGGCCGCGGAGTCCATGTACGTCAGCGGCCTTCTTCAGGCGGCGGCGCTCGACGTCGTCACGCAGCCTGGCTGGCAAACCCACCTTCGCGGCGTGAGTGCTCAGCTTCAATCGCGTCGCGACCTCCTGGTCACCAGCCTTCAAAGGGACATCCCGCAAGCGCATCTCGCCAATCTGCCCAAGGGCGGCCTGAACTTGTGGCTCAGGCTGCCGGACGGGACCGACGTCGAACGTCTCGCCCGAGATTGCGAAGCGGCAGGTGTCCTCATCGCGGGTGGTGGGGAATGGTTCCCGGCCGAGCCGGAAGCGCCCTATATGCGCCTCAACTACGCCGGGCCCAATCCGGGCGCGTTCCCGGAGGGAATCCGGATCATCGGCGGGCTGTTGAGCCGCCAGCGGCAGTCCTAGCGAAGGCCCTTAACGCCCATAGCCACCAACCCCAAGGAGAGCGCCTTGTGGGTGGGTGGCTATGGTGGGCGGCCCCTGGCCGCGGACTATCGGTAGCGCTGCTCAGAAGTTGCAGGCAAGTGGTCCTAGGCCGGAGTCAGGTCCTTCTTGTCGTTGCCAAAGGCCACATTGCTCACCGTCTGGCCGTCGAACGGCATTTCATCCAGGTTGATGAGCGGGTTGGTGTCCTGCGTCTCCACGAGTTCGCGTGCCTCTGCCTCGGTGTCCACGCTGGGCATCGAGCCCGGGAGTGGACGCTGGGCCGATTCACGCAGGAAGAAGATGGCGATCGCACCAACAATGGACGTTGCCATCAGGTAGTACGCGGGCATCATGTCGTTGCCGGTGCCTTCGATCAGGCCCTGCACGATGAACGGAGTGGTTCCGCCGAAAATTGCCACCGAGAAGTTGTAGGCGATGCCCATTCCGCCGTAACGGCTGGACGTCGGGAACAATGCGGGCAATGCCGAGGCGAGGTTGGCAACGTAGAACGTCACGGGGAAGGCCACGAGGGCCAGGCCTGCCAGGGTGGACCAGATCTCGCCGATGCCAATGAGCATGAAGGCGGGAGCGGCGAACAGGACGGTGCTGCCCGCGCCGATCCATAGGACCGGGCGTCGGCCGATGCGGTCGGACAGCTTGCCGGTCAGCGGAATGCAGACAGCCATGATCACCAGGACCGGAATGGTCAGCAGGGTGCCGTGGACGGGGTCGTAGCCCTTGGAATCCGTGAGGTATGTGGGCATATAGGACGTCAGTGCGTAGCCAACGGTATTCGCCGCGGCAGCGAGGATCATGGCGAGTACGATCTGGCGCCAGTAGGCCTTGATGATGCCAACAGGACCCTTGGCAACGTCCGCATCCTTGGAAGCGGCATCCTTGGCCAAGGCCTCCTGGGCATCCAGGGTGGCTTGGAACTGCGGGGATTCCTCGATTTTGCTCCGGAAGTACACGGCGATCAGGCCGAGCGGTCCGGCGATCAGGAACGGGAGCCTCCAGCCCCATTCCTCCATGGCCGACTGGCCGAGCGTCAGCTGCAGGATGGAAACCAGCGCGGCGCCCAGGGCGAAGCCGATGTAGCTGCCCATGTCCAGGAAGCTGGCGAAGAAGCCGCGGCGCTTGTCAGGAGCGTATTCGCTGACGAAGGTGGTGGCACCTGCGTATTCACCGCCGGTGGAGAAGCCCTGGACGAGCTTCAGGATGACCAGCAGGGCTGCTGCCCAGATACCGATCTGTGCGTAGCCGGGCAAAAGACCGACGGCGAAGGTACTTGCCGCCATCAGCATCAGCGTCGCGGCGAGCACCTTCTGGCGGCCGACCTTGTCACCGAGCCAACCGAAGACCACGCCGCCCAGCGGACGGGCGATGAAGGTTGCAGCGAAGGTGCCGAGAAGGAAGAGTGTCTGGACGGACTTGTCTGCTTCGGGAAGGAAGACAGGGCCCATGGTGGTGATGAGGTAGCCGAACACACCGACGTCGTACCATTCCATGGTGTTGCCGACGATCGTGCCGCCAAGGGCCTTTTTCAGCATGGGCTGGTCCACCACGTTGACGTCGGATTCCTTGAGCCGGCGTTTGGGGCGGAGCTTAATTTTTTTCGAATTCTTGAGGGTGCTGGCGGCAGCCGGGGTGGTGGCTGTGGCCGGGGTTCCGTCGGCGTTCCTTGCACCGTCCGGAGAGACGATCTTGCGTTGGTCTATGGGCATTTGGGCTTCTCCTAGGGAGGTCATTTGCTTGCGACTTCTGCTGCCCCGCTCTGGGCAGGGTTTCAATTTTACGCGGTTTTGTCCCGGAACCCGAGTTGAGATCTGATTTGTTGGCTGATTTTGGGCCTTAGTTGCCCAGATTCCTTACTTGTTTGTGCCCGTTCTTGCCCTGCAAATCCGGGGTTTTGGCGCTCGATGGAGCACTGTTACCAAATTGTTTGGCTTTGCCCATGTAACTGGGTTGGGTTCAGCGGAAAAGCTTGACTATCTGGGGGGGGGGACGCAGATGATCGTGCCCACGAAAACGGACCGGCGGGCAGGTGCCCGAGTAGAACGAGTCGCCGGCACATTGACGGTGGCCACCGACATAGCGCCGATGGCCACCGCTCCCGGTTAGGGGATGTTGTGCCAGAACAGGCGGACGACATCAACGACTAATCTGATGATGTTCACCGCCAGGTTCCAGGCGCCCCATGGTTCTTCACGTTCCGTTTGGACTCCATGCCGGCACCTCCTCCCAGAGGAACAGGGCACGGCCTGCACGTGTCTGTCGGCACAACAACGTTGCGCCCTACGTGCGCAGGGCCATAGACTCAAAGTGTTCGGATTTGAGGCTATGATCCTCTCGACCGCACCAATGAGCGCACCG
This sequence comes from Paenarthrobacter sp. NPDC089675, assembly GCF_044749185.1. Classification (NCBI taxonomy): domain Bacteria; kingdom Bacillati; phylum Actinomycetota; class Actinomycetes; order Micrococcales; family Micrococcaceae; genus Paenarthrobacter; species Paenarthrobacter sp. NPDC089675. The sequence continues at coordinate 74,122 of NZ_JBIVHM010000008.1, read as the reverse complement.
CGCTGAACAAAGACCCGATTGCGCTCGGGTCTTTCGTTCGTTAACGGCACAGCAGGCTCTTGCCTGATAACCCCAGCGTATCGGCCAGAAGGCGCGTCAGCGGACAGCCGGACCTGTTATAGCCGCGCCTCCGCAAATCGAGGAGCCATAGACTCCATCTGCTCCATCACTAGTTTGATGGCTTCCGGCTGCTTGTCCGGCGGGTACCCGAAACGGACCAGAAGCCTCTTGATCGAGGAACGAAGTTTGGCCCTGACGTCATCGCGCACCGTCCAATCGGTCCGTACGTCCCGGCGCATCACGGACAGCAGCTCGCGGGCGATATCGGCGAGCACGCCTTCGCCCTGTATCTCCACGGCAGACTCGTTGGAGGCTACGGCGTCGTAGAAAGCCAGCTCGTCCGAATTCAGAGGCGGACTGAAATGAGCGCCTCGGTTGCTCTCGGCCGCCACTTCGCGTGCCAACTCAACCAACTCCGCGATGATCTCCGCCGACGTCAGCTGCTGGTTGGTGTACTTCCGCATAAGCTCAGTAATGCGTTCTGAGAAGGCCCGTTGGCGAATCACGTTGTTTCGCGTAGCGACGACAGACTCGTCAGCGATGAGCTTCCGCAATGCCTCTATTGCCAGCTGTGGGTTGCGGGCATTCTGGGTCTTGGCGATGAATTCCGGCGTCAGGTCATCCAGCGAGGGCTTCGGCATACCGGCCGCCTCGTAGATGTCCAGTACCTCGCCGGAAGAGGTTGCGGACGCCACGAGGTTGCCCAGAAGTCGCTGAATCTCCTCCGGCACAGGTTCGCCGCTGGCCTGTCGGTCTGCGGCGTCGAACTTGGCCATGTAGACCCGCGTCTCCTCGTAGACCTGGATTTCGGGCAGAAGTTCAGCCAAGGTATCCGAGCCGGAACACAGCGCCCACGCTCGTGACAACTGGCCGGAGTACCGGCGGTACTTTGAGGCCAGAGTCTCTTCGCCTTCAGCCGGCTTGTTCCCCGGTGTCTCCGGACTTCGCAGGTAGTTGGCAGCGCCCGTCGCAGCGCTGACAAAGGCCCGCGGGCCGCCCTTCATCAACACGGATTTCCAGTCGTATCCGGAGAGCATCCCACGAAGTTCCTCGACCAGCCGCACCGTCTGCCCAACGGCTTCTTCTAGGTTCTTGCCGACGGGCTTGTTCACCTGATCGTCGTTGGTGTACTCGCCCAAAGCCTTGGTTAGGTTTTCCGCCAAAGGCGCGTAGGCCACAAGCAGGCCGTCCTGCTTGCCGCGGAAGGTGCGGTTTACGCGGGCCAGGGTCTGCATCAACAGCGCACCCTTCAGGGGCCGGTCCAGGTAGAGCGTGTGCAGCGGCGGTGAGTCATAGCCGGTGAGCATCATGTCTTTGACGATGACGAGCTCCAGTTCGTCGTCAACGTCCTTAAGCCGCTCTTTCACCGTCGCATTCGCCGAGTCGCGGCGCACGTGATTGGAGACCGGGGGAACATCGGTGGCGTCACCGGAGTACACCACTTTGATCTTTCCCTTGGCAAGGTCATCCGAATGCCAGTCGGGCCTCAGCGCCACGATGGCCGAGTAGAGGTTCGCGCAAATTTCACGTGTGCCGCCCACGATCATCGCCTTGCCTGGCGCTTCAATGAACTTGCGCATGCGTTCGCGACGGTTCTCCCAATGCGCCACCAAGTCTTCCGCCAACGCAGCGATACGCTGCGGCGCACCGTACACGGCGTTCACGACGGCGACGCTCGCCTCGAGTCGGGCCCGTTCTGTATCGTCGAGGCCGAGAGTGGCTTCGTCGGCGGCTTGGTCAAGGACCTCTTCCGTCACGTCGGACGCCAGTCCCACCTTGATGAGTCGCGGCTCAAAGTACACCGGCACCGTGGCGCCGTCCTCAACCGCCCGGGTGAGGTCGTAGACGTCGATGTAATCGCCGAAGACTTCCTGGGTGTTCCGGTCAGCAAAAGAGATGGGCGTGCCGGTGAAGGCGATTAACGTCGCGTGCGGGAGTGCGTCCCGCAGGTGCCGTGCGTATCCGTCCAGGTCGTCGTAGTGCGAGCGGTGCGCCTCGTCCACCACCACAATGATGTTGCGCCGGTTGGACAGCAGCGGGTGTTCGGCGCCGGCATCTTTTTCGGCTTTGCTGCGGCCAAACTTTTGCAGGGTAGTGAAGTAGATACCGCCAGTCGCTCGGTTGCTCAGTTCCTCCCGCAGTTCGGAGCGCTTCCGGATCTGCTTCGGCGACTCGGCCAGCAGCATGCTCCTATCAAAGCCCTCGAACAACTGGCCATCGAGCTCGTTCCGGTCCGTGATCACCACGACCGTTGGGTTTTTCAACTTCGGATGCCGTGCCACCAGGTTGGCATAGAGCTCCATCTCCATTGACTTGCCGGATCCTTGCGTATGCCAGACGACTCCCGCTTTGCCGTTGCTTTCCACTGCTTGAACGGTGCTGCCGACGGCTTTGGTGACCGCGAAGTACTGGTGCGGCTTCGCGATGCGCTTTAGTAACCCTTCCGGACCACCGTCGAAGGCAGTGAAATTACGGACCAACTGCAGAAAACGTTCTTGGTTATATAGGCCGTAAAGGGCGGTTTCCAGCGCCGTGACAGCGACGCCGGCCTCCATGTAGCCAGGTGCGACCGGCCGACCATCATCGTCCACATTCCAAGGTGAGAAGTGATTGAGTGGAGTGAACGGAGTTCCGTACTTTGCTTGGATTCCGTCTGATGCGAGCGTGAACACGCAGAAACGGAACGCCATGGGAAACTCCCGAAGATACGTCTGTAGCTGCGCATGCGCCGCCGCCACGTCAGCTGTGGCGCTGCCTGCCTTCTTCAGTTCAATGACACTTACCGGCATGCCGTTGCAGTAGAGAACGACGTCGAAGCGGCGCTTGTAGTCGCCTTGGACCAAAGTAACTTGGTTGACGACGAGCCAGTCGTTCTGATCAGGGTCCTGGCTCAGCAGGTGGATAGTGGGATTGACTTCGCTACCGTCCGAGTCGATGTAACTGAGCCGATACCCGTTCACGAGGTAGTTGTGGATACGGTGGTTTTCGGCGATAGCGTCGTTCGATTCCGGAGAGGCGATCTCGGCGAGTGCTTGCTGCAGGTACTCGGCGGGCACCTTCGGGTTAAACTTCCGAAGCGCGCCAAGCAGCTTGGGCCGGATCAGCAGTTCATCCCATGTCTCGCGCTGGCCCGTACCGGGAGCAATATCTTGTCCAGGCAAGGGCTGCCAGCCGAGCGGCTCGGCCAGAAGCTCAACGGCCATACCCTCCCAGTCGGCTTCGGAAAAGGCTACTGCTGGTGTTCCTGCTGTCACGGTTGTTCCCCCCTATTGGACCGAATTCATTCTGAGATTGTGTGCAAATCCTGCTTTAGGTCGGAGTCGCTGGACGGGCTGGCGCGTCGAAGCTCACACCCCCACGTCTTCCAGCACCTTCTCCGCGTCCTTGACTCTCAGCTTGCCGGACATGAGTTGTGGGAGGAGAGCGTCGCGGGTGGCGGTGAGTTTACGGTTCTCGTTGAGATGCGACTGAATAAGCGCTCGTAACGGTTCGACGGTTTCATTGAATCCAACGAGGACGTCGTGCCCAGGAAGTGCAACATCAGTCGCAACGATCACTTTCGCGTTCATGTTCTTCTGCACGGAGCCTGTCATTGCTCCCTCGGCGTATTCGAGATACTGCGGCGACCTCAGGAAGTAGTAGAGATACAGGGCTTGGACGGGATCGTGCGGCTTGAGGCGAACGAGATAAGACGCGAAGACTGCTTCAGGGTCACCGGAATCGATAAAGGCTGCCTTGCCTGGATCTGCCATACGGGCGACCAATATATCCCCGGGCGATACACGGTACTTGGCTAACTCCGCGTGGCTGACAGTGCAGTTCGGGGTGCTATCCCATTCGATCCAAGGTTTCTTATTAATATCCGTGACTCGGAGAAACCTAGGGCCGGGCTCTGCGTGCGCTGATGTCGTTACCCCGTACTGCGTCGCAACCAACTTGGACAGAAGAACCGTCTGATCTGCATCCTGATTTACGTGGGAGAAGTGAATAGTTGCCAGCTCAGCAATGGAGGTAGCCAGTTTGGTGTTGGCGGCGATCTTGTTGTCGAGGGCGCCCAGAACCTCCGCGATTGCCTGCTGCTCGTCGAACGGTGGCACGAGAACAGGCACCTGCGCAATATAGTTTCTGTTCAACATCGGTTGAACAGAACCAGAGTCGTAGCCAGCAAGATCCGTGTTTTCAAAGTAGTGGAATACCCACCGGGGCAAGTTACCCTTAAAGTCCTTCACAAACATGGTGGTGTTGTGTGGCCAGAAGTCACCCTCCGACCACTTCGGCTGACCGAGATTCGTTGCCCGTCCGATCGTGACTCCTGGGCCCCTAACGGGTCCTTCGTCATGGAATCCGCCGGTCTCTCCCGACGTGAGCACCGGGAATGGACCGGGACGACGGGCGTGATGGGGGAGGTCGAATCCCCTTTGTATGGATACCACTTCTGAAAGCGGTTGAACCTGCCAGCCTTCCGGCGTGCTCACGAAACCCTCCCCAACTGCTCACGCACAACAGCCGCCAGCCGCTCGGACTCTTCGAATTGTTCAAACAGCTCCTTGGAAAGCCGTGCGATCTTCTCCTCGATCGGTTCGCCGTCGTCCTCCACCTCGGCCGCACCAACGTATCGTCCAGGCGTCAGTGCATAGTCCGCGGCCTTGATCTCGGCAAGTGAAGCTGAATAGCAAAAGCCTGCTTCGTCGTCGTACGTCAACCCGGCCTCAATCGCCGAAGCCGTGCCACGCCACGCGTGGTAGGTGTTGGCGATCTTGGCAATGTCCTCATCCGACAGTGCTCGCTCGGCTCGGTCCACCATGTGGCCGAGGTTCCGAGCGTCGATAAATAGCACTTGCCCGGTTCGATCTACCGAGCCGCGGGGGCCGGCCGTCTTGTCCTTGGCGAAGAACCACGTACATACAGGGATGCCGGTGCTGCGGAATAGCTGCGTGGGCAGGGCCACCATGCAGGAGACGAGGTCGGCCTCCACCAGCTGGGCGCGGATCTCACCTTCGCCGCCGGAGTTGGAGGACATGGACCCGTTGGCCATGACCACGCCTGCGCTGCCGCCGGGTGCCAGCTTGGAAATGATGTGCTGGATCCAGGCATAGTTGGCGTTTCCGGCTGGCGGGACGCCATACTTCCAGCGTGGGTCCGACTCAAGTCGAGCCCAGTCCTTGATGTTGAAGGGCGGGTTGGCCATGATGAAGTCCGCGCCGTTGTTGCCGGTCAGCTCGGGGTGCTGGTCGCGGGCGAACGTGTCGCCCCAGCGGGAAGCTAGGTTGGCGTTGAGGCCGTGGATGGCCAGGTTCATCTTCGCCATCCGCCAGGTGCGCTCGTTGAGCTCCTGGCCGTAGACGGAGATGTCGGAGCCTTCCATGTTGTGCGCCTCGAGGAACTTCTCGGCTTGCACGAACATGCCGCCGGACCCACAGCAGGGGTCATACACTCGCCCGCGGTGGGGTTCCAGAACCTCCACCAGGACGCGGACCACACCGGCGGGCGTGTAGAACTCGCCGCCTCGCTTGCCCTCGGCCTTGGCGAATTTTTCGAGGAAGTACTCGTAGACCTCACCTAGCAAGTCCCGGGCCTTGCTGGCGCCCTGGCCCGTGAACCGTGCGGAGTTGAACAGGTCCAGCAACTCACCCAGGCGACGCTGGTCCACGTTGTCTCTGTTGTAGATGCGGGGGAGCGTGGCGGCAAGGGACTTGTTGTCCATCATGATCATGTCCATGGCCTCGTCAATGAGCTGGCCCACTAACTTGGGGTGCTCGCCCATGGCTGCAGGAAGGCCCTTGGCGTTCTCTGCCAGATAGCTCCAACGTGCCCGAGGCGCCACCCAGAAGACGCCGCGGCCGGTGTACTCGTCGACGTCGTCAATCAGCTGAGCAATCTGGTCCTCGTTGAGACCGTCGGCCTCCAGTTCGGCTTGGATCTGTTCACGGCGTTCGTCGAAAGCGTCGGAGACGTACTTCAGGAACACCAAACCCAGGATCACGTCCTTGTACTGTGAGGCATCCATGGAGCCGCGCAGTTTGTCCGCGGCTTTCCAGAGGGTGTCCTTGAGTTCCTTCATGGTGGACGGGGCGAGGTCCACCTTCAATTTCGGGGGCATTACTGGGTTCCTTTGGTCTGTGGGTCGGCGAGATTAGTGCTTGGATCTATCAGAGTGAGGCTTCCGCTCGCCACGCCGTCCGTAATCAGCGTAGCGACTTCTTGGAGTTGCCTGAGTCGTTGTCGGGCTTGTTCCTGCTCGTGCTGCAGCCGGGCAAGAGCATCGCCCAGATTTCTCAGCTGGGCCTCAGGTACGCGACGCAGGCGCCACCGGCGCCAGGCTTTGTCCGTTGGGGAAAGGCTGTTGATGTCCGATGCAACGACGGACGGCAACAGCCCGCCCGGGTCGCCGGCCTTGACCCGTAGTATCTTCGCCGGGAATATGACGACGGAACCACCGTGGGTGTCTACCACGGCGGCGGGCCGAGGGCTAGTGCAGAAGACGATGTCGCCGGGCTGAGTGAGCCGGCTTGCAGGATAGTTGGCTGCCAGATCCAGGAGGCCGATGTACCGGTGCGGTGCGTTGTGCGGGTCAAGCAGTTCCGCCGGGCCCAAGGCCCGGGCTCCCTTCTGCGGATTCAAGTCTGCCTCCGCCAACCGGTTTCCCTTGATGTGCTTGAGGGTGCCGTAGGTGATGAGTCTCTGGATGGAAGCAGCCTGATTCACCATGTTGTTATGTGTGGTCACGACCTGCGGAGCAGGCGATGCACCGGAATGCAGCAGACGTCCCAGTTCCTCTACCCGGAGTGCTGCCTCCGCGCCAGTTGGCATTCCAACCGAACTATAGGGCGGCGCTGGCACCAAGGACTTGCTGGCCAGCAGCTGCTGGGTTGGCATCAGTCGAGCGAATCGTAACGCATGGGCGCGGACCATAGCGCCGGTCCCCATCGAGGCAATAATGTCGCTGACCAAATCCTGCTTCACGTCTTCAGTGAGATCTTGAGTGCTGACGTCCGCCACCATGGTCCAGCGTCCAGCACTGGGATTGTCAGCTAGAGAGGGACCCATCACCCAGAGGGCTTGAGCTTCGCGGGGTTTGGCGCGCAGCAGGCCTTGGGGCAACCGCACAATGGCGCGGACCCGCCCGATTCGCAGCAAATCTCCACGGAGCGCCGCTAGGCCGACGTCCATCGGGGGATCGCAGAGAACCCGTGCTGGGGCGATGATGACAGCCCGCTGTTGATCATCCATCTGCAGGAGAAGCTGTTCCATTGTCTCAAGGATCTGTGCTCCGTTCATTCCGGATTCACCTGGAGAAGGGTACTGAGCCACGTGAACTACAGGTCCTTGAACGGCGAACTCCCCGCTCGGATCGAGATGGATCTGCCCGCAGTCCACACCGTGCACCCGCAGTCGGCGCCGCACCAGGCGACCTGAAGCGCCGTCGTCGTCCGCTGTCAGAAACGTGACCGGCGCTGCTTCTCCGGCGGCATGGACGACGCCCAGCAGAAGATCGCTACCGCCTCTTGAGGAATCAGCAAAGACGGAGTTTCCGCCAAGAGTTGCGGCCAGTTCAACGGCGGCAGCGGCCACCAACTCCACAGCAGAGTCGGTGAGGGCAGTGGCCGAGTACTCTTTCGGCCCCTCGCGGAACCTCCCAGCCAGCAAACGCTCGAAGGCCGCTGCAACGTTGTAGGCACTGTCCGTCAGCCGGTCGGCCAATGCCGCAGTGGAGGCAAGCGACGTCCCCGCGGCTTCGATTTCGGAATACAGGAATGTGTCATCCGGATCGCACTCGTCTGCAGCATCCAGCAAGTCCTCCCGGCTCAGTTGTGCCAACGAGTTGCCAGTAATCGCCTTAAGCACCAGCAGAGCCGTGAGGGTGTCGAAGGTATTTACCTGGACGCCGTCGGTGGTCGTTACAGGCATTCGGGTGAAGGCGGCGACGTCGTTGGCAGCCTCGGGGTTGTTGCCCCGTCCAGTGTCGGTCAGCCAAGCGGCGACGTGGGCGGAGTCGAAGAGCTCCAACCCGCCGTCGTGCTCTACAGGCTGCGGAAACGGGTGGACGGATCTTGCGCTGCGTTTGCGCCACATGGACACCACTGGGCGCTGTACCTGGGCGAGGGCGGCAACGTCCGAGAGGGTCATATGCATGGCTTCTGTTTGGTCCATGAGCGTCTCCTTTCGTCGTTGATCTCAGCTTAGTATCGCGTTCTAGTTCGCGGACAGCGAATGGTGATAAGGGGGGTTATCAACATCTTTGATTTCAACGCTTTTGCATTGCCGTAGCTTCATTCTCAAACAACGAGGGAAGTCTCCGGAGTTGTGACTGCCGCGGAAACCATGCATTGGGGGCCTGGTTTCCGCGTATCTCGAGAGTCCTTCTCCCTCTGAAAAACGGAGGGTCCACCAGTGCGGCCGTTCAGGGCCGACCTAGCCTGATTTGAGGTTCCAGACATGCATGACATCAAGTGCCCGCACTGCGGACAGACATTTACTATCGACGAAGCCGGCTACGCCGACATCGCCAAGCAGGTTCGCGATGCTGAGTTCGAACAGCAGCTCAACGAACGGCTAGAACTGGCAGAACGGGACAAGGCCGCGGCTCTCGAGCTCGCGGCGACGAAGTCCGCCGGTGAACTTCAGAAGGCTGCATCGGCCAAGGATGCTGAGATCCAGGAGCTGAAGTCGAAGCTCGATGCTGTTGAGGTCGCACAGAAGCTCGCCGTAACAGAGGCGCTTAGTGCCGTCGAGAAGGAGCGCGATGGGCTCATGAAGGAGCTCGAACAGGCGAAGCAGGAGAAACAGGCATCAGCTGAACTGGCCGAGGCGAAGCTCGCTAACGAACTTCAGAAGACTGCATCGGAGAAAGACTCCGCAATCCAGGACCTCAAGGCGAAGCTCGAAGCCATCGAAACCGCGCAGAAGCTTGAGATCTCCGAAGCAGTCAACACGGTCGAAAAGGAGCGGGACAAACTCAAGAGCAGCCTTGATCGGGCCGATCTCGAGAAGCAGCTCGGTGAGAAGGCTCTGAAAGACAAATACGAAACCCAGATCAAGGACCGTGAAGAACAGATCGAGCGGCTGCGGGACTTGAAAGCGAAGCTGTCTACCAAGATGGTCGGCGAAACTCTTGAGCAGCACTGCGAGACCGAGTTCAACCGCATCCGCGCCACAGCCTTTCCCCTTGCCTATTTCGAGAAGGACAACGATGCGCGGGCCGGGAGCAAGGGTGATTACATCTTCCGCGACTTCGATAGTGTCGGTACTGAGATTGTGTCGATCATGTTTGAGATGAAGAACGAGAACGACGGAACCGCGACCAAACACAAGAACGAAGACTTCCTGAAAGAGCTGGATAAGGATCGCACGGAGAAGGGGTGCGAGTACGCCGTGCTGGTCTCTCTGCTCGAGCCTGATAGCGAGCTCTACAACACCGGGATCGTCGATGTCTCTCACCGCTATCCGAAGATGTACGTCATCCGGCCGCAGTTCTTCATCCAGTTGATCGCGCTGCTGCGGAATGCCGCGATGAATTCGCTCGAATACAAGACCGAGCTGGCCATGGTCAAGGCGCAGAACTTGGACATCACGAATTTTGAACAGCAGATCAGCGATTTCAAGGACGCGTTCGGTCGGAACTGGAGGCTCGCCTCCGACGGCTTCGTGGAGGCGATCAAGCGTATCGACGAAGCGATCAAGGACTTGGAAAAGACGAAAGTGGCGCTGCAGAAGTCTGCCGACAACCTGCGGCGTGCGAACGCCAAAGCCGACGATCTCACCATTAGGAAGCTCACACGGGGTAACTCGACAATGACCGCCAAATTTGCCGAATTGGAGGCGGCGAAGACGGCAGGGTGGGACGTCAACTGACACGCCTTTTCAGGGTGCGCGTGGTGTACTAATGCCATCAAAGATCCTGATGTGCGTATTCCCAAGAGACTGATTGCATCAACTGAAGCAGCGAAGGCCGTCACCCGAAGTGGTGCGGCCTTCGCTGCTACTTTGGATCCTCGAAAGCCGGCGGTTCAGTGGTCCCTTGGGGAACCGATCACCAGTGTGGCATCAAGATCTGCGTCCGTCACCACGTCCGCAGTCAACCCGGCTCGCGCCAGAAGCCCCGCGGTCGTGCTGGCCTGCACTTTCGAGGTCTCAATCAGCAGGACGCCATTCAGCGCCAACCACTCTGTTGAGTCCATGGCGACCCGACGCTGCACATCCAAACCGTCAGCACCGCCGTCGAGCGCTGCCAGTGGTTCATGGAGCCGCGCTTCCGGCGGCATCATGCTGATCGCGTCGGTGGGGACGTAAGGGGCATTGACCAGGAGGACGTCGACCCTTCCCATCAGCCCGCGGGGGAGCGGCTCAAAAAGGTCGCCTTGGAAAACCTGGCCACCGCGGGGTTCGATGTTCCGCCGGGCGCACTTCACGGCTACGGGATCAATATCGGCCGCGTACAGTTCGCAACCGGAGAGGACGTCGCTGAGCGCCGCACCGATTGCGCCGGAACCGCAGCATAAATCGACGACGACGGCGGCCGGGTTGCCGCGTTCGGCCATCATCCGGGCCGCCTGCTCCACGAGGAACTCCGTACGGCGTCGTGGAACAAAGACTCCTGGTTCAATGGCCATCCGGGTCCCGCAGAATTCCACCCATCCAAGTAGGTGCTCCAAGGGGAGTCCACCGGCCCGTCGGCGCACCATGACGTCCAGCTCTTCAAGGCTTCCGGCCGCCTCCATCAGCAGGGCTGCTTCCTCCTCCGCGAACACGCAGCCTGCCGCCCGAAGTGCGTGCACGATCGCGGAATCCGGGGACATGGAGCCATGCTAACAAGCCGCCCTTTGAAGATGGACGCACGGAAAGGGTTTCCAAAGACTGCTGTTCCTGGTTATGGTGTGACGCATGGGAACACTGATTTTTGAGTAGACCGGCCTGCGCTTTTGTTGGCGCAGCCCGTTTTACCTGACAAGAATCCACGCCTGTTGAGGCCCTGCCTCCATGCCGTTCCCGTCGTCGCCCGCGGTTCCTGTGGTTCCGCCCCTGTCTGCATGACTGCACAGTTGCCTGCGTAACTGCATGGGACGCCGTGGTTCCCGTGTCTCTTCAGGACTTCACCGACACTCTGAAGGAGTCCACCAGTGACTGCCAATACGCCTGACAACAACCAAGCTGACCAGAACATCCAAGCTGGCCAAGGCGGCATCAAGTCCAAATTGACCGATGCCCAGAGGGCCATGCTGGCGAGCAAATCCGGGGGTGGCGCTCCCGGTGGCTGGCAAAGCACCGGCAAGGGCCACAAGCCCACGCATGCCAGTGGAAAGCAGGCAAAAACCATGAAAAAGGTCCGCTGGTAGGCCTAAAATTAGAAGCGCTTCGTTTCACTGAAGAAAGGAAGAACCATGACCACCAACCATGACGCCGCAGGCATTAACCCCGAGGTGGCAAGCCATCTCCTGGAGTCCATGGACATGGCTCCGATGCCGGAGCCCGCCAACCTTGCAATGGCCCTGGGAACAGACCAAGGCCAGCAATGGCCGGACGGCAACGGCAAGCGCCGTCATCCGAAAGACCGGGACCAAGCCCACGGACGGGCTGGCCAGGGAGCTGCGGTCACGGCCGTACACCGGACCAGCCGGCCCCAGATGCCGCACTCCTCCTGACCAAACCCCGGCCTGCCCAACCAGGGGACAGCACACGTTCCACTGAGCGCGTAGTGGAACGTTAGCTGTCCCCTAGTCGGGCAGGCTGACGTCGGAAGGGGACTTGTCCGGCCGCCAACCCCGCCACACCGGGTGGCGCAAACGTCCGGGCCCGGTCCACTCGCCGAAGGTCACCTCGGCCACCAGCTCCGGCTCCACCCACCGTGCACCGGCCGAATCCTCCCGGGGTATTTCGCTGAAGGGGGATTCCGTTACCGCGTGCGACTCCAAAACAGCCAGGATCTCCTTCAGCTGCCAGTCCTTGAAACCCGTGCCAACGCGGCCCACGTACCGCAGCTTTTCGCCGTCGGGAATACCAAGCAGCAGGGATCCGAAGGTGCCGCTGCGCGCTCCCGCTCCCGGACGCCAACCTCCGATCACCACTTCCTGGCTTCGCTCCAGCTTGAGTTTGATCCACGAACGGCTCCGGCGCCCCGGCGTGTATCGGCTGTCCGCCTTCTTGGCCATCACGCCTTCGAGCCCCAACTCACCCGCCACGGTCAAAAGGTCCTCGACGTTGTGGTCCAGGACCTCGGACAAATGCAGGGGGCAGCCAGTATCCAGTCGTCCCGCGAACTCCTGCAACCGGTCCCGGCGCAGGCGGTAAGGCAGCCCGCTCAAGTCCGTACCGGCGTCGTACAACAAATCAAAAAGGATCAGCTGTACCGGAACCGAGGCCCGGGCGCGTTCGATGTCCGCGGTCTTGACCAGGTTCATGCGCTGTTGGAGCCTGCCGAAATCAGGCCGGGACCCTTTGCCGAGCGCCACGATCTCGCCGTCGGCCACAAAGTCGGCGTCGGGCCAGCAGGCGCGTTCGGTCAGTTCGGGGTAGGTGGCTGTGAGGTCGTTGCCATTGCGGCTCATGAGGCGGATCTTGCCTTCGGTGCCGGTAATGATGGCGCGGATGCCGTCCCATTTGAGTTCATAGAGCCAGTCGCTGCCGGTCAGTTCGGCCGTGGTTCCCGAGGATGCCAGCATCGGTGCGTAGTCCGGCATGGGTCCAGGCTCGACGGCGGGCGCGGGCTTGCGTGCGGCCGCGGCGGGCTTCGCCGACGGTCCCTTTCGGTCGGGCTGCTCCTTCATCAAGTGGATCAGCCAGCGGTCGCCTGTGTTGATCAGGGCAAAGCGCTTGGTTCCGCCCAAGCCGCCGCCGGGCTCACCCGTGAGTGTGGCGATGACTTCCTTGCCTTCGCGCCACTTCTCGCACGTGTACTCGCCGCGGTCCCAGATGGTCACCGTGCCGCCGCCGTACTCGCCCTTGGGGATCACTCCGGCGAAGTTGGCGTAGTCCATGGGGTGGTCCTCGGTGTGGACGGCCAGGTTGTTACGGTCCGGTGTCTCCGGTACCCCGCGGGGTAGCGCCCAGGAGACGAGGACGCCGTCGTGTTCCAAGCGAAAGTCCAGGTGATAGCGGCGGGCGTGATGTTCCTGGATGACAAAGATGCCACCCGGTGGCTGGGGGTCGCCCGGCCTGGGCTGATCGGACGAGCCACCGGGCGTCCGCCCGACGGAGGGAACGGACGACGACGGGAACGGTTCCGGCGTCTTGTCCGGATCGCGCATTCCCACGTACTTGGCCAGGCGCCCCTCCACCGTGGCCTTTTCCCGACCACCCGCCTTCGGCGGCCCTTTACCGACTCCGGAAGTCCCGCCGTCGTTGTCTTCTGCGTGGGGCGGGAGGTGCCTGCCCGAGATGGGTGCAAAGAAGTCCTCGCCTGTGCTGACTCGCTCCATGACCTCGGTAAAGTCCAGATGGTCCAGATCCGGGTCCTCAAGTTCAGCCCACGTCCTGGGCGCTGCGACCATGGGGTGCGCCTTTCCGCGGAGCGAGTACGGGACGATGGTGGTCTTGTTGCCGCTGTTCTGGCTCCAGTCGACCAGCACTTTGCCCTTGCGCAGGGACTTCTTCATGTCGCTGACAACGAGTTCCGGATGATCCGCTTCGAGGGCGCGGGCAAGCTCGTGCGCGAACGCGGAAACCTGCTCGGACTTGAGTGTCCCGTCCAGCCCGGTGTAGAGGTGGATGCCTTTGCTGCCGCTCGTGACGGGAACCGGCTCCATGCCCATGTCATGCAGGATTGACCGTGCCAGGAGGGCCACCTCAACGCATTCGGGGAGGCCGGCGCCCGGGCCGGGATCCAGATCCAGGACGAAGCGGTCCGGTCGCAGTGGAGTGCCGGACGGATCCACTTGCCACTGCGGGACGTGAATTTCCAGCGAAGCAATCTGTGCCATCCACGTCAGCGTGGCGAGGTTGTTGACCATGGGGTAGTCGTTGGTGTGGTCCGAATGGTGGATAGTGGCCCGCGGGATCCACCTCGGTGCGGAGTCCTCGAGGTTCTTCTGGAAGAACACCTCGCCTGGGTTCGCGGAGGTGCCCACGCCGTTGACCCAACGCTTGCGGGTCACGGGCCGGTTGGCTGCCGCGGGTATGAGGAACGGGGCAACCGCGGCGTAGTAGGCCAGGACTTCAGCCTTGGTGGTGCCGGTCTCCGGGTAGATGATTTTGCCCAGGTTGGTGAGGGTCAGCTCGTGGCCCTCGACGACGACACGCTCCTTCTGCTTTACTGCCACCTCTTCTCCTCTGTTGTCTTGTGCTGTTGACTGGGTGCATGAGGGCCATCTGGAAGGGATCTATCGCGTTCGGTCTGGTCAACGTACCAGTGAAGCTCTACAGTGCCACGGAGGATCACGATATTGGACTCCACCAAGTCCACAATAAGGATGGTGGACGCATCCGTTACCAGCGCAAATGCGAAATTTGCGGTGAAGTTGTGGCGTACGAGGATATCGATAAGGCCTACGAAGAAGAAGGTCGCACGGTCGTCCTCACCTCAGCCGAATTGAAGTCCCTCCCCGAAGAAAACAGCCGCGAAATCGAGGTGGTGGAGTTCATTCCCGCCGAGCAGCTGGACCCCATCATGTACGAACGCAGCTACTTCCTGGAGCCGGACTCCAAATCGCCCAAGGCCTATATGCTCCTGCGGCAAACCCTGGAGGACACGGACAGGATCGCGATCGTCCAGTACGCACTGCGCCAGAAAACACGCCTAGGAGCCCTGCGCGTTCGCGGTGACGTGTTGCTGCTGCAGGCTCTCTTGTGGGGTGATGAAGTCCGGGAGGCCAAGTTCCCTTCCCTCGAGACCGACATCAAGATCTCGGACAAAGAACTGGAGATGTCCTCCGCCCTGGTCGAATCCATGGCCCACGACTTCGACCCCGATGAGTACACCGACGACTACCAGGTGCAGCTGAAGACGCTGATCGAGGCCAAGCTGGAGAAGGGCGAGGCCCTGGATACCGAGGCCACGTTCGGCAATGTCGAAGGCGAAGGCGAGGGCGGCGACGTCATCGACCTCATGGAAGCGCTCAAGCGAAGCCTCGACAAGAAACGCGGCAAGGACAAAGCGTCCGACGACGACGCTGCCGCCAGCAAAACCGCCAGCAAACCAAAGGCGCGGGCAAAGAAAAAGGCGTGAATCGCCGTCGGGCGCCTGAGGGGCGCCCGACGGTTCCGTGTTCGCAGTCTCAGCCCTTCACTGAGCCTGCCGTAAGTCCCTGGACAATGAACTTGCTGGCAAAGGCAAAGATCACCAGCGTGGGAACCACCGTCAAAACTGCGGCAGCGGACATGGAACCCCAATCAATGTTGAAGCTCGAGATGAAGCCGGCCAACGCCGTCGGGATGGTCTTGTTGCTGTCGCTGTTCATCAGCGTCACGGACAGGAAAAGCTCGTTCCAGCAGTTCACGAAATTGAACACAAAACTCGCCGCGATACCGGGCAACATCACCGGGACGATGACCCGGAAGAGCGCCCCCATCCGCGAACAACCATCAATCATGGCGGCCTCTTCCAAAGCGTCGGGGACGTTCTCGAAGAAGCCGCGCAGCATGATGGTACAGAACGGGATGCAGATGGCGATGTAGATCAGGATCAAGCCGGTCTTGGAATCCACCAGCCCGAAGTCCGTCATCATCAGGTACAACGGACCCAGGGCGATGAACCCCGGGATCATCTGGGTGATGAGGAAAGCACCCAAAACGGCGCCCCGCCCGGAGAACTGGAACCGGGCCAGGACATAGGCGGAGAGCAGCGAGATGAGCGTCGCCACCGACGCGGCAACCAGCGCCACCACCAGGCTGTTGAGCATGTACTGGCCGAAATCGGACTTGGTGAACAACCCGACGTAGTTGTCCAGGGACAGCTGCTTCGGCCAGTAATCCAAGGGCAGCGAGTAGATGGCGCCCGGCGCCTTGAGGGACGTCACCACGATCCAGTACAGCGGAAAGACAGTGACGATCAGGCACAGGCCCAGGAAGACCACCTTCGAAATCCGCCCCACGAGCGTTGGAGTATTGATCATCGGTCTCCCTTTCGAAAGCGGACAGCCATGAGGTAGAAGGCCGCGAAAAGCATGAGGGTGACCATGACGATCAACCCCAGGGCGGATGCCTTGCCGTAGTCACCTTCCTGGGTAATTTTGATCATGTACGTGGTGATGATGTGGGTTTGGTCGGCCGGACCGCCGCCCGTCATGGCGAAGATGATGTCCGGGAAGTTGAAGATCCAAATCACCCGCAGCAGGATGGTCAACGCCAGCGTGGTGGAGATGCTCGGCAGCGTGATGCTGAAGAACGTCCGAATCTTGCCGGCGCCGTCCAAGGCGGCGGCCTCGTACATCTCGTCGGACACCGACTGCAGGGCGGCAAGGATCATGATGGCGAAGAACGTCACGCCGTACCAGATGTTGGCGATGATGATCGCGGTCATGGCGAAGCCGGGATCGGACAGCCACGGAATGGGCGAGCTGATGAGCCCAGCCTTCATCAGCAGGTCATTGACTACGCCAAACTCCGCGTTGAACATCCACCGGAACAGCATGCCGATGAGGAAACCGGACACGGCCCAAGGGAAGAAGATCATGGCCTGGTAAGCCCCGCGCATCCGGAACCGCCGCTTCAGGAACAAAGCCACGGCAAACCCGATGACCACTTGCGGGACCAACGAGCCGACGACCCACACCACGGTATTGCGGACGATCGTTCCGAACTCGGGGGCGTCGAACAGGCTCTGGAAGTTTCCGAAGCCAATCCAGGAAGTATCGGAAAGGTCATTCAGGTTCCAGTTCCGGAACGCCATCTGGCTGCCGGCGATCATGGGGTAGTACGTGAAGACCCCAACGAACACCGCGGCCGGAGCCAGGAAGGCCAGCAGGGCCAGGGCGGTCCGGCCGTTGAACCGCCTTTTTGTGCTGCCGGTACGCTGTTCCCGCTGACCTTCCTTGGGCCTCGAAGGCGGCGATGTGGAGCGCTTGACGTCGAGACTCATCGGACTGCTTAGCCCTTCATCTTTCCTGTCCAGTAGCTGTCCCAGCTGGCCAGCAGGTCCTTGGTGCTCATCTGTCCCGTGAGCACCCGCTGGAGTTCGCCGTCGGACTTCTTGATCCATTCAGTCCACCAGGAAACGCTGCGCGGCTGGATGGCGGAAACGTACGTGTCCGGGTTCTCAGTCATCTTCACGTAGGCAGCCCAAGGGCCGGTGCTGTAGAAGGTGTCCTGGGCCGCGGACTTCAGCGTCGGGACAAGGCTGTTGTCCTTGCTGAACGTTGTGGCGGCGTCGCCCTGCGCCAAATATTTGACGAGTTTGATTGCCTCCGGCTTGGCATTCGAGGACTGGGCAATGCCCCAGCCTGCCGAGGCAACGGGCTGGATCGCCTTGCCGCCCGGTCCCACCAGCAATGGCGCCACGTTCCACTGGTCCTGCTTGATCGCCTGGGACTCCTTGACGGTCGCGATGACCTCAGGGTCCTGCAGCAGGAAGGCCGTTGAACCGTTGCTGAAGCCCTGCACCATCTCCGGGTAACCCCATGCAACGGATGACGGCGGGGAGCCCTTCTTGAAGAGGTCGATGTAGAGATCCATTGCCTGCTGGGCTTTGGGTGAGGAGAAGATCGTCTTGCCGCTGGTCAGCTTGAAGGCGTTCTCCCTGTCGACCTCATCAGCAACGTAGGCCTCGATGATGGCGACGGCGTTGGAGTTTGCGTTTGTGCCTCCGCGGAACGCGTAGCCGAACTTGTTTTCGGACGGCTTGTTGAGCGCTTCAGCCTGCTTCGCCATCTCCTCCCAGCTGCCCGGAGGACCGTCGAATCCGGCCTGCTTGACCAGATCGGAGCGGTAGAAGAGGGAGAGGCCGTAGAAACCGTAGGGGATGTAGTAGGTCTTGCCGTTTTGCTTGGAATACGTGACCGCGTTTTCCGTGAGGTTGTTCCAACCGTCCCAACCCTCGAGGTCCTTGGTCATGTCGTAGAGCCAGTTGTTGGCGCCGAAGGAACCCACCGTGATGTCGCGTGCCTCCACCACATCCACGCCCTTGCCGGACTGGAGCATCTGCTGGATTTTCTGGTCCGCCTGGTCGGTGGGGGGAGAGATGAGATCGACTTTGATGTTCGGGTTTGCTTGCTCAAAACCGGCAAGGAGCTTCTTCAGGGTTTCTGTCCTGGTGGGGTTGGTGAGGCTCTCCACCATTTTCAAAGTGACCTTGCCGTCGGCGGCGCTCTGCCCGCCGCCGCCGCAGCCTGCCAAGGCCAGAACTGCCGCCAGGCCTGCTGCCGCAGATGCCATTATCCTGGATTTCACGTGGAGCCCTCCGTTGTTCGGTTAAGGTGGTTTGCGCCTTCATCGGCGCGGATGTTGATGTCTAAAGGGATCCGGCAAGCCGAACGAGTTCCGGCACTGCCCGCTCCGCGAAGAATTCGTAGTCACTGGGTGAGTTGTAGAGGTGTGCAGATAGTCGAAGGAATCCTTCACCGTTGAAGGTGGTCACCGCGGTCTCGATGTCCAGCCGCTCAGAGATAAACGCCCGCACGTCGTGGGAATCCTCATGCGTGGTGGCAAGGCCCGCGGGCAGGCGGATCAGCCGGAGCGGTCCCACAGGCATGCCTGCATCCACCTTGTGGTTCTGCCCGGTGAGGTCTGCAAAGGCATCGCCGATGATCGCTTCGCCGTAGTCGCACAGGGCCTTGGCATAGCTGCGGAATGTGGACCAGCCGTACCGTTGTTCGATGCTGCGGAACGAGGTGCCTGCGGCCATCCATGACGTCACATCCTGGGTGCCGACGTGGTCAAAGCTCTCCGGGAAGCTGTAGGGGAAACCCCATGAATCGATGAGTGGAGTCAGGCAAGCAGCGCGGTCCCCGCGAGCGACGAGTGCCGCCGTACCCCTGGGGGCGCAGGCGAATTTGTGGAGGTTGCCTACCCAGAAACCGTCGAATTCGGGCACGGGATTTTCCAGGACGCCGGGTGCGTGGGCGCCGTCCACGAGCAGGGGTACGCCGTGGGCCTCTGCCGCCCGGGCAACGGCCTCCACCGGAAAGGCCCGTGCCGTAGCCGATGTGATCTGGTCGAGCACGATCAGTGCCGTCTGGTCGTTTACTTCCGCCATCACGAGGGCAGTTGCAGTCTCTGCGTCCGCTTCAAGGGGTATTTGGGCAATACGGACCCGGCCATCGTACTTCCGTGCGATGCGGTAGGCGCCGTGCAGCACGGCCCCATAGGCATGGTTCGTCATCACAATTTCTGCGCCACGACCCAGGTCAAGTGAGTTATAGACGGCGCTGACTCCGGCACTGGCGTTCAACACCAGTGCCATGTGTTGCGCCTCGACTCCCAGGAAGGCGGCAACTTCAGCCCGGGCAGCTGCTACTGCTTTGTACTGTCCCATGAACCATGTGCACGGGTTCGAGTCCATGCGGGCCTTGAGTTCCAGTTGGAATTCCTGGGCCGCCCGGGGAACCGAACCGTAGGAACCATGGTTCAGGTGGACCTTGGAGGGGGTGAGGGTCCAGTCGGAGAGGGAAGGGGCGCCGTCGGGCGTTGTCATCGGACTTGGAGCCGTGAGGTTACTGGCTGGGTGCACAAGGGCCTTCTTGATCGAAGAGGCAGGACTGCCTGTAAGTTACCTCACATGAATGACCAAGACAACAGACGACTGCGGAAAGTCATAAGACAACTTGGCGGTAATTGTGCCCTTACAGCCCGCCGAGCCAGCATTTTGCAAAAGACATAGGATCTCTTTGACTTTGAAGTCTGATCACCTGCACCAAAGGCGCTTCGCGGCCGAAGTGCTGTAGCGTGTACCAAGTCTGGAGGAGGCGCGGCAAATGGGTGCAGTCGAAACGGCCATGCAGGGCCTGCGAAACAAGATCGCATCGGGCGAGCTGGCACCCGGGCAGAAATGCCCTCCGGAAGCGGAACTGTGTGCGCAGCTCGGAGTGTCACGGAGCTCCCTGAGGGAGGCCGTTCGAGCCATGTCGGCACTGGGCATTATGGAGTCGAGGCACGGCTCAGGGACCTACATATCGTCCTTGGAGCCGACGGTCATCCTCCAGAATTTCGCTCTGCTGGTGGATTTGCTCCCTCTGGACGGCTTGCTGGAGCTGTTCGAAATCCGGCGGCTGATGGAGTCGCATGCCGCGTCTTCGGCGGCTGCGAACGCGTCTCCTGCCGCCCTGGAATCCCTCACCTCTTTGGTGTCGAGCATGGAAAATACGCAAGACCCTGCTGAATACTCTGAATTGGACTCGCAGTTCCATGAGGAAATCTGCCGGGCAAGCGGTAACTCAACGTTGGCGGGCTTGGTGCGCCTCTTCCGTTCGCGGGGTGGCCACTTCCATATTTTCGACGGCGATGAGGGCACCGCTGTGCGGGAAGGCAGCACTGCCGGCCACGCTGCGATTGTGGAAGCCATCGCGCAGAAGAACCCCACCCTGGCCGCCACCGCCATGGGCGCTCACATTGCCCAGACCGAGGCCTGGCTCAAAAGATTGCGGCCTGTGCCGCGGCTCACTGATTGACTCGCCCGCCCGGCCGCAGCGGATGTCCTCACGCGGATTGCGTTGTCTGGCTGCTCAGGTCAGTGGTTACGGAGCATTGAAATCAGTTCGGACTTCTTCTTGCCTGAGTAGCCCGTGATGCCCAGTTCCTTGGCCCGGGACTTCAACTTTTCGACTGTCCAATCGTCGTAATCGCCGGACTTTCCGCCCTTGCGGCCAACTTCCTTGCGCCCTTGTTTGGCAGCGGCATTGGAGATCCTGGCGGCCTTTTCCTTCGAAGCGCCGTCTTCACGGAGTTCCTCGTAGAGTTCGGGGTCCTTCAAACTCGGATTCTTCTTTTCCGGCATGGTGGGGTTCCTTTCTGCTGTGCTTGTTTGCAGTTGTTTGCAGCTCGGGTCAGGCGCCTGTCTCGTAGTGCGGTTCGGCCACCGGCTTGGACTCGGGGGAACCGCGCTCGCGGAGGTATACGGAGGCTCCCACGAGCACTGCCACCGCCAGGAATTCGCTTTGCCAGTTCTGGAAGGACTCGAACCAGAACTGGCTGGACGCGATGTAGCCCCAAGTGGACACGGGTTCCAGTCCGTGGCTGACTTGTTCCTCGTTGTACGCCGATGTGCCGCCGATTGCGTGCAGCGCGAAGGACGCCAGGAAGAGGATGGCAAAGAGGATCGAGAGCGAGTGCTCGTAGAGTTTCAACACCCAGCCGCCGCGACGGACCGGCCAAGGGGTCTTGGCTGTCCTCTTTGCTTCCCGCGGGTCCTCGTCCTGGGGTGCGTCCTTGTCCACGGGCTTCGATTCCGAGGAGCCCCGTTGGAAGAGGAAGACCGTCAGGACCACGTACATGGCCATCTGGAGGAATTCGGACTCCCAGTTCTCGAAGGTCGCTTCCACGAAAGCCCCGGTGGAGAGGTATTCAACGATTCCTACGGCTTGCCCGCCGTGGGTTTGTTGCTCATCGCTGTAGTTGGCGGCACCGGAGACGATCATTCCGCAAAAGAACGCGATGAAAAGACCGGCATTGGCCAGCAGCAGCCCGTGGTCTTTGACCCAGCGGCGCGCAGGGCTTGTTTCTGAATGGGCGGCTTGATGCTTGGTTTGTTCGGTCACTGATCAGTCCTCCTTCAGGATTCCGTTGTTTCGGACGGCCCTGTGGTGGATCCAGAACGGCATGCCCACAACAAAGACGAGCACTACGAGGATGATAAAAGCCCCTGTGACCAGGCCTGCGGTGTGGCCCACCGTTACATCGAACACAAGGGCCGCCGATCCAACGATCAGGATGGTCACGCCGGCAAGTGCCAGCTTGGTAATGGTGTCCGCGCTGGAAACGAGCGTGACTTTGAGCCCGCGCCGGAAAAGCCTCCGGTGGATGCTTACCGGTATCACAATAAGAATGGTGGTGAGGGCTGCCACCAGGACATTGAACAAATACAGGCCGGTCTGCCAATCGTCCAATTGGGAAAAACGTGCTTGGAACGGCAATGTCAGCAGAAAACCGCCCAGGATCTGCACACCTGTTTGGAGGACCCGCAGTTCCTGGATCAACTCCATCCAATTGCGGTCCATTTTTTCTTCGGTGGATTCATTCCTGCCGGTCCTCGCGGCCGGCTGCGCCTCTGCCATCCAGGCACCTCCAACGGTATAGTGCGCCGGAGGACTGTCCCCACCTTGCAGCTGTGCTGCGGGGACAGCCCTCACGTTCCGCGGATATTCAATGTGCGCCGGCTTCAAAATCCGGCCGGGGTCGCGTTGCGGGTCCTATACCGTATGGCCCCTGCGGCCTGACATGAAGCTGAGAAGCCAGCCGATGGCCGCTACTACCAGGAGGACGATACCCACCCAAAGCAGCCAGTTGAGGGCGGACGAGAATCCGCCCACCAAAAGAAGGACAATCGCAACTACACCAGCAATGATCAAAAGCGTGTTCATGGTCAGCACATTCCTTTCCGATGAATCCAAACAATCCGGATTCCTGACTATGCATTCCTGCTTACTTCAATTGAGTTATGCCGGTACCTCGAATCTTTCCGAGGTGCCCGTATCGCAGCCACTTACTGGTCTCCGCAAGCGAAAGTTCGCCAGTTGTGAACAGCGACACTCCTCATTGTACTACTAAGCATCCTTATGAAAGAGTTGTTGAAGTAGTTACTTTGTTGATTAGGTGAACGTCCAGACGGCGTCCAAGAGAGGAACACATGAAAGCGTCACAGCAACTCGCAGACAACCTTCAGATCGTCCTGACAGACCTGATCGAGCTCCAGCTTCAAGGGAAGCAGGCACACTGGAACATTGTGGGACCCAACTTCAGGGACCTCCACCTCCAGTTGGATGAGCTGGTCCTGGCAACCCGGCAGTTCGCAGATGACACGGCCGAGCGCATGCGGGCCCTGCACGCGCTGCCGGATGGCCGGAGCGCCACCATTGCCAAGAACACGCGCCTCGAAGAGTTCCCCGGTGGCCTCGTCAACACTAAGAACGCCGTAAAACTGGTCACCGACCGCGTGGAACGTGCCGTCCAGACCATGCGGGATGTCCACGACGAGGTGGATGAGGAAGATCCGACGACGGCGGACCTGCTGCATGAGTTCATCGCCCGCCTTGAGCAGCTGGTATGGATGATCAACGCAGAAATCATGGGCGCTGGGGCGTCTGTCACGGATCCTGACGAAGCCTAGCAGGCATCCCGGAACCGGACAGGCGGGGAGAAACATGGTCAGGCTTCGGAGGAGCGACCTTTCCAAGCCCGGCATCACACGGCGCCGTTCCGGCAAGGGCTTCAGTTACAGGCATCCGGATGGAACACTCCTGAACAGTGAGGATCGCCAGCGCATCAACGCGCTGGCGATCCCGCCTGCATGGACGGATGTCTGGATCAGCCCCTACGAAAATGCCCATATCCAAGCCACGGGCGTAGATGCAGCAGGGCGGAGCCAGTACATCTACCACCCCCGCTGGCGCGAACGTAAAGACACTGAGAAGTTCCAGCGGGCCGCCGAGCTCGGCTTGGTTTTTCCTTCCATCCGGCGTGCCGTCACCCTGCACCTCAAGGACAGTTCTTCCCCGAGGCAGCAAACACTCGCAGCAGCCGTCCGGCTCATGGACCTCGGTGCCCTGCGCGTGGGCTCCGAAAGCTACATGCGCCAAAACGGGTCCTACGGACTGACCACCCTCAGGTGCAGGCATGCACGCGTCAAAGAAGACGCCGTCGGTTTGAAGTTCCCCGGCAAGAGCGGCCAATGGTGGGACACGTCCATCCATGACCCGGCCCTGGCGGCGTTCCTGGAACCGCTGGCCCGCCGGCCCGGGAAGGAAAGGCTGCTGGCGTATAAGGACAACGGCTCGTGGGTTCCCCTGGATGGATCAATGATCAACGAATACCTCCGGAGCATTGCCGGAGAGGCTTACACGTCCAAGGATTTCCGCACCTGGAAAGGCACCGCAGCCGCCGCACTGTGCCTGATGAAAACCGAGGGCACCATGACCCGGCCGCAAGCGTTGGTGAAAGCCATGAAGGAAGCGGCTGAGATGCTGGGCAACACTCCTGCAGTCGCCCGGACTTCCTACGTGGATCCACGGATCGTGGAGGCGTACCTCTCCGGGGAGCTGACGGAGGTCAAGCCAACAGAGCCGTCCATTGCCGAGTTCCTGATCGGGAAGCAGAGCTGACGCGGTCTCACACCAAAAGAAAGAGCCTGGCGACACCCATTTCCGGGTGCCGCCAGGCTCTTTACGTGTCGCTGGTAAGTGCGATCAGGCGTCGTGGTCCGTTTCGAGGATCTTCACGAGGCTGTCCAGGGCGGCGTCCGCGCCTTCACCTTCGGCGCGCAGCACCACCACGTCTCCGTGGGATGCACCGAGGCTCATGAGGGACAGGATGCTGGCGGCGTCCATGGCGTCGTCGGCCGGCTCGCCTTCACGGGCGATGGTGACCTCGAGGTCCAGGTCTCCTGCTGCCTCGGCGAAGATGGCTGCCGGGCGGGCGTGGAGGCCGACGCGGCTGGCGATGGTGGCTGTACGTTCAGGCATTGATGCTCCTTTGTGAGGTTGTGGGAAGTCTAGACGGTTGCGGGAACGGCTTCGGGGGAAACCTCGGCAGGCTTGCGGACTGCCCAGCGCTTGAGGGCAATGACCAGGAGGGCGGTGATGACCACGCCTACCGCGATCGACAGGAAGAAGAGCAGGAAGTTGTCGATTGCGAAGAAGACGAACAGGCCGCCGTGCGGTGCCTTGGAGGTAACTGCGAAGGCCATGGACAGTGCGCCGGTGACAGCACCGCCCACCATGCTGGCAGGGATGACGCGCAGCGGATCGGCAGCGGCGAACGGGATGGCACCTTCGGAGATGAAGGATGCACCCAGGAGCCAGGCAGCCTTGCCGTTCTCGCGCTCAGCGAGTGAGAAGAGCTTCTTGTCCAGAACGGTTGCCAGGGCCATGGCCAGCGGCGGAACCATGCCCGCTGCCATGACAGCAGCCATGATCTGCCAGGGAGCCTGGTTGGTGACGGAGGCCGTTCCGAGGCCGGCGACCGCGAAGGAGTAGGCAACCTTGTTGACCGGACCGCCCAGGTCGAAGCACATCATGAGGCCCAGGATGACACCGAGGATGATGGCACCCGCGCCGGTCAGGCCGGACAGGCCGTCGTTGAGGGCCTTGGTCAGCGCCACGATCGGGGCACCGAGGATCAGGAACATCAGGCCGGAGGCAACCAGTGAGGCCAGGAGGGGGATGATGACGACGGGCATCAGGCCACGGAGCCAACGTGCCACGTTGAGCTTGCCCAATTGGTAGGCGATGTAGCCGGCCAGGAGGCCACCCACGATGCCGCCCAGGAAGCCCGCCCCCATGAAGCCGGACACTGCACCGGCGACGAAGCCGGGAGCGATACCCGGCCGGTCGGCGATGGCATAGGCGATATAACCCGCCAGGGCCGGGACCAGGAATCCGAGGGACAGCGCGCCGATCTTGAACAGCACTGCGCCGAGGTAGGCGCCGAGCGGCCCCCAAGCGTTGTCCGGGAACTGGGTGGGCAGGTTGAAGATGCTGTTCTCAACCACGATCTTGTCTGCGAAGCCCGTGATCAGGTAGCCGCCCATGAGGAACCCCAGCGCAATCAACAGACCGCCACCGGCAACGAACGGAATCATGTAGGAGACGCCGGTGAGGAGGGCGCGCTTCAGCTTCTGGCCGATGTGCTCGCCCTTTTCCTCGGCTTCGCGCTCGGCCTGCTCCTCCGCTCCAAAGTGTGCGACGCGGTGCGCGTGCGGGTCGTCCGCGGCGGCCAGTGCTTCCTGGACCATCTTGGCGGGTTCGTCGATGCCGCGCTTGACCGGGGCGTTGATGACCGGCTTTCCGGCGAAGCGCTCCTTGCCGCGGACGTCGACGTCGACGGCAAAAATCACGGCGTCGGCCGCAGCGATCACGGCCGGGTCCAGTGGCTTGGCGCCGGAGGAACCCTGGGTCTCGACCTGCAGGTCCACGCCCATTTCCTTGGCGGCGGCAACCAACGAGTCCGCAGCCATGTAGGTGTGCGCGATGCCGGTGGGGCAGGCGGTCACGGCGACCAGCCGCTTGGGTGCGGCAGCCGCCGTCGTGCTTTCAGCAGGTGCGGCGGAAGCGGCGGGGGCGGCAGCAGCGTGGGCGGCAGGCTTGTCGGCGAGGGCGCCGTCCACCAGTTCCACGATCTC
The DNA here is from genome assembly GCF_044749185.1 of Paenarthrobacter sp. NPDC089675. NCBI lineage: Bacteria > Bacillati > Actinomycetota > Actinomycetes > Micrococcales > Micrococcaceae > Paenarthrobacter > Paenarthrobacter sp. NPDC089675. Next base: position 47,868 of record NZ_JBIVHM010000008.1, on the reverse strand, counting down.
CTGCTCGGAGGAAGCCGCGCGCAGGGCTGCGGTGAAGTCCTTCTTGATGAGCGAGCGGGCCAGCTTGGAGAGCAGTTTGAGGTGCTCCTGGTCGGCTCCGTCAGGGGCTGCGATGAAGAAGATCAAGTCCGCAGGGCCGTCCTTGGCGCCAAAGTCCACCTTGTGTGACAGGCGGGCCATGGCCAGGGCAGGTTCGGTGACCGCTGCTGAACGGCAATGCGGGATGGCGATGCCGCCGGGAACACCCGTGGCGGTCTTCTGCTCGCGGGCGAAGGCGTCGGTGAAGAGACCCTCCACCTCGGAAGCACGGCCGGCGGCGGCAACCTTGCCGGCCAGGACGCGAATGACGTCGGCGGGGGAGTCGCCCAGGTTCTGGTCGAGGGTGACCAATTGGGTTGTGATCAGCTGGGTCACTGTTAGTCCTTCTGAAGGGCCGTGATGGTTACGGCATCTGGGGTTGTCTGGTGGACTGCCGGGACAGTGGAGCCCGGCAGCGAAGCAGCAGCGGCACCATGTGCCACGGCTTGACGAAGGCAGTCCGGGGCGGACCCGCCTTGGGTTGCAGCCAGCAGGTAGCCGGCCAAGGACGAATCTCCGGCACCGACAGTGCTGACGGCTTTGATGGGCGGATGCGTGGCAAGCCACGCTCCGTCTGCCGTCACCAGGACTGCGCCTTTGGATCCGAGTGTCGCGAGAACTGCGCCAACACCGCTTTTGACGACGGCGGCAGCAGCTTGGGCGGCCTTGGCCGGGTCTGCTTCCAGTTCGTCAGCCGTGGAGACATTTGCGAAGCCCGCGGCGGCGGCAAGCTCTGCGAGCTCTTCCGCGTTGGGCTTGAGAAGGTCCGGTTTGCCCGAGGCATCACCTTCCAGTGCCGCTGCGAGCGGCGCGCCGGAGGAGTCGATGGCGATGCCGGGAGCGGGAGTGCCGTCCGCGCTGGACCGGAGGCGGCGGGCGATTGTGGCGTAGAAACCGGCAGGAACTCCTGGTGGGAGCGAGCCGGCGAGGACCACCCAGCTGGCGCCACGGGAGCGTTCCAGCAGCAGCCCGATCAGGGCCTCCTGCTGTTCTTCGCTCAGCTCCGGGCCGGGTTCGTTGATTTTGGTGGTGACGCCGTCCGGCTCGGTGAGCGTAACGTTGCTGCGCAGCGCCTGGCCGATGGGCAGCGCCGCGAACGGCACACCGCCGTCGTGCAGTCCGGCGAGGACGGGATCCGAATCTGCGCCCGGTAGGACGGCCAATGTCTCGAGGCCGGAGGCGACGAGCGCCCGCGATACGTTGACGCCCTTTCCCCCGGACTCCTGGTGGACGTGGGTTGCACGCTGGACTTCGCCGCGGGCCAAGGGCCCGGGCAGCTCCACCGTGCGGTCGAGGCTGGGATTGGCGGTCAGGGTGACGATCATGCGATCACCACGTCGACGCCGGCCTCGGCCAATGCGGCTGCGAGCTCGGCTGAAGGTGCATTGTCTGTGATCAGGGTGTCCACATCCTTCAAAGTGGCGAACTGGACCAGGGTTTCGGCGTCCAGCTTGGAAGAATCGGCCAGCGCCACAACGCGTCGGGCCGACTTGACGAAAGCAGCCTTGACGGCGGCTTCCTCGGGATCGGGCGTGCTCAGCCCGAACGTGGAGTGGATTCCGTTGGCTCCGACGAACGCGATGTCCGGCCGGAGCTTGAACGCGGCATCCACGGTGGACTGTCCGACGGCGGCCTGCGTGAGTCCGCGGACACGGCCACCGAGGATCTGGAGTGCTATCCCCGGTGCGGCTGAGAGCTTCCCGGCGATGGGAATCGCGTGGGTGATGACCACGAGTTCGTCCGTTGACCCGTTGGAAGCCGGCGATCGTTGTGCCAGCAGGTCCGCGAGGGTTTCGGTGGTGGAGCCGGCGTCCAGGAGGATGCTGCCGGTGCTGGGCTCGGGAATCATGGAGAGGGCAGCCGCGGCGATGCGGAGTTTTTCGGCCTGGCGCTGGATGGCGCGCTCGAGGATGCTTTCTTCGCGGGTGCTCAGCCGGTCGGAGGGGACTGCGCCGCCGTGGACCCGCCGTAGGTTTCCGGAGACTTCCAGCGCCGCGAGGTCGCGGCGGATGGTCTCGGTGGTGATGCTGAAACGGTCGGCCAACTCTGTGACGCTGACCCTGCCGCGCTCGCTGACGAGGGCGGAGATCAGCTGTTGGCGCTCTTCAGCGAACACTTACCCTCCATTGCGTTGAGTCGATTTCCTAACACTCCAGCCGGTGACTGCTGTCACACGAAATGTGGAATTGCTTGACTCTATCTGTGTTTGTGTTGGTTAGTCAATAGAAAACAACATAAACACAGATCGATCTGTGAGGGTTGTGAAACAGGCCCGTGACACAGCAAAAGGGCATGCCGCACTCCCTGTAGTGCGGCATGCCCTCGTTCGGATCCAGACTGGGGGATTTGCCAGGATCCGGTCTATGGGGTGGGAGGCTGTTCCCTTTCCGGCGTCGGCTCGGAGGTCGGCGTCGGCTCAGGCACCGGCGGCGGGCCAGGCTCGGGAAGCGGCACGGGCTCCGGTGTCGGCGCAGGCTCCCGCGTGCGATCGGGTTGGCCTTCCGGGCCCGGAGTGCGGGACGGCACCGGATCGGGCGAGGCGCTGCTCATGGCTTGGTGCCCCGGCCATGGCCGCGGTGCTGCGGACGGAGCGTCCTGGGCGCGGGGGTGGGGTACTTGCTCGAATCCCAGCCTGATCCCGGGTAGTCGATGGGCAGGTTGTCAGGGTCCGGCGGATCGGGAAGCTTGTGCTTGCTGCCTGCCCTCGGCTCGGAATTGGTCGCCAGTGACTCTTTCCTTCGCTTGTCTGCGTGCATGTCATCTCTTCCTGTCAGTGCGGATTCAGTCCGGGATTTCCATCCGGAAGCCGCAGGTGCATCCGAGGATGCGCGTGTTGATGTAAACCTCATAGAGTTGTTCGGCCTTTCCCACGCCCAGCGCCAACGGAGCCTGGATGCGCCGAAGTTCGCAACTCCGGGTCTTCATGGGGTTACCGCAGTGCAGGTACTGCCCGCCGAACTGCAGGACGCCCTGCTGGGTGCCAGGGCGGTTGAGGATCACGGCCACTTTCTGGACGCTGGCCAACTGTTCGTAGGAATATTTGCAGGCAAGGCACTCATAGCTAACGTCCACCATGTTGGGCATGGGCGGGTAGTGCGACTGGATCGAGTCCACAACAAGGTGCTGGTCAGTGTTGCAGTGCGAGCACCAAAGTGGCTCGTCCGGCGGCTGGTGTGCTTCGTCAGGAACTCTCGAAGCAGGTTGGGCGGGCATCGATATGCACCTTTGCAATATATTGCGGGACGCCCGTCTGCATGAGCTGTGAAGCCTGGTCCGGCTGAGCGGACTGTAGCTAGATTGTGCACATAGGAGCACCTCGGATGCAAGGATTCCGGCACTGCTGAATTACCCGTTTCCGGCGTCCATAATAGGAGTCATGGACGAAATTCACGCTGGGACGGCCGTGCCTGAAGCGCTACCGTCGGCCGACGACATCCCGGTCGCCGAACAACTCCAGGACCTTGTCATAGACAGCGAAGACGTTGGCGGGTTCCTTGGCGACCTCGCCGTTTTCTCGGCTGAATCTGTTTCCGCCGCCGCAGGACTGAAAGTGCTGTGCGGAATTACGCTGAGCCGTCGGCGTAAATCCTTGACCGTGGCCGGAAGCAGCCACGAGGCCAGGCTCATTGACGAAGTACAGCAGGCCTACGGGGATGGGCCCTGCCTTCACGCCATGCGGACTCATAAGACCGTGCTGGTCAAGGACACCTCCACGGAGAAACGGTGGTCCGATTACTGTGCCGTCATAGCCGGGCGGGGACACCTCTCCGCACTCTGCGTTCCTTTGGAGCTGGACGAAGGTGCAACGGCCGCCCTCAACTTTTTCGCTCCCCGGGCCGGCGTTTTCGACGACGCCACCATCCGTAATTGCGAGCTGTATGCCAGCCAGGCCGAACGGGCACTCCGCCTGGCGGTCCGGATCGGTACCAAGCAGCAGCATGCGGACGATCTCCGGGAGGCCATGGCCTCGCGGACCGCTATCGATCTCGCCTGTGGGATCATCATGGGCCAGAACCGCTGCGGCCAGGAGGAGGCATTCCAGATCCTCAAGAAGGCCTCCAACGGCCGCAACCAGAAGCTTAGGGACGTCGCGGAATCAATGATCAAGGCAGTTGCCGGCGCCGGTTCCGTTTCGCACTTCGAACCCTGAAGCGGCGCAGCAACCTAACAATCCCTTGTGACCCCCGGCGCCAGTGAACTACATTCATAGGTGGGTTAAGCCGATAGCCCTTGGAGACTCATGACCTGGGAAGCATCCAGGAAAGCAGCTTTGGCGGACCTTGGGATCAACAAGCCGCCTTTCCCAGCCCGTGCAGGCCTCCTTTAGGAGCATTCGCTTCTCCCGACGCTGTTCAGTGCGTCCCGCAAGGGACTGTTGTCGGAAACCACCGCCCGGTGGTGCTTGCAATAAAAGGAGAATGGCAATGACGCTTGGTTCCCCGATTCCAGCCCCGAAACGTTTGACCGGGGCCGCCCCTGCTACTTCTGACACCGGCTCGCGGCCGTGGTGCACGGTTTGCGATACCGATTCGTACATATTTGTTGAAACCGTGGTTGAGGCAGAGCCCAACCAGTCCGAGATTGTTGAAGTCAGTTATACCTGCAGCGAGTGCGACACCTTTTACGCCCATGCCGTCCGGCTGGCGGAGCTGGTCCCCGAAATCCAGGCGGAGTTCCTTTCCACCTCGGCGGCAGGACTGTGGTTCAGCTGCACGCATTGCGGCGAACCCATGACGTTGGGCAGGCCCACAGAGCGCATCATCGAAGCTCCCCGCACCACCGACGGTCCGGGAAGTCCCAGCCTGCTGGAGGTCTACTTGCAGACCCAAGTCCTGCACTGCCGCTGCGGTTTCCAGATGGAGGTTCCGCGACACGTTTGATTGCGGCTCCTGAAGACCTGCCGCTGGGGAGGAGTGGTGGCCATGCGAACGTTCGGCGTCGAGGAAGAATTGCTCATTGCCGATCCGGTTGACGGAACACCGTTGGCCCTTGCCCCGGGCATCCTTGATGCAGTCTCCGGAACCTTCGACCCCGACCATGGGCCGTCGCTGAAGTCGGAGTTCAAGCAGGAACAGATCGAGGTAAATTCACGTCCGTGCAGCACGGCCGCTGCCCTCCGTGCGGAAATCCAGCTCGGCCGGACGGCCGCGGACCGTGCCGCCCGGAGCTTGGGCGCCAGGGTTGCTGCCTTGGCCACGCCTCCCGTGTTCCATGCGACACCGACCCCCGGGAACCAGCGCTACGCGAATATGGGAACCGAGTTCGGCCTCATTTCCCGGGAGCAGCTCACGTGCGGCTTCCACGTCCACGTGTCCATTGAATCGACGGAGGAAGGCGTGGCAGTCCTGGACCGCATGCGCCATTGGCTTCCCGTCCTCCTCGCCCTGAGCGCCAACTCGCCGTTCTGGATGGGCGCCGATACGGGGTTCGCCAGCTACCGCACGCAGATCTGGAACCGCTGGCCCACTGCCGGGCCCATGGACGTGTTCGGGTCCGAGCAGGGCTACCGGGCGGTACTCCGGGGACTCCTGGACACGGCCGTCCCGCTGGATGAGGGCATGATCTATTTCGATGCACGCCTGTCCCGCGGCCAGCCAACCGTGGAAGTCCGCATCGCCGATGTCTGCCTCTACGCCGGGGACGCACTGACCATCGCGGTTGTGGCCCGGGCCTTGGTGGAAACTTCGGCGAGGCAATGGCGTGAGGGGGTACCGCCGTCGGGCGCCCCGACCAGCGTGCTGCGGATGGCCAATTGGCGGGCAAGCCGCTTTGGGGTCGGCGACCAACTGCTCCATCCGCTGGAACAGGTCCCGTACCCTGCTGCCGATGTGGTGGGTACCCTGTTGCGGCACGTGGGGCCGGCATTGAGCGAGGCCGGTGACCTCGAGGCCGCCACGGCAGGCCTCGCCGCCATTCTTCACCGCGGGACCGGTGAACTGCTGCAGCGGCAGGCCTACAGCAAGCGGTCGAGCCTGCCGGACGTGGTGGGCGCCGCCATCGAGTCCACCCACCAAGGCGGCGAGTGGACGGATGCGGACTTCGTCGCCCGCCAGGACGTTTAAGTACGACGACGGCTGCCGGCCTTTGCGACAAGGCCGGCAGCCGTCGTCGTACTTCTCCCCGGGCGGCTTCAGCCCTGGTTGATGCGTATCATGTTGCCGGAGGGATCGCGGAACGCGCAGTCGCGCGGGCCCCACGGCTGGTCGATCGGTTCCTGGAGGACTTCGGCCCCGGAGGCGCGGAGTTTCTCGAAAGTGCCGTCAAGATCGTCAGTGTTGAAGACGAGCATGGGCATGACGCCCTTGGTCAGGAGTTCCTGGATGGCGTCGCCGTCGGCTTGGGAGCGGCCGGCGTGTGGCGGTGAGAGGACCAGTTCGAGGTCCGGCTGGGCGTCGCTTCCGAGGGTTACCCAGCGCTGTCCGCCGGAGCCCACATCGTTCCTGACCTGCAGGCCCAGCGCATCGCGGTAGAAGGGGAGGGATTCGTCGACATCGTTGACTGTGACGTGTGCGTATTTCAAGGAGATGTTCATGAATCACACGCTATTGCAGGAGGAGGCGCGGCGCTTCTCCGATCCTGCTCAGCTTTGCGTGGCTGAGGCCGCTTTGTTCCGGCTGGGCCGCGTGTGCTGCTTGGCGATGCAGTTCGGCATGGCTTTCACGGCCTCATGCTCCTGGGTGCGGTACTCGCTGGGGGTCATGCCGACGATCTCCGTGAACCGCGAACTGAACGACCCCAACGAGGTACAGCCCACCTCCATGCAGGCATCGGTGACGCTGGTCCCGGCGCGCAGCAGGGCCATGGCCCGTTCGATGCGGCGGGTCATGAGGTAGTTGTAGGGCGACTCTCCGTAGGCGGCCTTGAACTGGCGGGAGAAATGGGCCGGGGACATGAGGGCACCGGCTGCCATGGTGGGCACATCCAGCGGCCGCGCGTACTCGCGGTCAATGAAGTCGCGGGCACGCCGCAGATGGGCCAGGTTGGCCAGTTCCTGCGGTGTCATGCGGTCAGTCTACTAGGCTCGTGCCCATGGATTCAGTGGTTTGGTCGAAGCCCGAAAACCAGCGCGCGGGCACGCCTTTATTGGTGATGCTGCACGGTTACGGGACCAGCGAGGAACGCATGGCTGCGCTGTTTCCGCACCTTCCGCAGGAATTTACGTGCGTGGCACTGCGCGGCCCCAAGGTCATCGGTGACCACTACGGCTGGTTCCTCCTGGACTACTTCCTGACGAACGACTTCGCAGATGTCATCACTTCCACCAACAGGGTGTTCGACTGGATCAACGCAGTCCGGAAGAACCACAGCAGCGTGAGCCTCCTGGGCTACTCGCAAGGCATGGCAATGGCCAGCACGCTCCTGCGCTTGAAGCCGGAACAGTTTGCCGCCACGGTGGGCCTCTCCGGATTCGTGCTGGACAACGATCTCCTAGCCCTGAGTGAGTCGTTTGATGTCCCGCCACCTTTCTTTTGGGGCAGGGACAAAGCCGACCCCGTGATCAACGAGGACGCCATTGCCCACACGGAGGAATGGCTGAACGCCAACACCGCCCTCACGGCACGGACTTATCCGGGGATGGGCCACAGGATCGAGCCCCCCGAACTCGTTGATGTCAGCGCATTCCTCCGCTACTACGTCCTCGGCCCCGGGGCAACCCAGCCCAACTAGGGGACAGCACTTGTCCTACTGAGGCTTCAATGGAGCGTTATCTGTCCCCCAGTTGGGGGGAGGGGGGATTAGACGGCATCCGGGGTCCTTGAAGCAACACCTCGGTGAGATTCGCGTCACAATTCCGTATTCAGGACCACTCTGTTGAATGACAAAATTGTAAGCGCTTACACTTTTGGCTGCGGCGCCCGGAATGCGGGACCGTGCTATGTGCGGATCACGTATGGAAAGGGTTGAGGCCGTGTTGAATGGTTAGGACTCAAAGGGTGACGATACAGGACGTTGCACTCCTCTCGGGGTTGTCCATCTGTACCGTCTCCCGGGCACTCAGGAACCTCCCCAACGTTTCTGAAAAGGCCCAGCGGCAGGTGGCCGAGGCCGCAAGCAAACTCGGCTATAAAGCCTCGGCCGCCGCTTCCAGGCTTGCCGGCGGGAATACAAGGTCCGTAGCCATCATTGCCCCCACGGCCACCACCTGGTTCTTTGCCCAGGCCGTCGAGGCTGCCGAGGAAGTGTTCGTCGACAGCGGCTACGACACAGTGCTGGTCAGCCTGCGCAACAAGAAAAGCGTGAAGGAGCAGGTCTTCGGCGACCTGGAGCGACTGGCCCAGAGAGTGGACGGCGTGCTGCTGCTCAATGTTGACCTCGACCCCGCGGAAGTGGGATCGTTGGAAGCTTCCGGGCTTGCAGTGGCCAGCGTGGGCATGCGCAATGTTCCGTGGGACAATGTTGGTATCGATGACGAACACGCAGCGTGGCGGGCAACCTCACACCTGCTGGAGTTGGGCCATTGGAATTTGGCCGCGCTCACGAGTACCGAACCCGTTCCCGCGGACATTCCCAGGTACCAGGGTTTCTGCCGCGCTTTGGATGACCACCACCTCACCGTCCACCCGGACCTTGCGGTGGCCTGCGATCCGACCATTGACGATGGCCGCCGGGCAATGACCGAGCTCATCGCCCGCGGCGGGAAGCCAACGGCGCTGTTCGCCCATTGTGACGAGGCAGCGTTCGGTGCGTTGATGGCCCTGCGGGAGCATGGCCTGTCCGCACCGAAGCACATGTCGGTGATCGGGATCGACGACCACCCCATGAGCTGGTTCCTTGGCCTGAGCACGGTGGCGCAGCCCGTGGCCGACCAAGGCGCCTTCGCGGCCAACCTGCTCTGCGAGAGACTCCTGAATACCGAAACCCCCAACCGACCCTCCAACCACCTGCTCGATACCAAGCTCATCGAACGCAAGACCACGCGCCACAAGCGCTGAACGGAACAATGCACATGACTGACCTTCGTACTGCCTGGACCGGCGCCTCCGCGCTGCTTTTCGACCTCGACGGCGTGCTGACGCCAACTGCCGTGGTGCACGAGCAAGCGTGGCAGGAACTGTTCGACGGCTACCTTGCGGAACAAAACCATCCCGAGGGCTACCGGGAGAGCGACTACTTCGACCACATCGACGGCAAGCCGCGCTTCGACGGTGTCCGGGACTTCCTCACCTCCCGCGGCATCACCCTGCCGGAGGGACCGGCGGACGATGCCCCCACCAGCCAAACGGTCCAGGGCCTGGGGAACCGCAAGAACGCCATCTTCAACGAAATCGTCGATACCCGCGGCGTGGAGCCCTACCCGGGCTCGGTCAAGTTCATCAACGCCGCCCTCGAGCAGGGCATGCATGTGGCCGTGGTTTCTTCCTCCCGCAACGCTCCCGCCGTGCTGAAAGCCGCCGGACTTGACCACCACTTCGAGGTGGTGGTTGACGGCCAGGTGGCTGCCGCCGTCGGGCTTCCCGGAAAGCCGGACCCCGCAACGTTCACCTATGCAGCCTCCCTGCTGGGCGTCCCCACGGAAGAATGCATCGTGGTGGAGGACGCGGTGTCCGGTGTCCAGGCCGGCAGCGCAGGCAACTTCCAGGCCGTCATAGGCGTGGACCGCGGTGCAGGCCGCCAAACCCTGCTCGAAGCCGGCGCGACGCTGGTGGTAGACGACCTCGACGACCTTCTCTGACCCTACTTTTTCGAAGGACTTCAACAGCCCATGGCACTCATCAGCTCTGACCGGCTGCGTTTCCCTTGCGAGCCTTGGAAACTCGTGGAGAACATCCACGTCCCCGGCGACGAAGGAACACTGGAAACACTGTTTGCGCTTGGCAACGGCCACCTTGGTATCCGTGGCGCCCACTCAACCCGTGGCGACGGCGAACTTCCGGGCACCTTCATCAACGGTTTCCACGAGATCTGGGACATCAAGCACGCCGAAAACGCTTACGGCTTCGCCCGGACGGGCCAGCGGATCGTGTACGTCCCGGATGCCAACAACTTCACGATTTCCATTGACGGCGAAATCCTGAGCCTGGCCGAATCCACGGTCCTGAACTACCACCGCAGCATCGACTTCTCCACCGGCGTCTACGAGGAAACCACCACGTGGGCCTGCCGTTCCGGTGCTACCGTGACCACGGTGGAGCGCCGCGTGGTGGGGTTCGATTCCCGCGGATGCCTCGGCTTGGAACTGAGCGTCAGCGCCGACCGGGACGTGTCCGCGGACATCACGTCCGCGGTGGTCAACCGGCAGGACCAGCCTGTTGAGGACCACTCGGTGCACGACCCGCGCCGTTCCGGACGCCACGCCGGCCGCGTCCTTTTGCCCCTGCACATCCAGGGGGCCGACGGTTCGCTGCGGCTCGCCTGGGAAACCTCGGAATCACGCCAGCGTGTTGCCCTGGCAGTGGACCACTCGATCTCGGCCGAGTGGCAGCCCTTTGAGACGCTTGTCGCGGAGGACGAATCATCTGTCCGGTACGTCCTTGCCATCCACGAGGGTGAGGCATTCCGCCTGCAGAAGACCGCCAGCTACGTTGTGGCCGGGGCTTCCAGCGACGAAGACCGCGGAGAGAACCTGGCTGCGGAGGCGGAAGCCAACCTGGTGACCTTCGACGAGGTCCTGCGCCAGAGCCTTGCGCACTACAACGACTACTGGACCACCGCGGACATTGCGATCGGTGGACAACCCGAACTCCAACAAGGCGTCCGCTGGGCCCTCTTCCAGTTGGCCCAGGCGACGGCGCGGGCCGGGGTTGCCGGTATTCCGGCCAAGGGCGTGAGCGGTTCAGGCTACGAGGGCCACTACTTCTGGGACCAGGAGGTGTACCTCCTGCCGTACCTGACATACACCAACCCGGACGGCGCCCGGAAGGTGCTTGAGTCCCGGCACGCCATGCTTCCCGACGCCCGGGTCAGGGCCAAGGAGCTGAGCGTGGACGGGGCGCTGTTCCCGTGGCGCACCATCAATGGCCTCGAAGCGAGTGCGTACTATGCCGCCGGAACCGCCCAGTTCCACATCGCGGCGGCTATCGCGTTCGCGGCAAACCGATACCAGTGGGCCAGCAGCGATGCAGGATTCCAGTCGGAGATCGGCGCGGACTTGCTGATCGAAACCGCGCGGATGTGGGCTTCCCTGGGCTTCTTCGGCAAGGACGGCATGTTCCATATCCACGGCGTCACGGGTCCTGACGAGTACACCGCCGTGGTCAATGACAACCTGTACACCAACGTCATGGCCCGCTTCAATCTGCGTGCCGCAGCGGCGCTGGAGCATGCGGGCATCCCGGATACCGAACGCATGGTGTGGCGCCAGGCTGCAGAGCGCATGTCCCTGCCCTACGATCCGCACCTGCAGGTCTTCAGCCAGGACAACGACTTCATGACCCTGGAGCCGTGGGACTGGAACACGCCCAAGTCCAAGTACCCGCTGCTGCTGAACTTCCACCCCTTGGTGATTTACCGCCACCAAGTGCTCAAGCAGGCCGATACGGTGCTGGCGATGTTCCTCCAGTGGCAGGATTTCACCGCCGAGGAGAAGCAGCGCGCCTTCGACTTCTACGATCCCATCACCACCGGCGACTCCACCCTGTCCGCCTGCGTGCAGGGCATCATGGCGGCCGAGATCGGATATGGCGAGCTCGCGCTGAAGCACTTCACCGATGCCCTGTTCATCGACTTGGACAACTCGCACGGGAACACGATCGACGGCGTGCACATCGCCTCCACCGGCGGCATCTGGAGTTCGCTGGTTTGTGGCTTCGCGGGCATGCGCGACCAGGGCGAGGTGCTGCGGTTCGACCCCCGCCTGCCTGACGGTTGGGAGAGTCTCTCCTTCCGGCTCAGGGTCCAGGGACGCCTGCTGTCCGTGGACCTGTCGCAAGGCTCCATGGGCCTGGCACTCGTTGAGGGTCAGGACAGCAGCAATGAGCCATTGCGCGTGCAGGTGCGTGATCACGAGGTCACGGTTGGTCCGGCAGCTGTCACGGTTCCGCTTGACGCCGTCCCCGTGCCGCCGCCGTCGGTCTTCCCGAGTTCGTTCCCGACGGCGGGCCTTCCGATCCTGGGTTAGCAGCGGTCAGTTGGCGCTGGCTGTGTGGTCCTCGACCAGGCCGCTTGCTGCGATTTCGCGCAGCGAGTAGATCCCTTTCGCGGCTGAGTCCTTGTCATGGAACGGCATGGACAGCGCCAGCTCGGTGCCCTCGGCGTCCACCAGCCTCACCTGGCAGTCGCCGCCGACGGCATCGATGAGTTCGAAGTGCCCGGCCATCACACGGCACCCCGTTCTCCCGGTGCGGGTAACGTCAGTACTTTTGCCGGTCCCGGGGACCCGCCGCTTGCCGGGTGGGCGGCCATGGCTTTCTGCCGTCGGCGGTCAAGCTCGGTGGAAACAAGTTCCAGCAGGGCCTGGGCAGGCTCTGAGAGATGGTGCGTTTCTGCCGAGCCCAATTGGTCGCAGTGCACCAGGACATGGCGGATGCGTTCCAGTTCGCGGGTGGGGACCAGGGGCCAGCGCCGGAAGAGTTCGCGGACGGCCAGCGCCCCAAGGAGGGCATCGGGCTTGGTGGGCAGATCGTGCGGCCGGTTTGCTCCTCGTCGAGCAATGGGGGCTGCAAAGGGAGCTACACCGTGGGCGTGGGCGGCTTGGACGGAATTGGGGGCCATACGGACCTCCCGAAAATAGAGCGAAGGAAGCCGGCTGCCTGACTAGAAAATAAGCTTACAGAATGTGAGTTATGTCATGTCAATAATTACGCAATATGTTGGGCAAATGATAGTAGGCTTCGCGAACTGTTGATCAGTCCTCGAAGTGGGCCGGCTTTGTGTGGGGTTGCCCGGCCATCCGGTCCACGATCTCCTGGGCAACATCGCGCAACTTGCGGTTGCGGTCGCTGGAGGCCCGCCGCAGGATCTCAAAGGCTTCGTCATGGGAGCAGCGGTTCTGCGCCATGATCATTCCGCAAGCCAGGTCGATGACCGTCCTGCTCTCCATGGCGGTCCTGAGATCGTCTCCCCGTTGGTCCGCGGCCGCAATCCTGACGGCCAGGCGCAAGGCTTTGCTGGACATCGCCACGAACAGCACGGCGTCGTCGATGGCTTTCCTGGTGAAAACCCCGGGTTCCGCGGCGAAGAAGTTCAGCACAGCAGCTGATTCCTCCCCAAGTTCCATGGGAACACCCAAAGCGCTCGCAATGCCGGCCGCCAACAGGGCTTCCGAGTAGTCCGGCCACCGGGGATCGCTGGCGGCGTCTTCCAGGACCTTGGGGACTCCGCTGTCCAGGGCATCCACGCAGGGGCCCTCGCCCATGGCCTGCTCAATCCGGTCCAGGGTGATGGCCCGCTCGCTGCTGCCGCCGATGGTGGCCGTGCGCTTCCTGCGGCGCAGTGTGACGGCGCACTCGATGTGCACGCCGATGGCCCCGCTCATCATGGCAGCGGAGAACCCGGTGAGCCCGTCCAGGAATTCCTTGATGTCCTCTGTGCCGGCGATGAGGTCGACCAACTGTTCGAAGTCCTCGGCCCTATCTTCAGCAGTCATGGTTCCCAATGTAAGCTCCGATCATCCCAAGCGCTATCTGTCACGGCCGCTGCGTACGCGAACGGCGGCAGGTCTAAACGCGTACGGACGATCACTGCTGCGCCGAGCAGTGCCAACCACCAGGCTCACGGTCACCGAAAGTTGGCGAATGAAATCCGACTTTATTCTATTCATGTGGATAGCCTCTTTCCCTGTGGGCCCTCTCCGGACTTAGTATCAGATGCTAGGTAAACGAGCATTATGCTTTGCGAAGGATTGTTGGATGGACGCACACGGCCACGCCAAGGGCTATTGGTACGGGAAAGACCCTGGGCAGAAGGAACTGGCCGTGGGCGTCTTGAACGCCCTCCGTGACTACCGGGTTTCGGAACAGGCCATGCGCAAACGGACCCGTTCGTCCATGCTGATGGGCGAAAAGGACCTGCTTGCCCTGAGGTACCTTTTCGAAGCGGAGGCCGACGGCCGCGTGATGAAGCCCAAGGATCTTGGTGACCGCCTTGGCATAACCTCGGCGTCCATGACCACCTTGATAGACCGCCTTGTTGATTCCGGCCACATTCGCCGTGAGCCGCACCCCACTGACCGCCGGGCATTGATCCTGCGTCCCACTCCCGCCTCGGACCAGGAAGTCCGGCACACCCTTGGAGCCATGCACCGCAGGATGCTGGACATCGCCGCTTCCCTGAGTGCCGGGGAAGCGCAGGTAGTGATGGGCTTCCTTCAGCAGATGAGCGCAGCCCTGGACACCGTCGACGACGAGCCGGAGGCTGGCGGATCCCCGCACTCATGACGTGATGTTCCATTGCAGGATGAGGATCAGCGTGACAAGGAATCCCGAACCGTAGTTGAGCAGGATAAACCGCCGCCACGCGGTGTTGGTGCGTGCCGCCGTCGTGTCCGTGACGTTCCACCACGGTGCGCAGTTCACGACGTACGGAATGGCGACAATAGCCGCAAGCGGCCCGGGCCACGGGGTGGCCAGCATGGCGAGTCCGGCGAGCAGCCAGAGTACGACGGCGAGCCGCACCGTGGCGCGGGCACCGATCACCGTGGCGATTGAACCGATACCGGCCTGCCGGTCCGGCACGATGTCCTGCACCGCACCAAACGCGTGCGCCGCCATGCCCCAGACAAAGAACGCGGCCAGCAGGATGATGAGGCCGGGGGTCACCTCCGCTCCGGCGATCGCCAGGCCGACGACGGCGGGGCTCACGAAGTGCGTGCTGGATGTGATGGAGTCCAGCAGGGGCTTCTCCTTGAACCGGAGTCCGGCGGCGGAGTAGGCCACCACCGCGAAGGCGCTGACGGTTAGGCTCAGCCAGGCAGCAGGTCCACCGGCGACGGCCAGGACCACCAGGAACGGGATGTTCGTCAGCGCTGCGAGCCAGAGCATGGGCCGGTGCAGCCGGGGTGGGAGCAGGGCCCCCTCGATCCCGCCCTTGCGCGGGTTCTGCAGGTCCGAGGCGTAGTCGAAAACGTCGTTGATCCCGTACATCGCCAGGTTGTAGGGGACCAGGAAGTAGAAGGTTCCCAGGACGAGGACCCAGTCGATCTCCCGGTTGGTAAGCAGCATCGCCGTGGCGAAAGGGTAGGCAGTGTTGATCCAACTGACGGGCCGGGACGCAAGGAGAGCCTGCGAAAGAAGTCCGGCGGGCCTTGCTCCGGAGGGGTCTCCGGGCTGGGAGAGCGCAGGGCCGCGGGCTTGGTTGTGGCCGTCCTCGCGGTCCTTTGTGCGATGCGTCAGCCACAGCCAAAGCCCGGGAAGCAGCAGCACGGCGGCGAGCGGATAAGCGAAGTCCTCCAAGGGCGCCAAACCGATCTTGAGGCCTAGGAGATGGGCATCGTCGTAGTGGAACAGTTCCATGCCGATCATGACCGAATCGAACACAGCCGTTAGCACCGCCAGTGCCGCGAACGCGAGGCCAACTGCCTGCCAGTGGCGGCCGTCGCTGGGGCCGCCCGCAGTGGCGGGTGCCGCTGTCGCGGCCCGTGCCAGGGCGAACCCCGCCACTGCCGCGGCGGCTACGAAAGCCAGCGCGAGCCAGAAGTACGTCATGCGTTCTCACGCTCGCGATCCTCGCTGGCGGATCGCGTCGGCAGGGCTGCGAGCATCCGCCGGGCACCCGTGAACAGCACCATCGTGCACAGGACCAGGAACAACAGGAACACAGGTTCCTCCAGAGGCAGCTCAGGGGCGATCAGCACGCCCGTGGCGATGGCACCTTCCCCGCGCAGGAAGATACCCAAGGCGATACCGGACAGGTCCCAGCCAAGGAGGAACAGCACCCCGACGACGGTGACAATCGCCGCTGCTTTCGCATCGCGCCAGAAAAAGAGGCGGAACCGGTGGTCCAGCAAAAGCATGCAGCCGATGCCGGTAAGGAGGGACGCCAGATACACAATCCCCATCATCCGGCCCTTCCGGAAGCCCCGGCCGGACGCTTCGCAGTGACGTGTCGTTTGCTGGAACTCGGACCGGGGCTATGATCGCCGCGGATTCGCTTCAGGACCAGTTCTGCACTGATGAGGCACATGGGTACACCCACTCCAGGAGCTGTGGTGGCGCCGGCGTAGTAGAGTCCTTCCACTTTCCTGGAAGCGTTCTGGGCCCGGAACATGGCGCTCTGTCCCAAAGTATGCGCCGGTCCCAGCATGCCGCCGCGCCAGGAATGGTAGTCGCGGGCGAAATCAGCCGGCCCGATCGTGTGGCGGACCACGATGCGCTCGCGGAGGTCGGGTATGCCCGCCCAGGTGGCGATCTGCTCGACGGCGGAATCGGCCACCTGCTCAATCAGCTGGTCGCCCAATCCGTCAGGTCCTCCGGAGCCCAGCGAAGGATCGGCCGGGACGGGGACCAGGACAAAGAGGTTTTCATGGCCCGGGGGAGCGACCCCGGGATCCGTGGCACTGGGCTTGCAGACGTAGATCGAAGCCGGATCCGCGATCCGTGACGGCTTGTCGAAGATCGCGGAGAAGTTTGCCTCCCAGTCGCGGGTGAAGAAGAGGGAGTGGTGGGGCATTTCGGGGAGATGCCCCCTAATCCCGAGCATCACCAGGACTGCCCCGGGACCGCTGGTCCGGCGCTGCCACCAAGAACGTGGATAGCTTCGGTCGGTGATGTCCAGGAGGCTGGTTTCCGTGTGATGAAGGTCGGCCCCGGACACCACGTTGTCCGCCACGCTGAAGTGCTCTTGCCCGGCGCCATCACGCCACTTGACCCCGGTTACCTCACGGTTTCTGCGGACGCGGAAAGGCGCGGGCCGTTGGAAGTGGCCGTGGGGAGTGAAGCGGTCCTGCCCTTTGGGCTGCGCCTCGCGCGTAGCGATCCCCACTACTTCCGCCTCCGTCCGGATCCGCACACCCGCTTCAAGGGCAAGGGCTTCGAGCCGCTCCACAAGATGCCAAAAACCGCCCATCGGGTACTGCACCCCATCACCCAGGTCCAGGGCGCTCATCAGGTGGTACATCGCGGGAGCATCGGCCGGATTGGTGCCGAGGAAGACTGCCGGGTAGCCCAAGACCTGGCGAAGGACCGGGTTCCGGAATCGTGCTGCAATGAACTTTTCCAGGGGCGTGGCCAGCAAGCGGGCCAGCTCGGGAAGGCCGCGGACCACCTCGGGCTGAAGGAGGGCCTTGAGCTTGGTAAAGGGGTTGTAGAGGAAATAGCGTTCGGCCATGTCCGAGGTGTGCCTGGCCGATTCCAGATAGTCCGCCAAGCGGGCACCGCTCCCGGGTTCCAGCCTTTCGAACGCTGCCCGAACCTGTTCGCTGCCCAACGGGACGGTCAGCGGCACTGGTGTGCCGCCGTCGTGATCCGGTTCGCTGAAGACGCGGTATGCGGGACTGAGCGTGCGCAAGTCCAGTTGCTCCGAAGTGCTGGTTCCCAGCATCTCGAAGAAGTGGTCGAAAACGTTGGGCATGAGGTACCAGGACGGACCGGTATCGAAGCGGAAGCCTTCGCGCTCCAGGCTCCCGGCCCTGCCACCGACGCGGGGGAGTTTTTCCAGAAGCTGGACCTCGTGGCCCTCGCGGGCAAGGAGTGCGGCGGTGGCAAGCCCAGCGATGCCGCCGCCGATCACTACTGTCCTTGTCATCGGCGGGACTCCAGCCAGGTTGCGGCAACCGCCCGGGCGGCCAGTCCTGCTTTGAAGACGTCCGGTACGCGCACGCGGGATTCGTAGAGCTCGGCCACGGATGTCCTTTCAATCCTTCGGGCAAGGGCGGCGAAGAGTTCCAGGGCACTCCGCACTGCGGCGCGGGCATCGTGGGGGAGCAGCGGGATCACGGCCTCGGCATCCTTGAGCTGGGCGCGGATAGTAGCGACCCACTCCATCCGCTCCCTGTCCTCCAAGTGGTCAGCCGTGCCGAGGTAGCTCCGGCCCAGGCGCGTTGTGTCGTCTGAGAGGTCCCGGAGGAAGTTGATGTTTTGGAAAGCAGCTCCGAGCCGTCCGGCCCCGTACTCCAAAGCGGCGGCGTCGGCGTCGTCGATTTTCCTGCCGCGAAGGAAGACGCGCAGGCACATCAGCCCCACCACCTCCGCCGAACCGTAGACGTAGCCTTGGTGGGCCGTTGAGTCGAACCGAAGCGGTGCTGCCGGGGCGCTGTCCTGGTTGCCGAGGTCAGTCCGCATGGAGGCGAAGAAGGGATCAACCAGCGATTCATCGATTCCTGCTGCCCGGGCCGTCTGGGCAAAGGCATGGATGATGAGGTCGCTGCTGTATCCGATCTTGAGCGCCCGGTGGGTCTCCTCCACGAAGTGGTCCAGGGCTTCGCACTGCTGCCGGCGGCTCAGCCCCGCCTCGGCCGTGACGCCATCCACCAACTCATCGGCCACCCGTACCAAGGCATAGATGTTGCGGACGTGCTGGCGGTGCCGTGGACCCAAAAGCCGGGTGGCGAGTCCAAACGAGGTTGAGTAGGCCGCAATGACCTGGTTGGCGGCGCGTTCCGCGGTCCGCGTGAACTGGCTGAAGGATGTATCTACGTCCAGGCTCATGATTGCCGTCCTTCGAGGTGTCCGGACAGGTCCACCAGTACGCTGCGGACCTGGGCGGGGATGTGTTCGGTGCTGACCAGTTCGTGGAAGGCCCGGGTTTGCTGGTCGATGTGGCCTTGGACGAACGTCTCGGCACCGCACTCGGACAGCTGCCGCCGGACCTCTTCGGCCTCCGCGCCGGCTAGGTCGGGCCGGCCGAAGGAAGGCTCGATGGCTGCCCAGGCACTGGTTTTCCGGGCGTACGCGATGATGGCCGTTTGCTTGCCTTCCCTGAGATCGGAAAAGGGATCCTTGCCGTGATGCCGCGGATCGCCGAATGTGGACAGGAGGTCGTCCTGGAGCTGGAAGGCCAGTCCCAGATGGCGCCCGGCATTGGTGAGCGCAGACTCCAGGGAGGGTTCGACGCCGGCCAGCGCGGCTGCCGCGCGGAGGGGAAGTTCAAAGGTATACGTGGCGGTCTTGTAGCCGCACATCTTCAGGATGGTTTCCAGCTCGGGGGCAACGATCCCGTCTCCGAGTCCCACGTCCAGTTGTTCGCCGGCCACCGTCTCGTTGATCGTGTGCTCCAGGAGGTCCAGGAGGCGCAGCCGGAGCGGGTGGGCCAGGTCGACGCGGGCGAAGGCCTGGTGCGTTGCCGCCAAAAGCATGTCGCCCATGAGGATGCCGCCCGTCTGGGCCCAGTGCAGGGCACTGTCCGGCCTGCCGGCGTCGGGCCTTTCACCGGTAAGCGGCAGCTGGCCGGCCTCGGCAAGGAGGGCGCCAATGAGGTTGGGGCGGCCGCGGCGGACCAGGTCGCCGTCGATCACGTCGTCGTGGAGGAGGAAGGCATAGTGCAGAAGCTCGATGGCTGCCGCGATGCTGATTGCGGCTTCGCGGTCCTTGGCGCCTGGGGCGAGGGCGTCGTACGTTTCCACCAACAGCAATGGACGGACGAACTTGCCGCCGAGCACGTTTTCTCCGGCGATGGCCCATAAGCGGCCGAACTCGGGTCCATAGGCCTGGGCTTTCTGCGCCCGCGACTCGATCATGGTGCGCAGTTCCGCCTCGATGGCGGTGCAGAGGTTGGGTCGGGTCCGCACCACATTGGGCATGAGCGTCATGCCCTCGCTCCTGCTTGGAAGGCGCCGATTTCAAGCAGTTGCGGAAACTGCATGGCCAGCCACGGGCTGAAAGCTGCCGAGGTGTGCTCAAGTGCGCCGGACAACAGCCCGGGTGAAACCCAGACCCAGTCCGCTACTTCTGTGGGGTTGGGATGAAGCTCCCCGATGATGTGCGCAACGTACACCGGGCAGATCTCGTTTTCCACAATTCCGGAAGGGTCCATCGCGCGGTAGCGGAAGTCGGGGAGGGCCGTTTCGATCCGGGTGACGTCCGTCCCGAGTTCGAACCGTGCCCTGCGCATGATCGCTTCCTCAAACTCCTCGCCCGGGGCCGGGTGGCCGCAGAAGCTGTTGGTCCAGATGCCCGGCCAGGTCTTCTTCTCCGGCGACCTGCGGGTCAGGAGTAGTTCGCCGGAGCGGTTGAGAAGGTAGCAGGAGAACGCCAAATGGAGTGGCGTGTCCGTTGTGTGGACGGTTGCCTTGGGGGCTTCCCCTATGGGTGCGCCGGCGTCGTCTAGAAGGACGACCATCTCTGTCGTATTCATCATGAGCCTTCCTTCAACGCCAATATTGCTAGACAAGCTAGAAAGAAGACTACCATGTAGGCAGTTGGGTGTAACATACTCTCATGCTTAAAAGGGAAGAAGATGACGGTACGTCCTCTTCCCGTCTTTACGATCTGGAATCGAACGATCCGCTGCATCAACTCGTGGATCGGAGCGGTCTCACCGACGCCGACCTCAAGCAGATCAACCAACTGATGGCGGCACTCGGAAGGCTCAATGACGCGGAGCAGAGGCTCTCGGACGCGTCGTTGAAATACATGAAGCTCAACCCGTCGGACATGCGGGCGCTCCACTACCTGATTGTCTGCGCCAACAGCGGTGTCATAGCAACTCCGGGTGCCATCGCTGCGCACCTGCATATTTCGACGGCGTCAACCACCAAGCTGCTCGACCGCTTGGAACGCGCCGGGCACGTAACTCGGGAACCTCACCCCTCGGACCGGAGGGCCCTGGCCATCGCGGTGACGGACGAGACCCGGGACGCAGCCATGCGCACTGTCGGCCGCCAACACGCGCGCCGCTTCCTCGCCGCGGCCCGGCTCACGTCGGCGGAGAGGGACACTGTGATGCGGTTCCTCGACGATATGGCGGCTGAAATCTCGGTGGACAACACTACCTGGACCTAGGGCCGGCTTGGTCCTAGCTTTGGCCGGTCAACGTCAGCGTGATCAGCACGCAGTTCAGGCCGACAATGAGCGTGGCACTTGTCCATCCTGCGATTTTCAGCGGCCAGGAATCCGCGTGGATCCCCATCACTTCCTTCTTGCCCGTGAGCCGGATCAGCGGGATCAGTGCGAAGGGGATGCCGAAGCTGAGCAGTACCTGGCTCAGCACCAGGGCGAGGGTCGGTTCGATCCCCGCGCCAAGGATGATGAGTGCCGGGATCAAGGTGATGACCCGGCGGACAAGCAGTGGCACGCGGACCTTCAGCAGGCCTCCCATGATGGTGGCGCCCGCGTAGCAGCCCACGGAGGTGGAGGCCAGGCCGGAGGCGAGCAGCCCAATGGCGAAAATGACGCCGATCACTGGGCCCAGCGCACTGGTGACGGCCGCATGTGCGCCGGCGATGGTGTCTGTACCCTCTGTCCCGCGGAGGCTGGTGGCGGCCAGGAGCAGCATGGAAATGTTTACGACGCCGGCCAGGAGCAGGGCGCCCACCACGTCGAAGCGGGTCGCTTTGATGAGCCGGGTCCGGACGACTGGATTCTCTGAGAAGCCGTGCCTGTCCCGGGCCAGCGCGGAGTGCAGGTAGATGGCGTGCGGCATCACCGTTGCGCCGAGCATGCTCGCTGCAAGGAGGACGGTGTCGGTTCCTTCGAAGCGGGGAAGCAGGCCGCCGAGTGCGTCGCCGGCGTCGGGCGGGCTGACGAAGAGGCCAGCCATGAAACCGACGGCGATGACACCCAGCAGCACCAGGATCGCGTACTCGAAAGTACGTTGGCCGCGGCGTGATTGCAGCGCAAGAAGCAGCATCGACGCAATGCCGATGATGACGCCGCCGGTGAGCAGGGGCAGGCCAAAGAGCAGGTTGAGGGCAACCGCGCCGCCGATGACCTCAGCCATGTCGGTGGCACCGGCAACGATTTCGGCCTGGACCCAGTAGAGCCGTCGCCGCCCCGTTCCGAGGCGCTTGCCCAGGATCTCGGGAAGGCTCATCCCCGTAGCCAGCCCGAGCTTAGCGGATTGGTACTGCACCAGGACTGCCATTGCGTTGGCCGCCACCAGGACCCAGACCAGCAGGTATCCGTAATTGGCGCCGGCAGTGAGGTTTGCCGCGACGTTTCCTGGATCGACATAAGCGATGGCCGCTACGAAGGCCGGTCCGAGCATCAACAGTCTGGACCACACGCGGCCGGAGCCGGTGCGGAGTTCGAGCGTGGGTGCGGCCATGATCAATCCTCGTCATTGGGGCGTGCTGGTACTTACGAGGATAGCGAAAAGTTAGGCATACCGAAAAGTAGTGTTTAGGCATCCCGTGGACGGTGAACGGCTCAATACACAAACACCGGAAGCCAGTCGCGGTTGTGGGCGTGGACCAAGGCAAGGAAGAGCACGAAGTCAAAGATCAGGTGCACAGACACCACATACGTAAAAGACTTGGTCAGCTTGAACGTGTACCCCTGCAGGAGGGCGAAGGGGAATGTCAGCAACGGCCCCCACGCCTGGTATCCGATTTCCCACAAGAACGAGCAAAAGATGACTGCCTGCAGGAGGTTGGCAAGCCAGTCCGGGAAGTGCTGCCGCAGCAGGGTGAACGTGGTGCAGATAAAGAACAGTTCGTCCCAGATGCCCACGGTGTTCACGCCCAGGAACAGACGCCAAAAGATCGCGGGGTCCGAGGCATCGGGCCAATTACGATAGACGCCGGTGTTGATCAGGTACGCGGGCAGGATGAAATACCCAAGTGCTACCACCCCTGCGAGATAGAGTTTGGCCGCAAGGGGCCATTGCCGCCCCGTGTTCACCGGAGACCTGATGACATGCTCGCGGTACGCGAAACGGGACACCAGCCAGGGGACCAAGACCGCCAGTGCCAGTGCGCCGCCCATCAGCGCCATGTGGCCAAGGCTCAGGTCTGCGTTGAGCGGGACCAGGCTGATGATCACAACTCCGGCCGCGATCAAGGCCAGGTGCCGCATAAGCCGCACATCCACGAAGGCTGCCGTGAGCAAGGCAGATGCCAGCAGTGAGTAGCCCAGCAGGTCGTTTCCCAGGGCAAAGAGCGGCACTCCGGACACCGAGAGCAGCGCTGCCGGCAGCAGCTTCCAGCTGAGGGCCGTCCGCGGCGGATCAGTCGAGAGTGTGGTCACGCCTCCAGCATCTCAGGACTCCCGCAGCCGCGCTTCCCCTTCCGCATACGCGTCCAGCAGTCGCAGTGCGTGCTCCCCGGTCGAGCCTTCCCGACTGAGTGCGGACTGCATGCCCTCCAACTTCTGCTCACCCGCCGGGAAGGGCGGGAGCAGGGGAATGTTGGGATCCGTCAGGACCTCCAGCACCGCAGGCCGGTCGGCAGCGAGGACTTGGTCCCATGCGGCACCGAGCTGTGTTGGATCGTCCACGCGGACACCCTTCAAACCGAGCAACTCCGCGTAGCCGGCGAACGGGAAGTCGGGCAGTTCCTGGCTGGCGTTGAACCGTGGTTCGGCTTCGGTTTCCCGCTGCTCCCAGGAGACCTCGGCCAAGTCGCGGTTGTTGAAGACGCACACCACAAACCGGGGATCCGCCCAATCCCGCCAGCGGTGCGCCACTGTGATCAGTTCGGAGACGCCCAGCATCTGCATGCCGCCGTCACCCGCAAGGGCCACCAATGGCTGGTCGGGGTGCGCGAGCTTGGCCGCCAAGCCGTACGGAATCGCGCAGCCCATGCTTGCCAGCGTGCCGCTGAGGTGGGCGGGGACTCCCGGCGGGAGGATCAGTTGGCGCGCGTACCAATAAACGCAACTGCCGACGTCGATACTCACCTGCGCGTTGTGCGGTAGCCGGCCGCTCAGTTCGCGTACCACCAACTCCGGGTTTACCGGGTTGGCAGCAATTCCGGCGCGCTGTTCGGACAGCTTCCGCCAGCCGCGTACCTGTTCCTCGACGTCGGAACGCCACTGGGCGCGCTGGCTTTCCTTCTCCTGTTGCTGGGCGTCGAGACGAACCGAGAGCTGCCGCAGGGTTTCCCCGGCGTCGCCCACCAAGCCCAGCTCCACCGGGTAACGGTTGGCAATCTTGCGGCCGTCGATGTCGATCTGGACCGCCCTGGCCTGCCCCGGCTTGGGGTAGAACTCAGTCCAGGGGTCGTTGGAGCCGATGATCAGCAGGGTGTCGCAGTTTTCCAGCAGATGCGCACTGGACGTTGTGCCGAGGTGGCCCATGGTTCCTGTGGCGAAGGGGAGGGTTTCGTCGACGTAGGGCTTGCCGAGCAGGCTGGTGGTGATGCCCGCGTTGAGCTTCTCCGCGAGGTCCACTACTTCCTTTTGGGCTTTCCGGGCGCCTTGGCCAACGAAGAAGGCAATCCGCTCGCCTATGGACAGGATCTCCGTTGCGGCGTCGAGTTCTTCGTCGCGGGGCATTACGCGGGCAGGGTGCCAGACGGGGGCTGTCATCACAATGCCGTGTTCGGGCTCGAGCTCCGGTGCCTCGGCGGTCTGCAGGTCGTGCGGGACGATGACCACGCAGGGCGTGCGGGTTTCGAGCGCAGTGCGGAAGGCCCGGTCGATCAGCATGGGAACCTGCTCCGGGGAGCTGGCGAGTTGCGCGAACTGGGCGGCAACATCCTTGAAGAGCGTGAGCAGGTCGATTTCCTGCATGTAGGCCGAACCCAGCACGGTCCGGCTCTGTTGCCCGATGATCGCGACTACGGGAACGCCGTCCATTTTCGCGTCGTAAAGCCCGTTGAGCAGGTGGACTGCGCCCGGGCCTTGGGTGGAGGTGACCACGCCAACGCCACCGGTGTACTTCCCGTGGCCCACGGCCATGAATGCTGCAGCTTCCTCGTGCCGGGCTTGGACGAACTCCACTTCGCCTTCGGTGCGCCTGAGGGCTCCCATGAAGCCATTAATGCCATCGCCGCTGTAGCCGAACACCCTGTCAACGTCCCAGGCCTTGAGCCGTTCCACGATCAGATCCGAAACCATTCGCTGAGTCATGAACCCATAGTAAGCATACTGATGGATCTGGCGGCAGGGCAGGGCGGGGCCTTCAGGCGTAGACGAACTCCAGGAGCTGCACAATGGAGGCGCATTCCCGCGGCGGATCCTTCGTCAGCCACGCCGCATACACGGGGAGCGTTGGGGTGTCCCTGACCGGGCGATAAACGACGCCGTGCCGACGGTACTGATGGGCTGTGGACTCGGCCGTAATCCCGCGGGCAGAACCGCTGCCGATGACGGTCAGCCAATCGTCGATGTCACTGATGGGAATCACCTCCTGCGGGCGCATTTCCGCAGGCCAAAGCTCAAGGGTGGTGCTTCCGGTACGCAAGTCCATCGCCACAGGGAGCGCCGCGATCTGCGCCAGGCTGACGCTCCGCCGTGGGGCCAGGGGGTCCTCGATCGACATGGCGCAGTAGCGCTTTTCCTCACCGATACGGACATGTTCGACGCCGGCGGCTCCCGGGAGGCGCCGAAGGATGGCAAGATCGGTGGTCCCGTCCAGCAGCCCGCCGCTGGGGGTATTGGATCGGACAAGCTGCAACTCAGTATCACGGAAGCGGTCCTTCCAGTGGTGCTGGAAGGCGGTGGTGTGCTCGCCCAGCGCCGACCAGGCATAGCCGATCCGGACCCTTCCCGAGTCGCCACGGGCTTCACGCTCCAGGTCCAACAACGTTGCCAGGATCCGCCGGGCCTTCGCGGTGGCACGCTCACCGGCTGGGCTCAGCCTGACCATACGCGTGGTCCGCTCCAGCAGCGTTGCCCCGAGGGCCTGCTCGAGGGCCGCGACATTGCGGGAAACGGCCGCCTGCGACATTCCGAGGGCGATTGCCGCATCTGTGAATGTCCCCTCCTCAACCACTGAGACCAAGCACCGCAGCTGCCGCAATTCCACGTCCATGAGACCCATCCTATTCATGCATCATGTGCATAAATAGTGTCATTCATGCATTTAGTGGATAAGAACTTCCGGCTCACACTCTCACCATGAACAGAAGTGCTGCGGCGGGCGGAACCGCCACCTTGGTAGCCAGTGCGCTCTCCAACCAACTCGGAGCGGCGACGGGCTCCCTGGCGTTTCCCGTGATGGGCCCCGTGGGCGTGGTGGCGGTACGCCAGCTCGTGGCCGCGGCCGTCCTGCTTCCCGCCGTGCGTCCCAAGCTGCGTGAGCTGAACTGGCAGCAATGGTGGCCGGTGCTCCTGTTGGCACTCTCGTTCGGAACCATGAACCTGGGACTGTATGCCTCGATCCAGCGGATTGGACTGGGCCTTGCCGTGACCTTGGAATTCCTGGGGCCACTGGCTGTTGCCCTTGTCAGCTCGAGGCAAAAGGCCGGCGCCGTGTGTGCCATCGCCGCGGCTGCCGGCGTGGTGCTTATAGCCCGCCCCGAGGCCTCCACCGACCTCGTGGGTATTGGGTTTGGCCTGATGGCAGCGTGCAGTTGGGCCGCCTACATTCTCCTCAATCGGGTGGTGGGCCGTCGGATCCAAGGCATCCAGGGCACGGCTGCTGCCTCCGGAGTGTCGGCGACGCTCTTCCTGCCTGTCGCCGTGGTCGTTTTCCTGAGCCGGCCAGTGGATGGCTGGGCGGTACTGTGCGCCGTGGGCGCGGGTGTCCTGGCCTCGGTCCTGCCGTACGTTGCGGACCTGATCGCCCTGCGGCGTGTCCCGGCAGGCCTGTTCGGCATCCTGATGAGCATCAATCCAGTCTTCGCCGCGGTCATTGGTGCCCTGCTGCTGGGGCAGGAGTTGGAGTTGGTGCAGTGGGCGGGGATTGGCCTGATCGTTGCTGCCAACGCCGGAGTGTTGCTGCTGGGTCGGCGCTAGGAGAAGGCGGCCCGGAAGGCGGCCATCGCAGCGTCTCCCGCCTCGATGCCATGCCCACCCACAGCTCCCGCCTCCATGCCGACCACTCCCGAATACCCGGCCTCGCGAAGGGCCTTGGCAATCGCCGGATAGTTGATCTCACCGGTGCCGGGCTCGAACCGGCCGGGAACATCTGCCACCTGGATTTCGCCCGTGAACGGTTGGGCCGCCCGAACCAGCTCGATCAGGTTTCCCTCGCCGACCTGTGCGTGATAGAGGTCCAGCATCATCTTCACGTTCGGATGATCCACGGCCCGGACCAGCGAAAGCGTGTCCTTCGCCCGGGCCAGGGGAATGCCTGGGTGGTCAAGGATCGTGTTGAGGTTCTCCAAGGCGAAGGTGATGCCGTGCTTTTCGCCCAGGGCGCCCAGCTGCTCCAGGGTTCGGAGCCCCGTGAGCCACATTTCCCCGGTGGAGCGGTGGGTTGGCCGGACCGCACGCC
Organism: Paenarthrobacter sp. NPDC089675; assembly: GCF_044749185.1. NCBI lineage: Bacteria > Bacillati > Actinomycetota > Actinomycetes > Micrococcales > Micrococcaceae > Paenarthrobacter > Paenarthrobacter sp. NPDC089675. The sequence continues at coordinate 20,658 of NZ_JBIVHM010000008.1, read as the reverse complement.
CGCCTTCGCCGAGCTCGGCCGGGTGGACCACCATCCTCTCCACCCCCAGCTCCAAGGCGGTGGGGATCAACTTCTCCGCGGAAGCCAGGACTTCATGCGTGTTGGCAGGATCGATCACGCTGCCGCCAAAGTAGCCACTCATCGATGAGAACCCGGCGCCTGTTGCTGCAAGTGCGCCAATGTCACGGCCCCGGGTGTCCCACAGCTCTACCTCGAACCCTTGCTCATGGATCCGCCGCACGCGGTCGATCAGCGGCAATTCCCCGTAAACCATCTCCGCGCAGACGGCCAGGCGGAAGCTCATGCCTCAGCTCCCTGCAGGAGGCGGGACGGCAAGGCCCGGGCCTGCTCTGCAGCCTGGAGCACCGCGATCTCCGAAACCTCAACCGGCAGCCCGGTCTGCGCGGACTTGAAGGCAGCCAGGGCAACGGCCAGTGCATTCCGCGCATCCACCCCACCCGGCGCTGCCACGGGGGAAGCTGCCACAGCGGCAAACGAGGCGGCCGCCGTCGTGCCTTCCGGCGCGTATCCGCGGCGCGCTGCGACGTCGTCCGCAAAGGCGGCGAGCTCTGCCGTGTAGGCGTCATGGAAGAGGCGGATGTTCAGTCGTGACGTCTCGGAGGCGATGCCCGTGGCGGTGTAACTGGTGGCGTTCGTGGCTTGCGGAGTCCCCGCGATGACCATGCCGGCCGAGCCGAACACCTCGCCGCGGACGTCGTAGCCGTAGAGTGCGTTGAAGTTCGCTTCCGCCACCGCGATGGCGCCGTTGCTGTAAGTGACGGTCACGACGGCGGTATCCAGCAGGCCGCCCGCCTTGGCCCCGGGTGCCACCAAGGCATCGGCGACTGCGTGCACTTTGACGGGGATCGCACCGGGGTTGAGCCAGTTGAGGGTGTCGAAGTCGTGGATGAGTGTTTCCAGGAAGATGGTGCCTGGCGCGATCCGTTCCGGATTGCTGAGACCGGCTTCGGTGCCGGGATCGCGGGTCAGGGAGCGAAGCAGTTGCGGTGTGCCCACGGTGCCGTCGTCGATCAGTCTGCGGGCCGCCGCGAAGTCGCTTGAGTAGCGCCTGTTGAAGCCAAAGCGGAGCACGACGCCGGCACTCGCCGCTGCGTGGATGGCCGCGTCCAGTTCCGCCACGGTCCGCCCGCCAGGCTTCTCGCAGAAGATGTCCTTGCCGGCGTGGGCTGCAGCAGTGATCAGCTCGGCATGAAAGCGTAGCGGCGAGGCGATGAGCACGGCGTCGATGTCCGGATCCGCCAAGACATCGGCCACGTCTGTACTGATCTTGCTGGTGCCAAGTGTGGTGGCCAGCTCTTGGGCGGCGGAAAGAACGGGGTCGACGATCGCCTCGAGGCGTGCGTTCGGGATTCGGCGGGCGATGGACTCGGCGTGGAATTTGCCAATCCATCCTGCGCCGATCACCGCGATGCGCACTGGGCGCTCTTCTTCCACGGGGTGGTGGAGGTACGTCATTGGTGCTCCTTGGGCTGGTTGTATCTCAAACTAGATCGTTCTAGATTCCTGGACCCATGGTGGCATGGGTGACGGGGTGCTGTCTAGATCGTTCTAGATCAAGAAGGGCGCCGCCCATTATGCGCTGACAGTTGCCGCCCGAAGGCAAGAGGCAACGCCGGGGCCAGCAACAAAAGCAGCCCCACGCAGACCACAGTCCCCAGGCACGTCAGTGCCAGCAAACCAGCCATCAGAAGAGATGGATGTGTCGCAGTTCTGAATTATCTGAACTTTCTTTAAAACCCCCCGTCATGAATCCGAGGGGTCCGGCACATATCCAGTGCCCATGTCGTTGAACCGTGCGCTGTGCCGTCGCCCTTTTCGGCCCGCGTCCGCGTTCAACGCTGAGTTAGCAGCGGTGGATGTGGCGGGTTCTGGGGCCCGCCCGGGGCGCCGCCGCTGCACATAACCGGGCTAGTGCGGTCGGTCGTCTGAGTCGCGGCCGACCGCACGCTTAACTGTCCATGCCGCAGGTTCTGGATCGTTCTATAGACTGGGCTGCGGTAGAGGAGGGCGATGTCCCAAAAACGTCCCACGCTGATTGACGTGGCGGAAAAAGCCGGTGTTTCCCGTGCGCTGGTATCCATCGTGATGCGGGATGCCCCCGGCGCGTCCCAAGCAACGCGGCTGAAGGTCCGGGAAGCTGCCCGCCAACTCGGATACCGTCCGGACAGCCGCGCCAAGCTGCTCCGCAGCAGCCGAACAAAGCTTCTCGGGCTCAGCTTTACCACGGCCCAGGCGTTTCACGCCGAAATCGTGGATGCGGCCTATGCCCGGGCCACCGAGCGCGGTTACGGAATCGCCCTGAGTGCAGTTGCCGCAGCTCGCCCGGAACCGCAGGCGGTGGAGTCGCTGCTGGATCTCGGCTGCGAGGCCTTGATCATGGTTTCCCCCACACTTGGACAGCAGGAGCTGGCCGGCTACGCGGCAAGGTTGCCTGTGGTGAGCGTGCTCCGGGATGACGTCGGGGACGCGCTGGACTCCGTCAGCAGCAGCGACCACGAAGGCATCCGGATTGCCGTGGAGCACCTCGCCTCGCTCGGTCACCGGCGGATTGTCCACGTTGACGGGGCTGACGCAGTTTCCGGTCCCCAACGCAGGGAGGCCTTTGTGGCCGAGATGGGGCGCCGGGGCCTTGAGGCCCGGGTAGTCCAAGGTGGTCCCACGGAGGAGGACGGGCTCCGGGCGGCGCGCTTGATCCTGGAAAACCCGCCCACCGCAATCATGGCCTTTAACGACCGCTGCGCCCTCGGAGTGCTGGAAAGCCTCCGGGCCGGCGGGCTTCGCGTGCCACATGACGTCTCGGTGTTGGGCTACGACGACAGCCAATTCGCCCGCCTCAGCTACGTCATGTTGTCCTCCATCAGCCAGGACGCGCAGCTTCTGGCGAGTGCCGCCGTCGACCGTGCGATTGACCGTCTGGAAGGCACGACGCCGGCCGCCCACCTGGTCAGGACGCCTCACCTCGTGCTTCGTAACACCACCGGGCCGGCGCCGTCACACTGAGCGGGCATACTGAGCCGCCAGGCTGAGCGGGCAGGGAGGGCTTACTGCGGGGGAAGACCGGGGAAGAGACTCAGGAAGCGTCCTGCGGCGGGTCGTCCCCGTCGTCCGTGTCCGGACCTTCGGCGGGGTCCTGGCTGTGGAGGCCGGTATCCTGCGGGACCCATCCGTCCGTTTCGCCCTCGGCCGGGGCGTCCGTGTGGTGCCGGGGCTCGTACTCGGGCTTGTCGGTTTGGCTCATTACGGATACTCCCTGTCCGTTGGGTGGACTTGCTTCCGTGAATGCCCCAATTCTACGCCCCGGGCCTTCGCTTGTGGGGTCCGCTCTGCGCGGAATCGGGGCGTTATTGCAGGTAGGGCAGGCCTCACAATGATGCAGCGTGGCATAGGCTGAACCAAGCAGGTGCCAGCGTTACAGCACTCGACACATTAGAGGTGAAGATGCCCAAGCGACCCAACCCGGCGGTGAGAATCGCCCAGGAAACAGCCCACAACGCGGTGTTCGATGCCCAAGGCAACACCAAGCCCGGCGTCCACAATGTGCTTCTGAAGGCCGTGGAAGTACAGCGGCCGATCGTCTTGGCCAACATCAGGAGAATGCAGCGCCGGCACCCCAACGCCACGCCAGCCCAGCTCGCGGCGAAACTTGAGCGCGACTACCTCGCCGCAGTGGCGGGCGGGGGCGCAGGGGTGGGGGCCATCGCCGTCGTTCCCGGAATTGGGACCGCAGCTTCGCTGGGACTTTCGGCGCTCGCCACAGTCGGATTCCTTGAAACGACCGCACTCTACGCCTCCTCGATGGCCGAACTGCACGGAATCCGGCTGACGGATCCGGAGCGCGCGCGGACCATGGTTATGGCCATCATGCTGGGCGAGGAAGGTACATCCCTCCTCGGTGCGCTGAGCGGCCAATCCCTGGGACGGGGCAAAGGTGTGACCAATGCCTGGGGCCGTACGCTCACCAAGAAGATCCCGGGTAGCGGCTTTGGCGTGGTGCGTGACGCGATCCAACGTGCATTCCTGAAAAGCCTGGTCAAGCGGCAGGGGACCGCTTTCCTTGGCCGGGCCCTGCCCTTTGGCGTGGGCGCGGTGGTGGGTGGCGCGGGCAACCTGATGATGGGCCGTGCCGTGATCGCCACGGCGAAGGAAGCTTTCGGTGCCCTCCCGGACACGGTTCCGGGGGAGTTGCTGCCGGACAATGCCAAGACCCTGAGCCTGGAAGGCGGTACTAGTGGACCTCAACGCTGACCTCGGAGAGTCTTTTGGCTCCTGGACCATGGGTGACGACGCCTCGATGTTCCGCCTTGTGAGCAGCGCCAACGTAGCGTGTGGCTTCCATGCCGGTGATCCACTGACGATGCTGGACAGTTGCAGGGCCGCCTTCGATCTTGACGTCCGGGTAGGGGCGCATGTTGGCTACCGGGATCTGGCCGGATTCGGCAGGCGTTCATTGGACATGAGCTTCGATGAGCTGTTAGGCGATGTCCTCTACCAACTTGGCGCGTTGGATGGGGTGGCCCATGCCGTGGGTGCGTCCGTGGACTACGTCAAGCCGCACGGCGCCCTGTACAACAGGATTGTCCATGACACTGAGCAGGCAGAGGCCGTGGTGGCTGCAGTCCACGCCTACGATCCTGGTTTGCCGGTGCTCGGCTTGCCCGGCTCCGCTTGGCTGAATCTTGCAGAGGAGGCTGGGCACCCCGTTTTCCGGGAGGCTTTCGTGGACCGCGCCTATCTCGCTGACGGAACACTGGTCCCTCGCTCGCAGGAAGGTGCGGTGCTGCATGACCCCGCCGAGGTCGTGGCCCAAGCCGTTCGCCTTGCCACCCGCGGTGAAGTAGTGGCGCAGGACGGAACGATCGTTCCTGTCCACGCCGATTCCCTCTGCATCCATGGAGATACTCCCGGTGCGGTGGAGATGGCTGCCGCAGTCCGCAAGGGCCTGGAACGGGCAAGCGTGGAGATCGAGGCGTTCGCCTAAAAATTTCGCTTCACTGAAGGAGGCCCGATGAGCGCGATAGTGATGGACCCCGGTACGCAAACCGTCGTCGTGCCCCCGGACGTGGCACTGGATCGCGCTTCGATGCAGTTGGCGAATGCCTTGCTTGGGAACCCTTTGGAGGCGTCCGGCCTGGAGATCCTGGTTGGTGGACTCAAGCTGCGCTTTGTCACGGGATCCGCCTTTGCCGTGAGCGGCGCCGAGGGGCTGGTCAGGCTCAACGGCTCTGAAATCACCATGAACAAGGCAGTGCGGGTGGCGCCCGGAGGTGTGCTGGAATTCGGCCAGGCCCTGTTCGGTCTCCGCTATTACCTTGCGGTCCAAGGCGGTGTGGAACCCCAGCCGGAACCTCTCAGAACCGGGCGCACCCTCGCCTTTGGCCGGCCCCACGGGCAGGGGTTTCCGCTGGTGAAACAGCCACCGCGCCGTGCGCTCGATTCGGGGAGGCCGGTGGTCGCCCGGGTCGCGCCGGGGCCGGACGTGGAAAGGTTCGACGCCGGCACGTGGCTTCGGTTGACCAAGGAACCTTGGACTCTCTCCCCGGAATCCGATCGTGCCGGAGCGCGGCTCGCCGGGCGGCCGCTCATGGTCGCCGCGCAGGCAACCCCCGCACGACCGTTGGTTCCCGGGGCGGTCCTGTTGCCGCCGTCGGGCCTTCCCCTGATCGCCCTCGCGGGCCACCCGGAATCCAGCCGCTCACCGGTTGTTGCCGTGGTCCGGGACGAAGACCTGGACGCGCTGGGGCAGGCCCGGCCGGGGCAAATGGTGCACTTGCTGGGGTGAACAGCCCTACCCGAACAACATGTGGGCCACTGTGAAGATCAACAGCCCGGCCAAGGCTCCTACCACCGTGCCGTTGATACGGATGTATTGGAGGTCCTTGCCCACCTGGAGTTCGATCTTCTGCGATGTTTCCTCAGCATCCCAGCGAGCCACAGTGTCCGAGATGACCCCCGCGATGTCGGAGCGGTAGGTATTCACCAGGTAACCGGCGGCGTCCCCGATCCACGTGTTGACCTTGCCGGCGAGTTCCGCATCGTTGACCAACCGTGAACCGAAGTCGCGCACGGCGCTCTTGAATCGCTGGCTCAGTTCGCTGTGTGGATCGTCGACGGCGGCGAGCAGGGCAGTCTTGACGGTACCCCACGTGCGGGAAGCCAGTTCGCGGACCTCCGGATCGCCGAGGATCTGGGCCTTGATGCCTTCCGCTCGTTCAATCATGGCCGGGTCATGTTGCAGGTCCTGGGCCAGATCCGTCAGGTAGGTGTCGATGGACTGGCGTACTTGGTGGTTCGGGTCGTTCTGGACCGCACGGACGAACTTCAGTAGTTCCACGTACACCTTGTCGCCCACGAGTCCGTCCACGAAAGTGGGGACCCATACGGGTGAGCGGTCCGATACCAGGCGGTTAACGGTGTTGTGGTTGGCATCCACCCAGTCGGCGGCACGGTCCACGAGGAGGTCCACGAGTTTGTGGTGGTGCCCGTCCGCGAAGATCCTTTCAGCCATCCGTCCTACGGGTGGACCCCACGGGGGAGTGAGCAGGTGCTTGCGGACCAAGCCTTCGATCACCGCCTGGACGTCGTCGTCGTTCAGCACGGTAAATGCGCCGCGGATTACGGCGCCGCCTTCCTTGGCTACGCGCTCGGCGCCGCCAGGAGCGGCCAGCCACGTGCCGGCCTTGCGTGCGATATCGATGCTGGCCAATTTGTCCTGCACGACTTCCTGTGAAAGGAAGTTGCTCTCCACGAAGTCGCTGAGCGACTGGCCGATCTGGTCCTTGCGCCGCGGAATGATCGCAGTGTGGGGGATTTTCAGCCCCATCGGATACCGGAACAACGCCGTCACCGCGAACCAGTCGGCAAGCGCACCCACCATGCCGCCTTCGGCCGCGGCCCTGACGTATTCCAGCCAGGGGTACTGCTTCTGCAGTGCGAACGCGAACAGGAAGATCACGGCCATCACTATCAGCAGCGTCAATGCCAGTCGCTTCATGCGCCGAAGAGCCATGGCCTTTTCCTGGTCGCCGCTGGAAAGTCCGACGACGGCGGGCCGGGTTTTGGTGCTGCGCCCGCCGGCAGTTGGGGCCGGGGCAGGGGGGTCGGTGACGTCTTCGGCCGGGATTCGTTCAGAGTTCACCTGCATTAGCCCAGACTAGCCCCCCTACGTACATGCCCGTGGGCTACCGTGACTGCATGACGAGTGAATCCTTCGACTCTGCACGGCCCCGCGTCTACGCCCACCGCGGCGCGAGTGCTGCGTTTGCCGAGCACACCAGGGCCGCATATTTGAGGGCCCTGGCCGACGGCGCTGACGGGGTGGAGTGCGATGTGCACCTGACCAGGGACCAGCACGTGGTGCTGCTGCATGATGCCAACCTGGACCGAACGTCCAACGGCACGGGCCCCGTCTCGGAGAAGACCCTCGAAGAACTCCGGGACCTGGATTTCTCGTCCTGGAAGGGTGCGCGGATCCCGGAGGCCTACGGTGGTATCGCCGACCAGTTCCTGACCCTGCCGGAGCTGCTGGACATTCTTCGGGAGGCAGGCCGCGAGGTTGGCCTCGCCATTGAGCTGAAGCACCCAAGCCCGTACCAGCTCAAACTCGAGGACCGGGTGTTGGAACTCCTCGAGGAGGAGGGCTGGACGCCGCAGGATTCGAGGCTGGACAACATCCAGGTTTCCTTCATGAGCTTCGACCCCGACTCAGTGCAGCGGCTGCTCCAAACTGTCCCGGCAGAGCACGTATGCCAATTGGTGGACAACTTCACCGCCCAGGAACTCCGTGAGGAACTGGGCCTTGGGCCAATCGCGGCCGGTGCCGTGGCAAACGTGATGAAAGCTGCCCAGCAGGAGGCCGAACGCGTCCTGGACGAGGGCGAGGCGGGCATTGCCGGCCCGGGCATCGACTACGTTCGGGAGCACGCGCGGAACGTCCAGCGTTGGCAGGAAGCCGGCAGGATTTTCCGGGTGTGGACGGTGGACTCCGAGAAGGACGTTGCCCTGTGCCAGGGACTCGGCATCCAGGAGATCACCACCAATAAGCCCGCCCAGGTCCTGGCCCAACTGTCCGTCCCGAGCAAGTAGCAGTTCAAGCCGTTTCTGCTGCCCGGAACGGCCCGGGCCGGCGTCCGGTCGGGGAAACTTTGGCAGCTCCCACAGCCGTTGTGATTGAGTGGTCTCATGTCACTTCGCTGGTCACCCAACGCAACTCAACTCATGCATTCCGTTTCAGCCATAGGTTTGAGCTCGCTCCTCTTGGCCAGCGCCATGAAGCACTTCCGCAGTCCGTCCTTCTACAACCCCGTGGTGCCGGAGTATTTGTGCCGCAACGATGAGCCTGGAAGCGCGCCCAACGGCCCACTCGCGGTGATGTCCCGGGAGGAATGGATCGCTTCCTCCGGGCTGCTTGAGGTGAGTGCCGCCGTCGGACTTTTGGTCCCCGCCACCCGCAAGGTGGCCGCGGAGGCAACTACCGCCATGTTCGCTGCATTCCTCGCCGGGCATATTGATGCGCTTCGCCGCGCATACGGTCCCCGCGGGACCCAGAAAGAGAGGCGAATCCACACACTTCGCCTGCCACTCCAAGTTCCCTTGATCCTGTGGTCGTGGAGCCTGCGGAAGTGAAACTCAGGGACTCGCCGGCTTTCAAGATCGCGCTCTCCCTGAGCATCGCCACGGGTTTGTACGGGGTTTCCTTTGGTGCCTTGTCCGTCGCTTCGGGGTTCGATTTCTGGCAGACGATGGTGCTGAGCCTCCTGCTTTTCAGCGGGGGCTCGCAGTTCGCCTTCATTGGTGTTGTGGGCGGCGGAGGTTCAGGTGTTGCCGCCATGACGGCCAGCGCGCTGCTCGGCCTGCGCAACGGAATCTACGGCATGCAGATCAACGCCATGCTGCGACCTGGCGGGTGGAAGCGGTACGTTTCGGCGCACATCACCATCGATGAGTCCACGGCCACAGCATCCGGACAGTCCGATATCGATGAGCAGCGGAGAGGCTTCTGGACCGCAGGAATCGGAATATTCGTTCTCTGGAATATGTTCACGGCCGTCGGAGCCTTGGCAGGAGACGCCATGGGCGACCCGAAGCAGTGGGGTTTGGACGGGGCGGCGGTGGCTGCGTTCCTTGCGCTTCTTTGGCCGCGCTTGAAAGGCCGTGAACCTTGGGCGATTGCCGCAGCATGCGCCTTGGCCACCATTATTGCCGTGCCGTTTGTTCCTTCCGGGGTGCCCATCCTGGTAGCGGCGCTGGTTGCCGGAGTGATCGGTTGGTACAGCCACGCCCGTATGGACGAGGGCCTTGAGCCTGACATCGACCCGTACCCCGAAAGCCGCTCGCGTGGGCAGGGAGGAGCCAAATGAACCTGTGGTTGTGGATTGGACTCGCCTGCGCCCTGGCCTACCTGACTAAACTGGTGGGCTACTTTGTTCCCGCCAAGCTCCTGGAGAATCCCCGGATCACGCATATTGCCGGAACCATGACCATCGGCTTGCTGGCGTCGTTGACCGTGGTGAACGCTGTGGCTTCCGGGCAGGCCGTGGTCCTGGATGCCCGAATCGGCGCGCTCATGGCGGCCGCCGTTGCGCTTTGGTTGCGTGCGCCGTTCCTCGTGGTGGTGATTTCGGGCGCTGGCGCGGCCGCCCTGCTGCGCTTGCTCGGCTGGAGCTGAACTGCGGGGCTGGGGGCTGAAGGGCCGGGCTAAACAGCTTCGCTGAAGGAAACTCCGGGGATGTCGGACTGCGCAGGAAGAGGCCGGGACGGGCGCTCGGTGCGGATGGCGTCTTCAACCAGGGCGAGAGGTCGCTTCCAGGCCTCGGAACCGGGTTCCATGGTGTCCACGGCGCCGATCAGCATGGCTACGAGCCGCACCATGTCTTCAATGGTGATGTCGCGTCGCAGTGATCCTTGCCCCTGCCCTCGCTGCAGGAGCGTTGCCATGGTGTCGATGAGGCCTCGCGTGATACCTACCAGCAGTCCGCGGCGGCCCGCTACGGCGCTGAGCAGGTTGGCTTCATCGCTGGCCACGCGCATCACTGCATCGATGAGGTTCATGAGTCCTTCGGCGGCGTCCATGCCGTCGAGCGCTGCCTGGGCAACCGGATCTGCGTGCTGCCGAAGCTCACGGGACAGGGCAGACAGGACGAGTTGTTCTTTGTCGGTGAAGTTGCGGAACAGGGTGGCCGGACCGACCCCGGCCGTGGCTGCGATGGTCTGCAGCGGTACTTCAGGGCCGTATTCGCGGAAACACTTGCGCGCCGCGGTGATGATCTTGTCCACATTGCGTGCGGCGTCCGCCCTGAGGGGCTTGCGTTCGGAGGGCTGTTCCATGCTGCCCAGATTAGCAATGGAGCGCTGATCCCCAGTGGTTACGCGGGAGTAGCACGTTATATGACATACCCGTACGTGGAACACTGGTTTCCATGTTGCTTGCATTCTCAGTAGCCCCTTCGGGCCAGCCCGCCTCAGCTCCCACCGATTCGCCCAACGCCGACGCCTCGGTGCACGACGCCGTCGCTGCCGCCGTCAAGATCGTCCGCGAGTCCGGACTGCCCAACCAGACGGACTCCATGTTCACCACCATCGAGGGCGAATGGGACGAGGTGTTCGACGTCGTCAAACGCGCCACCGAGGCCGTTGGGCGCTATGGCAGCAGGGTCTCCCTGGTGATCAAGGCCGACATCCGTCCCGGCTACAGCGGTGAACTGGCCGGCAAGGTTGAGCGGCTGGAAGACGCGATCTCCAAGGCAGAGTAGTTCCTTCCGCCCGGGCCCGGCGGATGCAAGACTGGGGGCCATGATCGAACACGTGGCCAAGCCCGCTTGGGTTGAGGTGGAGCGTTACCTGACGGACGTCGTCGTGCGTCCTGGCCCCGAGCATGAACGGGCCTTGAGTTCCGCCGTTGAGGCCGGCATGCCGGCCATTGAGGTGGCACCGAACGCCGGAAAGCTGCTCAAGATGCTGGTCCAGCTTTCGGGCGCGAGGCGCATCCTGGAAATCGGCACCCTGGCCGGCTTCAGCAGCATGTGGATGGCCCAGGGACTGCCCGACGACGGCCGGCTGGTGACGTGCGAATACCTGCAGAAGCATGCCGATGTTGCCCGGGCCAACCTTGACGCCGCGGGCGTGGGCCACAAAGTGGAGATACGTGTTGGTACCGCCCTTGACACGCTGCCCGCCTTGGCCTCGGAGGATGCTTTCGACTTTGTGTTCATCGACGCGGACAAGGAAAACGACGTCAACTACCTCGACTGGGCCATCCGTTTGGGGCACCCGGGGACGACGATCGTGATGGACAACGTGATTTGGGACGGGGCAATCCTGGAACCCGAACGGGATGAGGTCAACGCCCCCGGAATCATCCGGGCGCTGGACATGCTGGGCCAGGACCCTCGCCTGGATTCCACCGTGATCCAAACGGTCGGCAGCAAGGGCTGGGACGGTTTTGCGATAGCGCGGGTGCGTTGATGGATTTCAGCATCCGGGCTGCCACTGTTGAAGACGCCCGGGAAATGGCAATCATGCATGTCCAGGCCTGGCGGGAGAGCTACGGCCACCTCTTGCCGCCGGAGTTTTTCGCCAAGCAGGAATCCGCGTTGCCGGACAGGGTCGAGCGGTACAGGACCTCGATCGCGGAGGGTCACAAGCGGATTCTCGCCCACGATCCCGACGGGAAGCTCGTGGGGATAGCCGCGGCTGGAGAAGGGCGGGACGAGGACAGTCCGTGTGAGCTGGAGCTGTTCATGCTCTACACTCTTAGGCATGTTCACGGCCGCGGAGTGGGCCAGGCCTTGGTTGACGAATTATTGGGTGACGGCCCGGCCTACCTGTGGGTCCTCGACGACAATCCGCGGGCCCAGGCGTTCTACCGCCGCAACGGCTTTGTGCCGGACGGAAAGCGCCAACTTTGCGATCCTTCCTGGTACTCGTTGCCGGAGCACCGGATGGTGCGGCGCTAGCTATCGACGTCCAGTTCGTCATCCATGATGCTGGGAAGCTTGGGAACGCGCGCCAACAGCAGGCAGACGACCGTCAGCCACGCCGCCACAGCCGTCAGGACCTCCGCCCACATGGTCGCTTCGTACTCCATGGGCTGATTTTATGGCGTATCCCGCCAAATAGTAAGCAGCCTTAGCACTTGTTCCAACCGAGTCCTCCACTAGGCTTGAACCATGACTGACGCGGGGTGGAGATAGTGCCGAAGGCCGGGAAATCCAGCAAGGCGGGCAGGTCGACGCGCCTGGGGCGTTCGACGGCGGCAGTCATCGAGGTGCCGGAAGGCACCCGCCCTGACGGGCCGGTTGCGGGCGTGTACTACATCGATACCGGCGATTGTGAGTTGCTGCCTGATCCGGACAACGGCAACGGATGGCTCCTGAAAATCAATGGCGTGCTGAGCTCGCATATCGACCTTGAAGACCCTTTGTTCCTCGACTTTGAATACATGCGGTGGATTGCTGCCCTGGTGGAATCGCGCTGGCCGCGCGATACCAAGCCGAAGCTCCGGGCCCTACACCTTGGCGGGGGAGCGTGTTCCATGGCCCGCTACTTCAACGCCGCCTATCCCGATGCCCGGCAGGTCGTCGTCGAACTCGACGGAAAACTGGCAGAGTACGTGCGCGGCTGGTTCGACCTTCCCAAGGCCCCGCTGCTGCGGATCCGTGTGGGCGAGGCCCGGCAGGTTACTGAATCGCTCACGCCGGATACCCGCGACCTGATCATCCGGGACGTCTTTGCAGGAGCCTTTACCCCGAGGGCGCTGACCACCCGCGAATTCAATGCCCACGCGGACGCAGTCCTGGCGCCGGACGGGTTGTACGTGGTGAACTCCGGCGACGCCCCGGACCTCAAGAACGCCCGCGCGGACGCCGCCACCATCGCGGACACTTTTGAACACACGCTGATCATTGCCGATCCACCCATGCTGAAAGGCCGGCGCTACGGCAACATGATCATGGCCGGCAGCCATGTACCTTTCGGCGACGACCCCACCCTGGCCCGGCGCCTCCTGGGCGGCGCGGTCCCTGCCCATATCTGGGATGACGCCCAGGTCCGGGCCTTCGCTGCGGGAACGCCCGTTCGGCACGACCCTGCACCGACTGCGCCCGAGGATTCCTTTGCCAGTGATCCGGCACCCCGGGAAGAGTCAGCCCAGTAGCTCTTCCCGCCGGCTCTCCGTTTCTTCGCGCAAGGCCTGCACGACGGCGGCTACCGCCGGACGGCGCATGGAGTCGGGCCGCAGGACCAGCCAATAAGGGAGGAGTTCGGCGAAGTCTTCGGGCAGCAGCCGCACGAGGTCAGGGTGCCGGTCGGCCATGAAGCAGGGCAGGAAGCCAACCCCGGCCCCGGCGCGCGTGGCCTCCACGTGGACGAACACATTGGTTGATGTCAGGCCGTCGCGCATGGTGGGGACGAGCCTGCGCGGGGCGTCGAGGTCGTCCACCTGGAGCATGGAATCAACAAAGTAGACCAGCTGGTGCTGCGTCATCTCTTCCGGATTGGCAGGTGTTCCGTGGTCCTTCAAATACTTCTTTGACGCGTACATTCCCAGCCGATACTCGCCGAGCCGGATCGCCTCGGCCCTGTGGACCTGCGGCGTGCCCACCACCACCTCGATGTCCAAACCCGAGCGTTGCTGCAAGGCCCTGCGGGTCACGGTGACGATTTCCAGGCTGAGGCCCGGATGGTCCTTCCGCAGGCGGGCTGCCGCCGGCGCGGCAATGTACGCGCTGAAGCCGTCGGTCGCGGTCATGCGTACGACGCCGGTGATGGGGTCCGGTGCGTGGTCGCTTGCTCCCAGGGTACTCACCGCCGCCTCTACCCGTTCTGCGACGAGGACCGCTTCCGCCCCCAGTTCCGTGACTTCCCATCCACCCGCCGCGCGGGCGAGGACGCGGCCGCCGAGAGCCTTCTCCAGTGCGGCGATCCTGCGCGAAACGGTGGTGTGGTTGAGTCCCAAGGCCTGTGCCGCCGTCGTGAACTTTCCTGACCGTGAAACGGTGAGGAGGATGAGGAGGTCGTCCGGGTTCGGATTCATATCTGCAATTCTGCACACCTAAGGTGCCTTATTGGTCATTGAGACACGCCGAATCTGCAGCAATACTCAGTGGAGCAATTCGTGTTGTGGATCACAACGCACTTCGAGCAGGACCCTGTCAAAGAAGACACTGAGGAGATGGACATGAGCGTAGAGCAACGCTCCACACCGGCCGCCAGGAACAGCGGCAAAGGATCCGGGCTGAAGAAAATCGTCGCTGCATCCATGGTGGGAACCGTGGTGGAGTGGTATGAATTCTTCCTTTACGCCACCGCAGCCACACTGGTTTTCGGAAAGTACTTCTTCCCGAGCACTGGAAACGAACTCGACGGCATCATCCAGGCCTTCATCACCTACGCCGTAGGCTTCGTTGCCCGGCCGCTGGGTGGCATCGTCTTCGGCCAGATCGGCGACAAGCTCGGCCGCAAGCCCACCCTCCAGCTGACCATCGTGATCGTCGGTGTCTCGACGTTCCTGATGGGCTGCCTCCCGGGCTTTGCGGACATCGGATACTGGGCCCCGGCCATGCTGGTTGCCTTGCGCTTCATCCAGGGTTTCGCGCTCGGCGGTGAATGGGGCGGTGCCGTGCTGCTCGTCGCAGAACACAGCCCCAACAAGTCGCGCGCTTTCTGGTCCTCCTGGCCGCAGGCCGCAGTGCCCGTAGGCAACCTGCTGGCAACGCTGGTGCTGTTCGTCATGTCCACCACGCTCAGCAGCGAGGCCTTCCTCGGCTGGGGCTGGCGCGTGGCGTTCTGGCTGTCCGCGGTAATCGTGTTCGTTGGCTACTACATCCGTACCCACGTCACCGAGGCTCCCATCTTCCTCGAAGCCAAGGCGCAGGTGGAGGAGCCCAAGGCCATCAGCTACGGCGTGGGCGAGGTTATCCGAAAATACCCCAAGGGGATCCTGCAGGCCATGGGACTCCGGTTTGCCGAGAACATCATGTACTACCTCGTGGTCAGCTTTGCGATCGTCTACCTCAAGAGCGTCCACAAATACGACACGTCCTCGCTCTTGCTGGCACTCCTGATCGCCCACGTGATCCACTTCCTGGTGATCCCGCAGATCGGCCGGCTGGTTGACTCCTGGGGCCGCAAGCCGGTCTACCTGATTGGCGCGATCACGGGCGCGGCCTGGCCGTTCTTCGCCTTCCCGATGTTCGACACCAAGAACGCCGTGATCATCGTCCTCGCCGTGACCATCGGTCTCTGCCTCCACGCCTTCATGTACGCAGGACAGCCGGCCATCATGTCCGAGCTCTTCCCCACCCGCATGCGGTATTCCGGTGTTTCGCTGGGTTCGCAGGTGACGTCCATCTTCGCTGGATCGCTCGCGCCGCTGCTGGCTACCCAGTGGCTCAAGGACACCGGATCATGGCTGCCTACGGCCATCTACCTCGTGGTGGCCTGCGCCATTACCGCCGTCGCTGTCGTCTCCCTGAAGGAGACCAAGGGTATTGCGCTTGAGGACGTTGACGCCGCTGACGCTGAGCGCCACGGACTGGCAACGGCCCCCGCAACTACGAAAGGCTGATCCATGGACAACTCCTTGAACGGGCGCAAAGCCCTGGTGACCGGTGGCGCGAGCGGAATCGGGGCGGCTTGTTCCCGGGCGCTCGCCGCACGGGGAGCGAAAGTGGTGGTGGCCGACGTCGATGCCTCCGGAGCGGCGGCCCTCGCCGACGAGCTGGGCGGCACTGCCTGGACGGTTGACCTGCTGGATACGGACGCCCTGGCCGCCCTGAGCCTGGACTGCGACATCCTGGTCAACAACGCCGGCATCCAGAAGGTTGCACCCATCGAGGAGTTCGATCCTTCAGAGTTCCGGCGGATCGTGGCCCTGATGCTGGAGGCCCCGTTCCTGCTGATCCGGGCCGCCCTCCCGCACATGTATGCCAACGGCTTTGGGCGGATCATCAACATCTCCTCCGTCCACGGGCTGCGGGCCTCGGCCTACAAGAGTGCTTACGTCTCCGCCAAGCATGGACTTGAGGGGCTCAGCAAGGTCACGGCACTTGAGGGTGGCGAGCGTGGGGTTACCTCGAACTGCATTAACCCCGGCTACGTCCGCACGCCTTTGGTGGAGAAGCAGATCGCCGACCAGGCCCGGCTGCACGGCATCCCCGAATCCGAGGTCCTGGCCAAGGTGATGCTCACCGAGTCCGCCGTGAAGCGGCTGGTGGAGCCGGAGGAGGTTGCGTCTTTGGCTGCGTGGCTGTCATCCGACGACGCCGGCATGGTCACCGGCGCGAGCTACACGATGGATGGTGGCTGGTCGGCGAGGTAGGAATGGCCGCGAGGCCCCTTACCCGGCTCGGCGTGTGCCTGGCCGGGTAAGGGGCCTCGTGCTTATCCGGCGCGTACCTGCATTGCGCTCATGCCTCGGCTATGGCGCCTTGACCACCGGAAGCGACGCCGTCTCATCAACCAACTCCGCCCGGCGCAGGCCGCCGCCACGGACCCACAGCTTGTAGGCCACAAGCAGCAACACCAGCCACGTCGCGCCCACGTACAAGGCCACCCGGGTGTCTTCGAAGACCCCCAGGATCACGATCACCAGGGCCATGAAAGCCATGGTCAGGATAGAAGCGAGCGGCCACAGCGGAGAGCCGAACTCGGAAGCCGGCAAGCCTTTCTGCTTGATCTCGCGCTTCATGGCAACGTGCGAGGCCAGGATCATCACCCAGACCCAGACGGTGGCAAACGTTGCGATAGAGGCGATCACAACGAACACGTCTTCCGGGATCACGGCGTTCAGCACGACGCCCACCAGCAGGATGCCACCCATCATCACCACCGTCATCCAAGGAACACCGTGGCGGGAGACCTTGCCGAAGCTCTTGGGAGCGTGGCCCTGCTGGGCAAGGCCGAAGAGGATGCGGCCGGCCCCGAAGATGTCGCTGTTGATAGCGGACAGTGCGGCGGTGATGACTACCGCGTTGAGGATGTGCGGTGCCGCGGGAATGCCCAGTCCGGCGAAGATCTGCACGAACGGGCTGCCATTGCTGCCGATTTCGTTCCACGGGAAGATGCTCATCAGCACACCGAGCGTCAGGACGTAGAAGAGCAGGACGCGAACGGGAACGGTGTTGACTGCTTGCGGGATGACCTTCTTCGGATCGGCTGCTTCGCCGGCGGTGATGCCAATCGTTTCGATGCCGCCGAAGGCGAACATCACGACGGCGAACGCGGCCAGGAGGCCTTCGAAACCGTTCGGGAACAAACCGCCATGGTTGACGAGGTTCCCCAGTCCCGGTGCCACGCCGCCGCCGTCGTTCCCGGCCTGGAAGCCGAACACCACAATCGCCGCGCCGCCGATGATCATGGCGATGATCGCAACCACTTTGATGAGTGAGAACCAGAACTCGAGTTCCCCGAAGACCTTGACGCTGAGCAGGTTCATGGCCCCCAGGAAAAGGATGATCGCGAGCACCCAGATCCAACGGTCCACCTGCGGGAACCAGAACCCCATATAGATGCTGAAGGCTGTGACGTCCGCGATGGCGACGATCGCCATCTCGAAGACGTAGGTCCAACCGGTCACGAACCCTGCGAACGGGCCGAGGTAGCGGCTGGCGTACTGGCCGAAGGAGCCGGAAACGGGGTGCCGGACGGCCATTTCTCCCAGTGCGCGCATCACCATGAAGACGGCTGCGCCGCCGATGATGTACGCCAGGAGGACGGCGGGACCGGCTTTTTGGATGGCGGATGCGGATCCGTAGAAGAGGCCTGTGCCGATGGCTGATCCGAGTGCCATGAAGCGGATGTGTCGGACGTTGAGGCCACGGCTAAGAGCCGAACCGGCGGCCTGAAGGACGGAATCCTTCTCGGCCAGCGTGGTGTGTTGCATGGTAAAACCTTCTCGTCTTTGGGAGGGGATCGCTATTCAGCACATCACTTTCCGGGGCTTTGTGATGGGACTCACGGGGGTTTGCTGTCTTCGATGGCAGACACCGGGGTCGGAGACCGGACTTGGTATCTGGGATTCCAGACGCCGCATGGTGGACTGTGGTAGGAAAGGGCTCCGATGCGGGTGCATCCTTGAGTACGGGATACCGGACAGGCGGTGAAAAAGCTGCCCTGAACGCTAAATCAAGCAACCCAAGCAACGAGGCACCATGACCACCACGCCAACGACACCCGGCAAGTCCGCTTCCAAAGTTCCTGCCGCCGAGAACACCCTGAGGATCCTCAAGCTGCTGGCCTCGCGCCGGGGGCCGATGGCGGCGTCGAACATTGCCACGGCGCTCGGCCTGCCGCGCTCCAGCGTCTACCACCTGCTGGGCGTCATGGAGGCCAACGGCTTTGTACTTCACCTCCATGAGGAGCAGCGGTACGGCCTGGGGATCAGCGCCTTCGAGCTCAGTTCGGCCTATTCGCGCCAAGAACCTTTGTCCAGACTTGGCCGGCCCATGCTCGCGTCCCTGGTAGATGCGATCGGCGAGAGCGCGCACCTTGCGGTGCTGCACGGCCGGGACGTTCTCTACATCGTGGAGGAACGCGCCAAGAACCGCCCGAGCCTGGTGACCGACGTCGGCGTCCGCCTGCCCAGCCACCTCACCGCCAGCGGCCGCGCCATCCTGGCCGCGCTTCCCAAGTCGCAGGTCCGCGCGCTGTACCCGAATGCCGCCGCCTTCACATCCCGCAACGAGGTGGAATTTCCCATCATGAAGTACTCGGCCCTGTCCTCCCACCTGGACCAGGTCCGGCAGCGTGGCTACGCCACGGAGAACGGCGAAATCACCCCCGGCTTTGGATCCATCGCCGCCGCTGTGACGGACCATGTGGGATGGCCGACGGCGGCAGTCGCGGTGACGTTCCTGGAGGACAGACTGCCGGCCGAGCAGTGGCCGGTCCTTGCTGCCCGCATCCGCAAGGCTGCGGACGAGCTGTCAGTGCGCATCCACGGACGCCCGTCCGCCTGAGGACTCCTACCCGGCTTCGGTGGCCGTGCCAGGCCCAGAAGCGTCGCGCTCCACGAGCTTGCGGAATGCCTCCAGCTCGCCTCGGAAGCTGCCCTTGTACGAGCCTGCGGCGAACAGCCGGGCAGAGATTCCTGAGATGAAACCGCGGGTCACGAACTGCTGGTTGATACGTGTGCCTTCCCCCTCGGGCACGAACGCGACATCCGATTCACCCTTCAGGATGGCGTTCCCGAAGCGTGTGCGGATGTGGCTGGGCCGCTCCACCTCAAGGATCTCTGTGGGGCTTGCCATGCGCCCGAACCAGACCGTGTAACGGCTCCCGGGAGTGTCCATGGACCCTGTCAGGTCCGTGGTCCGGGTAACCCCTCCAATCCACTCCGGAAAGCGGTCGGGATCGGTCCACGTGGAGAAGACCTTATCGGGTGGTGCCGCGACGAAAGTGGACACACGGAACGTTGCCATGGGACCAGCATGCTCCTGTTTGCGCGGGAATGCGAGGGGTTGGCCTGCGTCTGTAATCCCGGACAGCACCCGTCGAAAAGCCGTTCCAGGTCCCTTCCGAACAGGCTCTACTGGATACAGAAGATCTTTCACCCAGACACTTTTCGAGAGATGAAGGAGCCATCATGGCACCCGCCGATTTCACTACTGGAGCCCGTCCGGTCAAGGCTGCCCGGGGCACGGAGCTCACCGCTAAGTCGTGGCAGACTGAAGCGCCGTTGCGCATGTTGATGAACAACTTGGACCCTGAGGTTGCTGAGCGTCCGGATGACCTGGTGGTCTACGGGGGCACCGGCCGGGCTGTGCGTTCGTGGGCTGCGTTTGATGCGATTACCCGGACGCTGGAGTCCATGGAGAAGGACGAGACCCTTCTGGTGCAGTCGGGTAAGCCGGTGGGTGTGTTCCGCACGAATGAGTGGGCGCCGCGGGTGCTGCTGGCCAACTCGAACCTGGTGGGGGACTGGGCGACGTGGCCTGAGTTCCGCCGTCTGGAGGCTGAGGGCCTGACGATGTACGGGCAGATGACCGCGGGGTCGTGGATTTACATCGGCACCCAGGGCATCCTGCAGGGCACTTATGAGACGTTCGCTGCCGTGGGTGAGAAGCTCAAGGCTGACGGCCGGCATCCTGCCCCCGCTGCGGAGGGCTCGTCGGAGGGCCCGCTTGCCGGGACGCTGACCCTGACCGGCGGCTGCGGTGGCATGGGCGGCGCCCAACCGCTGGCCGTGACGCTGAACGACGGCGCGTGCCTGATCGTTGATGTGGACGAAACCCGGTTGCGTCGCCGTGCGGGGAAGCGGTACCTGGACGAGGTCGAGACCGACCTGGACACCGCGATCGCGAAGGTCAATGCGGCCAAGGCTGAGCGTCGTGGCTGGTCGGTGGGGTATGTGGGTAACGCCGCTGAGGTGTTCCCGGAACTGCTGCGTCGTCACAAGGCAGGCGAGTTGACCATTGATGTGGTCACTGACCAGACCAGTGCCCATGATCCGTTGTCTTACCTGCCCGAGGGCATCACCGTGGCCGAGTGGCACACCGAAGCCGCAGCGGACCCGGAAGGGTTCACGAAGAAAGCCCAGGCCTCCATGGCCCGCCACGTGCAGGCGATGGTGGAGTTCCAGGACGCCGGCGCCGAGGTCTTCGATTACGGCAACTCCATCCGCGATGAGGCCCGCAAGGGCGG